>NZ_JBEXOM010000006.1:0-43720 GCF_040611555.1 Streptomyces sp. NPDC006624 | reverse complement strand
ATGGCCGATGGCGGGCGGGGAGTGGGGCGATGTCCGTCCGCGGCGATGGCCGATGGCGGGCGGGGAGTGGGGCGATGTCCGTCCGCGGCGATGGCCGATGGCGGGCGGGGAGTGGGGCGATGTCCGTCCGCGGCGATGGCCGGCGACGGGCGGAGAGTGGCGCGATGCCTGTCCGGGGCGACGGCCCGGGGTGGACGGAGAGTGGGCCGATGCCCGTCCGGGGACGACGGCCCGCGGCGGGCGGAGCGGACGCACGAGACGCTCCGGGACGTGCGGCGGCACCGGCCCCGCCGGGAGGCCCCGGCCCGCTCCTGAGCACCCCGGCCGCGGCACCCCGCCGCCCGACTACCCTGGAGGGTCGATCGTCCCCCCTGTCAGGAGAGAAATGGCCGTCAACCTGGTCAATGTCGAGAACGTCAGCAAGGTGTACGGCACCCGCGCCCTGCTCGACGGTGTCTCCCTCGGCGTCTCCGAGGGGGACCGGATCGGGGTCGTGGGGCGCAACGGGGACGGCAAGACCACGCTGATCCGCATGCTCGCCAAGCAGGAGGGCGCCGACACCGGGCGGGTGACGCACTCCGGCGGGCTCCGCCTCGGCGTGCTCACCCAGCACGACTCCCTCGACCCCGCCGCCACCGTCCGCCACGAGGTCATCGGCGACATGGCCGACCACGAGTGGGCGGGCAACGCCAAGGTCCGGGACGTGCTGACCGGCCTGTTCGGCGGGCTGGACCTGCCCGGGTTCCCCAAGGGACTCGACACCGTCATCGGCCCGCTCTCCGGCGGTGAGCGCCGCCGTATCGCGCTGGCCAAGCTGCTCATCGAGGAGCAGGACCTGCTCGTCCTCGACGAGCCGACCAACCACCTCGACGTCGAGGGCATCGCCTGGCTCGCCCGGCACCTGCAGAACCGCCGCTCCGCGCTCGTCTGCGTCACCCACGACCGCTGGTTCCTGGACCAGGTCTGCACCCGCATGTGGGACGTCCAGCGCGGCTCGGTCTACGAGTACGAGGGCGGCTACTCCGACTACGTCTTCGCCCGGGCCGAGCGCGAGCGCATCGCCGCCACCGAGGAGGCCAAGCGGCAGAACCTCGTCCGCAAGGAGCTGGCCTGGCTGCGCCGCGGGGCACCGGCCCGGACGTCCAAGCCGCGCTTCCGCGTCGAGGCCGCCAACGAACTCATCGCGGACGTGCCGCCGCCCCGGGACAGCAGCGAACTGATGAAGTTCGCGTCCTCGCGGCTCGGCAAGACCGTGTTCGACCTGGAGGACATCACCGTCCAGGCGGGCCCCAAGGTCCTCCTCGAGCACGTCACCTGGCAGCTCGGCCCCGGCGACCGGATCGGCCTCGTCGGGGTCAACGGCGCCGGCAAGACCTCCCTGCTGCGGGCCATGGCCGACGCGGCCCGCAGCGACGGCGAGACCCAGCCCGCGGCCGGCCGCGTCCGCGTCGGCAAGACCGTCAAGCTGGCCTACCTCTCCCAGGAGGTCGCCGAACTCGACCCGGCCACACGCGTGCTGGAGGCCGTGCAGCAGGTGCGCGAGCGCGTCGACCTCGGCAAGGGGCGCGAGATGACGGCCGGTCAGCTGTGCGAGACGTTCGGCTTCACCAAGGAGAAGCAGTGGACGCCGGTC
Organism: Streptomyces sp. NPDC006624; assembly: GCF_040611555.1. Classification (NCBI taxonomy): domain Bacteria; kingdom Bacillati; phylum Actinomycetota; class Actinomycetes; order Kitasatosporales; family Streptomycetaceae; genus Streptomyces; species Streptomyces sp. NPDC006624. The sequence continues at coordinate 42,087 of NZ_JBEXOM010000006.1, read as the reverse complement.
GGCGACCTGTCCGGCGGTGAGCGCCGCAGGCTCCAGCTGCTGCGCCTGCTGATGGACGAGCCCAACGTCCTCTTCCTCGACGAGCCCACCAACGACCTCGACATCGAGACCCTGAACCAGCTGGAGGACGTCCTCGACGGCTGGCCCGGCTCGATGATCGTCATCTCCCACGACCGGTTCTTCATCGAGCGCACCACCGACCGGGTGTTCGCGCTGCTCGGCGACGGCGCCCTGCGGATGCTGCCGCGCGGCATCGACGAGTACCTGGAGCGGCGGCAGCGCATGGAGGAGGCCGCCGCCGCCTCCTCGCCCGCCGCCGCGCCGCAGCAGTCCGCGGCCCCCGAGAGGAGCGCGCAGGACCAGCGCGCCGCCAAGAAGGAGCTGCAGAAGATCGAGCGGCAGCTCGACAAGGTCTCCGAGAAGGAGGCCAAGCTCCACGCACACATCGCCGAAAACGCCACGGACTTCGCGAAGGTGGCCGAACTGGACGCCGAGCTGCGCGAGTTGGCTGGTCAGCGCGAGGAGCTCGAAATGCGGTGGCTGGAACTCGCCGAGGACGCGTGAAGGGTGCGTGAAGGCGCGTAACGGCGGCATCACGGGCCGGTCCTCCCTTGGGAACAGGGGTTGGGACGGCCCGCTCCCTTGTGGGAACGGGGTGATAGAAAGAGCCGTCTTAGAACTTTATGAAGCGACTCTGAGCCCATCGCGTACCTCAGGGCGTGGCTAAAAATCAGTGAGTGAACGGGGGAAGCGACTGATGACTCAGCCGCCCAGTCAGCCACCGCACGGTGGTTTTGGAGCACCGCAGGACCCGCCGCCGCAAGGTGGTGGCTTCGGGGCGCCGCAGACCCCGCCACCGCCCCAGGGCGCGCCCCAGACGCCGCCGCCCCCGCAGGGACCGCCGCAGCCCGGGTACGGCTATCCGCAGCAGCCCGGATACGGCTCTCCCCAGCAGCCTCCGCAGCAGCCCGGCCCGTACGCCCAGCCCGGCTACGGCTACCCGACCCAGCCCCAGTACCCGGGCGCGCCCGGCACCCCGCCCGGGGGCGGCTCGGGCAACCCCTTCAAGGGCAAGCCCGCCGTGATCATCGGTGCGGCCGTGGCCGTGCTGCTCGTCGTCGCCGGCACCGTCTGGGCCGTCGCCGGCGGTGACGACGGCGGCAAGGGCAAGAAGAAGCCCGTCGCCCAGCAGAGCGACGACGCCAAGCAGGGCGGCTCCGACCCGGTCAACCCCGGTGACGGCAGCGGCGACGGCGGCGAGGACCCGGAGAACCTCAACGAGGGCCGCCAGGCCGGCGAGGCCAAGGTCCTCTGGTACAAGGAGGCGCCCGACGCCCCCGGCCGCGGCGCCGACGCCGACGGCATGTGGATCACCGACAAGACGGCCGTGAAGGCGGCGTACAAGCAGCTCTTCGCCTACGACGTCGGCGACGGCAAGCCCACCTGGGACGCCATCACCTTCCCGCAGAAGATCTGCGCGACGACCCCGCAGAAGACGGACGACGACAAGATCGTCGTCGCGTACATGAGCGGCAGCAGCGACCGCGCCAAGTGCAACCAGCTCCAGGAGATCGACCTCGCCACCGGTGAGAAGGGCTGGAAGCAGGAGGTCGCCGAGGGCGCCCTGTTCGACTCCACGCTCTCCGTCGAGCTGTCCATCACGGGCAAGACGCTGATGGTGGGCCGCTCCCAGTCCGGCACGGCCTACGACGTCACCAGCGGCGACAAGCTCTTCGACAAGAAGAAGTACGGCAGCGCCTGCTTCCCCACCGCGTTCGCCGGCGGCGAGAAGCTGATCGCCGTCTCCTCCTGCGGTGCCGGCAGCGACAACGCGCACGACGAGGTCCAGGAGCTCGACCCGAAGACCGGCAAGGCCCTGTGGACCCAGCCGTTCGACAAGGGCTGGCGGGTCGCGCGCACCTACTCGGTGAGCCCGCTGGTCGTCTACAGCACCAACGAGGACAAGAAGGCCTGGAACATCTCCACCTTCACCTCGGGCGGCAAGTTCCGCTCGCAGGTCGGCTTCGACGAGGACTTCGCCCCCGAGTGCGGCTGGGCCATCCTGGAGCGCGATCTCACGGGCTGCCAGGGCGTCGCCGCCGACGCCGACACGCTCTACCTGCCGACGAAGGCGACCACCGGCGCCAACGAGATCGTCGCCGTCAACCTCGCCGACGGCAAGGAGAAGTGGCGGGTGAAGTCCCCGGCCGACGAATCGATGCTGCCGATGAAGGTCGAGAACGGCAAGCTCATCGCCTACGTGGAGCCGTCGTACGACGCGGGCGGCCAGGTCGTCGCCATCCCCACCGGCGGCGGCAGCCGCGAGCCCGCCAAGCTGCTGCAGAACCCGCAGGGCGTCGCGGACTTGGAGAACGGGTTCTTCTCCAAGGACATCGACTGGGTCGACGGGCGCTTCTACATCTCGACGACCCGGCTGAGCGGGAACGACGACACGAAGGAGAAGTTGATGCTCGCCTACGGCAAGTGACACTTCCCCCCGCGCTTCCCCCTTCCTTCGCGCGTTCGTCCCCGCCGACCGTCCCCTTCCCCGAGGTACTCACGTCATGAGCCAGCCCCCGCCGCCGCAGCAGCCCCCGCAGGGGGGCGGCTTCGGACCGCCCCAGGACCAGCCGCCCCAGGACCAGCCGCCGCAGACCCCGCCGCCCTCGGGTGGCCCGGACCTGACCAAGAACCCCCAGCCTGGCTACGGCTACCCGCAGGCACCCCAGCCCCCGCAGGCACCCCAGCCCCCGCAGGCACCGCAGACGCCTCCGCCGCCGGCGCCGCAGTCGCCCCCGCCCGGGCCGCCCCAGCCGCAGCCCGGGTACGGCTACCCGCAGGCGCCCCAGCCGCCGCAGGCGCCGCCCGGCTACGGCTACCCCGGTCAGCAGCCGGGCCCGTACGGCCAGCCCGGGTACGGACAGCCGGGCCAGCCCGGCTACGGCCAGCCGGGATACGGGCAGCAGCCCGGGTACGGCTACCCGCAGCCGACCGTGCCGCTCCAGCCGCAGCCCGGACAGCCCGGCGGCGGCGGGAAGTTCAACGCCCAGGTCGCGATCATCGTCGCCGCGGTCGTGGCGATCGCCCTGATCATCGGCGGCGGTGTCTGGTACTCCTCGACCAAGGACGACGGCGGGAAGGACGACACCGCGAACTCCGGCGGTGCCACCGGTGGCACGACCGAGGGCAAGGGCGGCGGCTCCGGCGGCAAGGAGAAGGCCCCGTCCGACCCGGCCGCCAAGGTCCTCTTCCAGGTCCCGGCGCCCGAGGTGAAGAACGACAGCACGGTCGTCGTCTCCGGCTCGTGGCTCACCGACAAGGCCTACGTCAAGAGCGGCATCGCCCAGATCGTCGGCTACGACCGTGACAAGGGCGAGGAGCTGTGGAAGATCCCGCTGGACGGCCCGGTCTGCCAGGCCAGCCGCCAGGTCACCGACGACAACCTGACGGCGATCATCTACCAGCCCGCGATGCCGACCAAGGCCGACCCCTCGCACGGGTGCAGCCAGGTCGCGCTGATCGACCTCGACGCGGGCAAGGAGCTGTGGACCAAGACCGTCAAGACCGGTGACCGGCCGATCACGTTCGACAACATCACCATCAGCGGGAAGACCGTCGCCGTCGGCAGCACCAGCGGCGGCGCCGCCTTCGACGTGTCCGGCAAGCTCCTGTGGAGCCCGAAGCCTTCCGACTCCTGCTACGACGCCGGGTACGGCGGCGGCGAGAAGCTGGTCGCGGTGCGCAAGTGCGGTTCGTACTCCCAGCGGCAGCTGCACATCCAGACCATCGACCCGAAGTCCGGGAAGGTGATCTCGGAGTACAAGATGACCCGGGGCATCGAGTACGCCAGCATCGTGTCGACCAACCCGCTCGTGGTGGCCGCCGACGTCGGCGACTCCGCCGGCGACGGCAGCGGCATCTCGGACTTCTTCTCCATCGACAACAAGACCGGCGAGCTGCGCACCCGCATCTCCGCGCCGGGCGAGCAGTTCGCGGCCCGCTGCGAGGGCATCACCCGCATCGAGGCCTGCACCCTGCTGGCCGTCGGCAACGACCGGCTCTACCTGCCGACCGAGGAGCACGACGGGACCGGCAAGTACAGCCAGACCAACGAGATCGTCGCCTTCGACCTCGCCACCGGCAAGCAGACCGGTGGACGGGCCGACGCCGGGGACGGCTACACGATCTCGCCGCTGCGCATGGACGGCGGCAACCTCCTCGCGTACAAGCGGCCGCCGTACGACAAGGGCGGTCAGGTCGTCAGCATCGACGGCAGCAGCTTCAAGCAGACGACGCTGCTGGAGAACCCCGCGACGGACCAGGTGCGCGACGTGGAGACCAGCATGTCGCCGGAGTACGCCGAGTTCCTCTACGGCGACGGGCGCCTATACATGTCCAAGGTGTACGCGAGCAAGCGGTCCGGCATCAGCGACAAGGAATACCTCGCGGTCGGCTTCGGCACCGGGTGATCGGTTTCCGACCGGCTGGTGATCAGTGGTCGATCATCCGCACGGTGGTGATCGGCTGCTGACCGACTGGTGGCCTGTACGGTCCCGTCCCTGTTCAGGGGCGGGACCGTTCGCGTTTGGCTCAGTCAACCTCGAATGCGAGGAATTTCGGCGATCCGGGGCGATTCTCACGGGTAGGGGGAGCGCAACGTCGAACAAGCGTGTAGCTTCCGGGGGCATGACGGCGGGGAGGCCGGGGGGCTTCCATCGGGGGGACTGGGGTGACTGGGGGGTTGCCGATGGGAGTGCGGCTCATGGTGGTCGACGACCACCGACTGCTGGCGGAAGCGCTGGCCTCGGCGCTGAAGCTGCGGGGCCACCGGGTGCTGGCCGCGGCGGCGCCGGCGGCGGGCGCGGCGGAGCTGGTGATCACGCGGGCGCCGGAGGTGTGCCTGCTGGGGACGGCCGCGCCGGCGGAGCCGGGGATCTTCGACCCGGTGGTGCGGATCAAGCGGGAGCGGCCGCAGGTGGCCGTGCTGGTGCTGGGACCGGTTCCGAGCCCGCGCGGCATCGCGGCGGCGTTCGCGGCGGGGGCCTCCGGCTACGTCCGGCACGACGAGCGCATCGAGGGGGTCGAGCGGGCGATCATGAAGGCGCGGGCGGGGGAGGCGGCGGTGGCCCCGGGGCTGCTGCAGGGGGCCTTCAGCGAGCTGCTCAACCCGGCGGCCCAACCGGACGACGAGGGGCAGCGGTTGCTGTCGATGCTCACCCCCCGCGAGGTCGAGGTCCTGGTCCGCGTCGCGGACGGCGAGGACACACGCCTGATCGCGGCGGGCATGAACATCGCCCCCTCGACGGCCCGCACGCACGTCCAGCGGGTCCTGATGAAGCTGGGCGTGGGCTCCCGCCTGGAGGCGGCGGCGCTGGCGGCGCGGACGGGGCTGCTGGACCGGGCGGGTGCGGTGACCCGGAACACCGGCACCGGGCCGGAGGCCTGACCCGCTGCACACCGAGCCGTGGGGCATGGGCGGGTTCTGGTCGATCTCAGCCCTGACCGGCCCGCGGCCTCCCCGCCGCTTTCACGGGATGCACACAGTAATTCCACAGCTTCCAGAGGGAGTTGCGGCTGCCGGACCGGCGAACCCCCGGGGCTCTTTTCGCGCCACTCCGCCCCGGGCTCGGCAAAACACCCTGGTCGATTCGAACTCCTGTACCTAAAGTGATCGTCGCGCTCGGCGGAGCTGACCACTCCGCCACGAGGCGCGTCAACCGGCGACCGGGGGAACATCGTCGCCACGGGGGAGGGACGCACCGGCATGCCGCGACGGCATCGCCGGTTCGTCGCGCATCTCTCCCGTGTTCCGACCACACCCCCGGACGCCTTCCTTTGCGACGAGGGGGAGTTTCCTTGCGCCCGAGACCAGGGCCTTTCCTGCCCAGAACCCGATTCCTGACCGGATCGGGCAGACCCCGGTTCCTGACGTCCGTCGTCACGTCCGCGGCAGCGGTGGCCGTACTGGCCGGCGTGGCCGTCCAGCCGGGCCTGTCGGACAGGCCCACCGGCACGGAGCCGGCCACCCCGGCGGGCGACTCGTCCCACTGGTCCGACGACACGGCGGCCGCTGTGACGTGATGAGAAAGCGGTGTCCTGCCACGGCGGTGGCAGGACACCGAGAGGAGCTTCATGAGTTACAGCCCGTCGATCTACAAGTTCGTCGACGGTGGTGACGTACCCGTTCCGCCGGATATGGAACTGGTGCGGGCGGTCCTGGAGCCCCACAACGTGGGGGATCCACAGTCCACTGTCAGTGAGGACGGAAGCCTGCGGTTCTGGCTCCGGGCGCCTGACGGCAGCGAAGCCGAGATCTCCGCCGACGAAACCGGCATCCTGGTGGAGCGCCCACAGGCTGGTCGCGTTTTCGCCATCCTCGCCGATCTGGTCGCCGCGCTCGGGGCGGTGATCTTCGACCCACGTACCGGCAGGGTTGTGTGCCGTGCTGAGGAGCGGACGGGGCTTCCCGCGGACATGCAGGAGGAAGCGGTCGTCATCGACATGACGGGTGACGCGCTTGAGGCCGTACTCTCAGGAACGAGTCACCAGGAGCCACGCTGACGGTCGCTGCACGACGAATCCGCAACGAATCGCCAGGCGCCGCAGCCTTCGGCCCCGGGAATCGGCTCGGCCACCCACGGCCCTGGTGACAGAGGACCTCCGCTACCGGAAATGACCTGTGCGGGGCGGGTGGGCGGCACGAACCCACCCGCCCCGCACGGGCTGCCGCATGGGGGCGCCGGAGCGGAGCGGCCCTGTCTCCCACACATGCGTCGGCGGTGCTGACGGGGCGCGGCCCCGCCCCTCCGTCACTCCTGGGGCTCATCCCCCGGCTCCACCCCCGGCGGCGGCGGAGCCGAAGGCCTCAGCCGCAGCCACACCAGGAAGAACACCCCCAGCGCCAGCATCCCCAGTCCCGTCCAGAGGTTGATGTTGACGCCCTCCGCCTTGTCGATGTCGGCGTCGGACGCCGTGATCCCCGCGATCGTGACGATGACGCCGTAGACCACGAACAGCCCGCCGATGATGCGCCGGATGTCGAACAGTCTCGCGGCCGTCGCCGACTTGCCCTCCAGGTCGGTGACTTCCCGCTGGACGTCCTTGTCGGAGTAGTGCTCGGACATCTGTCGATTCTCCCTCGGTCAGAACGAGAACGGGATGTAGCAGGCCGCGGCCAGGACGACCGCGCCCCAGCCGAGCAGTGCCGGCTTGCGGTACCACGCCTCGTCGCCGGGGGCCGGCGGTTCCGCCATGCCGGGCGAGGTCGTGCCGTAGACCAGGCCCTGGAGGTCCTCGGCCGGCTTGGGTGCGGTGAAGAGCGACACCGCCACCATGACGACCGCGCCCGCGACGAATCCCGCGATCGCCGAGACGAAGTTGGCGCCCTGGTCGGAGGGGATGTCGATGACGTCCTGCTTGTAGAGGACGAAGTAGTTGACCATGGCCGCCGTGGTGCCCGCGAGCAGGCCCCAGAAGCCGGACTTCATCGAGGCCCGCTTCCAGAACATGCCGATGATGAAGACCACGAACATCGGCACGTTGAAGAAGGAGAACAGCGTCTGGAGGTAGCTCATGATGTTGGAGAAGGAGCGGGCCAGGAACGCCGTGCCGATCGAGGCCAGCACGCCGATCGCGGTGATGAGCCGGCCGAAGCGCACGTAGTACGCGTCCTCCCGGCCCTTGACCACGTACTTGGCCCAGATGTCCGACGTGAACACCGTGTTGAAGGACGACACGTTCGCCGCCATGCCCGCCATGAAGGCCGCGAGCAGACCGGTGACGGCGATGCCGAGCACCCCGTTGGGCAGGAGCTGTTCCATCAGGTAGGGGATGGCGTCGTTGTACTGCAGGTCGGATCCGGAGGTGCCGATCTTCGGGACCAGGACCGCGGCGACCAGGCCCGGGATCATCACCAGGAACACGATGAAGATCTTCGGGAACGCGGCGATGAGCGGGGTGCGCTGCGCCGCCGAGAGGTTCTTCGCGGACAGGGCGCGCTGCACCTCGGCGAAGTTCGTCGTCCAGTAGCCGAAGGAGAGGACGAAGCCGAGCCCCAGGACGATGGTCAGCCAGTTCGCGCCCAGCGGGTTGTCGCTGCCGATGCCGGTGCCGCCCCAGGCGGTCATGAAGTCGCCGCCGCGGGACTCGGTGAGGGAGTCCGACAGACCGTCCCACCCGCCGACGCTCTTCAGGCCGAGCACCGTGATGGGGATGAGCGCGGCGAGGATCACGAAGAACTGCAGGACCTCGTTGTAGATGGCCGAGGACAGGCCGCCGAGGGTGATGTAGGCGAGGACGAAGAAGCCGGCGACCACGATCGCCACCCACTCCGGCCAGCCCAGCAGCGCCTCGACGACGATGGCCAGGGCGTAGAGGTTGACGCCGGCGATGAGGATGGCGGCGAAGGCGAACAGGGCCGAGCTGAGCAGGTGCGCCGCCCGGTCGAAGCGCAGCAGCAGGAACTCGGGGACCGAGCGGACCTTGGAGCCGTAGTAGAAGGGCATCATCACCAGGCCGAGGAAGACCATGGCGGGGATGGCGCCGATCCAGTACCAGTGGGTCGTGTAGACGCCGTACTGCGCGCTGTTGGCGGCCATGCCCAGGATCTCGGTCGCGCCCAGGTTGGCGGCGATGAACGCCAGACCGGTGACCCAGGCGGGCAGGGAGCGGCCGGAGAGGAAGAAGTCGAGGCTGGTCTTCACCGAGCGTCTGGCGGCGAAGCCGATGCCGAGGACGACGGCGAAGTAGAGGCCGAGGATCGTGTAGTCGAGCCAGTTGGTGGGGAGTCGAAGCTCGGCTGCCAGGTATGTGGGGGTGTGCATGAGCCCTCGCTTTGCTGCGGGAACCGATACCTCGCGGAATCTACGCCTCCGCGTTCAGTCATTGAACACGTCCGGTGATCCTCTTTGTTTGATTGTGATGTTGACGATTGTGGTGAGTTGTGTTTTGGTATGTTGAGTTATGTTTGAAGGATGAGGAGTCCGGCGTGAAGAAGACCTCGACCCGGCTGGCCGACGGTCGCGAGCTCATCTACTACGACCTGAGTGACGACAGCGTGCGCGGCGCGGCCGACCGCCGCCCGCTGGACCGCACCGTCACCACGTCGGAGATCCGCCGCGACCCCCTGCTCGGTGACGCCGTCGCCGTCGCCTCGCACCGCCAGGGCCGCACCTACCACCCGCCGGCCGACGAGTGCCCCCTGTGCCCGTCCGAGGGCGACCGGCTCAGCGAGATCCCGGACTCCTCGTACGACGTCGTGGTCTTCGAGAACCGCTTCCCCTCCCTGGCCGGCGACTCCGGCCGCTGCGAGGTCGTCTGCTTCACCTCCGACCACACCGCGTCCTTCGCCGACCTCTCCGAGGAGCAGGCCCGCCTGGTGCTGGACGCGTGGACGGACCGCACCTCTGAGCTGTCCCATCTCCCCTCCGTCGAGCAGGTGTTCTGCTTCGAGAACCGGGGCGCCGAGATCGGTGTCACGCTCCAGCACCCCCACGGGCAGATCTACGCCTACCCCTTCACCACCCCGCGCACCGCCCTGATGCTCCGTTCGGCCGCGGAGCACAAGGAGATGACCGGCGGGGGCAACCTCTTCGACGCCGTCCTGGAGAGCGAACTCGCCGGTGAGCGGGTCGTCCTGGAGGGCGAGCACTGGGCGGCCTTCGTGCCGTACGCGGCGCACTGGCCCTACGAGGTGCACCTCTACCCCAAGCGCCGGGTGCCCGACCTGCTCGGCCTGGGCGAGGACGCGCGCACAGAGTTCCCCAAGGTCTATCTGGAACTGTTGAGGCGTTTCGACCGGATCTTCGGTGAGGGTGAGACTCCGACGCCGTACATCGCGGCCTGGCACCAGGCCCCGTTCGGCGCGCTGGAGGACTTCGACGGGGTCGTGCGTGAGGACTTCGCGCTCCACCTCGAGCTTTTCACCATCCGCCGCACTTCCGGCAAGCTGAAGTTTCTCGCGGGTTCCGAGTCCGGCATGAACGTGTTCATCAACGACGTGCCGCCGGAGCGCGCGGCCGAGCGACTGCGAGAGGTAGCGAGTTCATGAGCGGGAAGTACCTGGTGACGGGCGGCGCGGGTTACGTCGGCAGCGTGGTGGCCCAGCACCTGCTGGAGGCCGGTCACGAGGTCGTCGTCCTGGACAACCTCTCCACGGGCTTCCGCGAGGGCGTCCCGGCGGGCGCGGCGTTCGTGGAGGGCGACATCCGCGACGCCGCCAAGTGGCTGGACCCCTCCTTCGACGGCGTCCTGCACTTCGCGGCGTTCTCCCAGGTCGGCGAGTCGGTCGTGAAGCCGGAGAAGTACTGGGACAACAACGTCGGCGGCACCATGGCCCTGCTCGCGGCGATGCGCGAGGCGGGCGTGCGCACCCTCGTCTTCTCGTCCACGGCGGCCACCTACGGCGAGCCGGAGCAGGTCCCGATCGTGGAGTCGGCACCGACGAACCCGACGAACCCCTACGGCGCCTCGAAGCTCGCGGTCGACCACATGATCACCGGCGAGGCGGCCGCACACGGCCTGGGCGCGGTCTCGCTGCGCTACTTCAACGTGGCGGGCGCGTACGGCGCGTACGGCGAGCGCCACGACCCCGAGTCGCACCTGATCCCGCTGGTGCTGCAGGTCGCGCAGGGCCGGCGCGAGGCGATCTCCGTCTTCGGCGACGACTACCCGACGCCGGACGGCACCTGCGTGCGCGACTACATCCACGTCGCGGACCTCGCCGAGGCGCACCTGCTGGCCCTGAAGGCCGCGGCCCCCGGCGAGCACCTCATCTGCAACCTCGGCAACGGCAACGGCTTCTCCGTCCGCGAGGTCGTCGAGACGGTCCGCCGCGTGACCGGCCACCCGATCCCGGAGGTGATCGCCCCCCGCCGGGGCGGCGACCCGGCGGTCCTGGTGGCCTCGGCCGCCACCGCCCGCGAGAAGCTGGGCTGGAACCCGTCCCGCGCGGACCTCGCGGGAATCGTCGCGGACGCGTGGGACTTCGCGCAGCGGCGCGGCAACTAGTAGGTACGGAAAGGGTCAGGGGTCAGGGCATGAGCGAGGCTGTTGCCGAGACGGTCGCCGGGCGGTTCACCGAGCTGTACGGCGCCCGGCCGCACGGGGTGTGGGCGGCGCCGGGCCGCGTCAACCTCATCGGCGAGCACACGGACTACAACGACGGCTTCGTCATGCCGTTCGCCCTGCCGCACCGGGCGGTGGCGGCGGTCTCACGCCGCGACGACGGGGTGCTGCGCCTGCACTCGGCGGACGTCGAGGACGGCGTGGCCGAGTTCCGTCTGGACGACCTGGCCCCCGAGTCGGACCGGAACTGGACGGCGTACCCGGCGGGCGTGGTGTGGGCCCTGCGCGAGGCCGGCCACGCGGTGACAGGCGCGGACGTCCACCTGTCCTCCGCGGTCCCCTCGGGCGCGGGCCTGTCGTCCTCGGCGGCGCTCGAGGTGGTCGTGGCGCTGGCCCTCAACGACCTGTTCGAGCTCGGACTGCGGGGCTGGCAGCTGGCCCGCCTCTGCCAGCGCGCCGAGAACGTCTACGTCGGCGCCCCGGTCGGCATCATGGACCAGACGGCCTCGGCGTGCTGCGAGGCCGGCCACGCGCTGTTCCTCGACACCCGCGACCTCTCCCAGAGGCAGATCCCCTTCGACCTGGCCGCCGAGGGCATGCGCCTGCTGGTCGTCGACACACAGGTCAAGCACTCCCACAGCGAGGGCGAGTACGGCAAGCGCCGCGCGGGCTGCGAGAAGGGCGCCGCCCTGCTGGGCGTGGACGCCCTGCGCGACGTCCCCTACGACGGCCTGGACGCGGCGCTGGCCCGCCTGGGCGACGAGGAGGAGGTCCGGCGCCTGGTCCGCCACGTGGTCACCGAGGACGAGCGCGTCGAGCGCGTGGTCGCCCTCCTGGAGTCGGGCGAGACCCGCGCGATCGGCCCGGTCCTGGTCGAGGGCCACGCCTCCCTGCGCGACGACTTCCGCATCTCCTGCCCGGAACTGGACCTGGTCGTCGACACGGCCCTGTCCGCCGGCGCCCTGGGCGCCCGTATGACGGGCGGCGGCTTCGGCGGCTCGGCGATCGTCCTGGCGGAGGAGGCGGACGTCGACGCCCTCACCAAGGCCGTCACGGAGGCCTTCGCGGCGGCGGGCTTCACGGCCCCCCGGGTCTTCGAGGCGGTGCCGGCGGCGGGCGCCCACCGCCTGGCCTGAGGCTCAGCCCAGCTTCTTCGTCAGCAGGTACTCCGTGATCCCCGGCGGATAGTCCGGCACCGCGCACGCCACCTCGTACCCCTGCTTCTCGTAGAAGCGGGGGGCCTGGAAGTCCCAGGTCTCCAGGCGGGCGGCGCGGCAGCCGCGCCGGGAGGCCGCGAGGTGTTCCGCCCGTGCGAGCAGGCGGCTGCCGAGGCCGGCGCCGCGGTGGGGTGCGTCGACCCACAGGTAGGTCACGTGGAGCCAGGTCGCCCAGGTGTAGCCGACCAGGCCGCCGGCGAGGGTGCCGTCCGTGTCGTTCACAGCCCACACGTGCAACGGGACGTCCCTTTCGTCCGGTGTTCCGCGCAGGGCTCGCAGGACCGGGGAGGCGGCCGTGTTCGCGTCCCGCAGCCGTGCGCGGAGCAGATCACGTCGGGCCTTGTCGACTTCTGTCTCAAGACGGAACATGCGGCACACCATAAACGCGCCGGACGGTCAGTTCTGCAAATAGCCTTCCGCTCCGGGGCCCCGTCCGTACTCTGATGAACAGCGCCGGTGGGGGCCGGTGCCGCTCAGGGGGCGAGACAGCCGGGTACGACGCCCGGGGTGGGGGTAGCGGTTTCCGTACGGCGGCGGCCGTGCGGCTGCGGCGACCCGGCCAGGCTGCGGCAAGGACGGACGGACGCAGCGGATCTGGACACTCCGGCGTCGTGCCCGCGCGGTGTCGTCTGCCGACGATGGGGTATCCCCTGCTCTTCAGGAGCACCGGGGAAGGGGGGTTACGTGGTTCGCATCCGAGTCCTGGTCGTCGACGACCATCGCATCTTCGCCGAGTCACTCGCCGCGGCCCTGGCCGCCGAGCCCGACGTGGACGTGTCCGCGGCCGGCAGCGGCCCGGCCGCGCTGCGCAGCCTGGAGCGGGCGGTCGCCGAGGGGCGCCGGTTCGACGTGCTGCTCGTCGACGCCGACCTGGGCGGGAAGGTGCCCGGCGCCCGGCCGGCCGTACCCGTGCAGGAGGGCAACGAGGACGGGCTCGTCGACGGGATCTCCCTCGTCACGGGGGTGCGGGCCGCCCAGCCGAACGTACGGATCGTGGTGCTCGCCGAGAAGGACGACCCGCGGCGGGCGGCGCTCGCGCTGCAGGCCGGGGCGTCCGGCTGGGTCGCCAAGGACTGCTCGCTGTCCCGGCTGCTCACCGTCATCCGCGGCGTCCTGCGCGACGAGACCCATCTGCCGCCCGCCCTGCTCACCGGCGTCCTGCGCGAACTCACCGCCGCCCGCAAGCACCGCACCGAGAGCGAGCGGCTCGTGCAGTCGCTGACGCCGCGCGAGCGGGAGGTGCTGCGCTGCATGGTCGCGGGGCTGGGGCGCAAGGCCGTCGCCGAGCGCCTCTACCTGTCGCCGCACACCGTGCGGACCCATATGCAGAACGTCCTCGGCAAGCTGGGCGTGCACTCCACGCTCGCCGCCGTCGCCCTCGCGCGCCGGGCCGGCGTCGGTCCGGCCGACCTAGCCGGGGATGTTGTCGAACGGGGCGGTCAGCTGGCGTAGCAGCCCGGCCAGCTCGCCGCGCTGGGCGCGGGAGAGCTCCGCGAGGATCGCGCGCTCCTGGTCCAGCAGACCCGCCAGGGCCTGGTCCGCGCGGTCGCGGCCCTCGTCCGTCAGCCGGACCAGGACACCGCGGCGGTCGGAGGGGTCGGGGAGGCGCTCCACCAGGCCCTTCTTGGCCAGGCGGTCGATCCGGTTCGTCATCGTCCCCGATGTGACCAGCGTCTGGGTGAGGAGCTGACCCGGCGAGAGCTGGTACGGCGTGCCCGCGCGGCGCAGGGCCGTCAGCACGTCGAACTCCCACGGCTCCAGGTGGTGCTCCGAGAAGGCCAGCCGCCGCGCCCGGTCCAGATGCCGGGCGAGTCTGCTCACGCGGCTGAGCACCTCGAGCGGTTCCACGTCGAGGTCCGGGCGCTCCCGGCGCCATGCTGCGACCAGCCGGTCGACCTCGTCCTCCATGACGATCAGTGTAGTGGTTGTGTCGACGTAGAGTCTCTTGATGTCCAGTATCTTGACATCGAGAGACTGCCCGGCCGAGGCTGGGCTCACGGCCCGTACGGTCCGCACGGCAGGACACCCGGAGGAGCCATGTCCGCAGCCGCCCCCACCTGGGACCCCGCCCAGTACCTGCGCCACGCCGGGCACCGCGCCCGCCCCTTCGCCGACCTCCTCGCCCGCGTGCCCGAACCGCCCTCCGACCCGCCGCGCATCGCCGACCTCGGCTCCGGCCCCGGCAACGTCACCGCGCTGCTCACCGGCCGCTGGCCCGCCGCCCGCGTCACCGGCTACGACAACTCCCCCGAGATGCTCGACCGGGCCCACGTCGAGCACGCAGGCCCGACGCCCGGCGGCGGACGGCTCGACTTCGCCCCCGCCGACGTCCGGACCTGGAGGCCCGGGGAGCCGTACGACCTGATCGTCAGCAACGCCACGCTGCAGTGGGTGCCCGGTCACGCCGAGCGGTTCGCGGACTGGGTCGCCGGCCTGAAACCCGGCGGCACCCTCGCCTTCCAGGTCCCCGGGAACTTCGACGCCCCCAGCCACCGGCTGATGCGCGACCTCGCCGCGTCGCCCCGCTGGCGCTACCGGCTCGACGGCGTCCTGCGCCACGCCGACGCCGTGCACACCCCCGGGACCTACCTGGAGCGGCTGACGTCGCTCGGCTGCGTGGCGGACGTCTGGGAGACGACGTACCTCCACCTGCTGCACGGCGAGGACCCGGTGCTCGACTGGGTCAAGGGGACGGGGCTGCGGCCCGTGCTGACCGCCCTCGGCGACGATCCCGAGGCGTGCGAGGCGTTCGTCGCCGAGTATCGGGCCGCGTTGCGCGAGGCCTATCGGGCGGGGCCGCACGGCACGCCGTTCCCGTTCCGCCGGGTGTTCGCGGTGGCGCGGAAACAGGCGTGACCGGCGCTCAGGCCATGCGGCCGAGGTGGGTGACGAGGATGCGGATGACGTCGTCGTCGACGGCGTAGAGGACGCGGTATTCGCCGACGCGGAGCCGACGGAAGTCCGGGCCGTAGGGGATGGAGGTGGTGAGTGGCCGGGGAGTTTCGGCGAGGGCGTCGACGGCTTCGTAGGCGGCGGCCAGTCCGGCCGGATCTTCCTTGAGGAACCGCACCGCCGCGTTCGTGGCGTTCGTCTCCCAGACGATGCGGTAGATCACGGGCGCAGCCCCAGCATGCGTCCGACCTCTTCGTGGGAAACCCCCTCACCCAGGGTGCCCTCCGCCTTGCGCCGCTGATAGTCCGCGACGGCCAGCGCGTCTTCGAGATCCTCTATCACCTGCGGAGACACGAGCAGCGCGGCCACGTGGCCGTGGTCGGTGATGGCGATGGTCTCGCGGCTGTGGGCCGCGCGCCGGACCAGGTCGCCGAGCTGGGAACGGGCGGAGCTGATCGTGATCTCAATCATGAGCACATGATGTCACAAGATTAACCTTGTGACCCAAACGTCTAACCGCCGTCAGCTCTTGCGCCGGCCTATCAGATGCGGCTTGGCCTCCAGGCCGTCCAGGCCGTGCCACGCCAGGTTCACCAGGTGCGCGGCCACCTCGGCCTTCTTCGGCTTGCGCACGTCCAGCCACCACTGGCCGGTCAGCGCGACCATGCCGACCAGGGCCTGGGCGTACAGCGGCGCCAGCTTGGGGTCGAAGCCCCGGCTCTTGAACTCCCGGCCCAGGATGTCCTCGACCTGCGTGGCGATGTCGGAGATCAGCGAGGCGAAGGAACCGGTCGACTGGGGGATGGGGGAGTCGCGGACCAGGATGCGGAAACCGTCCGTGTACTCCTCGATGTAGTCCAGGAGCGCGAAAGCGGCCTGCTCGCACAGCTCACGGGGGTGACCGGCGGTCAGCGAGCCGGTCACCATGTCCAGCAGACGCCGCATCTCGCGGTCCACGACCACCGCGTACAGGCCCTCCTTGCCGCCGAAGTGCTCGTACACCACCGGCTTGGAGACCCCGGCCTTCGCCGCGATCTCCTCCACCGACGTGCCCTCGAAGCCCTTCGCGGCGAAGAGCGTGCGACCGATCTCCAGCAGCTGCTGACGGCGCTCGGCACCGGTCATCCGGGTGCGACGCACTCGCCGCGGCTTGTCATTGCTGGGGGTGCTGCTCGAGTCGGTCGCCACAGCGACCATCATGCCGCCTCGACGGGCTCCTTCCCGCGCCGGGAGCCGCCTTCCCCGGAGTTACGGCGCGAATCGATACGCGAGCGTGACGGCCACCGCACGTCGTACGCCCAGCCCGCCAGCTCGAACCAGCGGATCAGCCGGGCGGAGGAGTCCAGCTGGCCGCGCATCACACCGTGCCGCGCCGAGGTGGGGTCCGCGTGGTGCAGGTTGTGCCAGGACTCGCCGCAGGACAGGATCGCCAGCCACCACACGTTGCCCGAGCGGTCCCGCGACTTGAACGGGCGCTTGCCGACCGCGTGGCAGATCGAGTTGATCGACCAGGTCACGTGGTGCAGCAGCGCCACCCGGACGAGCGAACCCCAGAAGAACGCCGTGAACGCGCCCCACCAGGACATCGTCACCAGACCGCCGATCAGCGCCGGCAGCCCCAGCGACACCACCGTCCACAGCACGAACTGGCGGGAGATGTTCCGCAGCGTCCTGTCCTTGATCAGGTCCGGGGCGTACTTGTCCTGCGGCGTCTGCTCCTCGTCGAACATCCAGCCGATGTGCGCCCACCACAGGCCCTTCATCAGGGCCGGCAGCGTCTCGCCGAACCGCCACGGCGAGTGCGGGTCGCCCTCCGCGTCGGAGAACTTGTGGTGCTTGCGGTGATCGGCCACCCAGCGCACCAGCGGACCCTCGACCGCCATCGACCCCGCGATCGCCAGCGCGATCTTCAGCGGCCGCTTCGCCTTGAAGGACCCGTGCGTGAAGTGGCGGTGGAACCCGATCGTGATGCCGTGGCACCCCAGGAAGTAGAAGAAGACCAGCAGACCCAGGTCCAGCCAGCTCACCCCCCAGCCCCACGCCAGCGGGACCGCCCCCAGCAGCGCGAGGAAGGGGACGACGATGAAGAGGAGGAGGGCGATCTGTTCGACGGACCGCTTCTTCTCGCCGCCGAGCGTGGCGGAGGGCTCTGCGGCATCGGTGGGCTGACCGGGCGCTTTCGGGGCGTCCTCGATCACGTCGGAGCTACTGGTCATACGCGTCCCCTGGGGGGTATGTGGAATGGGAGAAGGGTGGCCGGGCCGGCGGAACCGCGACGTGCTTCCTACGGTTCCGTAACCTACGGCTTCGTAAGTATGGCAGTGCCTCGCCCGGCGGCAAGAGCCCGCGAGCCTGCGCGTCCCGGCCGACACCTATCCTGGAGTCGGTCGGACAGCGCGGTCCGCTCTGATTTCTTCCCGGATGTCCGAACCGTATGCGGCAGCCGCCGCCGCGAGACGCCGTCCGGGTTCCCCTCCCAGACGAGCTTCAACACTGCAAGGAGCCGCACCTGTGAGCAGTGCCGACGACCAGACCACGACGACGAGCAGCGAGCTGCGGGCCGACATCCGCCGACTGGGCGACCTCCTCGGGGAGACCCTCGTCCGGCAGGAGGGTCCCGAGCTCCTGGAACTCGTCGAGAAGGTCCGCCGCCTCACCCGAGAGGACGGCGAGGCCGCCGCCGAGCTGCTGCGCGGCACCGAACTCGACACCGCGGCCAAGCTGGTCCGCGCCTTCTCCACCTACTTCCACCTGGCCAACGTCACCGAGCAGGTGCACCGCGGCCGCGAACTGCGCGCCCGGCGCGCCGCCGAGGGCGGGCTCCTCGCCCGGACGGCGGACCGCCTCAAGGACGCCGACCCCGAGCACCTGCGCGAGACGGTCCGCAACCTCACCGTGCGCCCCGTCTTCACCGCACACCCCACCGAGGCCGCACGCCGCTCCGTCCTCAACAAGCTCCGGCGCATCGCCGAGCTCCTGGAGACCCCGGTCATCGAGTCCGACCGCCGCCGCCTCGACACCCGCCTCGCCGAGAACATCGACCTCGTCTGGCAGACCGACGAACTGCGCGTCGTCCGCCCCGAGCCCGCCGACGAGGCCCGCAACGCCATCTACTACCTCGACGAACTGCACGCCGGCGCCGTCGGCGACGTCCTCGAAGACCTCACCGCCGAACTCGAACGGGCCGGCGTCAAGCTCCCCGACGACACCCGCCCCCTCACCTTCGGCACCTGGATCGGCGGCGACCGCGACGGCAACCCCAACGTCACCCCCCAGGTCACCTGGGACGTCCTGATCCTCCAGCACGAGCACGGCATCAACGACGCCCTGGAGACCATCGACGAACTCCGCGGCTTCCTGTCCAACTCCATCCGCTACGCCGGCGCCACCGAGGAACTGCTGACCTCCCTCCAGGCCGACCTGGACAACCTCCCCGAGATCAGCCCCCGCTACAAGCGCCTCAACGCCGAGGAGCCCTACCGGCTCAAGGCCACCTGCATCCGGCAGAAGCTGGTCAACACCAAGCAGCGCCTCGCCAAGGGCACCGCACACCAGCCCGGCCGCGACTACCTCGGCACCAGCCAGCTCATCGCCGACCTGCGGATCATCCAGAGCTCCCTGCGCGAGCACCGCGGCAGCCTCTTCGCCGACGGCCGCCTCGCCCGCACCATCCGCACCCTCGCCGCCTTCGGCCTCCAGCTCGCCACCATGGACGTCCGCGAACACGCCGACGCCCACCACCACGCCCTCGGCCAGCTCTTCGACCGGCTCGGCGAGGAATCCTGGCGCTACGCCGACATGCCCCGCGAGTACCGCGCCAAGCTCCTCGCCAAGGAACTCCGCTCCCGGCGCCCCCTCGCCCCCACCCCCGCACCCGTCGACGCCCCCGGCGAGAAGACCCTCGGCGTCTTCCAGACCGTGAAGAAGGCCCTGGAGGTCTTCGGACCCGAGGTCATCGAGTCCTACATCATCTCCATGTGCCAGGGCGCCGACGACGTCTTCGCCGCCGCCGTCCTCGCCCGCGAGGCCGGGCTCCTCGACCTGCACGCCGGCTGGGCCAAGATCGGCATCGTGCCGCTGCTGGAGACCACCGACGAGCTCAAGGCCGCCGACACCATCCTCGAGGACATGCTCTCCGACCCGTCCTACCGGCGCCTCGTCGCGCTCCGGGGCGACGTCCAGGAGGTCATGCTCGGCTACTCCGACTCCTCCAAGTTCGGCGGCATCACCACCAGCCAGTGGGAGATCCACCGCGCCCAGCGCCGCCTGCGCGACGTCGCCCACCGCTACGGCGTCCGCCTGCGCCTCTTCCACGGCCGCGGCGGCACCGTCGGCCGCGGCGGCGGCCCCACCCACGACGCCATCCTCGCCCAGCCCTGGGGCACCCTCGAAGGCGAGATCAAGGTCACCGAACAGGGCGAGGTCATCTCCGACAAGTACCTCATCCCGTCCCTGGCCCGCGAGAACCTCGAACTCACCGTCGCGGCCACCCTCCAGGCCTCCGCCCTGCACACCGCGCCCCGCCAGTCCGACGAGGCCCTCGCCCGCTGGGACGCCGCGATGGACGTCGTCTCCGACGCCGCCCACGCCGCCTACCGCCGCCTCGTCGAGGACCCCGACCTGCCGACGTACTTCCTCGCGTCGACACCGGTGGACCAGCTCGCCGACCTGCACCTGGGCTCCCGGCCCTCCCGCCGCCCCGGCTCCGGCGTCTCGCTCGACGGCCTGCGCGCCATCCCCTGGGTGTTCGGCTGGACCCAGTCCCGGCAGATCGTCCCCGGCTGGTTCGGCGTCGGCTCCGGCCTCAAGGCCCTGCGCGAGGCCGGCCTCGACACCGTCCTCGACGAGATGCACCAGCAGTGGCACTTCTTCCGCAACTTCATCTCCAACGTCGAGATGACCCTCGCCAAGACCGACCTGCGGATCGCCCAGCACTACGTCGACACCCTCGTCCCCGACGAGCTCAAGCACGTCTTCGACACCATCAAGGCCGAACACGAACTCACCGTCCGCGAAGTGCTCCGCGTCACCGGCGAGGACGAACTCCTCGACGCCGCACCCGTGCTGAAGCAGACCTTCACCATCCGCGACGCCTACCTCGACCCGATCTCCTACCTCCAGGTCGCCCTGCTCAAGCGGCAGCGCGACGCCGTGGCCGCCGGCGAACAGCCCGACCCGCTGCTCGCCCGCGCCCTGCTCCTCACCGTCAACGGCGTGGCAGCCGGCCTGCGCAACACCGGCTGACCCGGCCCGGACACCACCGTGCCCCCGAACCCGTACGGGCTCGGGGGCACGGCACGTTGCGGTCAGCCCCGGCCGACGCCCCGGCGGCGCAGCAGCAGGAACCCGCCCGCCGCGACCAGCACCGCCGCCACACCGGACAGCAGACCCACCGGAGCCCCGCTGCCCGTCTCCGCCAGATCACCACCGGCCACACCCTGCGCCGACGGCGACGACGACGCCGCAGCACCCCCACCCGCCGGCGCACCCGCCGACGGCGACGACCCCGGCCCACCCGACGGCTCCTCGGACGCCCCCGCCGACGGCGTCACCGACGCCGACCCCGACGGCTTCCCGCCACCGGGACCCCCCTCGTCCTCGCAGTCCGTCCAGAACACCTTGTGCTTGGCCGCACCCTTCTCACCGTCGAAGGTCCACAACAGCTTGTAGTGCCCGTCCGGCAGCGACAGCTCATCCGTCCGGCCGTGCCCCTGACCGTCCAGAACCAGCGAACCCGACTCCACCGTCTCCCCCTTGTCCGCACTCGGAGGGATCGCCACGATGCGCCAGTCCACCTCCTGACCCCCGTCGAAACCGAACGCGTCCAGATAGAAGGAGCACACCTTCGGCTCGTTGCGGCGCAGCTCCTCACCCGTCGCCGCATCGTGGATCTTCACCGTGCCGTTGTCCCCCGCAGGAGCGGCATGAGCGGCCGGAGCGAGCAGGAGCACCGCGGAAGCGACGGCGGACACGGCGCCGGCGCGCGAGAGGTTTCGCATCGAAAGTCGTCCGTCTACGAGAAGTGACCGGAAACATGTGGAGGGGGCGGCTCAGCATCCAGCCCCGCCCGTCACCCGGTCAATCACGAACCCACAACGCTCACGCCCTCCCCACAGGAAGAGAACGCCCCACCCCTCAGACCGCCACGAAAGCGGCCGTCAGCAACGCCACCCCCGACAACGCCAGCACCCACGCCGCCCGCGTCCGCAACAGACCCCCCGCCACCACCACCGACGCCAGCAGCAGCGCACCACCCAGCGGAATCCACGCGTACAGCACCCCGGCCGGACCCGAACGCACCGCCTCGGCACCGCCCGGCTTCATCACCACCGTGTACGTCCGGCCCCGCTCCACCGCGACCGACTTCTCCAGCACCACCCGCGGCCGCGGCTGCGAACCCTCCGACAACGGCGTGTACCGGCCCCAGCACGTCTCAGGCCCGCACTGCGCCACCTCGACCGTGCCCCGCTCCCGGCCCTTCGTCAGCATCACGTGCTGCGCCGTACCCCACGACGCCCACACCCCCGCGATCAGAAGCAGCACCGCGACCGCACCCATCATCGCGAACCGCCCGAACCGCAGCGCGACGACCGAGGCCCGACGGGAAGAGGCGGCAGTGGCAGGCATGGCCGGGATCATTGGCCATGCCTGAACGGCCCGTCAACCTCGCCGGGCGACAAGTCAGGAGTTGTACGTACCCTGCGCCCGCTCCAGACCCTCGATCACCAGACACTCCACCGCATCCGCCGCCCGGTCCACGAAGTAGTCCAGCTCCTTGCGCTCCACCGACGAGAAATCCCTCAGCACGAAATCCGCCACCGGCATCCGCCCCGGCGGCCGCCCGATCCCGAACCGCACCCGGTGATAATCCGCCCCGAACGCCTTCGTCATCGACTTCAGCCCGTTGTGACCGTTGTCCCCGCCACCCAGCTTCAGCCGCAGCGTCCCGAAATCGATGTCCAACTCGTCGTGCACCGCCACCACATGCCCCACCGGCACCTTGTAGAAGTCCCGCAACGCGTTCACCGGACCACCCGACAGGTTCATGTACGACATCGGCTTCGCCACGATCACCCGCCGGTTCGCCGGCCCCGGCGGCCCGATCCGCCCCTCGACGACCTGCGCCTGCGCCCGGCCGGCCCGCTTGAACCTCCCCCCGACCCGGTCCGCCAGCAGATCGGCCACCATGAAACCCACGTTGTGCCGGTTCCCCGCATACTCCGGCCCCGGATTGCCCAGCCCCACGATCAGCCAGGGAGCGGCGGCATCGGTCGTCACGTCCATGTCTCCTTCATACGCGTCGGCCGCTGCCCCGCACGGGAACAGCGGCCGACGAAACGACGACGCGGAGGATCAGGCCTCGGCGCCCTCTCCGCCCTCTTCCTCGCCCTCCGGGGCCTCCTCGGCCTGCGCGGCCAGGACCTGCAGGACGACGGTGTCCTCCTCGACGGCCAGCGTCGTGCCCTTCGGCAGCGGGATGTCCTTCGCCAGGACCGAGTCACCCGCCGTCAGACCCTCGACCGACACCGTCACCGACTCCGGGATGTGCGTGGCCTCGGCCTGCACCGGCAGCGCGTTCAGCACGTGCTCCAGCAGGTTGCCGCCCGGAGCCAGCTCACCCTCGGTCTGGACGAAGATGTCGACGTTCACCTGCTCGCCGCGCTTCACCAGCAGCAGGTCCACGTGCTCCAGGAAACCCTTCAGCGGGTCACGCTGCACGGCCTTCGGAATCGCCAGCTCGTTCGTCTTGCCGTCGATGTCCAGCGCGATCAGCACGTTCGGCGTACGCAGCGCCATCAGCAGGTCGTGACCCGGCAGGGTCAGGTGCAGCGGGTCCGCGCCGTGCCCGTACAGCACACCCGGAACCTTGTCCTCACGACGGATACGGCGCGCCGCACCCTTGCCGAACTCGGTGCGCGTCGCCGCGGAGATCTTCACCTCGGACATGTCAACCACTCCTCGAAAGTCAGAAACGGACGTGGTCACCCGGCCACGAACGGCCTGCTACGAAGAGCGCGTCGATAACGGACCACCGACCCACAACGGGAACGGCCTCCCTCGCCGAGCAACTGCAGCAGTCTACTCGGCGAGGGAGGCCGCACCCAAAAGGATCTCTACTGCTCGTCGAACAGGCTCGTCACCGAACCGTCCTCGAACACCTCACGCACCGCGCTCGCGATCGTCGGCGCGATCGACAGCACCGAGATCTTGTCCAGATCCGCGCTCAGCTCCGACGGCGTCGGCAGCGTGTTCGTGAACACGAACTCACTCACCCGCGAGTTCTTCAGCCGGTCCGCCGCCGGACCCGACAGCACACCGTGCGTCGCCGTCACGATCACGTCCTCCGCACCGTGCGCGAACAACGCGTCCGCCGCGGCACAGATCGTCCCACCGGTGTCGATCATGTCGTCCACCAGCACACACACCCGGCCCTCGACCTCACCCACGACCTCGTGGACGGTCACCTGGTTCGCGACGTCCTTGTCCCGCCGCTTGTGCACGATCGCCAGCGGCGCGCCCAGCCGGTCGCACCAGCGGTCCGCGACCCGCACCCGGCCCGCGTCCGGGGACACCACCGTCAGCTTCGACCGGTCCACCTTCCGCCCCACGTAGTCCGCCAGCAGCGGCAACGCGAACAGATGGTCCACCGGACCGTCGAAGAAGCCCTGGATCTGGTCCGTGTGCAGATCCACCGTCAGGATCCGGTCCGCACCCGCGGTCTTCATCATGTCCGCGATCAGACGCGCCGAAATCGGTTCACGCCCGCGGTGCTTCTTGTCCTGCCGCGCGTAACCGTAGAACGGCACGATCACCGTGATGGAACGAGCCGACGCCCGCTTCAACGCGTCGATCATGATCAACTGCTCCATGATCCACTTGTTGATCGGAGCCGTGTGGCTCTGGATCAGAAAGCAGTCGGCACCACGGGCCGACTCCTGATAACGCACATAGATCTCGCCGTTCGCGAAGTCGAAGGCCTTCGTCGGGACGACCCCGACACCCAGCTGTTGGGCGACCTCCTCGGCAAGCTCGGGGTGGGCGCGGCCGGAGAAGAACATCAACTTCTTCTCGCCGGTCGTCTTGATCCCGGTCACAGCACTGTCTCCTCAGAGGTGTCGCAGCTAGGTGTCGAGAGACCTCGCAGCCGGCTTGCCGGAGGCCGTCTCAGCTGGTGGGGGTGCGGGTGTGCACTTATCACCGTACGCCGTGTTTGAGGCACCGGTTTCCGGTCACCCCTCCCCGGACGACTCACGGGAAGCCGCCTCCGCCGCCTTCGCGGCCGCGCTCCCCGGACGCTTGCGCGCCACCCAACCCTCGATATTCCGCTGCTGACCACGGGCCACGGCCAGCGAACCCGCCGGCACATCCTTCGTGATCACCGACCCCGCGGCGGTGTACGCACCGTCCCCCACCGTGACAGGCGCCACAAACATGTTGTCCGAACCCGTCCGGCAGTGCGAACCGATCGTCGTGTGGTGCTTCTCCTGCCCGTCGTAGTTCACGAAGACGCTCGCCGCACCGATGTTGGTCTGCTCACCGATCGTCGCGTCCCCCACATACGACAGATGCGGAACCTTCGTCCCCTCCCCGATCGACGCGTTCTTCGTCTCCACGTACGTACCGATCTTGCCCTTCGCACCCAGCCGGGTCCCCGGACGCAAGTACGCGTACGGCCCCACCGTCGCCTCCGGACCCACCTCCGCACCCGACGCCACCGTGTTGTCCACCCGCGCACCCGCACCCACCCGGGTGTCCGTCAGCCGGCAGTTCGGCCCCACCTCCGACCCCTCGGCCAGATGCGTCACACCCTGCAACTGCGTACCCGGGTGGACCACGGCGTCCTGCTCGAACGTCACCGTCACATCGACCCAGGTGGTGGCCGGATCGACGACGGTCACCCCGGCGAGCATGGCCGCTTCCAGCAACCGGTCGTTCAGGATCCGGCGCGCCTCGGACAACTGCACACGGTTGTTGATCCCCGCGATCTCGCGGTGGTCACCCGCCACGCACGCCCCGACCCGGTGCCCGGCCTCCCGCAGAATCCCCAGCACGTCCGTCAGGTACTCCTCGCCCTGACTGTTGTCCGTCCGCACCTGCTTCAGCGCCTCCGCCAGCAACCGGCCGTCGAACGCGAACACACCCGAGTTGATCTCCCGGATCGACCGCTGCGCGTCGGTGGCGTCCTTGTGCTCGACGATCGCCGTCACGGCGCCCGTGCCGTCCCGCACGATCCGGCCGTAACCCGTCGCGTCCGGCACCTCGGCGGTCAGCACGGTGACCGCGTTGCCGTCCGCGGAGTGCGTCTCCGACAGGGCCCGCAGCGTCGCGCCGGTCAGCAGGGGCGTGTCCCCGCACACGACGACGACGGTCCCGTCGACGGACCCGCCGAGCTCCTCGAGACCCATCCGGACGGCGTGGCCCGTGCCGTTCTGCTCCGCCTGGACGGCGGTGCGGACGTCGGGCGCGATCTCGCCGAGATGCGCGGTGACCTTCTCGCGCGCGTGCCCGACCACGACGACCAGGTGCTCGGGGTGCAGCTCGCCCGCGGCGGCGAGCACATGCCCCACGAGACTGCGTCCGCAGAGCTCGTGCAGGACCTTGGGTGTGGCCGACTTCATACGGGTGCCCTCACCCGCTGCGAGAACGACGACGGCTGCCGGGCGGTTGGCGCTCACGGGATGCCCTTCGGCTGTGGATGGGGTGGGGTGACATCCGCAGGATACCGGGGGGTTTTGTGGGGGGTATGGGTGTGGGGCCTGACCGGCATTGCATCAGCCAGGACCCGAACGGAGTGTGTGCTCCCGGGGGAGGACTCGAACCCCCATGATCAGAACCAAAATCTGACGTCTTGCCCTTAGACGACCCGGGATTACCGCTATGTCCGATTTCGCGGATCGGACGCGGTGGCAGCCCCTACTATGCCGCACCACCAGCCTTCGATGCGACGGTAGAGGTCGGCCCCGTCTCTCACGTCGACACGGAGGCAACCGTTGTATGTCCCGCTGGTGTTCTTGCGGTTGGTCCTGGGGTTGTGTCGCTTGAGGGTGGTCTTGAGGAGGTCTGTCGTGTCGATCCCTACGTGACCGGCCCAGAAGGCCTCGGCGGCCGCCACGTCCGCGGTCTCGTGGATCTGCACGGCGAACCTGAGGCGTGAGGGGTCGACGCGGAGCAGGCTCAGCCAAGCGAGGAAGACCGTGATCATGTCGGGGTCGCTGTTGACGAAGGTGACGCGCTCCCGACGGCTGTAGGGCTTGCTCTTGGCCCCTTCTGCCCAGTACAGGCCCACGCCCACCAGGAAGAGTTCGCGGTCGGTCAGCTCACTGACGGCCAGCATGGCCTGGCGCCTGGTGCGCTGACGCTCCTCCTCGCGCAGTCGAAGTGTGGCCTCCCAGCCCCGCTTCGCGATCGCCGAAGCCTCTTCGGGGGTTCTCCTGCGTTCCGGCTTCGGCAGGTCCCGCACCCACAGGGAGATCGAACTCTTCGAGCACCCCAGCTCCACCTGGATCCGGTCGTACGTCCAGCCCTGGAGCCGCAGTTCCCTGGCCTTCTCCCTCAGGTCGTCCTTGGCGTTCGGGCGCCTCGTCCAGTCCGGTGGGGGCTCGCCCTCCAGGAGGCGGTTGAGGAGGTCGTTGTTGTCGACGTGCAGGCGGTCGCGGATCTGGCGTCGGCTCAGCCCCGCCCGCCGCAGCGCCACCGCCTTCTCCCGCAGTCCCTCGAAGTCGGCGTACTTGCCGGGTGCATGTGTCATACGCATACCGTCCGGGCGGAATGGGCGCGTCCGGGACCGAACGGTGAGCGATTCAGCAGTTCGAGGGATATCGGGTCGATTCGCAGCCGAACGGTCACGGAGTGTGGTGCAGGCGAGTCGGGGAAACTCGCCGGAAAACCGGCGGGGGGCGCCCGTAGGCTGGAGGCATGACCGCGACGGGGGAAGAGCATGTGACGGCCCGGGGAGGGCCCTGGTGGTGGGCGAGACGGCGTAGTGCCGTACTCGATGTGGGTCTGGCCGTGGTGTCCGCGCTGGAGTGCGGGCTGGAGGGGATTCCGTTCGCCAGGGACGCCGGGGTGCCGGTGGCCGCGGGGGTGGTGTTCGGGCTGCTCGCCGGGTCCGTGCTGCTGGTGCGCCGGCAGTGGCCGATCGCCGTCGTGCTGGTGTCGATCGCCATCACGCCGGCCCAGATGGGCTTCCTGATGGGCGTGGTGGGCCTGTACACGCTGGCCGCCTCGGAGCTGCCCCGGCGGATCATCGCCGTGCTGGCGGGGATGTCGCTGGTGGGCACGCTGATCGTGACGTTCGTGCAGACGCGGCAGGACATGTCGCGCGGGGACCTGGACATAGGGGACTGGTTCGTGCCCTTCGCGGCCGTCACGATGTCGCTCGGGTTCACGGCGCCGCCGGTGCTGCTCGGTCTGTACGTGGGGGCGCGGCGGCGGCTGATGGAGAGTCTGCGGGAGCGGGCGGACAGTCTGGAGCGGGAGCTTCAGCTGCTGGCCGAGCGGGCGGAGGAGCGGGCCGAGTGGGCCCGGAACGAGGAGCGGACGCGGATCGCGCGGGAGATGCACGACGTGGTCGCGCACCGGGTGAGTCTGATGGTGGTGCACGCGGCGGCGTTGCAGGCGGTGGCGCGGAAGGATCCCGAGAAGGCGGTGCGCAACGCCGCGTTGGTGGGGGACATGGGGCGGCAGGCGCTGACCGAGTTGCGGGAGATGCTCGGGGTGCTGCGCAGTGGTGGTGGGCGGCGTGCGCCGGTGGTGCCGGTGCCGTTGGCGGCGGTGGGGGCGGCGGCTGCCGCGGCGGCGTCGCGGGCGGCGGATGACGAGGGTCCGTCCTTGGCGGAGATCGAGGAGCTGGTCGGGCAGTCGGCTGCGGCGGGGATGGTGGTGGATCTGTCGGTGGAGGGGGATGCCCGGTCGTATGCGCCGCAGGTGGAGCAGACGGCGTATCGGGTGGTGCAGGAGGCGTTGACGAACGTGCACAAGCATGCGGCGGGTGCGAAGACGTATGTGCGGCTGGCGCACCGGGTGTCGGAGATCGCGATGCAGGTGGAGAACGAGCCGCCGCAGGCGGCGGCGTCGTCGGCGGGGTTGCCGTCCGGGGGGAACGGGCTGGTGGGGATGAAGGAGCGGGTGTCGGCGCTGGGCGGGGTGTTCGTGTCGGGGCCGACGGATGCGGGGGGTTTCCGGGTGTCGGCGGTGATTCCGGCGTCGTAGCCCTGCTCCGGGCGGGGCGGGGTGGGTGCGGGGGTCAGCCGGTGGTGAGGCGTGGGGGTGCGGTGCCGGCGATGAGGGTGGTGAGGGCCTGGTCGATGTCGGGGCCGAGGTACCAGTCGCCGGTGTGGTCGAGGGTGTAGACGCGGCCTTCGGTGTCGATGGCGAGGAGTGCCTGGTTGTCGGTTTCGGTGCCGAGGGGGCATACCTCGGTGTCGAGGGCGCGGCCGAGGTCGCCGAGGGTGCGGGCCATGTGGAGGCCGTGCAGGGGGTCGAGGTGGAGGGTGGCGGGGGCGACCTGGCGGCCGGGGCCGGTGGGTGTGATGTGGAGTCCGCCGAATTCGGCCCAGGCTTCGACGGCTGCGGGGAAGACGGTGTGGCGGTGGCCTGCGGGGGAGGTGTGGTCGCGCAGGGTGTCGGCCCAGATCTCGGCTTGTTTGATGTCCCAGCGTCCGGGTTGCCAGCCGGCGGCGCGCAGTGCGGCGTCGACGGGTACGGCGAAGCGGGTGGTCGAGGTGCGGTCGGTGTGCATCTGCCCTTCGTCTCGTCGAGGTCGTTGCGTGGCGGGCCGGGGTGGGGGCGCCGTGCCGTGCGTGGGGTGTGGGGGTGGGGTGGGTGCCGGCCGGGTGTCAGGTGTTCTGGGTCGCCGGGTCGACGATGCGGACGCCGAAGTGGGCGCTGAGCGCGGTGCAGGCGCGGCAGGGGGTGGCGTAGGCGCCGTGGAGGGGGTCGCCGTCCTCGCGGATGCGGCGGGTGGTGAGTTTGGCCTGTTTGAGGGCTTTGCGGGCTTCGCCGTTGGTCATGGGTTTGCGGGCGGCGCGTTTGCTGCGTGCGGCGTCGGCGGCGGTGATGTGGCGGGAGATGAGGATCGTTTCGGCGCAGCGGCCGGTGAAGCGGTCGCGCTGGGCGCTGGTGAGGGTGTCGAGGAAGTCCTGGACGAGGGGGTGCAGGGCGGGGGGTGTGTCGCCGCGGGCGGCGGTGCCGGTGAGGGTGGCGCCGCGGACGGAGAGGGCGGCGGCGACGGTGGGGAGGATGCCGTCGCGGCGGTGGCGGAGGACGGGGGTGTGGGCGTTGTCGGTGGCGCTCCAGCCGATGCGGGGGTCGCCGGTGCGCGGGTCGCCGGTGCGTGGGTCGGCGGACCTGCCGGTGTGTGGTCCCGTCTGTGTCGCGTTCATGATCGTCTTCCCCTCCGTGCATCCCCCGGGAGGTCACAGACTGCCAAATGGCGTGGCTCGTCGGGAAGCTGGGGCGGGGCGACACGCCCGTAGCGGGGCATGGCGTCACGGTGGGGTGACGCCTGGTCACGGAGGTGGTGGGGGGGGGCGGACCGGTGCCGGTGACCGGGTCGGCCGTACCGCATAGGCTGTCGGCACCGCGGGTGATGCGGTGAAGTCGAGACAGCAGACGTGACAGTCGATACGGGCCGTAGTGCGCCAAGGGTGGTCAATACGGGTCGTACAGAGTGCCGCAGGGGGCAACCGCCATGACGACAGGTCGGCTCGGGCTGGGGGCACCTCCCGGCCGCCAGGCCGGGGGAGACGCCGCGCCGCCGAACGCGGCCTACGCCGGGCAGGTCGTGCATTTCCCGGATCCGGTCCGGGCGGCGCGTCACCCGAGAGGGGTACGGGTCGACGAGCACGGTTACCCCGACTTCTCGCCTTACGCGCGTGCGGCGGCGGAGATCGCGGAGCCGCCGGAGGGTTTCGGTGTCGACGAGTTGCGGTTGACGGACTACGTGTCGGCGAACACGGCGTTGTCGGTGTCGGGGCACGAGTTGTGGGACACGGTGCCGGCGGTGGCGACGCCGCACGGCTGGACGTGGCATCACGTGGTGGGTTCGCGGCGGCTGGAGCTGGTGCCGGTCGAGGTGAAGGCGCTGCTGCGGCATCACGGTGGGGTGGCGACGTCGGGTGTCGACCATGCCAAGCGGGGCACGCGGCCGTTGCAGGAGACGCGTCCGGCGCATTTCGGGCTGCCGAAGTCGGGTGTGGCGGTGACGGAGTCGCAGGTGCAGGGTGTCGAGGAGGACCTCGGGTACCGGCTGCCGGGTGCGTACCGGTCGTTCCTGAAGGCGGCGGGTGGCTGCGCCCCGGTGGGTGCGGCGCTGGACGCGGAGCTGGGGCTGCTGCTGGATCAGCCGTTCTTCACGGTGCGCGACGAGGCGGCGGTCAACGACCTGGTGTACGTGAACAAGTGTCTGCGTGACCATCTGACCAAGGACTACCTGGGTGTCTCCTTCGTCCAGGGCGGGTTGCTCGCGGTGAAGGTGAAGGGTGACCGGATCGGGTCGGTGTGGTTCTGCGCGTACGACGACGTGCGGGACGTGGATCCGGCGCTGCCGCCGGCGGAGCGGGTGGAGCGGTTGCTGCTGCCCTGCGGGGACGATTTCGACGACTTCCTGTCGCGGCTGGCGGGGAATCCGCCGGAGTTGGAGACGGTGGCGAACCTGATGGTGGACGGCGGTTTCGCGCGTGTGGTGCCGGTGGACGCGGTGTCGTCGTCGGCTGTGGGGGAGTGACGTTCGGCGATGGTGACCTTCGCGCAGGCGCAGGAGCGCGCCGAGGAGTGGATCAACGGGGATGTGCCGTCGTACCAGCATCGTGAGGTGCGGGTGCGGGAGTTCGACCTCGGGTTCGTGGTGTGGGCCGAGGACCGGGCGGACGGGCCGCGGTCGGACGGTGGTGCGCAGCGGCTGGTGATCGCGCGGGACAGCGGTGAGGCGACGCTGTGGCCCGGGCTGCCGGTGGGTGAGGTGATCCGGCGGTACGAGGAGGAGTACGGGCGTTCCGACGGGGCGGACGAGCCGGTGGCGGCGCCTGCCGCGCGGGTGGATCTGAACCAGACGTCGTTCCTGCTGACTCCGCCGGAGTGGTTGCAGGACGCGGCGGACAAGCTGGGGATTCCGGATCGGCGTGGGGCCGGGTCGGGGTCCGGGGCGTCCTCGACCTCCGGTGCGGGGGTGCGGGGGGCTTCCGGGGCTCCGGCGGCGTCCGCTTCGGGGGCCGTCGCGGCCGGTGGCGGGGTGGCCGACGCCCAGGGGGCGCCCGCCGCGCCGGGCAGTGGTACGGCGTGGCCGGCGGCCGGGGGGAGCGACGCGGCGGAGGGCCCGGGTGCTTCCGGTGCTCCGGGGGCGCCGGCCGGGGCGACTCCCTGGGCCGGTACGGACACCAACGCGGACGCCGGTGAGGACCGTTCCGTTCCGCTGCCCGCGACGGTCTTCGCGCCGCCGCTGAGCGGGACCGACGAGGACGCGCCGCCGCCTCCGTCCGCGGCTTCCGACGCCAAGACGGCGCTGATGTCGGGCGGTAGCGGGCTTCCGCCCACGGCGGTGTCGCCGGCGATCGGCGACCCGCACGCGCCGGGCGCGCAGGCGCCCGCGTGGCCGGGGACGCCGCCCGGCGGTGTGCCGCAGGGCGGTACGCCCGCGCAGGGCACCGGTTCGCAGCCGTACGGCTATCCGCAGCAGCAGCCGGGTGTGCCGAGCGCGGCCGACATCGCCGACGCGGCGACCAGCAAGGCGGCTCCGCCGCAGGGCCGTGGGCGGGGTACGGGTCCCACGACGCCGCCCCCGCCGGGTGCCCCGGGGACGCCGGGGGCGCGGCCGGGTGCCGCGCCCGTGCCGCCGGGGCCCGGGGCTCCGGGTACTCCGGGGACTCCGGCGGGTGGTTACGTGCCGACGCAGCTGGTGTCGGCGCTCGGGCCCGACGGGCCGGGAGCGCAGGGTCCGGGTGGGCCCGGTGTCCCGGGCGGGTCCGGGGACTCCTCGGGTGCCGGTGCCGGTGCGGGTGCCGCGCCGGGGGCGCCGGGCGCGCCGCGGCCGCCCGGTCCGCCCGGTGTTCCGGGTGCGCCGACCCCGCCCGGTCCTCCCGGTGCGCCCGGTGGTACGCCGCCCGGCGGTGTGCACCACGCCGCGACCATGTTCGCCGACCCTGCTCGGACGGGCCCGGGCGCGCCGCAGCCGCCGGGACCTCCGGGAGCGCCCGGTGCTCCGGGTGGGCCGGGTGCACCCCAGCCTCCCGGTGTCCCCGGCCCGCCCGGTGCGCCTCAGCCTCCGGGTGCGCCGCATCCGCCCGGCGCGCCGGGTCCCGTGCACCACGCGGAGACCATGCTGGCCGCGCCCCCGGCGGGCGGCCCCGGCGTGCCCCCGCCGCCGCAGGCTCCCGGCGCACCTCCCGCGGCTCCGGGTGTTCCCGGTGTGCCGGGAGCGGTGCCGCCCGGTGTGCCGCCCGGTGCGGTGCCGCCGCCCGGCGCGCCCGTCCCCGGGCAGCCCGCGGCGTACGGCTATCCGCAGCAGCCGGCCGGGCTGCCGACGGTGGGGCCCGGCTACCAGGCCGTGCTGCGCTACCGCGCGCAGGACGGCTCGGAGCAGCAGCTGATCCGGCGTTCGGCGCCGGGCACGCCGCACCCGGAGTGGCAGATCTTCCACGAGCTGCGTGCCATGAACGTGCCGCCGGACCAGGTGCTGGAGCTGCACACCGAGCTGGAGTCGTGTGAGCTGCCGGGCGCGTACTGCGCGCGGATGATCCGGGAGCAGTGGCCGCAGGCGCGGATCACGAGCATCGCCCCGTACGGCACGGATCACGCGAGCCGGCAGCAGGGCATGCGGCAACTGCTCGCCCACCAGGGGGAGTTGCATCAGGTCGCGGACGGTCCGGCGCGTCCCGCGCCGGTCCGCGCGCCGATTGCGCCGGTGCCGCCGGTGCCGCCGGTCCCGCCGGAGGGCATCGCGCAGGAGCTGGCGGCGGCGTTCGGGCCGGGCGTGTTCCGGTTCGAGCAGGCGGCGGTGTCCCGGCAGGGGGTGCCGCCGGTCGTGGCGCACACGCTGGTGGTGGCCGGTCTGCCGATGGACATGGGCCCGTTCTTCTGGGCGCAGGCCCAGCCGGGGCGGCCCGTTCCGACGCTGGCGGAGCTGGCGGCCGAGCGCGGTGTGCAGCCGGCTTCGGACGCGGGCTCCTACCTGGTGATGGGCAGCGACTTCGGCAAGGCGATCTGTGTGCAGTACGGCACGGCCAACATCGTCGCGGTGCCGGTGGAGGCGGGTCCGGGCGGGGCGCCCGTTCCGCCGCAGTTCGTGAACACCGGGCTGCCGGAGTTCGCGCGCTGTCTGGCGCTGCTCGGGAGGATGTGGCGGCTGCGGTTCGGGCTGAACCAGGAGCAGGCGGGCCGCTGGACCGTCGACTTCCAGGCGCAGCTGGCCGCGCTGGACCCGGCGGCGCTGGGGTCGCCGGAGAGCTGGTGGTCGGTGCTGCTGGAGCAGATGTGGGACGGACTGCTGTGACGGTGTGACGGGCCGCTGACGTCTGCGGGGAAGCCGGGCCCTGGTCGTTTACGCGACCGGGGCCCGGCTTCCCGTGTGCGAGGGGAGAGTCCGGGGGAGGCCGGGGCACCGGGAGGAGTGGCCTTCCGGCGCTGCTCCCGGATTCCCCCGGCCCCTTCCGTCACCCGTCCTTGCGCACCGCGCCCGCCAGGATCCAGGCCTCCACCGCCTCGTACTGGTGGCGCTGTTCCTCGGACTTGCGGCGGCCGGACGCCAGGGTGCCCAGCCAGCCGCAGGCGAAGCCGAAGGGGATGGAGAGCAGTCCGGTCGTGGTGAACGGGAACCAGTTGAAGTCGGCCTCGGGGAAGGCGGACACCGGTGAGCCGGAGACCAGGTTGGTGCCGGGCATCAGCAGCAGGACGGCCAGC
Organism: Streptomyces sp. NPDC006624; assembly: GCF_040611555.1. NCBI lineage: Bacteria > Bacillati > Actinomycetota > Actinomycetes > Kitasatosporales > Streptomycetaceae > Streptomyces > Streptomyces sp. NPDC006624. The sequence goes on along the minus strand of NZ_JBEXOM010000006.1, from coordinate 8,020 downwards.
GAGCCGCCGATGAGCGTGCTGAGCAGGCCCGTCCGGGTGTAGCGGCGCCAGAAGAGGCTGTAGACCAGCGCGGGCGCGATGGCCGAGGCGCCCAGGCAGAACGACAGCGTCACCAGGGGCTGCAGGCTGCGGTGCTGGACGAGCGTCGCGAGGGCGATCGCCGGGATGCCCACCGCCAGTGCCGAGACCTGGGCCAGGGTCATCTCCCGGCGCGGAGACATCTCCCGGACCCGGGCGGCGAACACGTCGTGCGCGAGGGAGTTGGCGCAGGCGAGGATCATGCCGGCGACGGAGGCGAGCACCGTGAGGAAGACGGCCGTGGTGACGGTGGTGAACAGGAACGTCTCCGCCGTCGACACGTCCGCGCCGAACGCCGCCTGCGAGCCCAGCAGGAAGGCCGTGTTGCCCTGCGGGTCCACCTGCGCGATCACCGCCCGTCCCACCAGTGCGGTCGCGCCGAAGCCGATGACCGTGATGACCAGCACGAACAGGGCCACCATGGACACCGCCCAGGACATCGAGCGCCGCACCTGCCGGGCGCTGCCGGCGGTGTACATGCGCATCGTCACGTGCGGCAGGACCGCCCCGCCGAGGACCACCGTCAGTTGCGCGGTGATCATGTCCAGGTCGGGGCTGGTGCCGCCCTGGAACTGCAGGCCCGACGACAGGAACGCCGAGCCGGCGCCGCTGTTCGCGGCGGCCGCGGTGAACAGCGCCCCCGGGTCCCAGTCGAAGCGGTGCAGGATCAGCGCCGCGACCACCAGGCCCGAGCCGAGCAGCAGCACGATCTTCAGGATCTGGATGAGGGCGGTGCCCTTCATGCCGCCGATCGCCGCGTAGCTGATCATCAGTGCGCCGACGCCGATGATGCAGCCCGTCTGCAGCGACTCGCCGGAGAAGCCCAGGATGAACGCCATCAGCTGCCCGGTCCCGGCCAGTTGCACCAGCATCAGCGGCAGCAGCGCCGCCAGGGTCACCACGCAGGCCGCGATCCGCACGGCGCGTCCCGGCATACGGCGGGCCAGCGCGTCGCCCATGGTGAACCGGCCCGCGTTGCGCAGCGGTTCGGCCAGCAGGAACATCAGCAGCATCAGCGACAGCGCGGTGCTCAGGGCCAGCACGGTCCCGTCGTAGCCGAACAGGGCGATGACGCCGCCGGTGCCGAGGACGGTGGCGGCGGAGATGTAGTCGCCGGCGATCGCCAGGCCGTTGCGCATGGGGGACAGCGAGCCGTACCCGGTGTAGAACTCGTCGAGGTCGTCCCGGTCGGGGCCCGTCATCACGCACAGCAGCAGCGTGATGGTGGCGACCGTGGAGAAGCCGACCAGGGACATCGTCTGGGCGTTGCCGCTGAACTCGGTGGTCACCGCGTCGCCTCCCGCTTGACGTCCAGCTCGGCGTGCCGGCGGATCCGGTCCGCGATCGGGTCCACGCGGCGGCGGGCGGTCGTCTCGTACAGGGCGATCGCCGCCCAGGTCACCGGGACCTGCAGGAGCGCGAGCAGCACGCCGGTGGGGAGCCCGTCGGTGACGGTGCTCGTCATGAACGACGGCGCGAACGCCGACAGCAGCAGGAACAGCACGAAGTAGCCGAGGGCCGTGAGCGTGGCCGTCCGCCGCTGCCACCGGTAGGCGCCGCGCAGGAGCCGCAGGTCGCTGTGGTGCCCGAGCGCGGGGTGGTGCGGGGAGCGCCGTTCGGCGGGCTCGGGCTCCTGCTGTGGGGTCCAGGGGTAGGTCTCGTAGGAGTAGGTGGCGTAGGAGGGGGACGAGTCGGGGCGTGGGTACGGGGAGGGCGGCGGGTCGTAGGACATCCCGGTGCTCCTTGCGAACGTGGGATCCGGTGCGGCGGACCGCAGGGAGGTGGGGGGCGGGCGGCCCCGCAGGTTACTTCGGAGTACCGGGCTTGCGCGAGGGTTTCGACAAACTGATTGGTCGGTACGTGCCGGCCGCTGTGACCTCGGGTGTTACCCGCGTTAACTCGGGCGTGTGGGCGTCCCTGGGGTGCCCGCGGTGGATCAGTGCCCGGCGCCGGCGTCCAAGTGGCGGCGTACGAAACGGACTTCGGGACGGCCGGCCACCGCGGTGTGCTCCACCCGGACGAATCCGTTGCGCGTCAGGACCCTCACGGAGGCCGTGTTGCCCGGGGCGGTGGCGGCGGTGAGGTGCGTCAGGCCGTAGTCGGCGGCGGCCAGCCGGCACACCGCCGCGACCGCCGCCGTCGCCACACCCCGGCCGGCGGCGCGCTCGCCGACGCGGTAGCCGAGTTCGGCGCCGCCGTCCGCCACGTCGACCAGGTTCACCCGGCCCACCAGCTCGCCCTCCTCCCCGAGGACGACGTGGAAGTGGCACACGCGCGCGTGCTGCTCGTCGAGCAGCGCCCGGTGGCGGGCGGCGAAGCCCTCGGGCGTGAAGTAGGCGTCCCCGCGATCGGGGACCGTGCGCGCGAAGTACGCCCGGTTCTCCCGCTCGAAGGCCAGCAGGGCGTCCGCGTGGTCCGCCCGGAGCCGTTCCAAGGTCACCATGGGGCGAGCGTACGTACGGTCAGTCGTTGAGCACCGGGAATTTCCGGGGCGCGAGGAACAGCAGCACCAGGAACGCCAGCGCCGCCGCGCACGAGGCCCCCAGGTGGACGGCGTGCACCGCGTCGGCGATGGCCCGCCGGGTCGCCTCCGGGGCGGGGCCCGCGTCCAGCGCACGCGTCACCGAGTCGAGGTCGCCCGCGCCGCCGAGCCGGGCGGCCAGCACCCCGTTGGCGACCGCGCCGAAGATGGCCGCGCCGATCGTCTGGCCGCTCTGCCGGCAGAACAGCACGGACGCGGTCGCCGTCCCGCGCTCGGACCAGCCCACCGTCGACTGCACCCCGACGATCAGCGGCAACTGGAACAGCCCGAGCGCGGCGCCGAGCAGCAGCATCAGCAGCGCCGGCTGCCACGCCCGCCCGGGATACGGCAGCAGCGGGAACGCCAGCAGGGTCAGGCAGGCCGCGCCGATGCCCAGCATCGCGGTGTTGCGGAAGCCGATCCTGCGGTACACGTGCTGGCTCAGCGCCGCCGACACCGGCCAGCTCAGCGTCCACACGGACAGCACGAACCCGGCGGCCACCGGCGCCAGGCCCAGCACCGACTGGGCGTAGGTGGGCAGGAACACCGTCGGCGCGACCATCAGCACACCCAGCGCGCCCAGGGCCAGGTTGACCGCGGCGATCGTCCGGCGCCGCCACACCCAGCCCGGGATGATCGGGTCCGCGGCCCGGCGCTCCACCAGCACCACGACCGCGACCAGGGCGAGTCCCGCGCCGGACAGGAGCAGGGAGGGCGCCGACAGCCACGGCCACGCCACCCCGCCCTGCACCAGGGCCGTCAGCAGCACCCCGCCGCAGGCGAACACCGCGAGCGCGCCCGCCCAGTCCACACGCGCGCGTGCGGGCTTCTCCCGCTGCGGCTCGTGCAGATGACGGACGATCAGCCACAGCGCGACCGCGGCGACGGGCAGGTTGACCAGGAAGATCCAGCGCCAGTCCGCGTAGGCGGCGAGCACACCGCCGATCCCCGGGCCGGCGACCGCCGACACCGCCCACACCGTGGACAGCTTCGCCTGGATCCTGGGACGGTCCTTCAGCGGGTACAGGTCGGCGGCGAGCGTCTGCACGGTGCCCTGCAGCGCACCGCCGCCCAGCCCCTGCACCACGCGGAAGGCGATGAGCGAGCCCATGTCCCAGGCCAGCGCGCACAGCAGGGAGCCGGCGAGGAAGAGGACCGAGCCCGCGACCAGGACCGGCTTGCGGCCGAAGGTGTCGGAGAGCCTGCCGTACACGGGCAGAGTGACGGTCACGGCCAGCAGATAGCCGGAGAACAGCCAGGAGAAGACCGAGAACCCGCCGAGGTCCGCCACGATCTGCGGCACCGCGGTCGAGACGATGGTGGAGTCCAGTGCCGCCAGCGCCATCGACAGCATCAGCGCGGCGACGACGGCGGTGCGCCGTCCGGACGCGGCGGGTCGTGCGGCCTCGCGCGCCGCGGGTCTGGTGCCGCCCACCCCGGGAATCCCCTCCCTCGCGTCCGACTGCCCCTTGCACCTATCTGCCGCCGGACAGCATCCCACTTGACCCTGACGTCGCGGGAGGGTGGAGGCTGACCGAGCCCTGGGGTGGAGCCGACCCTGAGAACGACTCCACCCTTCGGCGGACTGCCCCTAGGGGTACCTCCGTACTAGGACCTGGGGAGGGTTCGTACCGGCGGAGGACGAGACGCACGGGGTGCCGTCCTTAACCTGGCTTTACGCCGCCGGGGGGCGGTGGGCACACCGGCGGGGGTGGGGTTTTCCACAGCAAAAGACTGCGCTGAACACCAGCGCGCGGGACCCCTCCCCGCCGCGAGACTGAAACGCGTCGGACGGATTCCCGAATCCGGCACCGCACCAGCGGCAGCCGGACAGGCGACCGCCATCACCAACTGCTGACCGATATAGGAGACATACCGTGACTTCGGCTGTAACCATTCCCAGGCACGGGGGTACTGGAGGGCGTACGGCCGTTGCCGCGCGGGCGCGGCAGGTCGTGAAGGCGTACGGGTCCGGTGAGACCCGGGTCGTCGCCCTCGATCACGTCGACGTGGACATCGCACGCGGCCAGTTCACCGCGATCATGGGCCCCTCGGGCTCCGGCAAGTCCACGCTCATGCACTGCCTCGCCGGGCTCGACACCGTCACCGGCGGGCAGATCTACCTCGACGAGACCGAGATCACCGGCCTGAAGGACAAGAAGCTCACGCAGCTGCGCCGGGACCGGATCGGCTTCATCTTCCAGGCGTTCAACCTGCTGCCGACGCTCAACGCCATCGAGAACATCACGCTGCCCATGGACATCGCGGGCCGCAAGCCGGACAAGCAGTGGCTGGACCGGGTCGTGGAGACCGTCGGGCTCGCCGACCGGCTCAGGCACCGGCCCACCCAGCTGTCCGGCGGCCAGCAGCAGCGCGTCGCCGTGGCACGGGCCCTGGCGGCCCGGCCCGAGATCATCTTCGGCGACGAGCCGACCGGAAACCTCGACTCGCGCGCCGGCGCCGAGGTGCTGGGCTTCCTGCGCCGCTCCGTCGACGAGCTGGGCCAGACCATCGTGATGGTCACCCACGACCCCGTCGCCGCCAGTTACGCCGACCGCGTGCTGTACCTCGCCGACGGCCGCATCGTCGACGAGATGTTCAAGCCGACCGCCGAGGCCGTGCTCGACCGCATGAAGGACTTCGACGCCCGGGGGCGCACGTCATGACCGTCATGAAGACCTCGATGCGCAACTTCCTCGCGCACAAGGGCCGCATGGCGCTCTCCGCGATCGCCGTCCTGCTGTCGGTGGCCTTCGTCTGCGGGACGCTCGTCTTCACGGACACCATGTCGACCACCTTCGACAAGCTCTTCGCGGCCACCTCCTCCGACGTCACGGTGAGCGCCAAGGGCGCCTCCGACACCGGTGAGACCACCGCCGACAACGGCAAGCCGCCGGTCATGCCGGCCTCCGTGCTCGCCGAGGTCCGCAAGGCACCGGGCGTGAAGTCGGCCGAGGGCGCCGTGTTCTCCAGCGCGGTCACCGTCGTCGACGCCGACAAGGACAGCCTGTCGCCCTCCAGCGGCGCCCCGACCATCGTCGGCAGCTGGAACAGCAACGAAGCCCGCACCATGAAGATCACCTCCGGTGCGGCGCCCCGGGGCGCCGGCCAGATCATGGTGGACGCCGACACCGCCGGCAAGCACGACCTGAAGCTCGGCGACGAGATCGGCGTGATCAGCGCGGTCGGCACGCACACCGCGAAGATCTCCGGCATCGCCGACTTCACCGTCACCAACCCCGGCGCGGCGATCCTCTACCTCGACACCGCGACCGCCCAGCGGGCCCTGGTCGGCGAGAGCGGCGTCTACACGAACGTCAACGTCACCGCGGCCCCCGGCGTCAGCGACGCCGAGCTGAAGAAGAACGTCACGGCCGAACTGGGCGCCGGCTTCCAGGTGAAGACCGCCCAGGAGACCGCCGACGCCAACCAGAAGGACGTCGCGGGCTTCATGAACGTCATGAAGTACGCGATGCTCGGCTTCGCCGGGATCGCCTTCCTCGTCGGCATCTTCCTGATCATCAACACCTTCTCCATGCTGGTCGCCCAGCGCACCCGGGAGATCGGCCTGATGCGCGCCATCGGCTCCTCCCGCAAGCAGGTCAACCGCTCGGTGCTCGCCGAGGCGCTGCTGCTCGGCCTCGTCGGCTCCGTGCTCGGCGTGGGCGCGGGCGTCGGCCTCGCGGTCGGCCTGATGCAGCTCATGGGCCAGATGGGCATGGAACTGTCCACCGACGACCTCACCGTGGCCTGGACGACCCCCGTGGTCGGTCTCGTCCTCGGCGTGCTCGTCACCGTCCTGGCCGCCTACCTGCCCGCCCGCCGCGCCGGCAAGATCTCCCCGATGGCCGCCCTGCGCGACGCCGGCGCCCCCGCGGACGCCAAGGCGGGCTGGATCCGCGGCGTGCTCGGCACGGTCCTCACCGGCACCGGAGGCTTCGCCCTGTACCTGGCCGCGGCGGCCGACCAGGCCAAGGACGGCTCGCTGTGGCTCGGACTCGGCGTGGTGCTCTCGCTGATCGGCTTCGTCGTCATCGGCCCGCTGCTGGCCGGCGCGGTGGTCCGCGTCCTCGGCGCCGTGCTGCTGCGGATGTTCGGCCCCGTGGGGCGCATGGCCGAGCGCAACGCCCTGCGCAACCCGCGCCGCACCGGCGCGACGGGCGCCGCGCTGATGATCGGCCTCGCCCTGGTGGCGTGCCTGTCCGTGGTCGGCTCGTCCATGGTGGCGTCCGCCACCGACCAGCTCGACAAGACCGTCGGCACGGACTTCATCGTGCAGTCCGACAGCGGCCAGCTCATCACCCCGCAGGCGGTCGAGGCCGTCAAGGCCGCACCCGGCCTGGAGCGGGTCACCGAGTACAAGTGGACCAAGGCCGACTTCACCACCCCCGACGGCAAGACGCTGAAGGACACGGCGATCACCGCCGCCGACCCGTCCTACGCCACCGACCTGCGCACCGAGGTCGTCGCCGGCAAGCTGCCGGACGCCTACAAGCCCGACTCCATGTCGGTGCACGAGAAGTTCGCGAAGGACCACGGCATCAGCCTCGGCTCCACGATCAAGGTGGCCTTCAAGGACGGTGAGACCGCCGACCTGACCGTCCGGGCGATCACCAGCAGCGACGTCGTGATCGACGCGGGCGCGATGTACACGTCCATCTCGACGCTGGCCGAGTACGTCCCGGCCGACAGGATGCCGCTCGACTCGCTGCTCTTCGCCACCGCCGAGGACGGGCGGCAGGACGCCGCCTACACGTCGCTGAAGTCGGCGCTGGACGGCTACCCGCAGTACACCGTGCGCGACCAGACCGACTACAAGGAAGCGCTGAAGGACCAGATCGGCCAGCTGCTCAACATGATCTACGGCCTGCTGGCCCTGGCGATCATCGTGGCCATCCTGGGCGTGGTGAACACCCTGGCGCTGTCGGTGGTGGAGCGCACCCGGGAGATCGGGCTGATGCGGGCGATCGGTCTCTCCCGCCGCCAGCTGCGCCGCATGATCCGCATGGAGTCGGTCGTGATCGCCCTCTTCGGCGCCCTGCTGGGCCTCGGACTGGGCATGGGCTGGGGCGCCACCGCGCAGCAGCTGCTCGCGCTGGAGGGCCTGATGGTCCTGGACATCCCCTGGCCGACGATCATCGGCGTCTTCATCGGCTCGGCGTTCGTGGGCCTGTTCGCGGCACTGGTCCCGGCGTTCCGGGCGGGCCGGATGAACGTCCTGAACGCGATCGCGACGGAGTAGCCGCGAGGGTGCGGCACACCGTACGGAACCACCGCACACGGGGGTTGCGGGGGGCCCGGGGCGCGGGGCTGGAGCTGGAGGCCGCGCCGGGCGCGGGGGGGAAGCCCCGACGCCCCCCCCACGGCCCCGCGCGGCGGGGGGGCCCCCCCCCCCCCCGCCGCCGCGGCCGTCGGCCGCGG
>NZ_JBEXOM010000005.1:0-483326 GCF_040611555.1 Streptomyces sp. NPDC006624 | reverse complement strand
GGCCGGTAGTCGCCGCCGACGGCGAGGCCGTGGGCGCGGTCGCGGAAGGCCAGCGCGAAGACGCCGCGGGCCGGGTCGCCGGCCGGCAGGGGCAGCTCGGTGGCCCGCCATGTGAGCCCCCGGTCGGCGGAGTGCAGCACGCGCGCGTGGGCGGCACCGCCGGTGGCGAGCCAGACGTCCTTCGGCCCGGACGTCACCAGGCACTGGCCGCTCGCCGCGAACCCGGCCTCGCCCTCCTGCGCCGCCGGCATGCCCCGGTCGGGCAGCACCGTCCAGGTGCGGCCGCCGTCACGGGTCGACAGGATGCGGAACCTGCCGTCCACCGGGTCGCTCAGGGCGAGGCCGTGGCGGTGGTCGAAGAAGGCGACGCAGTCGTAGAAGGCCTTCGGGTCGGTGTTGCGGAAGGACTCCGTCCAGGTGGCTCCGCCGTCGTCGGTGCGGTAGATCCGGGACGCCTCGCCCTCACCGATGGCCAGGACCACGGCCCGGCGCGCGTCGAACGCCTCGACGTCCCGGAACTGCATCTCCCCCGCGCCCGGGGGCGAGACGTTCCGCCAGCTCGCGCCGCCGTCGGTGGTGCGCAGGACGGTGCCCGCGGTCCCGGCGGCCCACGCGGTGCCGCGGCTGACGGCGGCCAGGCCGCGGAAACGGACCTCGGGGGTGCCGGTGTCCTTGAGTTCCCAGTGCGGCGTCCCGCGCTGCGGCCCGTGTGCCTGTGCCGGTACGGCGGTCAGCGCGGCCAGAACCGCCGCGCATGCCGTCACCGCGACGCTGCCGCGCCGTGTCCGTCCCGTCCGCCGCGTGCTCCCCATGCGCCTCATGGCCGGGGAAGCTAGCCCACCGCCCGGACGCCGTCCAGAGCGCCTCACGGGCACGCCGGGTGGTCCGCCGCGGGCCACAAGTGCCCTGCGAGCCGCCTGAGGAGAGGCACGTCACTCGGATGCATGAAGGCGGTGACAGAGGTCACTCGCACTTCGTGTGCACGGATTGGCTGATTCCGTCGTCTCTTCCGATGCCCGGCCTCATCCGCCCGGAAGTGTCCGTCCAGCCGTCACAAGGGAGCAAGGCGTTGTCCATCGTCATCGAGCAACCCGTGGAGGCCCGGCTCGTCGCCGCCGCGCCGCGCATGCCGAGCATTCCCGCGACGCTGCACTACGACCGGCGGGACCCGTTCGCGGTCCGCATGTCCTTCCCCGCCCCGGCCACGCTGGAGGGCGTCGAGGTGTGCTGGACGTTCTCCCGCGAGCTGCTGGCGGCCGGCCTGAAGGGTTCCGAGGGGTACGGCGACGTGCGCGTGCGGCCGTACGGCTTCGACCGCACGGTGCTGGAGTTCCACGCTCCCGAGGGCACGGCCGTGGTGCACGTCCGCACCGGTGAGATCCGCCGGTTCCTGGAGGCCACCGGCGAGCTGGTGCCGGTCGGCCTGGAGCACCTCCAGCTGGATCTGGACCACGACCTGGCGGAGCTGATGCGGGACACGTGCTGAGCTCCGCCGTCCGGGCACCTGCGGGGCGTTGACCCCCGGCCGGCCCGGTGCGCCGGACGGTCCCCACCGGCTCCGGGTGTCCGGCAGCTCTCACGCCCGGGCTGTCGTGGCCGGATTCCGACGGGCACCCGCGGGTCAGGGCGAGGCCGGTGCCGGTACCGCGGTGGCCACCGCCCCCCGCACCTCCGTCACGATCCCGCGCAGCGCGGGGGACGCCGCCCCGGCGCGCCCGGCCAGTTCACCGACGCGCCGTCCCCGGGCGCAGGCCCCGCCGAACAGCTCCGCCGCGGCGGCCAGGGCCGCCAGGGCCGCGTCCCGCTCGGAGACCTCGGCGACCGGCACGGACCCCGCGAGGACCTGGCGGGTCTCCCGCCGCAGCGCGTCCACGGCCGCGGCACGCTCCAGCGCGTACTCCACGGACGGGAAGACGCCGAGCACGCGCCGCTTCTCCGCCCGCAGCCACCCCTCGGCCACCAGCTGCTCCCGCACGGCGTCCAGGGTCACCCGCGCCCGCAGCGTCACCCAGGTCCGCCAGGAGTGCGGGCGGGACTCGTGGATCAGTTCCAGCAGCCCGTCGAGGACCGCGTCACCGGTACGGGAGTCCAGGTCGGCCGGGGTGGCGATGCCGTCCTCGTCGGTGAGCAGGCCGCGCCGCGCCAGGTCGACGAGGGCGCCGGCCCGCACCAGTCCGGGCAGCTGGGCGGTGTCGTTGACCGCCGGACGTGCGGTGTCCCAGGCCAGCAGACAGAGCCGGGCGGGCAGCGAGAGCGGGCCGTGGGACACGGTGCCTCCTCAGGGCGCGAGATCGAACCGACGTTAATCCGTTGACAGTCCCCGGGCCCCCTCGTACGGTCGAAAGCGGTCCTGTTGCCGTCGATTGGAGAAGGACGTTGCTCGTCTGAGGTCCTGAGACACCGCGTCACCCACATGTGCTGGGTGCGCTGCGTGCGACCTCGGCGTCCGAGCCGTCCTTGGGTGCAGGGCTTTTCCCATGCCCGTGGAGCCTCCTCCCCCGGTCGCAGGTGTCTCGACACGCGTCTGCCCCTGACTGCTTCGAGCAACCGCGAATGAGGCCCCCATGTCTGCTTCCCTCACCGTCACCTCCCTGTCGTTCACCTGGCCCGACGGCAGCCCCGTCTTCGAGGACCTGGACGCCGTGTTCGGCCCCGGCCGGACCGGCCTGGTCGGCGTCAACGGGTCGGGGAAGTCCACCCTTCTGAAGCTGATCGCCGGTGAACTCGACCCGGCCGACGGCACCGTCCGCGTGTCCGGCGAGGTCGGCCACCTGCCGCAGAACGTCACCCTCGACACCACCCTGCGGGTCGACGAGGCGCTCGGCATCGCCGTACAGCGCGCCGCGCTGCACGCCATCGAGGCGGGCGACGCGGCCGAGGAGCACTTCGAGGCCCTCGGCGACGACTGGGACGTCGAGGAACGCGCCCTGGCCACGCTCGGCGAACTCGGCCTCGGGCACATCGGACTCGACCGCACCGTCGGCGAGGTGTCGGGCGGCGAGTCGGTGCTGCTGCGGCTGGCGGCGCTGCTGCTGCGCCGGCCCGACGTGCTGCTGCTGGACGAGCCGACCAACAACCTCGACCTGTACGCCCGCCGGCGGCTGTACGCGGCCGTCCGGTCCTGGCCGGGCGTGATGGTCGTGGTGAGCCACGACCGCGAACTGCTGGACCTCGTCGACCAGATCGCCGATCTGCGCCCCGACGGGCTCCACTGGTACGGCGGCAACTTCTCCGACTACGAGGAGGCACTGCGGATCGAACAGGAGGCGGCCGAGCGCATGGTGCGCGTCGCCGAGGCCGACTTGCGCAAGCAGAAGCGCGAACTGGCCGACGCCCAGGTCAAACTGGCCCGCCGCAAGCGGTACGGGCAGAAGATGTGGGACCAGAAGCGCGAACCGAAGATCGTCATGGGGGCTCGCAAGCGCGCGGCGCAGGAGTCCGCGGGCAAGCACCGCATCCTGCACGAGGAGAAGCTCGCCGAGGCCCGGGAGCGGCTCGACGAGGCGGCGGAGGCCGTACGGGACGACGACGAGATCCGCGTCGACCTGCCGTACACGGCCGTGCCGCCGGGGCGCGGTGTGCTGACCCTGCGCGACCTCGGGCTGCGGCACGGCGCCCGGGTGACGGGCGGGCTCGACCTGCACGGCCCCGAGCGGGTCGCGCTGATCGGGCGCAACGGCGCGGGCAAGACCACGCTGCTGCGCACGATCGCCGGGGAGCTGCCGGCGGAGTCGGGCGAGGTGACGGCGCACGTCCCGCTGCGGTTCCTGCCGCAGCGGCTGGACGTCCTCGACGACGGGCTGACGGTCGCCGAGAACGTGGCCCGGTTCGCGCCGGACGCCACCAACAACCGGATCCGGGCGCGTCTGGCCCGCTTCCTGTTCCGGGGCGCCCGGGCCGACCAGCGGGCGGCGACGCTGTCGGGCGGCGAACGCTTCCGGGCGGCGCTGGCCGCGCTGATGCTGGCCGAGCCGGCGCCGCAGCTGCTCATGCTGGACGAGCCGACCAACAACCTCGACATCGCCAGCGTGCGGCAGCTGACCACGGCCCTGGAGTCGTACGAGGGGGCGCTGATCGTGGCCAGCCACGACCTGCCGTTCCTGGAGTCGGTCGGCATCACGCGGTGGCTGATGCTGGAGGACGGAGAACTGCGGGAAATCACGTCAGAAGCTGTCGGGTATACCGCCTAGCGTCGGCTGCATGCCCGATTTCATCACTCTCACCGGTGCCAGGGAGAACAACCTCAAGGACGTCACCCTCCGCATCCCGAAAGGCCGGCTGACCGTGTTCACCGGCGTTTCGGGGTCGGGGAAGTCGTCCGTCGTCTTCGACACGATCGCGGTGGAGTCGCAGCGCCAGCTGAACGAGACGTATCCGTGGTTCGTCCGCAACCGGCTGCCCAAGTTCGAGCGGCCGCACGCGGACGGCCTGGAGGACCTCACCGCCGCGATCGTCGTCGACCAGCGGCCCGTCGGCGGCCACTCGCGGTCGACGGTCGGCACGATGACGGACGTCTACTCGGTGATCCGCGTCCTGTTCTCCCGGCACGGCACACCGAGCGCCGGCCCGGCCACGGCGTACTCGTTCAACGACCCGTCGGGCATGTGCCCCACCTGCGACGGGCTCGGCCGTACGGTGCAGCCCGACTGGGACCGCATCCTGGACCCGCAGCGGTCCCTGGCCGGCGGGGCGGTCCGCTTCCCGCCGTTCGCGGCCGGCACCTGGCAGGGCCAGTCGTACACCAACAGCGCCGACCTCGACCCGGACAAGCCCGTGGGCCGGTTCACCGCCGCCGAGCGGGAGTTCCTCATGCGCGGCCGGCCCGGTGCCACGGTCACCGTCAGCGGCAGCGGCGGCACCTGGACCAACGAGTACGAAGGGCTGGCCGACCGGTTCGAGCGGCTGTACCTGAAGCGGGACCTGTCGGGCATGAGCCAGAAGACCCGCGACCTGGTCCGCTCCTTCCTGGTGGAGGGCGCCTGCCCGACGTGCCGGGGAGCACGGCTCAACGCGGCGGCGCTCGCGACCCGGATCAACGGGCGTTCCATCGCCGACTGCAGCCGGATGCAGGTCACGGACCTGATCGCCGTGCTGAAGGAGATCGACGACCCGGTCGCCGGGCCCGTCGCGGGGGCGGCGGTGACGGCCCTGGAGCGCATCGAGGCGATCGGCCTGGGCTACCTCAGTCTCGACCGGGAGACGGCGACGCTCAGCGGCGGGGAGGGGCAGCGGCTGAAGACGGTGCGTCACCTGGGCTCCGGGCTGACCGGGATGACGTACATCTTCGACGAGCCGAGCGTCGGCCTGCACCCGCGCGACGTGGGGCGCCTCGGTGATCTGCTGCTGCGGCTGCGCGACAAGGGCAACACCGTGCTGGTCGTCGAGCACGACCCGGACGTCATCGCGCTGGCCGACCACGTCGTCGACATGGGGCCCGGGGCCGGTGCGGGAGGCGGCACGGTGGTGTTCGAGGGCACGCCGGGCGGGCTGGCCGCGTCCGGCACGCTCACCGGGCGCTGCCTGCGGCGGCGCACGGCGGTCAAGGAGGAGGTGCGGCGGCCCTCCGGCGAGCTGTGGGTCAAGGGCGCGAACCGGCACAACCTGCGGGACGTGACCGTGCGGTTCCCGGCCGGGGTGCTCACGGCGGTCACCGGGGTCGCCGGGTCGGGGAAGAGCACGCTGGTCGCGGAGTTCACCGCCGCCCACGAGGAGGCCGTGGTCGTGGACCAGTCGTCGATCGGCATCTCGGGCCGCTCCACCCCGGCGACGTACCTGGGGATCATGGACACGGTCCGGAAGGTCTTCGCCCGCGAGACGGGAGCGGAGGCGGGCCTGTTCAGCTTCAACTCCGCCGGCGCCTGCCCCACCTGTGAGGGCCGGGGTCTGATCTACACCGACCTCGCCTTCATGGACCCGGTGACCACGACCTGCCACGACTGCGAGGGGCGGCGCTTCAAGGAGGAGGTGCTGCGGCTGACCGTGCGGGGCAGTTCCGTGGCCGACGTCCTGGGGATGACGGCCGAGCAGGCGCTGGACTTCTTCGAGGATCCGGGCGTACGGCGGCGGCTGCGCGCCCTGCGGGACGTCGGGCTGACGTATCTGACGCTCGGTCAGCCCCTCTCGACGCTCTCCGGCGGCGAGCGGCAGCGGATCAAGCTCGCGACGCGGCTGCACCGGACGGGTGCGGTCTACGTGCTCGACGAGCCGACGACCGGGCTGCACATGGCGGATGTGGAGGGGCTGATCGTCCTGCTGGACCGGCTGGTCGACGGGGGCAACACGGTCGTCGTCGTGGAGCACAACCTGGACGTGGTCGCCCGGGCCGACTGGGTGATCGACCTCGGCCCGGACGGCGGCCGGGACGGCGGCGAGGTCGTCTTCGAGGGGACGCCGCGGGAGCTTCTGGCAGCGCGGGGGTCGTTCACGGCGGAGCATCTGCGGAGGGTGGTCGGGGAGGGGGTGTCGCCGGTGTCGCCGGGCCGGGCGTGACGTGCGTGACTCGAGCGAGGGGCGTGGCGGGGCCCGGGGGTGGTTCGTTCGCGCCGTTGCCGGGTGCGGCTGCGTGGGGGCCGGTCGCGCCGTTCCCCGCGCCCCTGGAGGGCACTCCTGGAATGCGCCCCTGGAAAGCAGGGGGTGTCCTCTCCCGCGTTCGCCCTGCATGATGGTCGGCCGACGCCCGGTGGGCTCCGGTGGACCCCGGAGGTCCGGGCGGTGCGGTCCCGACACGTCCCACCCGAATACGGAGTCACGCTCGTGCCCAGCAAGAAGGCCCTCGTCCGCCGCCCCAGCCCGCGTCTCGCCGAGGGGCTGGTGACGCACATCGAGCGGGAGGGGGTCGACGCCGAGCTCGCGGGCGAGCAGTGGGAGGCGTACGTGCGAGCGCTGCGCACCCACGGCTGGGAGACCGTCGAGGTGGAGCCGGCCGACGACTGCCCGGACTCGGTGTTCGTCGAGGACACGGTCGTGATGTACCGGAACGTGGCGCTGATCGCCCGGCCGGGCGCCGACTCGCGGCGCGCGGAGACGGCCGGGGTGGAGGAGGCGGTCGCCGGGCTGGGCTGCTCGGTGAACTGGATCTGGGAGCCGGGCACCCTGGACGGCGGTGACGTGCTGAAGATCGGCGACACGGTGTACGTGGGCCGGGGCGGGCGCACCAACGCCGCCGGCGTCCAGCAGGTGCGCGCGGCGTTCGAGCCGCTCGGCGCCCGGGTCGTCGCCGTACCGGTGACCAAGGTGCTGCACCTGAAGTCGGCCGTGACGGCACTGCCGGACGGGACGGTCATCGGGCACATCCCGAAGATGGACACGCCGTCGCTGTTCGCCCGTTTCCTGCCGGTGCCGGAGGAGTCCGGGTCGCACGTCGTCCTGCTCGGCGGCGACAAGCTGCTGATGGCGGCGAGCGCCCCGAAGACCGCCGAGCTGTTCGCGGACCTCGGGTACGAACCGGTCGTCGTGGACATCAGCGAGTTCGAGAAGCTCGAGGGCTGTGTGACATGCCTCTCGGTGCGGATGCGGGAGCTGTACGCCTGAACGAGTGAAGACGGCCGGTCTCCGGCCCTCGACCTGCGCGTCCGCGACCCGGGCGGCTTGGGCCGGCACCCCGCTGATCTGCGGCCTTTACGGCACCCTTAACCTACGGCCTCGTAACCTACGTATCCGTAGCCTACGATGCCGTAGGTTTCCGCTCACCGCTCGACCGTACGTCCCCCTGGAGAGTCCATGACGATCACCACTCCCCACCTCGGCAGCCCCGCCGGCTCTTGGACCGACGCTCAGCTGCTGTACGCGCTGGAGGAAGTGGTCGAGAAGGAACTCGACCGGCACCTGAAGGTCGCCAAGGACTGGATGCCGCACGAGTACGTGCCGTGGAGCGACGGCCGCAACTTCCCCGGTCTCTTCGAGGACGGCGAGGCCTGGGAGAAGGAGCAGTCCAAGGTCACCGAGGTCGGCCGCATCGCGCTCGTGGTCAATCTCCTCACCGAGGACAACCTGCCCAGCTACCACCACGAGATCGCCTCGCTCTTCGGCCGTGACGGCGCCTGGGGCACCTGGGTGCACCGCTGGACCGCCGAGGAGGGCCGGCACGGCATCGTGATGCGGGACTACCTGCTCGCCTCGCGCGCCGTGGACCCGGACAAGCTGGAGCAGTTCCGCATGTCCCACATGAGCGAGGGCTTCGAGTCGGACAACCGCCACTCGATGCTGCACTCGGTCGCCTACGTCGCCTTCCAGGAGCTGGCCACCCGCATCTCGCACCGCAACACCGGGCACCAGTCAGGCGACCCGGTCTGCGACCGCATGCTGGCCCGGATCGCGACCGACGAGAACCTGCACATGGTCTTCTACCGGAACCTGCTGAAGGCGGCCTTCGAGCTCGCGCCCGACCTCACGATGATGGCCGTCCGCGACGTCGTGGTGAACTTCCGGATGCCCGGGCACGGCATCCCCGGCTTCGAGCGCGCCGCCGCGCAGATGGCCATCGGCGAGGTCTACAACCTGCGGATCCACCACGACGACGTGCTGCAGCCCGTCCTGCGCTTCCTGAAGGTCTTGGAGATCGACGGCCTGGGCCCCGAGGGCCGCAAGGCGCAGGAGGAGCTGGGCCTGTTCCTGGGCGGCCTGGACTCCGAGGCCGCCAAGTTCGACGAGAAGCTGGCCGCGCGCAAGGCCCGCATGGCGGCCCGCGCGAGCGCCTGACGGGAGGCCCGGCCCGGCCGGGCCGTCCCCCACGCATCCGATGCCCCGACCGCCACACGCGGCCGGGGCATCGGCGCGTTCTCCCCCGTTCCCGCCGGGAGCCCGCGACCGCACAGGCCCACGGGCTACCGCGACACCCGCCGCAGCTCCAGCCGCTCCTTCTCCGACAGACCGCCCCAGACGCCGAAGCGCTCGTCGTTGTCCATGGCGTACTCCAGGCACGCCGCGCGGATCGGGCACATACCGCAGATCCGCTTCGCCTCCCGCACCGAACTGCCGGGCTCGGGGAAGAAGAAGTCCGCCCCGGTCTGCGCGCACAACGCTTCCTGCTGCCAGGCGAGTTCGGGCGCCGTCATCGTGTCGAGGTGCATGACGAGAAGCGTCACCGCCCGCGAAAAACGTTCGATCAACGCCGGATCAACACGGCGTCCACGCACCCCCGGCCCGCCTCGATGGTGACGCGCCGGACGGGCCCGTGCACGGCGGCGCGCGGGACGGGCGAACGGCGATGCCCGCCAGGGCCTCGGGACGGGCCTGGCCCCGTGCGGGACGCCGGGGCGCGCGCCGGTGGGCGATACGCGGCCCGGAGGGGGACGGCGGGGCCCGTCGGCGAGGAAATTCACCCGCTCGGGTGAACCCCGTCCTGCCGCCCCGGCCAGGGCGGCCCCGGCCACGGGCCTTGTCCCAGGACCCGCGCCCTCCGGGGCGCCGGGGCCGGGCCGCGCCGCGCGCAAGTCGGCATCGGCGCACGTATGCGGACGCATTCGGCAGAAGTGGCGAAGCCCTACAGACCGCCCCATTCTGATTCAGGTGTTGGGGAGCGGGCCGCTCACGAAGGGCGCCTGCTCGCCTCTCGACGGGTCGACGCGCAGGGCCCGTTCGAGGCCCGCCCGGACCGGCCCGCCCGCACTTCCGGCCGCACCCGCCGCACGGTGCCTGCGAAGAGCCGCCCGTCCGGAAGCCGGACCCCACCTGTGGCCGGGGTCCCCGACGAAGGAGAGCCGATGACGACCTCACTCAGCAGGAAGACCGCCACCGCCACCGCCAGTGCCTGCGTGCTGTCCCTCGCCGTGGCCGTACCCGCCTTCGCGGAGGGGCCGGCCCAGGGAAGCGGCAAGGCGTCCGTCTCCGTCTTCCACGGCGTCCCGGGCCTCACCGTCGACGTGTACGCCAACGGGAAGGAACTGATCCCCGACTTCAAGCCCGGCACCCTGACCGAGCCCCAGTCCCTGGATCCGGGCACCTATGACATCGAGGTCTTCCCCGACGGCAAGGGCCCCGACGGTGCCCCCGCCATCCAGAAGAGCGTCGACGTCCCGGCCGGGGCGAACGCCACCCTCGCCGCACACCTCGACGCGCAGGGCAACCCCACCCTCACCGCGTTCGTCAACGACACCTCCAAAATCCCGGCCGGCCAGTCGCGGCTGACGGTCCGTCATGTCGCCGCGGCACCCGCCGTGGACGTCCGCGCGGGCGGCAAGCCGATCATCAAGGGCCTGACCAACCCGAACGAGAAGTCCCTGGTGGTGCCCGCCGGCAAGGTGAGCGCCGATGTGGTACTCGCCGGCACCGACACCGTGGTCATAGGCCCCGCCGACCTCAACCTCGCCGAGGGCACCGGCACGATCGTCTACGCCTGGGGCAGCGCCGAGGACAAGAACCTCGCGCTGAAGACGCAGACCATCAGCGGCATGGACTCCGCGCCGCGCGGGGTGAAGGGCGGTGAGAGCGGCGCCCTGGCCGCCGCCAACGAGTCCGCCACCGGCTGGCTCGCCTGGGGCACCGCCGGCGCCGTCGCGGTCGCCGGCCTGCTGGCCGCGCGCCGCCGGTACTCCCGGGGCCGCTGACGGTCATGGGGTCCTCCCCCCGGGGCGGACGGCGATCCGCGGCAGCCGCCGCGGCCGCCGCCGCCCTGGCCGTGCTGCCGGTCTGGGCGCTGTGGCCGTCCGGGGCACCGGCGCCGTCCGGCTTCGGTGACCGGCCGCGGGCCCACGAGCGTGCGGCCGGGGCGTCCACCGGGAGCGACGCCGCGCCGGGGAACGCCTCCGGCCCGGCGGCCGAGCCGACCGCGCTGCGCGTCCCGCGCGTGGCGCTGGACGCCGCGGTCCAGGGCGTCGGCGTCGAGGACGACGGCACGGTGGAGGTACCCGGCGACGCCGGGCGGGCCGGCTGGTACCGCCACGGTCCCGCGCCGGGCGGCTCCGCCGGATCCGCCGTCCTCGTCGGCCACGTGGACGACCGCACCGGCGCCCTGGGCGCCTTCGCCAAGCTGTACGCGGTCCGGAAGGGCGACGACGTCCTCGTCGCCCGCAAGGACGCGCCCCCCGTGCGGTACCGGGTGACGGCCCGCGAGGTGGTCGGCAGGGACAGCCTCCCCGCCGAGGTGTTCCGGCGCCACGGACAGCCGGTGCTCACCCTGGTCACCTGCGCACCCCCGTACGACCGCGCACGCGGCGGCTACCAGCGGAACCTGGTGGTGTACGCCACCCCCGCCGGCCCGCGCCCGTGAACCCCGCCCCGGCGAGCCCTACGCGGAAGCCCGCCGTACCAGTGTCGTCGGCAGGACCACGCTCGACGGTGTGCCGGCGACGCCCTCGCTCGGGGCCGCGCGGTCCAGGTCGCGCAGCAGGAGGCGGGCCATGAGGCGGCCCATCTCCTCGATGTCCTGGCGGACGGTGGTCAGCGGCGGGTCGGTCTGCTCGGCGACGGGCTGCATGTCGTCGAAGCCGATGACCGCCACGTCGTCCGGGACGCGGCGGCCGGCCTCCCGCAGCACGCGCAGGGCGCCCGAGGCCATGAGGTCGTTCGCGGCGAACACCGCGTCCACGTCCGGGCAGCGGCCGAGGAGTTCGCGCATCGCCCGCTCGCCCCCGCCCGGGGTGAAATCCGCCTCGACGATGAGCCGCGGGTCGGCGTCCACCATCACGTCCCGGTAGCCGTCGAGCCGGTCGACCGCGGAGGTCTGGTCCAGGGCGCCGGTGATGTGCGCGATACGGGTGCGGCCGAGGCCGGCCAGGTGGCGGACGGCGTCCCGGGCACCGCCGCGGTTGTCGGTGTCGACGTAGACCACTTGGCGCCGGTCCCCGCTCCAGCCGGGCCGGCCGCCGAACACCGTGGGGATCCCGGCGCGCTGGATAAGCTCCGGCAGCGGGTCGTCGAGGTGCAGGGAGAAGACGAGGGCCCCGTCGACGTGCCCGCCGGCGAGGTAGCGGCCGACCCGGGCGTGGTCGTCGCGGCCCTCCGTGAGGAGCAGGACGAGCTGGTTGTCGTGGGCCGTGAGCTCCTTGCTGATGCCGCGCAGCTGGAGCGCGAAGAACGGGTCGGCGAACACCCGGGTCTCCGGTTCGGCGACGACCACGGCGATCGCGTCGTGCCGCCGGGTCACCAGGGAGCGTGCGGCTTGGTTGGGCACGTATCCGAGTTCGTCCACGGCCTTGCGGACCCTCTCGACGAGGATGTCCCGCACCCCGTCGCCGCCGTTGACCACGCGGGAGACGGTGGCCCGCGAGACACCGGCCCGGGCGGCCACGGCCTCCAGGGTGGGACGCGGCGCTGTGTCGGTCACTTCGGGGCTCCTCACCTGCGGTTGCGGATCAGGATAGCCCCGGACCGCCGGCGCCGTGAGAGCGCTCTCGGGCGGCGGCCCGCCTCATGTGTCCCTCAGTGCCCGTGTTCCTCCTGCCGCCGCGCCGCCGGGTGCTGCCCGTGGTCGTGCGGGTCGTACCCGGGGATGGTCCCGTCCGGCTTCTTCACCAGGAACAGGCCCACCATCCCCATGTCGGAGTGGCTCTGCACATGGCAGTGGTACATCCAGGCGCCGGCGCCGACCCCCTCCCCCGCGATCACCTGGAAGCCGAACGAGTCGGCGGGTCCGGTGATCTTGTTGTCGATGACCTGGCTGGGGTCGTCGGGGCCGGTCAGCATGCCGGTGCGGTTGTCCGCCCAGCGGTGACCGTGCATGTGGAAGGTGTGGTAGAACTCGCCGTGCGTGATCACGACGAACTCGACCCGGTCCCCCACCGTGGCCTCGAAGTCGGGCCCGGAGTGCGGCGCCTTGTTGTTGATGCGCATGTCGTTGAAGACGACCGTGTGCGTCCGGTCGGGCAGGACGTCGCCCTTGCGCCGCACGATGACCGCTCCGTACAGGCCCTTCTGCAGGCCCTGGGTGCCGTGTTCGGTGCCGACGACGTGGTCGTGGTAGTGCCAGTAGCCCGCACTGCCCGCCCGCCAGGTGCCGTCCTTGCGGCGGCCGGGGGCGTGGGTGCGCCAGGTGTAGGTGCGGGTGCCGCCGGGCTCGACGTGACTGCGGTTCAGTTTCGTCCCGTCGCTGGTGATCTCGTAGTCGAGCCCGTGGACGTGCAGGCTCACCGCGACGTCCATGGTGTTCTCGAACTCGATGTGCAGCGTGTCGCCTTCGTCGAGCTCGATCAGCGGGCCGGGGATGGTCGCCTTGCCCTTCTCCAGGCCGTAGCCCATCTGACCGTCCGCCAGTTTCTCGGCGTAGAGCTTGATGTGCTTCACCTCGCCCCCGGCCGGGGCCGTCCTCGCGGGCCTGTCGGCGCTGAGCGCCTCCGGCGCCACGGACAACGATGTCGCGACGGCCGCGCCGCCCAGCAGGACCCGCCGGTTGAAGCTGCGTCTGTCCATGCGGAACTCCCCACCCTGGTAAGGCTTTTACGGAGGCGTACCTGTGATGAACCCGTGCGACGGTACCGGCCGCGCTCCCGTTTATCCACACTCAAGACAAAGTTGGTGTCATCCCGGTCATAGGTATTGGCGGGACGAGCAAAGGGGTTTAGCTTCCTTGGCGGTGTCGCCGTGACCGAGGAGGTGCCCATGCACTTACGAGGGCTGAGCAGGAGAAGACGCGCGTGGGCGGCCTCGGTGGCCGCCGGAGCCGTGGCCACCGGACTGCTGTCCGGGCCCGCGGCGAACGCGCGCCCGTATCCCGAGCCACCGCTGACAACGATGTCGATCAAGTCGCCGCCGGGCGGCGCGAACGTACGGGTGCTGATCTTCCACGGTTCCGCCGGGGCCGGCGGTGAGTCGCCGGTGGTGAACGCCGGGATCGAGGCCATCGAGGACATCGGCCTGTCGGGTCCGGCGGACCGCCGCTTCACGGTCGAGGCCACCGGCGACGCCTCGGTGTTCACCAACGGCAAGAGGCTCGGCCGCTTCAACGCGGTCGTGTTCCTCACCGGCGGGGGCGACGTCCTCGACGCGGAGCAGGAGGCGGGCCTGGAGGCCTACATGGAGGCCGGCGGCGGGTTCGTCGGCGTCCATGACGCGGCCCGCGCGGAGCCGTACTCGGACTGGTTCACCGGTCTGGTGGGCGCCCGCCCGGCGGCGTCGGGCCCCGCGTCGGTCCAGCGGGCGACGGTGGAGGTCGGCGACCGGCGGCATCCGGCCACCAAGGAGCTCCCGGTGCAGTGGAAGCGCCCGGACAAGTGGCTGAACTGGGTGAAGAACCCGTCGGGCGAGGTCCACACGGTGGCCCGGGTCCGGGAGTCGACGTACCAGCCGGGTACCGGCGCCAACGGCTGGGACCATCCGGTGAGTTGGTGCCGGGACTACGACGGCGGCCGCTCCTTCTACACCGGCATGGGCGGCACGGTGTCGTCGTACGACGAGACCGACTTCCGGGCCCACCTGCGCGGCGCGCTGATGTGGACGACCCGGCTGGAGCAGGCCGACTGCAAGGCCACCATCAACGCCCACTACGCGGCGGAGCGGCTGACCAAGCCCAACCAGCCGGGGCGGAACGACCAGATCGGCGAACCGCACGGACTGGTCACCGCCCCCGACGGCCGGGTCTTCTACATCGGCCGCGGCGGCGCCGACTCCTCGCAGCCGGTGATCACCGACTGGAACAACCCCGACATCGGCAAGGGCAAGGGCGAGATCCACGTCTACGACCCCGAGACCAAGCAGGTCACCCTCGCCGGCGCGCTGACCGTCTTCGGCAACAAGGGCGGCGGCGACGAGCTGGTCAAGGTCGAGGAAGGGCTGCTCGGCATCGAGCTGGACCCGCGGTTCGAGCAGAACGGGTGGATGTACCTGCACTACACGCCGCACGAGCGGATCGACCGCGAGACGCGGATGGCGGAGCGGCGGGTCTCCCGGTTCACGCTCGACCAGGCCACCGGCAAGCTGGACCTGTCCAGTGAGAAGGTCCTCCTCAAGTGGCCGGTGCAGGTCCACAGTTGCTGCCACGCGGGCGGCGGGATGGCCTGGGACTCCAAGGGCAACCTGTACATCGCCACCGGTGACAACAACTCCAGCGGCTTCAGCGGCGGTTACTCGGGCAACAACCCCGAGCCGGACTACCGGGGCGTCTCCTTCGCGGACGCGCGCCGCACGGCCGGCAACACCAACAACCTCAACGGCAAGATCCTGCGCATCCACCCGGAGCCGGACGGCACCTACACCCTGCCCGAGGGCAACCTCTTCACCGGCAAGGAGACCGACGAGGGCGGCGGCAAGACGCGCGGCGAGATCTACGTGATGGGCGTGCGGAACCCGGCGCGCATCTTCGTCGACAAGTCGACCGACGTGCTCTACGCGGGCTGGGTCGGACCGGACGCGAGCACGCCCTCGACGACCTGGGGTCCGGCCAAGTACGACACGTTCGCCGCGATCACGAAGGCGGGCAACCGCGGCTGGCCGTACTGCATGGGCGACAAGCAGCCCTACCGCGACCGCAATCTGCCGGACCCGTCCAAGCCGCTGGGCTGGTACGACTGCGACCACCCGAAGAACGAGTCGCCGAACAACGACGGCCTGGTCAACCTGCCGCCGGTGACGGGCAACAACATCTGGTACTCGCCCTCGGGCGGCGCACCGGACTACCCGCGGGACGCGAACGGGGTCCCGTCCTACAAGCCGGAGGAGGCCACGTACCGGCTGCCGTGGCTGAAGGGCGGCGGTCAGGCGGCGATGAACGGGCCGGTCTACCGGTCCGACGCGGTCGCGGCCGACAGCACGGTCAAGTGGCCGGCCTACTGGGACGGCAAGTGGTTCGTCGGCGACTTCTACGACGCCGACCAGCCGCGCCACGCGGTCCTCATGGATCCGAGGACGCAAGGAGACGGCGGTCTGCCGGTGCACGCGGAGTCGCTGAAGAAGATCGTGCCGATCGGCAACGACGGCATCAAGAACCTCATGGACTGGAAGTTCGGTCCGGACGGCGCGCTGTACGTCCTCGACTACGGGCGCGGCTTCTTCACCTCGGACTCCAAGTCGGCCCTGTGGCGGGTCACCTACAAGGGCGGCGGCCCGACCCCGGCCGCCGGTGAACTGGCGAGGGGGACCGAGTGATCCGGAGACCGAGAGTCTGGGCCGCGCTGCTGGCCGCCCTGGTCGTGCTGCTCGGCGTGCAGGCGCTGCCCGCCGCCGGGCAGCCCGAAGAAAAGGCCGCCGAGCAGGTCCTGACCTGGACGGCCGGCAACGACATCGACAAGTACCTCTCGGCGCCGAAGACGGCGGTCGCCGGCCAGGCCACGATCGTCTTCGAGAACAGCGTGGCCACCGGCAACACCACGGGCATGCCGCACACGCTGACGTTCGTGACCAGCGACCCCGAGTTCAACGGCGACGTGCAGCTGAACATCCTGGCCAACCCGAACGACGCCCAGGGAGGCAAGCACACCGCGCAGGTCACGCTCACGCCCGGCCGGTACTTCTACCACTGCACCATCCCCGGCCACGGCCAGATGCAGGGGATCCTCACGGTGACCGAGGGCACCGGCGAGGACACCACGGCGCCGGAGGCGTCGGCGCACGTCAGCGGCACGCAGAACGCGCAGGGCGAGTACGTCGGCTCGGCGAGCGTGGCGCTGCACGCCACCGACGAGGGCGGATCCGGCGTGGACCGGATCGAGTACGCGCTCGGCGACGCGGGCGCCTGGCAGCCGTACACCGCGCCGGTGGTCGTCGACCAGGTCGGCAGCCACACGGTCCGCTACCGGGCGTTCGACAAGGCGGGCAACGTCTCCGCCGAGAAGAGCGCCGCCTTCACGGTGGTGGCACCGCAGTCGGACGACACCACCGCGCCGGAGACCTCGGCGACGGTGAGCGGTGAGCGCGATCCGGACGGGGCGTACATCGACATGGCGACGGTCACCGTCTCCGCGTCCGACACGGGCTCAGGGGTCAACACGATCGAGTACGCGATCGGCTCCGGCGCCTGGCAGCCGTACACCGCGCCAGTGATGGTGCACGAGGTGGGCGAGCACACCGTCCGCTACCGCGCCACGGACAAGGCGGGCAACGTGGCGGCCGAGAAGAGCGTGCGGTTCACGGTCGTCGCGGCACCGCCTCAGGACACCGTCCCGCCGGTGACGGGCGTGACCGTGGACGGCACGAGGAACTCCGACGGCGCGTACGTCAACAGCGCCCGGGTGACGGTCACGGCGACCGACGAGCACGGTTCGGGCGTCGAGAGGATCGAGTACTCGCTCGACGGCGGTCCGTACCTGGCCTACTCGGCGCCGGTCGTGGTCGACCGGGCGGGCGCGCACACCGTGGCCTACCGGGCGACGGACAAGGCGGGCAACACCTCGGCGGCCCGCAGCGTGACCTTCACGGTCGTCTCCGGTGGGGTCCCGGCGCCCGACTGCCCGGAGTACGACGAGCGGCTGACGGTGTTCGTCGGCACGGTCGACTCGGGGGTGCGCAACCGGGTCACCGACAACCGGTGCCGGATCGGTGAGCTGATCGAGGACGAGAAGGAGTGGACGTCCCACGCGCTGTTCCTCAAGCACGTGACGTCCGTCCTCGACGCGCTGCTGAAGGAAGGGGTCGTCGACCAGCGCGAGTACAGGGCGATCCGGAAGGCCGCCCGGCAGTCGGGCATCGGCAAGCCGGGGCAGACCGAGGGCTACCGTTCGCTCTTCGACGGCAGCGCGGAGTCCCTGGCCAAGTGGCAGCAGGTGGGCGGCGGTTCGTTCGGGCTGAACCCGGACGGGACGATCACCTCCGGCACCACGACACCGGGCATGGGCATGCTGTGGTTCCCGCAGCGCAAGTACGGCGACTTCTCGCTCAGGCTCCAGTGGCGTGACGACGCGCCGGGCACGGGGAACGCCAACTCGGGTGTCTTCGTGCGCTTCCCGTGGGTCCACGACCACCCGGAGGAATCCCGGCCCGAGTGGGTCGCCATCACGTACGGGCACGAGGTGCAGGTGCTCGACCGTCCCGACGGCGACATGTACAAGACCGGCTCGGTCTACGGCTTCGACCGGGTGGGTCTCGCCGGCGCCGGCGTGACGCAGAAGGGCACCTGGAACGACTACGAGATCCGGGTGGAGGGCCAGCACTACTCGGTCTTCCGCAACGGCGTGCTGATCAACGAGTTCAACAACACCGGCGGCCAGGAGTTCACCCCGCCCCGCGCGGACGACCCGGGCACGGACGGGCGGCGGTTCGCCTCCGGCTACATCGGGCTGCAGGTGCACGGCACGACGGACGTGGTCTCGTACCGCGACATCCGGATCAAGGAGTTGTAGGAGGCGCCTGTCTGCGGGCCCTGCTCGGCTGTACCCGTCTGGGTTCACCCGGCATCTTCGGATACTCGGGCGGGTACGGCAGGTCCCCCAGCCCGTGGTCGTGTTCGTCGCGGCGGGCGAGGTCGAGCAGGGCTTCGAGGGAATGGCGGTGGTCGTCCATGTCCGCGTGCACGTCGCCGAGTTCGGCGTAGCGCGCGGGCATCGTCGCGAGGTCGAAGTCCTGGGGGTGCGCGACGCCGACCTCGTCCCAGCGCAGGGGCGCGGAGACGGGGGCGTGCGGGCGGGGCCGCACGGAGTAGGCGGAGGCGATCGTGCGGTCGCGTGCCGTCTGGTTGTAGTCCAGGAAGACGCGCTCGCCCCGCTCCTCCTTCCACCACTTGATGGTCACCAGGTCCGGCATCCGCCGTTCCATCTCCCGGCCGACGGCGATCGCGGCGCGCCGGACCTGGCTGAAGGTCCAGCGCGGCTCGATGGGCACGAAGACGTGCAGGCCGCGGCCGCCGGAGGTCTTGGGGAAGCCGCGCAGTCCCCCGAACTCGTCGAGGACGGAACGCAGTTCGTGGGCGGCCCGGGCGGCGTCGTCGTAGTCGGTGCCGGGCTGCGGGTCGAGGTCGATGCGCAGTTCGTCGGGGCGGTCGACGTCGTCGCGGCGGACCGGCCAGGGGTGGAAGGTGAGGGTGCCGAACTGGGCGGCCCACACGACCGCCCCGACCTCGGTGGGGCACATCTCGTCGGCGCTGCGGCCGCTGGGGAAGGTGATGTGCGCGGTGGGGATCCAGTCGGGCATGTTCTTCGGCGCCCGCTTCTGGAAGAAGTTCTCGCCGCTCACGCCCTCGGGGTAGCGCTCCAGGGTGGTCGGCCGGTCGCGCAGGGCGCGCAGGATGCCGGGGCCGACGGCGATGTAGTAGCGGGCGAGGTCCAGCTTGGTGAAGCCGCGCTCCGGGAAGAAGACCTTGTCCGGGCTGGACAGCCGCACGGTCCGGCCGTCCACCTCCAGTTCCACCGCTTCGCCCATGCCCGCCACGGTAGGCGTAGCCCACACACCTCGCACATCGGGCACAGCAGGTCATACCGGAGCAGAATCGAGCCATGGATCTGCCGGTGATGCCCCCTGTCCTGCCGATGCTCGCCAAGTCCGTGGCGGCGATCCCCGCGGGCATGCACTACGAGGCGAAGTGGGACGGGTTCCGGGCGATCGTGTTCCGCGACGGCGCCGAGGTCGAGCTGGGAAGCCGCACCGGCAAGCCGCTGACCAGGTACTTCCCCGAGCTCGTGACGGCGGTGCGGGAGCGGCTGCCCGAGCGGTGCGTGGTGGACGGGGAGATCGTGATCGCGCGGGAGGGGCACCTGGACTTCGACGCGCTGACGGAGCGGATCCATCCGGCGGACTCCCGGGTGCGGACCCTGGCCGAGCGGACCCCGGCCTCGTTCGTCGCGTTCGACCTGCTGGCGCTCGGCGACGAGTCCCTGATGGACGCCCCGCTGACCGAACGGCGCGAGCGGCTGACCGGGGCGCTGTCCGGGGTGACGGCTCCGGTGCACCTCGCGCCGGCGACCACGGACATCGAGGTGGCACGGCAGTGGTTCGAGCAGTACGAGGGCGCTGGTCTGGACGGCGTGATCGCCAAGCCGCCCACCGGACGCTACCGCCCGGACGAACGGGCCATGTTCAAGATCAAGCACGAGCGGACGGCGGACGTCGTGGTCGCCGGGTACCGGCTGCACAAGAGCGGCCCGGTGGTGGGCTCGCTGCTGCTCGGCCTGTACGACGACCGGGGGGCGCTGCAGCACGTCGGGGTGTCCGCCGCGTTCACGATGAAGCGGCGCGCCGAACTGGTGCAGGAACTGGAGCCGCTGCGTATGGACGACGTCCAGGGGCATCCCTGGGCGGCCTGGTCCGACGAGGCCGCGCACGAGACGGCACGGCTGCCCGGGGCGCCGAGCCGCTGGTCGGGCCGGAAGGACCTGTCCTGGGTGCCGCTCCGGCCGGAGCGGGTGGCCGAGGTGGCGTACGACCACATGGAGAACGGGCAGCGCTTCCGGCACACCGCCCGCTTCCGCCGCTGGCGCCCGGACCGGACCCCCGAGAGCTGCACGTACGCGCAACTGGAGGAGCCGGTCCGCTACGACCTGGCGGAGATCCTCGGCGCCTAGCGCCGGGGCATGCCGGCCGCTGCGGGACACCGGCGCAGTCCCCCGGCCCCCGGGAACCCCACGCGCCCCCTACGACGTCTTGACCGGCGTCACTGCGGAGTCGGCCGGAGGTGCGCCGGGGTATGCCATGCAAGGGGGAGCGGTCGGCCGGCCGGACAGCGGGCGGTGGGGTGTTCGGCGGGGCGGGGAGCGCCGGCCGTGCGCTGGCCGGTCTCGTGCTGCGCGTGTCCGTGCTGACGGCGGTGCTCGGCTGCGGCATCGTGGCCGCCGGGTTCGCGGCGACGTGGGACACCTTCGAGGGCGTCCGGGCCTACGCGGACACCAACATCGCCGACGAGGACTCCTACGTGGCGTACGCCGACGGCGGGATGCCCCCGTTGCTGCGGGCCGGGGCCGTGGTGGCGCTGCTGCTGCTCGCCCTGGCCCTGGTCGTCGTCTCCGTGCTGCACACCGCGCACGCCGTCGTCGACGCCCATGTCCGGCGCGGCGGCGGACCGCTGACCACCGGCGAGGTGTGGCGGCGCACCCGCCGGGGCCTTCCGGCGGCCCTCGCGGTCAACGCTCTGACCGGGCTGGCCGTGGGCGCCGTGGGCCTGACGGGTCCGGTGCTGTGGGGTCTTGCCGAGAGCGGCGAGGTGCCCGGTGTCGAGCCCACCCCGCTGCACGGGACCGCGAGTCCGCGGTACGCGCTGGTGGGCTGGGTGCTGCCGGTCGCCCTCGGGTGTCTGGGCCCGCTGCTGTACTCCCGCCTCTCGGTGGCCACCGCCGAGGCGGTGCTGGAGCAGCGTTCCCCGCTGTCGGCGCTGCACCGCTCGTGGGTGCTGACGCGCCGTGCGCGGTGGCGTGTCCTCGGTCTGGGCACGCCGGCCGCGGCGGTCGCCGTGGGCGTCGTCGCGCTGGGCCGGTTCGCGGCCGCTCCCCTGGCCCACGTCGGCGGGCTGGGCATGCTGTGGCTCAGCGACGGCAACGTGTGGATCACCGGGGTGCTGGTGAGGATCCTGCCCACGGCGGTGGGCCTGCTCCTGCTGCCCCCGGTGGTCCTGCCGCCGGTGTGCGCGCTGTCCGCCCGGCTCCACGCGGACCTGCGGGCCCGCGAGGAGGAGGCGGCGGGCGGGGTCAGGGCTGCATCAGCACCTTGACCGCGCCGTCCTCCTTGCGCTGGAACATCTCGTACGCGTGCGGCGCCTCCGACAGCGGCACCCGGTGCGTGGCGAAGTCCTCGACGCCGAGCGGGTCCTCGTCGGTCAGGTACGGGATGATCTCGTCGCTCCAGCGGCGGACGTTGGCCTGGCCCATCCGCAGCTGGATCTGCTTGTCGAACAGCGTGAGCAGCGGGATCGGGTCGGCCATGCCGCCGTAGACGCCGGAGAGCGAGATGGTGCCGCCGCGGCGGACCAGGTCGATGGCGGTGTACAGCGCGGCGAGCCGGTCGACGCTGAAGCGCTCGGCGATCGGGCCGCTGATCTTGCGGGGCAGCAACGCCGAGGCGTTCTGCACCAGGCGCGCGGCGGCGCTGCCGTGGGCCTCGGTGCCCACCGCGTCGATCACGGCGTCGGGGCCGCGGCCGTCGGTCTGGTCCTGGATCGCGGCGACGAGCTCCTTCTCGCTGTCGAAGGAGCGCAGGTCGTACGTCTCCACGCCCCGCGCCTTCGCCCGGCGCAGCCGCTCCGGGACCAGGTCGACGCCGAACACCCGCCCCGCGCCCTGCACCTGCGCGACGCGGCAGGCCATGTCGCCGATGGGGCCGAGTCCGAGCACGGCGACGCTGCCGCCCTGCGGGACGCCGGCGTAGGCGACGGCCTGCCAGGCGGTGGGCAGCACGTCGGAGAGGTACACGAACCGGTCGTCGGGCGGGCCCTCGGGCACCTTGATCGGGCCGAACTGCGCCTGCGGGACCCGCAGGTACTCGGCCTGGGCGCCCGGCACCGAGCCGTACAGGCGGGTGTAGCCGAACAGCGCGGCGCCCATGCCCTCGCCGTGGACCTGGGTGGTCTCGCACTGGGTGGGCAGGCCGGTCAGGCACATCCAGCAGTTGCCGCACGCGATCTGGAACGGCACCACCACCCGGTCCCCGACCTGGAGGTCCGGGACGCCCGCGCCGACCTCCTCCACGATGCCCATGGGTTCATGGCCGAGGATGTCCCCCGGAGTCATGAACGGCGTGAGCACCTCGTAGAGGTGCAGGTCGGAGCCGCACAGCCCGGTGGAGGTGATGCGGATGACCGCGTCCGTCGGTTCCTGGATCCTCGGATCGGGAACGTCCTCCACCCGCACGTCCCGCTTGCCCTGCCAGGTCACTGCCTTCATCGTCCAGCGCTCCTTCCGTCGGCGTGCGCCACGTCCGGTCGGCGAGGGCCCGGGTACCCGAGCGCCCCGCGCTGAACCTTTGCGCCGATCGACGGACACGGGCGGGACACAATCCCGTCAAGATCAGTCACAGAGAGCTGCCGCTGTTCAGATAAGAGCACAATCTGGAAAAATCGAGGACAGGGGCGCAGGCGCGGTGGCGACAGTGGGCAAGGAACGAGAAACGCGCAGACGGCGCGCGGCGACGACGGCAGCGCTGCTGGCCGCCGTGACGGCGGCCGCCCTCGCGGGCTGCACGAACGGGGGCGGCACGCCCGACGACGGCCGGGGCTCGCCGCAGGAGCGGGAGTCCGCCGCCGGCGGGCCGTCCGTCCTGGCCGTCAAGATCGACAACGCCGCGCGGGCCCGCCCGCACACCGGGCTCGACGCCGCCGACGTGGTGTACGCGGAGCAGGTCGAGGGCGGACTGAGCCGGCTGATGGCGGTGTACGCGACGCGGCTGCCGGAGACGATCGGCCCGGTGCGCAGCGCCCGCGAGTCGGACCTGGAGCTGCTGCGCCAGTTCGACCGGCCCACGCTCGCCTTCTCCGGAGCGCAGGGGAAGCTCCTGCCCCTGATCGACAAGGCGCCGCTGACGGCGCGGACGCCCACGAACTCCCCCGACGCCTTCTTCCGCGACAGCGGCCGGCCCGCGCCGCACAACCTGTACCTGCGGCCCGAGCGGATCACCCCCAAGGCCCCCGGCGAGGCGGCCCTGACCACGGGCTTCCGCTACGGCTCCGCCCCCGCGGGCGGCACGGCGACGGACAGGCAGACCGTGCGCTACCCGGCGGCGCGCTTCACCTTCACCTGGTCGGACTCCCGCGACGGCTGGCTGGTCGGCCTGGACGGCACCGGCGCGACCACGGCCGGCGGCAAGCCGGTGGCGCCCGCGACGGTCGTCGTGCAGTACGTGAAGGTGCGCGAGTCCGCGTTCCGCGACTTCCTGGGCAACAACACCCCGTACACCGAGACGGTCGGCTCGGGCAAGGCGAAGGTGCTGCGCGACGGCCGGGCCTGGGACGTCGACTGGAAGCGCGAGAACGCCGAGGACGGCACGGAGTTCACCACGGGCGACGGCACGCCGGTGAACTTCGCCGAGGGCCAGGTGTGGGTGGTGTACGCGAAGGCGTCCTGAGCGGCGGCACCCCCGTGCGGGAGGTGGCCCGGCCGGGGTGGCCGGAGGTTCCGGTCAGGCGTGGCCCGGCCTGGGTGGCGCGTCGGCCGTTCCGGTCAGCGGGGCGCCGCCATCGGCTCCTCGGGGTGGCGCAGTCCCTCCGCCGCGTCCGCCACCCGCCGGATGAGGTCGAAGAAGACGGTGCGTTCGCCGGCGGTCAGCGGGGCGAGGAACACCTGGTTCATCCGGGCGGTGCGCACGGTCAGCTTGCGGTGCGTGCGCACTCCCTCGTCCGTGAGGCGCAGCAGCGAGCGGCGGCCGTCCTGCGGGTCGCGGACCTTGTGCAGCAGCCCGCGCCTGCTGAGCCGGGTGACCACCTCGGCGATCGTGGACCGGTCGAGCCCCACCCGCTCCCCCACCGTGCGCTGGTCCAGGCCCGGTTCGGCGACGAGGGTGTTGAGGACCGCGAACTGGGGCGAGGTGATCTCCTCGGACACCATCGTGTTCCACAGCAGGTAGTGCGCCTGCTGGAGCCGCCGGGCCAGGTGCCCGGGATGGGTCGTGAGGTCCGCCGCGGCCATGTGCACCCCTCGGTCGATTTCGTCGGTGCACTGAACAATAGTCGACCGGCTCCCGGCCGTCTGCCGCCCCTGCGGAGAACTATGCGCAGACAGAACCAGGCCTTGACGCTCCCCTGTCCCGATGGCAGCGTGAGGGACAGCTCGCAGAAATACTCAGTGCCCTGACTAATTTCGGTCGGGTCGCTCGGAAGAGATGGGGCTTCTCGGATGGACAAGGTGGTCGCCACGGCCCGGGAGGCGGTGGCCGACGTGCCGGACGGCGCGTCCCTCGCCGTGGGCGGTTTCGGGCTGAGCGGGGTGCCGAACGCGCTGATCCAGGCGTTGTACGAGCGCCGGGTGTCCGGTCTCTCGGTGGTCTCCAACAACTGCGGGGCGATGGAGTCGGGCCTGGCGGTCCTGCTCGCCGCGGGCCGGATCGCCCGGGTGACCGGGTCCTACATCGGCGCCAACAAGGAGTTCGCCCGGCAGTACCTGGCCGGGGAGCTGGAGGTCGAGCTGATCCCGCAGGGCACGCTCGCCGAGCGGCTGCGGGCCGGCGGGGCCGGCATCCCGGCCTTCTACACCCCGGCCGGGGTGGGCACGCAGGTCGCCGAGGGCGGGCTGCCGTGGCGCTACGACGGGCAGGGCGGTGTCGCGCTCGCCTCGCCGCCGAAGGAGGTCCGGGAGTTCGACGGCACGCAGTACGTGCTGGAGCGGGGCATCCGCACCGACTTCGCCCTGGTCCGGGCCGCGAAGGGCGACCGGCACGGCAACCTGGTCTTCAACAAGTCCGCCCGGAACTTCAACCCGCTGGCCGCGATGGCCGGCCGGGTCACGATCGCCGAGGTGGAGGAGCTGGTGGAGCCGGGCGCGATCGACCCGGACGCGGTGCACCTGCCCGGCGTCTTCGTCCAGCGGGTGCTCGCGCTCACCCCGGAGCAGGCGGCGGACAAGAAGATCGAGCAGCGGACGGTGAGGTCCTGATGGCCTGGAGTCGCGAGGAGATGGCCGCGCGGGCGGCCCGGGAGCTGCGGGACGGCCAGTACGTCAACCTCGGCATCGGCCTGCCCACGCTGATCCCCAACCACCTCCCGGAAGGCGTCGAGGTCGTCCTGGAGTCCGAGAACGGCATCCTGGGCACCGGCCCCTACCCCACCGAGGACACCGTCGACCCGGACCTCATCAACGCCGGGAAGGAGACGGTGACGGTCCTGCCTGGCGCGTCCTTCTTCGACTCGGCGCTGTCCTTCTCGATGATCCGGGGCGGGCACATCGACGTCGCCGTGCTCGGCGCCATGCAGGTCTCCGAGCGGGGCGACCTGGCCAACTGGGCGGTCCCCGGCAAGCTGATCACCGGCATCGGCGGGGCGATGGACCTGGTGCACGGCGCCCGTACGGTCGTGGTCGTCATGACGCACACCGCCAAGGACGGCTCCCCGAAGATCCTCAGGGAGTGCGCCCTGCCGCTGACCGGCAAGGGGTGCGTGAACCGGATCATCACCGACCTCGGCGTCCTCGACGTCACCGGCGACGGGCTCGTCCTGGTCGAGTGCGCGCCGGGCGTGAGCCCCGGCGAGATCGCGGCGAGGACCGGCGCCGAAGTGACCGTGCCGGAGGTGGCGCGGTGAAGGACGTCTACCTCGTCGACGCGGTCCGCACGCCGTTCGGCCGCTACGGCGGCGGGCTCGCGGGCGTGCGCCCGGACGACCTGGCCGCCCACGCGATCCGCGAACTCCTCGCCCGGACACCGGCGTTGGACCCGGCCCGGATCGAGGACGTGTACTTCGGCAACGCCAACGGGGCCGGTGAGGAGAACCGCAACGTCGGCCGGATGGCCGCGCTGCTCGCGGGGCTGCCCACCTCGGTGCCGGGCGTGACGGTCAACCGGCTGTGCGCGTCCGGTCTGGAGGCCGTGGTCCAGGCGGCCCGTGCGATCGCGGCCGGCGACGCCTCGATCGCGCTGGCCGGCGGAGTCGAGTCGATGACCCGCGCGCCCTACGTCCTGCCGAAGAGCGACCGGCCCTTCCCGGCCGGGCACACGGAGCTGTACTCCACGACCCTCGGCTGGCGGATGGTCAACCCGCGGATGGATCCGCAGTGGACGATCCCGCTGGGCGAGTCGGCGGAACTGATCGCGGACAAGCACCGCATCGGCCGGGAGCAGCAGGACGAGTTCGCGCTGCGCAGCCACGAGAAGGCCACGCGGGCGCGGCGGGCCGGGCTGTTCGACGCGGAGCTGGCACCCGTGGCCGTGCCGCGGCGCAAGGGCGATCCGGTGCTCTTCGACGCGGACGAGTGCGTCCGGCCCGACGCCTCACTCGCGGCGATGGCCCGGCTGAAGCCGTCGTTCCGCACGGAGGGCGGCACGGTCACGGCGGGCAACGCCTCACCGCTCAACGACGGTGCGGCGGCGCTGCTCCTCGTCGACGAGGAAGGGCTGAGGGCCACCGGACGCGAGCCGCTCGCCCGGGTCCGGGCGACGGGCGTGTCCGCGACCGACCCGCACTACTTCGGGCTGGCCCCCGTCGAGGCCGTCAACCGGGCGCTCGCCAAGGCGGGCCGGGGGTTCGGCGACCTGTCCGTGCTGGAACTGAACGAGGCGTTCGCGGCGCAGGTGCTGGGCTGTGTGGCCGAGTGGCCCGAGTTCGACCCCGCGATCCTCAATCCGCAGGGCGGTGCGATCGCGCTCGGCCATCCGCTGGGCGCGTCCGGGGCGCGGCTCGCCGGCACGGTCGCTCATCAACTGGCCCGGCGGGGCGGCGGAGTCGGGGTCGCCACGCTGTGCATCGGGGTGGGGCAAGGACTCGCCCTCGTCCTGGAACGCTGAGCCACGCAGCGGCCGCGGGCCCTCCGGTGGCCGGTCCGCAAGTCCCCGCGCCCCCTCGACGACAACCGCAAGAACCTTCAGGGACCCCCATGACTCTCACGCAGCACGACATCGATCAGGAAATCGCGGCCGAGCGCGCCGCCTACGACAAGCGGCTCGCCGGCGGCGGGCCCGTGGAGCACCAGCCGCGGCGCGACTACGCCCCGTACCGGTCCTCGGTGCTCCGGCACCCGAAGCAGCCGCTCGTCACCATCGACACCGGCAGGGACCCCGAGCTGGTGGAGCTGTCCTCCCCGGCCTTCGGGGAGCGGGACATCACCGAGATCGACAACGACCTCACCCGGCAGCACACCGGCGAGCCGATCGGTGAGCGCATCACCGTCTCCGGCCGGGTCCTCGACCGGGACGGGCGCCCGGTGCGCGGACAGCTCGTGGAGATCTGGCAGGCCAACTCGGCGGGCCGCTACGCCCACCGACGCGAGCAGCACGACGCCCCGCTCGACCCCAACTTCACGGGCGTGGGCCGCACCCTCACCGACGACCAGGGCCGCTACCGCTTCACCACCGTCCAGCCCGGCCCCTACCCGTGGCGCCAGCACCTCAACGCCTGGCGGCCGGCGCACATCCACTTCTCCCTGTTCGGCACGGCGTTCACCCAGCGGCTCGTGACGCAGATGTACTTCCCGAACGACCCGCTGTTCCCCTACGACCCGATCATCCAGTCGGTGACGGACGACGCCGCCCGGCAGCGGCTGGTCGCGACCTACGACCACAGCCTGTCGGTGCCGGAGTTCTCCCTGGGCTACCACTGGGACATCGTGCTGGACGGCCCGCGGGCCACCTGGATCGAGGAAGGGCGCTGACCTGCCATGACGAAGATCGACACCAGCCGCCCCGAGAGCGTGCTGCCCACCCCCTCGCACACCGTCGGACCGTTCTACGGCCACGCCCTGCCGTTCCGCGGCGGTGAGGACATCGCGCCCGCCGGGCACCCGGACACGATCACCGTGCACGGGTACGTCACCGACGGCGCGGGCGAGCCGCTGCCCGACGCGCTGATCGAACTGTGGGGCCCGGACCCGGAGGGCAACCTGCCGACCGCCGACGGCTCCATGCGGCGCGACCCGGCCTCGGGCGGCTTCCTCGGGCGCAACGGCGTGGAGTTCACCGGCTGGGGCCGGATCCAGACCGACGCCGACGGCCACTGGTACGTGCGGACGCTGCGGCCCGGCGCGCGCGGGCGCAGCGCCCCGTACGTCAGCGTGTGCGTGTTCGCGCGGGGGCTGCTCGTGCACCTGTACACCCGGATCTACCTGCCCGGCGACGAGGCGGCGCTGGCCGCCGACCCGCTGCTGTCCGCGGTGGACCGGGCGCGCCGCGGCACGCTGATCGCCACGCGGGAGGCGGGCGGCACGTACCGTTTCGACATCCGTCTTCAGGGCGAAGGCGAGACGGTCTTCCTGGAGTTCCAGTGACATCCGGCCTGGGTGACACCGGTCTGCTCGCCCCCGGGTGGGCCGGCTCGGCGGCCGCGTCCGCCACGAGCGACGCGGCGTATCTGCGGGCCCTGCTCGACGCGGAGGCCGCGCTGACCCGGGCCCAGGCGGCGCTGGGGCTCGCCCCGGACGAGGCGGCGACGGCGGTCGCCGAGGCGGCCGGCGGCGGCTTCGACATGCGCTCCCTCGCCGAGCGGGCCCGCGCGGGCGGCAACCCCGTCATCCCCCTGGTCGCGGACCTGACACGGGCCGTCGGCGAGGAGTTCGGCCCGTACGTCCACCGGGGCGCGACCAGCCAGGACATCCTGGACACCGCGGCGATGCTGGTCGCCGCCCGCACCCTCGACCTGGTCCTCGCCGACCTCGTGCGCACCGCCGGGATCCTGGCCCGGACGGCCGCCGAGCACCGCGACACCCCGATGCCGGGGCGGACGCTGACCCAGCACGCCGTGCCGACGACGTTCGGGCTGAAGGCGGCCGGCTGGCGGGCGCTGGTGCTGGACGCGCGGGACCGGGTGCGGACCGTGCGGGAGTCGCTGCCCGCCCAACTCGGCGGCGCCGCGGGGACCCTGGCCGCCTTCGGGGCGTACGGCGCGGGCGATCCGGCCGCGCTGCCGGGGGCGTACGCCCGCGAACTGGGCCTGCGGGCGCCCGATGTGCCCTGGCACACCCTGCGCACGCCCGTCGCGGACCTCGCCGGGTGCCTCGCCTTCACGGCGGGCGCGCTCGGCAAGATCGCCGAGGACGTCCTCACCCTGTCGCGCACGGAGATCGCCGAGGTCGCGGAGGGCAGCGGCGGGAGTTCCTCCGCCATGCCGCACAAGTCCAACCCCGTACGCTCCACGCTCATCGCGTCCGCCGCGCGGCGCGCCCCCCAGCTCGCGGCGACGCTCTACGGGTCGATGGCGGCCGGGGACGAACGGCCGGCCGGGGCCTGGCACGCGGAGTGGGAGCCGCTCAGGGATCTGCTGCGGCTGACCGGCGGGGCTGCCCGGGACGCCGTCGAACTCACCGG
This sequence comes from Streptomyces sp. NPDC006624, assembly GCF_040611555.1. Lineage (NCBI taxonomy): Bacteria > Bacillati > Actinomycetota > Actinomycetes > Kitasatosporales > Streptomycetaceae > Streptomyces > Streptomyces sp. NPDC006624. The sequence continues at coordinate 453,608 of NZ_JBEXOM010000005.1, read as the reverse complement.
CGCACTGCGCGTCCGGCCCGGCGCCATGCGCGAACACCTCGATCTGACCGGCGGGTCGATCATCTCCGAGCGGCTGTCCGCCGAACTCGCCCCGGTGCTGGGCCGCGCCCGCGCCAAGGAACTGCTCACCCGGCTTGCCGCCGAAGGGCGCCCGCTCGCCGAGGCACCGGAACTGGCGGGCGCCGACCTCGACCCCACCCACTACACCGGCTCCGCCGGAGCCCTCGTCGATCGCGCACTGGAGCGACGTTGAAGCTTCTCCACCACCACGCCGAAGGACCCGCCACCGCTCCCCCGCTGCTGCTGGGCCCCTCGCTCGGCACGTCGTACGCCCTGTGGGACAAGGTGGCGCCCGAGCTGTCGATCACCCATCGGGTGGTGCGCTGGGACCTGCCGGGGCACGGCGGTTCGGCGCCCGGTCTCATCGAGGCGGGCGCGACGGTCGGTGACCTCGCCGATCTCGTCCTGGCCCTCGCCGACTCCCTCGGCATCGAGCGGTTCGCCTACGCGGGCGTCTCCCTGGGCGGGGCCGTGGGGCTGCATCTCGCGGTGCACCGTCCCGAGCGGCTTGCGTCGCTCGCCGCCGTCTGCTCCTCGGCGCACTTCAACGGGGCCGGGCCCTGGCGGGAACGGGCCGCGCTGGTGCGGCGGGAGGGCCTGGCCGGGCTGGCGGACGGCGCGGACGCGCGCTGGTTCACGTCCGGGTTCACCGTGCCGCGGCTGGTGCGGGACCACCGGGACGCCGATCCCGGCGCGTACGCCGCCTGCTGCGACGCGCTCGCCGCGTTCGATCTGAGGGACCGGCTGCCGGAGATCGGTGTGCCGACGCTGCTGGTGGCCGGGCGTGAGGACCCGGCGACGCCGCCCGCTCATCTGCGGGAGATCGCCGACGCGGTACCGGACGCGACGCTCGTCGAACTCCCCGGTGCCTCGCATCTGGCACCCGCGCAGCGCCCGGAGGCGGTGCTGGCCGCGCTGCGCTCGCACCTCGGCGCGCCGGCCGGGCGGGGGATGGAGGTGCGCCGCGAGGTGCTCGGCGACACGCACGTCGACCGGGCGCAGGCCCGGCAGACACCCTTCACCGCCCGCTTCCAGGACTTCATCTCCCGCTACGCGTGGGGCGAGATCTGGACCGATCCCACCCTGTCCCGCCGCGAGCGCAGCATGATCACCCTGACCGCGCTGGTCGCGCACGGCCACTACGACGAGCTGGCCATGCACGTCCGGGCGGCCCGCCGCAACGGGCTCACCCCCGAGGAGATCGGCGCGGTGCTGCTGCAGACGGCGGTCTACTGCGGGGTGCCGGCGGCGAACTCGGCGTTCGCCACGGCCCAGCGGGTGCTGGCCGAGGAGGACTCCGCCGCCGGGTGAACCCGCGGCCCGAGAGGTCGGCCCGTACGGCGCGTGCGAGCCGGTCCCGCTCCTGCGCGCGGTCGGGCTACGCCCCTCCGACTCCGCTCCCCAGGGCGGCCAGGGCCCGCTCCGCCAGACCGTCGGCGCCGCAGGAGACGGCCAGGTCGAGGCCGCGTTCGAGGTCCGTCGCGGAGCGTGCGGCGATGCCGTACTCGATGCGGGCCGCCGCGTGCTCGTACTGGCAGGGCGAGGCCTCCAGGTAGGTCACGGCCCTGGCGTACAGCCGGACCGCGCGCTGGCCCGTCTCCAGGGCCGCGGCACAGCGCAGGGCCTCGCCTATGGCGGTGTCCGTGCCGAAGCGCTCGGCCTGGCGGCGGACGTCGACGGCGAGCCGGGCGGCCCGGGCCGGGTCCTCCGTGCTGAGGGCGCGGGAGAGGTCGATCGCCCAGGGCACGAGCACCGGGTTGTGGTGGCCGCGGGCGGCCGCCGCCTTCTCCGCGGCCTCCAGTTCGTTGATGCCGTCCTTGGTCCGGCCGACGGCCAGCAGCAGCCGGCCCCGCACCGACCGCGGATCGGGCAGGACGATGGTGGACGGGTAGGGCGGGGCGAAGCCGTGCCGCTCGGCGACCTCCCAGGCCTCCTGCACGCGGCCGCGGGCGAGCAGGGTGTCGACGAGGCTGCAGGTCGCGGACCAGTACAGCGGCAGACCGCGGCCGACGCGCTCGGCGAGGCGCAGGGACTCGCGCAGGGACTCCTCCGCCTCCCTCAGCCGGCCGCGCCTGCGGTGGCCGATGCCGACGTAGGCGTGGGCCAGGGCCAGGTGGCCGCCGCTCCAGCCGGCCGTCTCGTAGGCGCGCAGGGCTTCGTTGTACAGGGTCTCGGCGCGGTCGAGGCGGTCGCTGAAGGCATACGCGTTGGCGAGCATCAGCAGCAGTTCGATGCCCCACTCGGTGTCGGTCCAGCCGAGGCCGGGCGCCAGGCGGCCGTTGACGAGGGCGCGGTCGCACAGCTCGGCGACCTCCTCGGCGTTCTCGCCGTTCATCAGGGCGTCGAAGCCGCGCAGGATCAGCAGGGCGCGCTCGGAGTTGTCGCGGCCCGTGCAGGTGCCGGCCAGTTCGGCGAGCCGCCGGGAGCGGTCGGGCGAGGTGGCCTCGCCCGCGTGCAGGCCCTCCCACATGAAACGCACGGCCTGCAGCCGCATCCGGGCGGGCCCGGGCCGGAGCCGGGCCGCCTCCGCCTCGACGGTGCGGACGGCCTCGTCCAGCTGGTCGTTGTGCAGCAGCGCCTGGGAGAGCCGGAAGACGGCGTCCACCCGCTGGTCGCCGTCGAGGCCGGGCATGCCGAGCGCGCTGCGCAGATGGCCGATGGTGCGGGAGGGCGCGGTGAGGAAGGTGGCCTCGGCCAGTTCGAAGAGCACCTGGGGGTGCGATTCGGGCCGGGGCGGTTCCTTCAGGGCGCGTTCCAGGCAGCGGCGGGCGGCGTCCGGGGCGCCGACGGCGAGATGCTCGCGGGCCGCCTCGCGCAGCTGCCCGACGAGTTCCTCGTCGTCGTCCGGGTGGACTTCGAGGAGGTGGCGGGCGGCGACGGCGGCGCCGTGCCCCTCGTCGGTGACGATGCGGGCGGCGATGCCGTGCATGGCGGTGCGCAGGGCCTCGGGGATGGAGTTGTAGACGGCGGTGGCGATCAGCGGGTGGACGAACTCCAGGTCGCCGTCGGCGGTGCGGCCGGCCGTGGGGTCGGGCGCGGTGAGGATGCGGGCGGTGCGCAGCAGTTCGGCGCAGCGGCGGGCGTCCTCGGGCTTGAGGGTGGCGAGCTTGGCGACCAGGTCGGTCGAGATGCCGGTGCCGAGGATGGCGGCCGCCCAGGCGAACCGGGTGGCGTCGATGCCGAGTTCTTCCAGGCGGGCGACGAGGCCGCCGCCGCGGGCGGAGCGGTTCAGTTCGCGCAGTTCCCCGGCCCGGGCCTCGACCGGTTCCAGTTCGCTGTCCTGGACCTTGGCGAGGAGCTCGACGGTCTCGTAGGGGTTGCCTGCGGTGACGGCCCAGACCTCGCGGCAGAACGCGGCGTCGGCGTGCCGGCCGAGGGTGGCGCGGGTGAGTCCGGCCGTGGCGTCCGGGGTGAGGGCGCTGAGGGTGGTGACGGGGCCGTTGGCGGCGGTGGTGACGGCGTCGAGGTGGCGGGCGCCGGCGCCGGGGGCGTCCTCCGGGCGGCGCGTGACGACGACGAGGACGGACATCTCGTCCAGCCGCTCGGCGAGTGCGGCGAGCCAGCGCAGGGTCTCCTGGTCGGCCCAGTGGGCGTCGTCGATGAGCAGCACCAGCGGCCAGTCGCGGCGGGAGAGCCGGCGCACCGCGGCGACCAGACCGTCGCACACGCCCTGCGGGTCGGCCTGCCGGTCTCCGGGGTCCGCTATGCCGAGGGCGGGGCCGGCGATGTCGTACCAGTCGCCGAGGTACTCCCGGGCCTCCTCCGGCAGCATCGACACCAGGGCCGGCTGCAGCAGTTGCCGTACCACGTTGAAGGGGACGGACCTGAGGGTCTCGCCGCCGCGCGCCGACCAGACCGTGCAGCCGCGTGCCTCGGCGATGCGTCGGGTTTCGGCCAGCAGCGCGGTCTTGCCGAGCCCGGACTCGCCGCGGAAGACGAGCAGTCCACCGGTCGAGGAGCGGTCCGCGCACAGACCGTCGACCGCCCTTGTGACGGCGGCCACTTCCGCGTCGCGCTCCCACAGGGAAGCCGAGGCGGCGGCCGTGGGCCGTACCTGCGTCATCCCGCTACCTCCCCAAGTCGCCCGAACGACGTACAGATGTCGAGCGTAGCCCTCCGATTGCCTCAGTGGAGGATGCTCGCGGCACCTCTTGCCGTGACGGGTGACACGGGGTACGGCCGGACGACGCTCCCAACCCCTCACCAGCCTCCTTTCGGTCAACACCGCGCAAAGGAAAGGTATGTGACGCTCACTCACCGCTCATGCGGCCGCTCGGCGGCACGGCCGCCGGGCGCAGTCGCGGTGCCGGCGGGCGAATCCGCCGGCCCGTGCGGGCCGGGGGGCCACGGTCACCTCCGCGACGATCACCGCGGCGGCCCCGCGCCGGAGCGCGACCGCGGCCGAGGCGCTCGTGCGCGCGTGCGCGCCGTCATGCCCCGGCGTGCTTGTGCGCCCCTGCCGAAACGACGCTTTTCAGCCGCTTCGGTGCGGTGGGCGCCCGGCATGCGGCGCCAGGGCTGGAACAGTCGGTTCCGGCCCTCTCATGTCTCTTTCACCGACGCCTCATACGGTGGGGGCATGACGCAGGAGACACCTCAGGGGTGGTACCCGGACCCCGGCCAGCAGAGCGACGGGCCCGCCACGGAACGCTGGTGGGACGGCAGGGCGTGGACGGACCGCGTCCGCCCCAAGCAGCCGCCGGCGGCCTGGAGCCCTCCGGCCGGAGCGCCCTCGGCTCCGGCCCCGGCCCAGGAGCACCCGGCCCCGGAGGGGAACTCCGTGCCGGGGGCGGGCTCGGCACCGGAGGGCTCCGCACCCCGGGCGGACGCGGCACCGGTGGGCGATTCCGCGTCGGGGTCGGCACCGGCACCGGCACCGGAGGGGAACTCCGCGCCCAGGGCTGACTGGGCGCCGGGGGAAAATTCCGCACCCGGGCCGGCCCCGGCAGCGGGGAGTGACTCTGCGCCCGGCGTGGCCCCGGCCCGGTCCGGGGCCGACACCGCGGCGCCGGCCCCGGAGTCGGCATCCGCCGCCCATCCCGCCGCCGCACCCCAGCCGGGAGCGCCAGCGGCTCCCGGGTATCCGTCCGGCCCCGGACACCCCACTGGCGCCGCGCATCCGACCGCCTACCCCGCCTACCCCGCCCACGCCGGCTACCCCGGCTACCCCACCGCCCCCCAGCCCGGCCGGGGCCGAGGTCTGCGGACCGGTATCGCCGTCGCCGTGGCCGTCGTGGTTCTCTCGTGCGTCGGGGTCGGGGTCTACGCGCTGACCGACAACGGCGGCGGAGGGGGCTCGGCCACCTCTCAGGGGCCGGGCGCGCCCGGGGGCCAGGGCGGGCCGTTCGGCGGGCCCGGGGGCAACGGCGGATCCGGCGGAGACGGCGGTCAGAGTCCGCAGCCCGACCGGTCCGAGCCCCCGAAGATACGCAGCGGCTCCGTGACCGACACCGTGAACGGCATCAGCCTGCCGGTCCCGAAGGGCTGGTACGGCCAGCAGATCACCGCCGGCGCGCAGGTGATGTCCGACGAGTCCTACAAGTGCCCCGGCGACACCTCCTCGACCTGCACCGAGGGCGGCGCCTACTCCGCCCCGGCGCTCGCCCTCGGCACCCGGGGCGACACCCCCGAGGAGATCGCGAAGGCGGACATCGCGGCCAACGCCGAGGAGTCCTACGGCGGCAAGTCCTACGGCGGGATCACCTCGCATGACGTACTGGCGTCCAGGGCCGTGACCGTCGCCGGGCAGAAGGGCTTCATGGTGCGCTGGAAGGCCGTCACGAGCAAGGGCGCCGACGGCATCGTGGAGTCGCTCGCGTTCCCCTCCCCCGCCAACTCCCGGCAGATGGTGGTCGTCCGGTTCGGTGTCGACGCCGGCCAGGACGAGTCCGTGCTCGACGACATCACCGAGGGCATCAAGGTGTCCACGGGCGGCGGCAACGGCCAGGACGTCTGACCCCGCGCACCGCACGGCGATCGGCCGGGTGGGGCGCCCCCGCCGCTCACAGGGGCACCCCACCCGGCCGGGGGGTGCGCGCCGCCCCCGTCCCCACGGGTCGGCGCGGTCGGGTCGCCGCCGGTCATCCCGCGGACGGCGGCCCGGGTCTCATTTAAGGCCCAGTGCCGGGAGCACGGCGGCCTCCACGAACCGCACCAGGTAGTCCGGATCGGCGGGCCGGCCCTCCAGCACGGGCCGCAGCCGCAGCACGCCCAGGATCTGGGCCGGGATGTACTCCAGCGCCGGATGGCCGGCGGGCACCTCTCCCCGCTCGACGCCGCGCCGGATGATCTCCTTCAGCGCGGCGATCTCCGGTTCCACCACCGCCTCGCGCAGCGCGCGCTGCAGTTCGGGGTCCTGGCCGGCGGCGTGGGTGAGCGCGTGCAGGAGCTGGGTGTCCCGGCCCGACAGGTCGCCCGCCGCCCGGGCCGCCTCGCGCAGGTCGCCGGCGAGCGATCCGGTGTCGATGCAGCGCGTGCGCCGGTGCGAGCGCAGCGCGGCCGCCACGAACTGGGGCTTGGTCTTCCACTGCCGGTAGAGCGTGGACTTGCTGCAGCGGGTGCTGGCGGCGATCCCCTCCATGGTGAGCGCGTCGTAGCCGCACGCGCGGAGCTGGTCCAGCACGGCGTCGAAGAACTCCTGCTCACGCTCCGGCGTGATCTTGGAGCGGCGCGAGGTACCGGCCGGCTCGGGCCGGTCCGCAGCCTGCGACGTCATGCGGTGCTCCTGGCGTTCGTCGGGCGGCCGGGCCCTGCCCGGCCGGCGGTGTGCCGTTCGTCCATCGATACGCCAGTGTACCGGTACGCGCCCGTACCGGTACGCGTGCGTATCGGTACACTGACGTATCGGTACGCTCCCGTACCGATAGCAGCACCACTCGTCATCGAAGGGGCCGGGGGATGAATGCCCGTACCGAGCCTGCGCCGGCGGGGTCCGACGCGACAGCGCGACCACCGCTCGTCCGGGAACTCCTGCTCGTCGCGGGGTTCTTCCTGGCCTACAAGGCCGGCCGGCGGCTGGCCACCGGCCACACCGGTGACGCCTTCCGGCACGCGCACCGCGTGTGGGACCTCGAACGAGCCGTCGGGCTGCCCGGCGAGGGCGCGGTGCAGTCCCTGCTGCTGCACGGCGACGGACCGGTGCACCTCGCCAACACCTACTACGCCGCGGTGCACTTCCCCGCCACCGCCGCCTTCCTGATCTGGCTCTATCTGCGCCGCCCCGCGCACTACGTCTGGGCCCGCCGGGTCCTGGCCGCGGTCACCGCCGCCGCCCTGGTGCTGCACCTGCTGTTTCCCCTCGCCCCGCCGCGCATGCTCGCCGCGACCGGCCTGGTGGACACGGCGCGGGTGCACGGGCCCTCCGTCTACGGCAGTCCCGCGACGGACTCCCTGTCGAACCAGTTCGCGGCGATGCCGTCGCTGCACTTCGGCTGGGCGCTGATGGTGGCGATCGGGCTGATCGCCGCCACGCGTTCGCGGTGGCGCCCGCTGTGGCTGGCGCATCCGCTGCTGACGCTGCTGGTGATCGTCGGCACGGCGAACCACCTCTGGCTGGACGCGATCGTGGCGGCGGCCCTGCTCGCCGTCGCGCTCGCCGTGATCCGCCCGCCGCGCCGCACGGCGACCGCCGGGAGCCGCACGCAACCGGGCCCGGTGGGTCCGCTACCCGCTCCGCGGGACGCGGGGTCCCTGGCGGGGGCGGGCCGATGAGCGCCGGGGCGGTCGCCGTCGCCCTGTCGTTGGTCTCCGCCGTCGCCTACGCGGCAGCGGCGGTCGCGCAGGAGCGGCTGGCGGCCCGCTCCCCCGGCCCGGGTGCGCTGCGGCTGCTGTCGAGCGGCGCCTGGTGGTGGTCGGTCGGGCTGAACGCGGCGGCCGCGCTGCTGCACGTGGTGGCACTGAAGTACGGGCCGCTGACCCTGGTCCAGCCGCTCGGCGCGCTCACCCTGGTCGCGGCGGTGCCCCTGGGGGCGCGGCTGGCGGGCCGGCGGGTGAGCGCGGTCGAGTGGAAGGGCACCGCGCTGACGCTGCTCGGCCTCGGCGCGATCCTGGTCACGGCGTCCGGCCCGGCGCCGGACGGGGTGCTGAGCGTGCCGGAGGCGCTGGCGGTCGCCGGTGCCACCGCCGCCGTCATCGGAGTGCTGTCCCGGCCGGGCGCCCGGCCGGGGCTGCGGCACGCGACCGCGTCGGGTGTCGCCTCGGGGGTCGCCTCGGCCCTCACACAGACGGTGACGGTGGCGGCGACGGACCGCTCGGGTCCGCTGCTGAGCGTCCAGGTCGCCGGTGTGGCGCTGCTCGTGGCGGCCTTCGCGGCCGGCGGGCTGCTGTTGTCGCAGACGGCGTACCGGGGCGGTCTCGGCGGGCCGCTGGCGGTGGTGACGCTGGCCAACCCGCTGGCGGCCGCGGTGGTCGGCCTGTCGCTGCTGGGCGAACGCCTGCAGGGCGGTCCGGCGGGCGTCCCGCTGGCGCTCGCGGGTGCGGGTCTCGCGGCCTGGGGCGTGGTACTGCTGAGCAGGCCGCAGCCCGCGAGGGTCCCGGCGGACGACGGCCGTCCGGTGGCCGCCGTCCTGGCCCTGGAGACCGGCCCGGCGGCGGCCGAACCGGTCTGGGTGCCCCGGCCGCACGATCCGGGGCAGCTCACTACGGCCGGCCGGTGATGAGGGCCGGGTCACTCACCCCCGGCCTGCCGTTCTCGACATGGCCCGCGAACCGCCGCAGGAACGCCGCGTCGTCCTCGGCGGTCACGGTCAGGTCGTACCAGCGGTGGCTCGCGGCCAGGTCCACGGTCCGGCGCACGGTCGCGCCCGGGCGCACGGTGACCCTCGCGGGCCGTCCGCCGTAGCCGTCGGAGATCTTCAGACGGGCGCTGCGGGAGCCCTGGTTGGTGAAGGTCAGCTCGATGTCGTCGCCGGTGTGGCGTGCGGTGACCTCGCAGCCGGGCGTCCTGTTGGAGCCCTTGAAGAAGCGCACGAAGCCGTTCGGTCCGTGCACCGTCAGGTCGTACGACCCCGCGGAGTACGCCGAGTTCCAGGTGTCGGAGAGCGTCTTGCCGGCCTCCGTGGTGTACGTCCAGGGGCCGTCTGTGCGGTTGCCCGAGGTGACGTGGAAGGCGGCGCCCGCCTTCGGCCCGGAGGCGAAGACGAGCGTGAGCCTGCCGGCCGCCGCGTCGACCGAGGCGTCGACGTGCGGGGCGTACTTCAGCGGGCGGGAGCGGCGCAGGCCGGGCTCCTGGCGGGGCATGCGCGGGTCGGCGGGCGGGGCCGGCCGGTAGTCGGGGTGGCGTTCGCGGTCCTGCGGCTCGTAGGCGTCGGTGCCGGGCAGCGGGGCCGGGCGCGTGTCCTTGCGGGAGAAGTCGAAGGCGGCCGTCAGGTCCCCGCAGATCGCCCGGCGCCAGGGCGAGATGTTCGTCTCGCGCACGCCGAAGCGGCGCTCCATGAACCGCAGGATGGAGGTGTGGTCGAGGGTCTCGGAGCAGACGTAACCGCCCTTGCTCCAGGGCGAGACGACCAGCATCGGCACCCGGGGGCCGAGTCCGTAGGGGCCGGCCGTCTTCCCGCCGCCGCCCGGGAAGAGGTCGGGCGCGACGTCGACGGTGGACAGACCGCGGGAGGCGTCCTTCGGCGGCAGCGGCGGCACGACGTGGTCGAAGAAGCCGTCGTTCTCGTCGTAGGTGATGAACAGGGCCGTCTTCGACCAGACCTCGGGGTTGGAGGTGAGGGCGTCGAGGACCTGGGCGATGTACCAGGCGCCGTAGTTCGAGGGCCAGTTGGAGTGCTCGGAGAAGGCCTCGGGGGCGGCGATCCAGGAGATCCGGGGCAGCTCGCCTGCCTTGACGTCGGCCCTGAGCCGGTCGAAGTAGCCGTCGCCGTTCTTGACGTCGGTGCCGGTGCGGGCCTTGTCGTACCAGGGGTCGCCCGGCTGGGCGTTGCGGTACTTGTCGAAGTACAGCAGCGAGTTGTCGCCGTAGTTGCCGCGGTAGGCGTCCTCGATCCAGCCCCAGGAACCGGCCGCGTCGAGGCCGTCGCCGATGTCCTGGTAGATCTTCCACGAGATGCCGGCCTGCTCCAGGCGCTCGGGGTAGGTCGTCCAGCCGTAGCCGAGTTCGGCGTTGTCCAGGACGGGGCCGCCGCCGGTGCCGTCGTTGCCGGTGTACCCGGACCACATGTAGTAGCGGTTGGGGTCGGTGGAGCCGATGAACGAGCAGTGGTAGGCGTCGCAGACGGTGAAGGCGTCGGCGAGGGCGTAGTGGAAGGGGATGTCCTCGCGGGTCAGGTACGCCATGGTCGTGGTGCCCTTGGCGGGCACCCACTTGTCGTACGCGCCGCCGTTGTAGGCCTGCTGGCCGTCGGGCCAGGAGTGCGGCAGGCCCTCCAGGAACTGCATGCCGAGGTCGTCGGCGTCCGGGTGGAACGGCAGGATCTCCCGGCCTTCCTTCTCCTGGTGCCAGACCGGTTTGCCGTTGCCGAGGGTGACCGGACGGGGGTCGCCGAAGCCGCGGACGCCCCTCAGGGTGCCGAAGTAGTGGTCGAAGGAACGGTTCTCCTGCATGAGGACGACGATGTGCTCGACGTCCTCGATCGACCCGGTGCGGTGGTTGGCCGGGAGCGCGGCCGCGCGCTGGATGCTGGCGGACAGCGCGCTGAACGCCGTGGTGGCGCCCGCGAGTTGGAGGAAGCGGCGCCGGTTGACGTCGGACATGAAGGACAGACCTCTCATCCTGAGGTGCGGGACGGCCGGAGCGTGACGGAAGCTGCGCGGAAGGAGTGTTTCAGGGACACCAAACGGCAAGGAAGGGGCCGGTGACCCTCGTGTGAAAGTCGCCGGTACGCGAGGTGTGCCGAGGCGTTCCAGGGGGAGGGTGCGGGCGTGAGAAAGACGCAGACGGCTTCCTCGCCGACAAAACGGCCGTCGCCGAGCAGGTCTTCCCGGCGAGCGCGGACGGCTCGCTGGTGCCGCCGCTGTCGGCGTTCGCGGTGTTCGCGGTGGGCTTCTTCTTGCGTCCGGGGGGCGGGCTGCTGATGGGCGCGGTGGCGGACCGGCACGGGCGGCGGACCGCGCTGACGGTCACCATCCTGCTGATGGGCGGCAGCGGCCTGCCGGTCGGGCTGACCCCCACGTACGCGACCGCGGGCATGTCGGCACCGGTGCTCCTCGTGCTCGCCCGGCTGCTGCAGGGCCTGTCGGTGGGAGGTGAGTTCGCGGCCTCGACGACCCTCCTGGTCGAGTCGGCGGCGCCCGGCCGGCGCGGGGTGTTCTCCAGTTTCCAGTCGTCGGTGGTGTACCTGCGACTGCCGGAGACGGCTCACACGGAGCTGCGGCGGTGAGCGGGGCGGCGGGCGGCGGGTCAGGAGGGCGCCGGCCGGCCGGACTCCGCCGCGCGCTCCTCGTCCTGCGCGCTCTCCTGCCTGCCGGGTGGCGGCCCTTCGTAGTGCCCGTCGCCGGCCGGGCCGGCGGTCGGCGCGCCGGACGGCGGCGCGGCCGCGCCCTCCCTGACGGCCGTCCGCTCCGGCTCGGTCACGGCCTCCGTGGGCCGGCCCACCTCCGACAGCGTCATCTGGGCGCGGTCGTCGACCAGCCGGGTCACCAGGTGCTGCGCGGCACCGAAGGCGGCCGCCCAGCCGAGGACCTGGGCGCGGCTGTCCAGGTCGCTCAGGCCGGGCACGAACGCACCCCTGATCAGCAGCAGGCCGAGGAAGGCGGACAGGGCGCCGGTGGGGAACTTCAGCACGGCCGACGCCAGGGGCAGCATGTACGGGGAGTCGGTGCCGCGGATGCGGCGCAGTGAGGCGATGACGGTGAGCGCCGCGCCGGCGAGCCCGGCGATCTCCACGGTGAGGATGTCCCGCGGGTCGGCCAGGCTGCTGGCGTCGGTGCCCGCCGACACGTCGTGGTGCTCGGCGGTGGGACAGACGACGGTGACGCTGTCGGCGGCACCGGGCCTGTCGGGCGTGAAGCACAGGCTCAGCGAGCGGGGCGAGAACCAGCCGTAGAGGGCGAGGCCCGCCACACCGAGCAGGACGAGGACGGTCGCGGTCCACAGGATGTTGCGCAGGCTGCGCACCCGGGCCAGTTCGTCGTCCAGGGCGTTGTAGGCGGCGTCGAGCGCCCGGACCATGAGGTCCCGGTCGGTGGGCGTCATGCCGCCGGAGGTGATGGCGCGGAACCTGCGGGCGAGCCTGACGCGGCGCGGGTCGTCGGGGTCCAGATGCTCCTGGACCAGCGCCATGACGTCGCTGGCGCTGCCGGCGGCTTCCTCGTCGGAGACGAGTTGCAGGAGCAGCACTTCCGCACTGCGCACATTCGACCAGACGCCCTCACGGGCAGCCGAACCGGACCACGGTCTTCGCCATCCGAAATCCTCGTCGGCGGCCCGGCGGGCCTTCTCCAGATGCCTCCGCATTCCCTCGATGAGCGTCATCCGGCCCTGGGGGCAGGGCCCGCTGCTTTCGTGCTGCAGTTGCGCTTCGAGATAGGCGATGCGGGTTTTCGCCCGGGCGCGCCACGCGGTCCGGGCCGGCCCGTCGCGCGGCCGGGCCGGCTTCCGGTCACGCGCGGGGGCCGTCCGGCCGCCGGCTCCGATCACCGGTAGACGGCGGGTACATGCAGCTTCTCCCAGGACTGCGGACCCGGGTCGCCGTCAGCGTCCTCACCCCGGTAGCCGAGCTTGTGCTGCCACTTGGAGTAGGACCTCCGGTCCGCCTCGCTCCACTGGGAGTCGGGGCCGCCGGAGTAGGCCGAGCAGTTCTCCTCGATGAGCCGGTAGCCCATGGCCTCGATGATCGGACTGCTCACGGACGACTGGAAGAAGTCGGAGCCCGGGAACGGTTCGTAGTCGCCGTACATCTCCGGGGCGGCCACGCGGATCTGCTGGCCGGGGAAGATGACATCGGGATTCTTGATCTGGGGATTCCACTCCAGGATCTGGTTCAGCGTCACACGATGTTTGGCCGCGATACCACCGAGCGTGTCGCCGCGTTTCACTACGTAGAATTCTGCCCTCTTATTCATATGTCCAGAATAGGTGAATCACGGGGGATGAAGAAATGCAGGGCTTCGTTTCGGTTTCATTCTTTTCTCTTGCACTTCTTGAGGGGGAAACGGCCCGGAGCCGTATGCGGCGGTGAGGGCCGGTGCGTCGGGCGGCGGTCACGGCCGGCGCTCTCAACCGCCGGCCGCCAGCAACGCCGTGCGGCCGCCCAGTGCGCGTGAGAAGCGGTCCGTCACCTCGGCCAGGGCCGCAGCCGAGCCCGGCGCGACGGTCAGCGTGCCGTCGTCGCCCACCGCGAGGTCCCGGTCGAGGGTGAACCAGCCCGGGACGATGTGCGCGGCACCCATGGAGCTCAGCACGGGGCGCAGGGCGTAGTCGATGGCCAGGACATGGGCGGTGGAACCACCCGTGGCCAGCGGAAGGACCGTCTTCCCGGCCAGCGCGTACTGCGGCAGCAGGTCCAGCAGTGCCTTCAGCAGCCCGGAGTAGGCGGCCTTGTAGACGGGGGTGCCGACCACGACCCCGTCGGCCTGCTCGACCAGAGCGGTGGCGCGGACGATCGCCGGGTGCCGGAAGTCCGCGCCGAGAAGGGCATCGGCGGGGAGGGTGCGCACGTCCAAGGGGATCACCTCGTGCCCCTGCGCGGCGAGACGGGCGTCCAGTTGGCGCAGCAGTCGTGCGGTGCGGCTGGTGGCGGAGGGACTTCCGGAGACGGACAGGATCGTGGCCATGGGGAGACCTTTCGGTGCTGGGCGTGGTGCGGGCAGCGAAGGAGGCGGGCGGCACCGGGCCGAATGTGGGAACGCCGGACGAGGTCGTCGCCTGTGAAGTCCTCGCGGAAGGACCGGCGAAGGAAGTCAGATGGAGGCAGGGAACGACGGTCGCGGGACCTGTTCCGTCACGGGAGAAGAAGGCCCGGAGGGGAATGCACGGGGGAGACCGGCAGGAGGGCCGGAGCTCTTCTCGGGGTGCTCAGGCCTGGCAGCGACAGCAGGAGCTGGCCACACGCCCGAGGTCGACGTGGCGTCGCCGCGTGAGGTCCTGTCGCTTCATGGCGCCGATCCAAGCAGCGGGAGTCCGGCCGGTCAAGAACTCCCGTACGGCGTTCCACATGCTGAGAGCCGGCTTCACGAGGCGCTGACCGGAGGTTTCCCCGAGCCCGGCGAACGACGTCAACGCCTCCTCACCGTCGCACGGTTGAGGACCTGCGGGGCCCACCTTCGCCGCCCCCGAAGCGCCGGACCGTCGGATCACACCCCCTCCCCCGATTTCCTACCGTTTCACTAGGAAAGCCTTGACGGGGCCACGGCACGGTGCGCAGGATGATGCACATGTCCCGTACGCAGCAGCGACTCGTTCGTCGTCGGCATGTCGACTTTGGTCACGTCGTCAGCGCCGCCTGCTGTCACGCGTAAGGCACGCGACCCACTCGTCCGCCCGTGCCGCTCCGCTGCTCCTTTCCCCGTCGACCAGTCGTCCGCGTCTTCGTTCAGCGCGCCTGACGACCCGACACACCTCTGAGGGACAACCGCCATGACCACGGCATTCCAGACCGCCCAGCCCACTTCCCACGATCCGACACCGTCCGGGACGCGCCGTCTCCGCCTGGTGGGCGAGACCGCTCACGACGGTGCTGACGGACGCGCCGCCGCGCCGCTCGTCGGATACCTCCTGCTCGTCCCCGAAGGCACCGATCCCGCCGAGCTGTTCGTCGAGGACAGGCCGCGGCCCGAGATCCGGCCGGTCCTCGCCACGGACCCGCCTCCCGCCCGGCCCGCGGAAGAGGACGCCGTCCGCATCGATCCCGTACGCCGGACCGCCGAGGTGGACGGACGTGAACTCGACCTGACCTACCTGGAGTTCGAGCTGCTGGCGCGGCTCGTTCGGCATCCGCACCGGGTGCACTCGCGCGACGGGCTGGTGAGCGCCGTCTGGGGCTACGACCACATCGGCGACGGCCGCACCGTGGATGTCCATGTCGCCCGGCTGCGCCGCAAGCTGGGCAGGGCTCACCGGCACCGGATCGTCACCGTGCGGCGCGTGGGCTACAAGTACGTGCCCGACCGGGCCGAGAGCGCCGGCACCCCACCGCGCGACCAACCGTGAGGAGACCACCCCCATGGGCGTTGCCACGGCGCCGTCCGGCCCCGCCCCGGAATCCGGCCCGGCCGGGCCCGGCCGCGCGCACTGGCTGCGCGTGGCCCGCGAGGCGGCGGACGACCTGGCCACCGGCGCGGTGGCCCGGGAGCAGGCGGGCAAGCCCCCGTTCGACGAGGTGTCCCGGCTGCGCGAGGCAGGGCTGCTGACGCTGCTGCTGCCCGCCGAGCACGGAGGAGGGGGCGCCGACTGGCCCACCGCCTACGCGGTCGTGCGGGAGATCGGCGCCGCCGACGGCGCGATCGGGCAGCTGCTGGGCTGCCATTACTTCGTGTCGTGGAGCGCCCGCTTGCTCGCCGAGCCGGCTCGCGCCGCGCGGGTCGAGCGGCTGTCCGGGTCGGAACGGTGGTGCTGGGGCGGCGGCTTCGCCGGTCAGGAGCCGCCCCTGACCCTGTCCGGGACGGCCGGGGGCCAGGTGCTCGACGGCCGGCAGAGCCATGCGACCGGGGTGCTGGTCGCCGACCGTCTGGCGGTGCGGGCCGTGCGGGCCGGCAGCGGTGAAGCGGTGGCCGTCATGGTCGATCCCGCCCGGCACGGGGTGCGGATCGACGCGGACGCCGACCCCTTCGGGCAGCGGCTCGCGGCGGGCGGCAGCGTGGAGTTCGACGCCGTGCCGGTGGCCTCCGGTGACGTCCTCGGGTCCCTGTCCGCGGACGAGGAGGCCCTGTCGCCCTCGGCGGCCCTGGCGTCCCCGGTCGGGCGGCTCGTCTCCGTCCAGCTGCTCCTCGGCATGGCCGAAGGGGTGCTCGCCGAAGCCCGTGAGTACAGCAGGACGGGCCACACGCCCTGGCATCCCTCCTGGCCGGCCGGCACTCCCCACGACCCGCAGGTGCTGGCCTCCTACGGGGAGCTCACCGTCCTCGCCCGCTCCGCGTCCGCGCTCACCGACCAAGCCCTGGAAGCCGTGCACGGCGGGCTGACGCGCGGCGACGACCTCTCGTACGACGAGTACGCGGAGATCTCCGTGCTCGTGGCCGTGGCCGAAGCCGCCGCCTCCAGAGCCGCGCAGGAGTCCACGACCCGTGCCCTGGACATCATCGGCACCCGCTCCGCCTCCGCGCGGCTCGGCTTCGACCGCTTCTGGCGCAACGCCCGGACCCACACCCTGTACGAGCCCGTCGCACCCCGGCTCCGCGAGGTCGGGGACTACTTCCTCAACGGCGCGCACCCCCCGTTCACCCTGCCCGCCTGACCCGGTGGAAGTGATCGGCTGTGGCGGGGAGGGCCGCCCCTCGGGCCGGGCCGGTCGCATCAGGGAGCTGCCGTGACCTGGCCGACGGGGCTCGCCGGTTTCACCGCCGGCCTGCTGATCGCGATGGTGACCGCGCCGGTGGGGGTGTCGGGCGCGGTGTTCCTGCTGCCCGTGCAACTGAGCGTCCTGGGGGTGCCCGGTCCGGCGGTCACGCCCACGAACCTGCTGTTCAACGTGGTGGCGGGACCCGGCGCCCTGCTGCGCCACCGCCGCGCGGGCCTGCTGCGCAGCCCGCTGACCCGTCTCCTGGTGGGCGGCACGCTGCCCGGAGTGGTCGTCGGCGCGATGCTGCGGGTGTTCGCCGTGCCGGGGGCGACGGCCTTCCGTCTCCTGGTCGCCGCACTGCTGATGCCCCTGGGCCTGTGGCTCGTCGCGCGCACCCTGCGGCCCGCCCGGCCGGTCCCGTCCGGGGACCTCTCGCCCCGGGCCGTCACCGGACTCGCCCTGGTCGTCGGGGTCGTCGGCGGGATCTACGGGATCGGCGGCGGATCCGTCCTCGGCCCCGTCCTGGTCGGCCGGGGCATGCCCGTCGCCCGGGTGGCGCCCGCCGCCCTGGCCTCCACGTTCGTCACCTCCGTGGCCGGTGCCGCGACCTTCGCGCTGCTGTCGCTGACCGGCTCCGGCGGCATCGCCCCCGTGTGGGAGCTGGGCCTGGCCTGCGGCATCGGCGGGCTGATCGGCGGCTACCTCGGGGCAGTGGTGCAACCGCGCCTGCCCGAACGCGCGCTGCGACTCGTCCTCGGCGCCCTGGCCACCCTCCTCGGCGCGTTGTACGCCGTGCAGTCCCTGCTGTGACGTCGGGGCCGGCAGACCGGCGTCTCACCACAGCCGGGCCATTGTGAACGCCGTACTGCACCCGCATGTCGGACTGTTGAGAACATGAGACGGATACGCAGGCCGCATTGACCGGGCAGGAATGCGCTGCGAGTCTCGTCGTCGTGAGCAATTCCGAGAACCTCGCCGCGCGCCTGCACGTCGACCTGCGACGTCAGGCCAGTGCCATCTGTGCGCGGTCTCTTCGTCGCGGATTCTGAGCGCTCCTTTCCCGGAAGGCCCGCGCACACGCCGGGAAGATCTCCTGGCCTCACTTCTCCTCCCTCATGGAATGCGTGCCGCGCGCACGGCTGACGTTTTCCGGTGCCCTTTTCGCCTCTTCCACCGCCCAGCGGAACAGGCGGGCCCGGAAATCCTCCCCGCATTCCTGCCCCTCCATCGATCTCGAACAGGACCAGCCCATGGCCACGACGGCATCGAACCGACGCCAGTTCCTCTCCCTGCTCGGTCTTTCGGCGGTCGCCGTCAGCTGCGGTACGACCGCGACCGGAGCCCCCGCCGGCGAGAGCGGGACCAGGACCCTCCGCTACCAGGGCTGGGCGGGTCAGGTCATCCTGCCGGAACTGGCCGAAGACCTCGGCTACTTGGAGGACGTGAAGCTGGAGTGGGTCGGCAACACCATCAGCGGCCCGCAGGACATCCAGTCGGCGGCCACGGGCCAGACCGACTTCGGCGGCGCCTTCAACGGCGCGGTCGTCAAACTGGCCGCGAACAACGCCCCCGTCAAGGCCGTCATCAGCTACTACGGCGCCGACAGGTACGCCTACAACGGCTTCTATGTCCTCGAGGACAGCCCCATCCGCTCGGCCCGGGACCTGATCGGCAAGAAGGTCGGGATGAACACCCTCGGCGCCCACTCCGAGGCCATGCTCGACATCTACCTGCAACGGGGCGGTCTGTCCCGGGCGCAGATCGGCAAGGTCGAGCCGCTCGTGGTGCCCCCGGTCAGCACCGAGCAGACCCTGCGCCAGAAGCAGATCGACGTGGCCGTGCTCGGCGGCATCCTGCGCGACAAGGCCCTGGCCACCGGCGGCATCCGCCCGCTGTTCACGGACCACCGGCTGCTCGGCTCGTTCAGCGCCGGCACGTACGTGATGACGGAGCGCTTCCTGCGGCAGAACCCCGGCACGGCACGGACCTTCGTCACCGGCGTGGGGCGGGCCATCGAGTGGTCCCGCTCCACGCCGCGCGAGGAGGTGATCGCCCGGATGACGGACATCGTCACCAAGCGCGGCCGCAACGAGGACACCGCTCCCCTGCGCTACTGGCGCTCCTACGGCGTCGCCGAGACGGCGGGACGGATCACCGGCGAGGAACTCCAGCTGTGGATCGACTGGCTGGCCAGGCGCGGCGACATCAGGAAGGGCCAGGTCAGGTCGTCGGACCTCTACACCAACGAGTACAACGCCGCGGGCAGGGGCGACGCGGCGCCGTCCCCGGCGTCCTCCTCCGCCTCGAAGAGCGGGAGCTGATCCCCATGCCGGACCCCACCACCCGAGCCGCCACGCCCAAGATCGTGTTCGAGGACGTACGGAAGGACTTCACCGTCAAGGACCGCAAGGGCGCGGGGCGGACCACCCGGTTCACCGCCCTCGACGGCATCGACCTGGAGATCGCGGCCGGCGAGTTCACCGTCCTGGTCGGCCCCAGCGGCTGCGGCAAGTCGACGCTGCTGGAGCTGCTCGGCGGTCTCGCCCGGCCCACCGCCGGACGGATCCTGCTGGACGGCGTCCCCGTGACCGGCCCCGGGCTGGACCGCGGCATCGTCTTCCAGCAGTACGCGCTGCTGCCGTGGCGCACGGCGCAGGGCAACGTCGAGTTCGGCCTGGAGGCCACCGGCGTCCCACGGCGTCAACGCGCAGCTCAGGCACGGGAGTTCCTCGACCTGGTCGGTCTCACGGGGTTCGAGGACCGCCATCCGCACGAGCTGTCGGGCGGGATGCGGCAGCGGGTGGCGATCGCCCGCAGCCTCGCCTACGACCCCGACGTGCTGCTGATGGACGAGCCGTTCGCGGCGCTGGACGCCCAGACCCGGGAGTCGCTGCAGGACGAGCTGCTGCGCATCTGGCAGCGCACCGGCAAGACCGTCGTCTTCATCACGCACGGCATCGACGAGGCCGTCCGCCTCGGGCAGCGCGTCGCCGTCATGACGTCCAGGCCCGGCCGGATCAAGCAGATCGTGCCGGTCGCCCTCGGTGCCGGTACGGCCGCGGACGACCCTCGCTCCAGCCCGGAGTTCGCGCGCCACCGCCACGAGATCTGGTCGCTGCTGCACGACGAGGTGGCCAGAGCACAGCAGTTGGAGAAGGAGGAGGCTTCCGTATGAGCCCCGTGACCGGCACGACGTCCGAGAAGACCACGGCCGCGGACTCCGCGCACACCGCGGGGCCCGTCCGGGCCCCCTCCCCCACCGGACCCGCCGCTGGTGCTCCTGCCGGAGCGCCACCGGCGAACGGACGCCGGGTCGCCTCCGCGTCGGCCCGGATCCGGCGGACCGCCCACCGCGCGGTCCGCCGGCTGCCGTACCTGCTGCTGGGCGCGGCGACCAGGTCCGCGGCGATCGCGGCCCTGTTGCTGCTGTGGGAGACCGCGCCGCGGCTCGGCCTGGTCGACCGGACCTTCCTGCCGCCGTTCGGTGACGTCGCCCGCGCCTGGTGGGAGCTGGCCGCGACAGGCCGGCTGGCCGACGACGCGCAAGCCAGCCTGGTGCGCTCCTTCAGCGGATTCGGTCTCGCCGTGGCCCTCGCCGTGCCGCTGGGGCTGCTGATCGGCTGGTACCGGCCGGTCGCCGATCTCCTCGGCCCGCTGCTGGAGGTCTTCCGCAACACCGCCGCGCTGGCCCTGCTGCCGGTGTTCGTGCTGCTCCTGGGCATCGGCGAGACGTCGAAGATCGCCCTCGTGGTGTACGCGTGCACCTGGCCCGTCCTGCTGAGCACGATCAGCGCGGTCCGCACCGTCGACCCGACCCTGCTGAAGCTGGCGAAGTCGATGGACCTGTCGGCGCCCCGGCTGTTCCAGAAGGTCGTCCTGCCGTCCGCGGTCCCGGTGATCTTCACCGGTGTCCGGCTGGCCGGAGCGGTGTCGATCCTGGTGCTGGTCGCCGCCGAGATGATCGGCGCCAAGGCGGGCCTCGGCCATCTGATCAACGCCTCGCAGTACAACTTCGCGATCCCACAGATGTACGCGGGGATCATCACGATCTCCGCCGTCGGCGTGGCCTTCAACCAGTTCCTGGTGGCCCTGGAGAAGCGCCTCAGCTCCTGGCGCGTGCCCGGCGGCGGCTGACGCCGGACCGTAGCGCCTCCCCTGCCCCGCCCCTCTCGCCCGCCTCCGTGATCCGAGGAGACCATGAGCCCGCCCCGCCCCCGTCATCTGCACCTCAACGCCTTCCTGATGAACGCCGGCCACCACGACGCCGCCTGGCGGCATCCGCGCACCCGGCCCGAACGCGTCACCGACCTGCGCTACTTCCAGCACCTCGCCCTGACCGCCGAACGCGGCCTGCTGGACTCCGTCTTCCTCGCCGACGGCCTCGCCCTGGGCGACCGGGTCCGGTACAACGCGCTCGGCGGGTTCGAACCGCTCACCCTGCTGTCCGCCCTGGCGGCGGTCACCGAGCACGTCGGCCTGATCGCCACCGTCTCCACCACCTTCAACGCGCCCTTCCACACCGCCCGGAAGTTCGCCTCCCTGGACCACCTCAGCGGCGGCCGGGCCGGCTGGAACATCGTCACCTCCGGCAGCGTCGAGGAGGCCGGCAACTTCGGGCTCGACGAGCATCTGGAGCACCGGCTGCGCTACGACCGGGCGCGAGAGTTCGTCGACGTCGCCACCAAGCTGTGGGACAGCTGGGAGGACGACGCGATCCTGCTCGACCGTGAGCGGGGCGTCTACGCCGACACCGGCAAGGTGCGCGCGATCGACCACCGCGGTGAGCACTTCGCGGTCCGCGGCCCCCTGAACGTGCCGCGGGCCCCTCAGGGCTACCCGCTGCTGGTGCAGGCCGGCTCGTCGGAGGACGGCAAGGAGTTCGCCGCCCGGTACGCCGAGGCCGTCTTCACCGCCCAGCAGACCCTCGCCGACGCCCAGGCCTTCCACAAGGACCTCACGTCGCGTCTGCCCCGCTACGGGCGCACCGAGGACGAGCTGCTGGTGCTGCCGGGCATCGCCCCCGTCATCGGCTCCACGGAGGCGGAAGCCCGCGCCCTGGAACAGGAGTTGACCGACCTCCAGGTGCCCGAGTACGGGCTCGCGCAGCTGTCCGGGATGCTCGGCACCGACCTGACCGGGCTGCCGCTGGACGGGCCGCTGCCCGAGCTGCCCGACGAGCGGGACATCAACGGCAACAAGAGCCGTTTCACGCTCGTCGCCGAACTCGCCCGGCGCGACGGCCTCACCCTGCGCGAGCTCATCGCACGGCTGGGCGCCGGACGCGGCCACCGCGTCCTCGCCGGAACCCCGGAGCAGATCGCCGACGAGCTCGAGGAGTGGTTCACCGAGGGCGCGGCCGACGGCTTCAACATCATGCCGCCCCATCTGCCGGGCGGCCTGGAGGACTTCGTCGACCACGTCGTGCCGATCCTGCAGCGGCGCGGCCTGTTCCGCACCGAGTACACCGGCCGCACCCTGCGCGAGCACTACGGCCTGGCCCGCCCCGCCAACCGGCTGGCGGCACCCTGAGGGGCGCGCCCTCCCGCGCCGCCCCCACTCACCCACCTCCCGAAAGGAACCCGCCCATGACCACCGGCACCGGCTTCGACATCCGCAGGATCGGCGGCCGTATCGGCGCCGAGATCCTCGGCGTGGACCTCTCCGCCGCGCTCGACCCCGCCGTCGTCACCGAGATCAACTCCGCGCTCCTGGAGCACAAGGCGCTCGTCTTCCGCGACCAGCACCTCGACGACGCGGGCCAGCTGCGTTTCGCCTCCCTCTTCGGCGAGCTCACCACCGCGCACCCCACGGTGGCGTCCGTCGAGGGCGAGCCCAGGATCCTGCCCGTCGACGGCGACGAGGGGATCCGCGCGAACCAGTGGCACACGGACGTCACCTTCGTCCGGACACCCCCGAAGGCCTCCACGCTGCGCAGCATCGTCGTCCCGCCCTACGGCGGCAACACCCTCATCGCCAACTCCGCCGCCGCCTACCGCGACCTGCCCGAGCCGCTGCGCGAGCTGGCCGACCGGCTGTGGGCGGTGCACACCAACGACTACGACTACGCCGCCCCGAGGAGCGAGAAGGCCGCCGAGCACCGCAGGCGGTTCGTCTCGCGGAAGTACCGCACCGCCCACCCGGTCGTGCGCGTCCACCCCGAGACCGGGGAGCGCGGGCTGTTCATCGGCGGCTTCGTCCAGAGCATCGTCGGACTCGGCCCGTCCGACTCCCGGGACCTGCTGCGGATCTTCCAGTCGTACGTCACCCGTCCCGAGAACATCGTGCGTGTGGCCTGGGCGCCCGGTGACCTCGTCCTGTTCGACAACCGCATCACCCAGCACTACGCCCCCGACGACTACGGCGACCTCCCGCGCCTGCTGCACCGGGTGACCGTCGCCGGCGACGTCCCGGCCGGTGTCGACGGCGCCCTCAGCCACATCGTCGAGGGCGACGACGCCTCCCACTACACGCCCGCCGCGGCCTGAGACCGGTGGCCGCCGGGCGGGGACCGCCCCCGCCCGGTGGCCCGCCCGCCGCGGGTGCCGGTCGAAGCCGTGCGGGATACTGGGCGCATGCGGATCTCAGCCAGGGCGGACTACGCGGTACGCGCCGCGCTGGAGCTCGCCGCGTCCCGGGACGACAGCCCTCTGAAGGCCGAGGCCATCGCCGACGCCCAGGACATCCCGCACAAGTTCCTCGAAGGCATCCTGAACGACATGCGCCGGGGCGGTCTCGTCGTCAGCCAGCGCGGCGGCAACGGCGGCTACCGGCTGGCCAGACCCGCCGAGTCCATCAGCGTCGCCGACGTCATCCGCGTCGTGGACGGGCCGCTCGTCTCGGTGCGGGGGGTCCGGCCCCCGGAGCTGTCCTACACCGGCCCCGCCGAGTCCCTGCTGCCCCTGTGGATCGCCCTGCGGTCCAATGTGCGCGAGATCCTCGACGGCGTGTCGCTCGCCGATGTCGCCTCCGCCCAACTGCCGTCGGCGGTCTCCGCGTTGACCCACACACCGGACGCCTGGGTGAACCCCTGACGCGCCGGGCCTCGCCCCTCCCGTATCAGTGGGCGAGATGAGGTCGTCCATCATGTGATCCCCCTCTTGGGGGCGGCGCGACCTTCTGCCAAGATCCCTATCACTCAGGTAGGAAAACTAGGGAATGCAGGAGGTGCGGCCGTGAGAACACGCCCTCGCACCGTCCTGCCGCTGCCCTCCCTGACCTCGCGTCGCCATATCGACTTCGGCCACGCGTCCAGCGCCATCTGTCAGCCTGCCTGAAGCACTCCGCGACCCCGCCGGCACTTCGTGGGAGACCGCCGGTCTCCACCCGGCACGCGTCGAGACGCCCCCCCACTCCACGATCCGCTCGCCAGAACCCGGGACGCCCTTCCGGCGCTCCGGGCCGACGAGCGGCGGACCGGCGCGCGCCCACCCACGAGCCCCACCGCTCGCTTCCCGCACGTCTCTGCTCGCTCATCCCCCGGGAGGACATCCCCGTGTCTGCCTCAAGACCGCTCACCACCCTGCGCGCCCTCGCCGTCGCCGCGGCGCTCCCCCTCCTGCTGACCGCCTGCGGGTACGGCTCCGAGGCCACCGACGACAGCAGCCGGAACGAGGTCGCCGCGGACGCCGGCAAGCTCTCCGCAGACGAGGTGAAGATCGGCTACTTCCCCAACCTCACCCACGCCACCGCCCTGGTGGGCGTCCAGGAGGGCCTCTTCCAGAAGGAGCTGGGCGGCACCAGGATCAAGGCCTCGACCTTCAACGCCGGTCCCTCCGAGATCGAGGCGCTGAACGCAGGGTCCATCGACATCGGCTGGATCGGCCCCTCCCCGGCCATCAACGGCTACACCAAGTCGAGGGGCAAGAACCTGCGCATCATCGGCGGTTCGGCCTCCGGCGGGGTGAAGCTCGTCGTCAACCCGGACAAGATCAAGTCGCTGAAGGACGTCAAGGGCAAGAAGATCGCCACGCCGCAACTCGGCAACACCCAGGACGTGGCGTTCCTCAACTGGATCGCGGACCAGGGCTGGAAGGTCGACGCCGCCAGCGGCGGGGGCGACGTCTCCGTGGTCCGCACCGACAACAAGATCACACCCGACGCCTACAAGTCCGGCTCCATCGACGGAGCCTGGGTGCCCGAGCCGACCGCCTCCAAGCTGGTCGCCGAGGGCGGCAGGGTGCTGCTCGACGAGTCGACGCTGTGGCCGGACAAGAAGTTCGTGATCACGAACATCATCGTGTCGCAGAGGTTCCTCAAGGCGCACCCGGACGTCGTCGAGGCCGTGCTGCGCGGTGCGGTGCGGACCAACGAGTGGATCAGCACCCATCCGGAGAAGGCGAAGGCGTCCGCCAACGCGGCACTCAAGGAGCTCTCGGGCAAGGAGCTGCCCGCCGAGGTCCTCGACCCCGCCTGGAAGTCCGTCGCCTTCCTCGACGACCCGCTCGCCGCCACCCTCGACACCCAGGCGCGGCACGCGGTCAAGGCCGGCCTGCTGCAGAAGCCGGACCTCAAGGGCATCTACGACCTCACGCTCCTCAACAAGGTCCTCAAGGCCGACGGCAGGGAACTGGTCGACGACGCCGGTCTCGGCGTCGGATGACGACAGGGGCCGCGTAAGGGCTGAACGGCCCAGGGGACGAGGGCCGTCCGCCCCCGGACCGCCTCGCCGGGCGGAGGGACAATGAGGCGAAGAGGGATGCTCCGCAGCCCCACGACGCCCGGTCGCCGGTGCAGCCGAAGCAGGTGAGTGGCGATGATGTTCTGGTACACCCACGGCATGAGCGGATGGGGCTGGTTCGGGATGTCGGTCGGTATGGTCGCGTTCTGGGCACTGATCATCACAGCCCTCGTGCTGGTCTTCCGCGCCGTCAACCAGCCCCACGAGCACACGCACGCCCCTGCCGCCCCCACACCGCAGCAGATCCTCGCCGAGCGGTTCGCCCGCGGGGAGATCGACGAAGAGGAGTACCGGCGCCGGATGGACGCCCTGCGCCCCGGTCCCCTCACCAAATGATCGACCGGACGACCGGGGCCGCACCGGCTGCGGTCTCCGGCCGTCTCCGGCCATCTCCGGTCACCACGCCGGGCCCGGGCGGTCCGTACCGTCCGGGCCCGGCGTGGTGACCGGGACGCCCTTTTACGCCAGGCCCTTTCACGCCAGGCCCCTTCATGCCGGGTCCCTGAACGCCTCCCGCACGTCCTCCGTACTAAGGGCTCAGTAGTGGTCGGCCCGATGCGGAGGCAGCCATGGGAAGTCCTGCCCTGACCTGGTCTCTGGTGGCGGTCGCCGTGCTCGTCGCCATGGTGAGCCTGGCCCGGCTGACGGCGGCCGACAGCGGAGAGGCCCGGTTCGCCGCGGGAGGCGACCTGGTCATGGCCGGGGGCATGGTCGCCATGTTCCTGCCCGCCACCTCGGCGTCGTTCGGGGACCACGGCGTGTTCTGGGTCGCGGTGTTCGCCGCCGTCGGCCTGGGCGGAGTCGCGCTGTCAGCGCACCGGACGCTGCGGCACGGCTGGCGACAGGGCCGGCGCTGGGCCCATCACGTCATCGGCAGCGCCGCCATGGTGATCATGACGCTCGCCATGCCCGGCAGCACCTCCGGCCCCGTGCTCGCCCTGGGCACGACCGGACACGGTCACGGCCACGGGGCCGGAGGCACGGCGGCGCCGGACCACTCCATGGCGGGGATGCCGGGTCACGGGTCGGGCCACGGGCACTCCGGCGCAGCCGGTCACGACATGGCCTCCGCCGTCTCCCAGGCGTCGGCGCCCTCCGACTCGGCCTCGCTGTGGCGTCTGGTCCTGGCCGGACTCGCCGTGTACTTCGTCCTGTCGGTCGCCGCGTCCCTGTGGACACGCTTCCACGGCGCCGAGCGCTCCGCCGCGGCACCGGGACGCCGCGGTGGCCGGTCCCGCTGGACCCACCGCCTGCTGGCGCTGCCGGACGCGGTGGTGGTGTTCATCGCGTCGCTGGCCGTCTCCGTATGGGACAGGACCCGGCTGCGGAACGAAGGGCACCGGCGGGCACCGGGGACCTCGGCCGGTGCGGCGCTGCTGGCGCACATCGGCATGGGCGCCACGATGTCCGCGATGCTGGTCATGATGGCCGCCTGAGGTGCGCGGACGGCCGCGCGTCGGCGTGGAGGTGCGGGTGGGGTCCGGCTCGGTCGCACGAGCCGCGTGCCGCGGTTCGGCGCCCGCCCGGCGGAACCACCCGGTCCGCCTGGTCCGGCCGGCCCGGACAGTCCGGCCGGTCCGCCGTGGAACGACTCGGCGGGCCCGCCCTGTCCTTGTCCTGTTCCTCAACCTCGCGACGCGTCGGACGGTGCGGTGGGGCGAAATTTCGGTGCGCGTCGAGGGCAGAGTGGTCAGACTCGCGGCATGACAGCGAAGATCAGCCGCATCAACCCCGGTCAGTTGCACGAGACGCCGGGCTACCACCACATCACCGTGGTGGAGACCGGCCGAACTGCGTACCTGGCGGGGCAGTGCCCCCTCGACCAGGGCGGTGATCTCGTCGGCCCGGGCTCCCTGGAGACGCAAGTCGATCAGGTCGTCGTGAACGTACTCGCTGCCCTTTCGGCGGTGAATGCCCGGCCGCAGCACGTGGTGCGGTCGGTGATCTACGTGCGGAGCGACGACAGGGCGGACCTGGGCCTCGCCTGGCACCGGCTCACCGCTTCCGCCCTCGGGCCGGCCTTCACGTCCGCCAGCACGCTCTTGGGGGTCGCACAACTGGGCTTCGCAGGGCAGCTGATCGAGGTGGACCTCACCGTCGCGCTGCCCGACTGAACACCGCCTCCGCCGCCACCGTCCGCGGCAGCGGATCGTCGCATTCCCGGCAGTACCGCCGCCGACCCGGCGCACCGAGTTCCCCGCCGGGCGGGCACCGTCCGGTGCCCGCCCCTGTGAGTCGGGAGCCGGGGTCAGGCCGTGGCGGGCTGCGGCTCGGAGGCGGGAGCCTTCAGCCGGCCGGTGCTGTGCAGGGCGTACAGCGCGGCTCCGCAGGCGAGGCCGAGCGCGGTCAGGGCGATCCACGGCAGTGCGGGCATCCCGGCGGCGCGGGACGCGTCGAGCGCGGCGCCGGTGAGGAGGTTGCCCAGGGTGATGCCGAGGCCGCAGATCGTGTTGTAGAGCCCGTAGTGGGTGGCGACGAGCCGGTCGCCGGAGAGACGGACGATGGTGTCCATCTCGAACGGGTACGCGATCATCGTGCCGATGGCCAGCAGCAACGCGGCGAGCGTCGGCGGCACCGCGGCGAGCAGCCACAGGCCCACCCCGGATGCGGGTACGGGCACGGCGGTCGCGGCCAGCAGCGGCACGAACGCCAGACCCGTCAGGGCCAGGCCCCGCGCGAGTGCCTGGCCGGGCTCGTAGCGGGCCTTGCACCACGCGGTCACCCGGGTCTGGCCGAGGATGGTGCTCAGTCCGGAGACCGCGAAGAGCAACGCCACCGCCGCCGTGCCGAACTCCCCGTCCCCGCCGAGCCGCCGCACCTCCAGGGGCAGGGACAGGTAGACCTGGAAGGTCAGGACGTACGAGCCGATCATGGCCGCGGAGAAGAGCAGGAACGCCCGGTTGGCGAGGATGCTCCGCCACTGGGCGAGCACGCCGTCCCGCTCCCCGCCGGTCTCCTCCCCCGCGTCCTTGCGCCGGGCGGGCAGGGCCCGGATCTGGACGACGGACAGCAGCGCGAAGATCCCGGCCGACACCAGGCAGGTGACGCGGAAGTCCACCCCGGTCAGCACCATCCCCACCAGCGGGCCGAGCAGGATCCCGGCCTGGTAGAAGACGTTGAACAGCGCGAACGCCTCCACCCGGCGCTCCCCCGCGTCCGCGGCGAGATAGGCGCGTACGGCGGGGTTGAACAGTGCGCCGGCCAGTCCGGTGGCCGCCGAGGCGGCGAGCAGGGCAGGCAGCGAGTCGACCAGGCCGAGCGTGGCGAAGCCGACGGTGCGCAGGACGCACCCGGCCACGATCATCGGCTTGTAGCCCAGCCGGTCGGCGAGCGTGCCGCCGACGAGGAACATGCCCTGCTGGCTGAAGTTGCGCACGCCCAGGACGAGCCCGACGATCCAGCCGGCCAGTCCCAGGGTGCCGGAGAGGTGGGCGGCCAGATACGGCATCAGCATGTAGAAGCCGAGGTTGATGGTGAACTGGTTGACCATCAGCAGCTGGACGCTGCCCTCGTACGAGCGGACCTGCGTGTACAGCCCTTTCACCGGTCCCCCTCCGCCCTGCCGGGGAGCGTGAGGGGGTCGACCACGGTGGTGCACCGGGTCCAGCGGGCGACCTCCTTCTCGTCCGGGCGGCCGATCAGCTCCGGCTCCGGGGCCGGGCGGGAGTCCAGCAGGCCGTGGGCGGCGCAGTAGTCGTCGTCGTACACCGTTCCCAGGTAGCGCTGCGGGCCGTCGGGGAAGACCGCCACGATCCGGGCGTCCGCGGGCATCGTCCGGGCCAGCCAGCCGGTCACCAGGGCGACCGCGCCCACGCTCCACCCCCCGGTCGCGTAGTGCGAGGCGGCGAGCTGGCGGCAGGTCCACACCGCCTCGTGCGGGGCCACCCAGTGGACCTCGGAGAAGTTGTCGTAGGCGACGTTGCGGGGGTGGATGCTGGAGCCGAGTCCGCGCATCAGGCGGGGCCGGGCGGGCTGGCCGAAGATCGTCGAACCCGTGGTGTCCACGCCGACGACCGTCAGGTCGGGGTACAGCTGACGCAGCACCCGCGATACGCCGGCGGAGTGGCCGCCGGTGCCGACGCTGCACACCAGGACGTCGATGTGGCCCAGCTCGGAGGCCAGTTCGAGGGCCAGCGGGGTGTAGGCGGCGACGTTGTCGGGGTTGTTGTACTGGTCCGGGCACCAGGCGTCCGGGTGCCGCTCCTGCAGCCGCCGCACGCGCTCACGGCGGGCCTGCTGCCAACCGCCCGTGGGGTGCGGCTCGGAGACGACGTGGACCTGGGCTCCGTACGCGGTCAGCAGCCGGGTCATGGCCGGCTCCAGTCCCGGGTCGGTGACCAGGGTGACCGGGTGGCCGTAGACCATGCCGGCCAGCGCCAGTCCCAGGCCCAGCGTTCCGCTGGTGGACTCGATGATCCGTCCGCCGGGCCGCAGATCGCCGCGGGCCCGGGCCCGCTCGACCATGTGGAGCGCCGGACGGTCCTTGATGCCGCCGGGGTTGAAGCCCTCGAGCTTCGCCCAGAAGCCGCGCCCGGCCGGGGTCAGCGGCTCCGAGACCCGCAGCAGCGGGGTGTTGCCGACCAGTCGTGACAGCGCGGACTGGCCGGAGGGGGAGGTGGTGTTCTGCGGGGAGGTCGGTGATCGCATGCTTTCGCTCTCGCTCGATGAACGCACAGGGCGGGATTCATCACGCGCGCACCACGGCGACGGGCGCGGACCGGGGGTCCGTGCTCGGCGCCGTCCGGCGCGCGGCAGCCTGCCGAGCCGGCTGCGGGCGGGAGGTCTAGAGGCGCAGCCGGGCCGTGCGGGCGAGCCGGGTCCGGCCGGTGGTGCGTGCCGGGCGGCGTCTGCGCGCCCCGGGCGCCGCCCACAGCCGCGCGAGGACGGCGGCTCCCGCGAGAAGCGGTGCCGGGGTGTCCGCGCCCGGGGACGGCTGCTGCCCAGGCGACTCCGGCGACTGCGGCGCCGTACGGACGACCGCCTCGTCCGCGCAGCTCTCGGCACCGTGCCGGGGATGCGGAGGGTGCGGTCCGTGCTCGTCCGCCTCGCCCGGCATCACCTGCGCCACCGCACCAACGGGGGTCATGGGCCCGTGCGGTTCCTCGTCCGCTCCGCGCCCGTGTGCGACGGCGCACAGGACGACCGACACGAGCAGGACGGCGCGGACCAGGGCGCCGAGCCGGCGCGGCCACGAGGGGCCGGCCGAGCTGCCTCGCGTGTACGGCGGCATCCGGAAGGGTGACGGCACAGGTCCTCCGTGCGGCTGCCGTCTTCCCGGCCGGGCCGGGAGGGCGGCATGCAGGGGTGGGGGGTGGGACGGCGAGAAGGGAACGCGGCCTGGATTTCCATGGTGTCGACGGAATCCGTAACCCGCCGCGCAGGCCAGGCGAACCGGTGAGGACCGCAAGGCCGGATGGGGAATGCCGGCTCTCTAGACCTGCTGGATCACGGAGGTTCTCAGCGCCGCGAACGACGCGCCGCCGGAAGGGCCCGGGCCGGGCCTGCCGCGCTCGGCGGGTGCGCGTCCCGAGGTGACGGACGCACGCACGGAGGCCGCGAAGCAGGGCCAGGTGACGGTCGGGGCCTGGGGCGGCTGCCCAGAGGCGCACTGCTGACCCGGATGTGACGGCCCGTGACCGTCGTGGTGGTCGTGGTGGTCGCCCTCCGCGGCCGCCGTCCGGTACGCGGGCGGTGCCTCCGTACCCTCACGGACTTCCGCACCTTCACGGACTTCCGCACCCTCACGGACTTCCGCACCTTCACGGACCTCCGTGCCCGCGCGGACCTCCGCACCCGGCAGCGGCGCGCCCGGTGAGGTCGCGCCGGTCACCAGGTGGCCCCCGGCGCTCTCCACGGGTATGCCGTGCGTGACCACGACGCCGAAGAGCAGCACGGCCAAGGCGAGCACGCGCAGCAACGGCACCGGGACCATGCCGGTCCGCAGGGTGCGCCGAGGCGGGCGAGCCGTGACCATGCCGTGATCCTAACGGCTCCCCAGCGATGATCGACGCACTCCGGGGAAACGCCGGGCAGCGCCGCCCGGCATCACCCCGCGAGACTCGGACACGCGCAAGCAGGCTGCAGGGGTCGGAAGTTGGCGCATACCACGCACCCCCTTGAGCGAACAGACGAACAGACGAAGACCCCAGGAGGCGAGGAGACGAAGAGACGAAGAGACGAACACGGTGCGGCAAGGTCATCCGGCCGTTCCCCTGCGGGGCGCCGGATCAGTGCACGTGCGGACCGCCGGTCATCCGCGGCTTCCCGCGTGGCACGAGCCCGAGGGCCACGGCCGCACCGGCGGCGGCCGCCACCGCGCACACCGTGAACCCGTCGGCGAAGCCACCGGCCGTGCCGCGTTCGATGCCCGAGGCCGCGACGGTCGAGACGACCGCGACACCGATGGAACCGCCCACTTCGTGGAAGGTGTTGACGACGCCGGAGGCCAGCCCCGCCTCATGTTGCTCGACCATGGCGAGCGCCGTGGTGGTGGCGGTGACGAAGACGGCGCCGATGCCTAGGGAGGCGACCGCGAAGCCCGGCAGCAGGGCGGCGTACACACTGCCGGTGTCCGGGAGCCGGGTCAGGGGCACGGTCCCGGCGGCCGCGATCGCCATGCCCGCGACGGCGGTGGTGCGGCTGCCGATCCTGCCGACGAGCCGGGACCCCAGATGCGCGCCGACGCCGGTGGCGACGGCCACGGGGAGGAAGAACAGGCCGGTCCGCAGCGGGCTGAAGCCGCGCACGTGCTGGAGGTAGACGGACCCGAGGAAGAAGAAGGCGATCAGCAGCGCCGTGGCGACGAGCATCAAGAAGGCACCGGCGAGGACGGCCCGCCGGGTGAACATGGCCAGGTCCATCAGCGGGGCCCGGCTCGCCCGCTCGACGACGGCGAACAGCCCGTAGGCCACGACCGCGCCGGCCAGCGGCAGCAGGGCGGCGGGGTCGGCCCAGCCCGAGTCGCCCGCCTCGACGAGTCCGTAGATCAGCGCGCCCGTGCCGCCGGTGACGAGCAGCGCGCCGGGTAGGTCGAGCCGGGCGGGCCGCGGCGCCCGGGCCGCCACGACGGCCGGGAGGGCCGCCATGACGAGGAGGCCGACGGGAACGTTGACGTAGAAGACCCACTGCCAGCCGGGCCCTGTCGTGAGCGCCCCGCCTGCCAGGACTCCGGCGGCGGCACCGGATCCGCCGATCGCGGCCCAGACGCCCAGGGCCCTGTTGCGTTCCGCGCCGTGGAAGGTCGTGGTGACGATCGACAGCGCGGACGGCGACACCAAGGCGGCGCCGACGCCCTGGGCGATGCGTCCGCCGAGCAGGACCGGGGCGTTCCCGGCCAGTCCCGCGACCAGGGACGCGGCGGTGAAGACGGCGAGTCCGGCGAGCAGGGTGCGGCGCGCGCCGAGGGCGTCGGCGAGCCGGCCGCCGAGCAGCATCAGGCCGCCGAAACAGAGGGTGTACGCGGTGACGGCCCAGGTCAGCGTCGTGCGGCCGAGGTCCAGGTCGGCGGCCATGTCGGGCAGGGCGACGTTCACCACCGTGACGTCGAGGATCAGCATGAACTGGGCCAGGCAGACCAGCGCGAGGGCGGTCCAGCGGCGCGGGTCGGGAGGCGGGGCGGTGGGTGCGAGCGTGTGCGCGGCACCTGCGGCGGAGTGGGTCATGACCGGGTCCTTGAGGCGAGAGGCGAGAGGCGAGAGGGGTGTGCGGGTGCGGGGCGGAAGGCGTGCGGGAGGACGCCACCGCCGGACACCTGTGAACTGTACCGTTCAGTTCATGTGAACTCAACAGTTCAGGTAGCTGCTAGGGTCGTGCCATGAGCAGGGAAAGCGCCAAGCAGCCCCCCGGCGGTCCCCGCGCGGAGCGCAAGCGGCAGGCCATCGTGCGGGCCGCCCGCGAGCTGTTCCTCCGGGAGGGCTTCGGCGTCGGCATGGACGCCATCGCCGCCGAGGCGGGCGTGTCCAAGGTGACCGTCTACAACCACTTCGGCAGCAAGGAAGCCCTCTTCACGGCGGTCATCACCGGTGCCCTCGACGAACCCCTCACGGGGGACGCGTCCGACGCGCTGGAACGGCTGGCGGAGGCGGAGGATTTGCGCCCGGCCCTCCTAGACGCCGCCCGCACCTGGGTGCGCTCGGTGCGCACCGACGACAAGGTGGCGGCCCTGCGCAACCTCGTGGCCGCCGAGGCACACCGCTTCCCCGAGCTGGGACGGGCCTGGCAGCACCACGGCCCCGAGGGACACCACCCCGCCGTCGCGAAGGCCCTGCGCACCCTGGCCGCCCAGGGCAGGCTGGTGATCCCCGACCTGGAGGCGGCCATCATCCAGCTCTACGCACTCGTGGTCTTCCCCCACCTGGTGTTCGGTTCCTACGGCACCCGCATCGACGACAACCTCACCGAACGCCTCGTCACCAGCGGTGTCGACATGTTCCTGGACCACTACGCCCCCCGCCCCGACTGACGGGCGCGCCCGCGAAACGCTTCCGCCTGGCAGAAGCCGCCTTGTGCGGCGGCCGCGCCCGTCAGGACCCTGAGTCCGACCACGGCACGCGGGGCGACGCCGCCCCGCCGACAGGGACGGGAAGCCCATGGCCCACATGACCGCCTTCGCCAGGAACCAGTGGTACGTCGCCGCCTACCGTGACGAGGTCGGGCGGGAGTTGCTCGGCCGGACGATCCTCGGTGAGCCGCTCGTGCTGTACCGGACCGAGTCGGACGGCACCCCGGTCGTGCTGCACGACCGGTGCGTGCACCGCCGCTACCCGCTGTCGGAGGCGCCGACCCGGCTGGACGGGGACCGGATCGTGTGCGGCTACCACGGGTTCACGTACGACACGACCGGCACCTGCGTGTCCGTGCCGGGGCAGAAACGGGTGCCGCGCACCGCCCGGGTCGCCTCCTACCCGGTCGTCGAGCAGGACTCGCTGGTCTGGGTGTGGATCGGCGACCCGGCGCTCGCCGACCCGCGGAGCATCCCCCGGGCACGGCACCTGGACTCCCCCGGCTGGGTCACCGTGCGCGGCATGGAGCCCATCGACTGCGACTACGGCCTGCTCGTCGACAACCTCCTCGACCTGTCCCACGAGACGTATCTGCACGGCGGTTACATCGGCACCCCCGAGGTCGCCGAGACGCCGATCACCACGGAGGTCGACGAGGGCGCCGGGATCGTCCGGGTCAGCCGGCGCATGGACGACGCCGCGTGCCCGCCCTTCTACGCCAGGTCCACCGGCATCGAGGGCCGGATCACCCGCTGGCAGGACATCGAGTACCACGCGCCCTGCCTGTACCTGCTGCACAGCCGTATCGCCCCCGTCGGTGTGCTGCCGCGGGCCGACGGCAGCGACCCGGACGGCTTCCACACCGAGATCACGTACGCCATCACCCCGTCCAGCGACGGCCGGGTGTACGACTTCTGGGCGGTCTCGCGCGACTGGGCGACGGACGACACGGAGGTCACCGAGTTCCTGCGCGGCAACAACCACACGGTCGTCATGCAGGACGTCACCGCGCTCGACCTGCTGCAGCGCACGCTCGGCACCGAGCGCACCGGCTACCAGGAGCTGAGCATCAACATCGACACCGGCGGCCTGGCCGCCCGCCGTATCCTCGCCCGGCTGGTGGAGGAGGGCGCCAAGCCCGTGGAGCGGGTCCGGTGAGCGGTCCCACGGGCGAGGTCTACCGCATCGACTGGCTGCCCGGCACCGACACCCTGCGCGGCAGCTGCCACTGCGGCCGTGAGCACACCGCGCAGGACCCGGCCGAGATGTGGGAGTGGATGCTCGCCCACCCCCGGGGACACATGACCGGCGCACCGCGGGAGGACAGCGCATGAGCGGGTACGGATCCACCGAACTCGTCGTCGATCGGCGCGAGTTCGCCGCCGACGGCGTGCTCGCCCTCACCCTGCGCCACCCGCTGGGCGAGCCGCTGCCTGCCTGGGAGCCGGGCGCGCACCTCGACGTCGTGCTCGGCCCCGGGCTGGAGCGGCAGTACTCGCTGTGCGGCGATCCGGCGGACCGGTCGGCCTGGCGGATCGCGGTACTGCGCGAGCCCGCCGGGCGGGGCGGTTCGGCCCATGTGCACGCGCACCTGCGCGAGGGCGACAAGGTCCGGGTGCGCGGCCCCCGGAACACCTTCCGCCTGGAACCGGCCCCCCGCTACCGCTTCGTCGCGGGCGGCATCGGCATCACCCCGATCCTGCCGATGCTGGCGGCGGCGGAGGCGGCGGGCGCCGAGTGGACGCTGCTGTACGGCGGACGCACCCGCCGCTCGATGGCCTTCGCCGGGGAACTGGCCCGCTACGGGGACCGGGTGACGCTCGCGCCGGAGGACGAGACGGGCCTGCTGGACCTGCCGTCGGTGCTGGACGACGTACCCGAGGGCACGCTCGTCTACTGCTGCGGCCCCGGGCCCCTGCTGGACGCGGCCGAGGCCCGGTGCCCCGCCGGGGTGCTGCGCGTCGAGCGGTTCCGGCCCGAGCGGCGGGAGACCGGCGGTGACACGGCGTTCGAGGTGGAGCTGGCGCGCAGCGGCAGGACCCTGACCGTCGCACCGGGCGTGTCCGTGCTGGACGCGGTGCGCGCCGCCGGGGCCGAGGTGCTGTACTCCTGCACCGAGGGCACCTGCGGCACGTGCGAGACGGACGTCCTGGCGGGCGAGCCGGACCACCGGGACTCGGTCCTGACCGAAGAGGAGCGCGCGGCGGGCGGGACCATGCTCATCTGCGTGTCCCGCTGCCGGGGCGGGCGGCTGGTGCTGGACCTGTGACGGCGCTTCCGGGCCTGCGGCACCGAGCCGGTCAGGGTGCTGCCCACAGGCCCCGGACGTGCCCCAGGTGCCGGGTCATCGCCGCCCGGACGGCCTCCTCGTCGCGGGCGAGCAGCGCGTCCAGGATCTCCAGGTGCTCCTCGGCGGACGCCTCCAGCCGCCCTTGCTCCACCAGCGCGGTCAGCCCGTACAGCCGGGAGCGGCGCCGGAGGTCCCGTACGACGTCGACGAGATGGGCGTTGCCGGCGAGGGCGAGCAGACCGAGGTGGAAGCGCAGGTCGGCCTCGACGTACGCGATGAGGTCGCCCGACGCGGCCGAGGCGACGATCTCGTGGGCGACCGGCCGCAGCGCCTCCAGGGCCACCGGGTCGGCCGTGGCGGCCAGGCCCGCCGTGGTGGGGATCTCGATCAGCGCGCGGATGTGCGTGTACTCGTCGAGCTGCTGGTCGGAGACGGCGGTGACCCGGAAACCCTTGTTGGGGACGGTGTCGACCAGGCCCTCCTTGGCGAGGTCGAGCATGGCCTCGCGGACGGGGGTGGCGGAGACGCCGAAGCGGGCGGCGAGGGCGGGGGCCGAGTAGACCTCGCCGGGGCGCAGTTCACCCGCGATCAGCGCGGCCCGCAGCGCGTCCGCGACCCGTTCCCGGTGGCTGGGCTTCCTGCTGCCGAGCACGGGCAGGGCGGGGGTGTGCTGCGGGGCCATGACGGTCGGGGTCTCCTCGTGGTGGACGGGCGGGGCCGGGGTCTACAGGACGAACCCGGCCGGGAAGGGGTCCTCGGGGTCGAGCAGGTACTGGGCGGTGCCGGTGATCCAGGCGCGTCCGGTGAAGCTGGGCAGGACGGCCGGGTGTCCGGCGACCTCGGTGGTGCCGAGCAGTCTGCCGGTGAACCGGGTGCCGATGAAGGACTCGTTCACGAACTCGGTGTGCAGCGGGAGTTCGCCGCGCGCGTGCAGCTGCGCCATGCGGGCGCTGGTGCCGGTGCCGCAGGGCGAGCGGTCGAACCAGCCCGGGTGGATGGCCATGGCGTGCCGGGAGTGCCGGGCGGTGGAGCCGGGGGCGGCCAGGTAGACGTGGTGGAGGCCGTGGATGGAGGGGTCCTCGGGGTGGACGGGCGGATCCTCGGCGTTGACGGCAGCCATGAGGGACAGGCCCGCGGCGAGGATCTCGTCCTTGCGGGACCGGTCGAAGGGCAGGCCGAACCGCTCCAGCGGCAGGACGGCGTAGAAGTTGCCGCCGAAGGCGAGGTCGTAGGTCACCGTCCGCCCGTCGGCGAGGGTGGCCCGGCGGTCGAGGCCGACGGCGAACGAGGGCACGTTGCGCAGGGTGACCGCCCGGGCGGCGCCGTCCTCGACCGCGACCTCGGCGACGACGGGGCCCGCCGGGGTGTCGAGCCGGATGGTGGTGACCGGTTCGACGGCCTCGACCATGCCGGTCTCGACCAGCACGGTCGCCACGCCGATGGTGCCGTGCCCGCACATCGGCAGATAGCCGGAGACCTCGATGTAGACCACGCCCCAGTCGCAGTCGGGCCGGGTCGGCGGCTGGAGGATCGCGCCGCTCATGGCGGAGTGGCCGCGCGGCTCGTTCATCAGCAACCGCTTGACGTCGTCGCGGTGTTCGCGGAACCACAGCCGCCGCTCGTTCATGGTGGCGCCGGGGATGGTGCCGATGCCGCCGGTGATCACCCGGGTCGGCATGCCCTCGGTGTGCGAGTCGACGGCGTGCAGGACGAGTCTGCTGCGCATGACCGTTCCTTCGTTAGGCGAGTCCGGCCGCGACGGCCTTCTCGGTGGCGGCCCGGACGGCGGCTGCCTGCCCGGGCAGCAGCGGCACCCGGGGCGGACGGCAGGGCCCGCCGTGCCGCCCGACCACGTCCATGGACAGCTTGATGGCCTGGACGAACTCCACCCGCGAGTCCCAGCGCAGCAGCGGGTGCAGCTGCCGGTAGAGGGGCAGCGCGGCGGCGAGGTCGCCGCCGGCGGCCGCGCGGTACAGCTCGGCCGAGGCCCGGGGCAGCGCGTTCGGATAGCCCGCCACCCAGCCCTTCGCGCCCGCGACGGCCAGCTCCAGCAGGACGTCGTCGGCGCCGGCCAGCAGGTCCAGTTCCGGGGCGAGTTCGGCGATCCGGTAGGCGCGGCGGACGTCGCCGGAGAACTCCTTCACCGCCCGGATGTGCCCCTCGCCGTGCAGCCGGGCGAGCAGTTCCGGCACCAGGTCGACCTTGGTGTCGATCGGGTTGTTGTACGCCACGACCGGCAGGCCCGCGGCGGCGACCTCGGCGTAGTGCGCGACGACGGACCGCTCGTCGGCGCGGTAGGCGTTCGGCGGCAGCAGCATCACCGCGTGGCAGCCGGCGTCACCGGCCTGCTCGGCCCAGCGCCGGGCCTCCGCGGACCCGTAGGCGGCGACGCCGGGCATCACGCGCTCGCCGCCGACCGCGGCGACGGCCGTCTCGACGACCCGGGCCCGCTCCTCGGGCGTGAGCACCTGGTACTCGCCGAGGGAGCCGTTCGGCACGACGCCGTCGCAGCCGTTCGCCACGAGCCAGGCGCAGTGCTCGGCGTACCGGTCGTGGTCCACGGACAGGTCGTCGGTCAGCGGGAGCGCGGTGGCGACGAGGACGCCGCGCCAGGGGCGGTGGTCGGTCATGACAGTCCCTCCTGGAGGTGGTGCCGGGCGAGGACGCCGAGCGGTACGGGACGCGCGAACGGCCGTGCGGGCGGGGCGGGTTCACAGCCGGCGAGCCCGGCGACGGCCGTGTGGCACATCCGGCCCTGGCACCAGCCCATGCCGGCCCGGGTCAGCAGCTTCACGGTCCGCTCGTCGCCCGCCCCGAGGTCCAGCGCGTCGCGCACGGCCCCGGCGGTGACCTCCTCGCAGCGGCAGACCACGGTGTCGTCGGTGACCTGCTCGGGCCAGTGCGCGGGCGGCGCGTAGGCGGATGCGAGGGCGCGCGCGGCCGCACCGAGCCTCGTACGGGCCTTGAGGGCGGCCGGGGCCGGGGCGAGGGCGGTGTCATAGGTGGACGAGCCGGGTTCCGTGCCGTGGAGTCGGGCCGCGGCGGAGCAGCCGGCGATGTGGCCCTCGGCGAGGGCGAGCGCGGCGCCGCCGATGCCGGTGGCCTCCCCGGCCGCCCACACGCCGGGGACGTCGGTGCGCTGCTCGGCGTCCACCGCCACGGCGAGCCCGTCGAGGCGGCAGCCGAGACCCCCCGCGAGGTCGGTGTGGGGGAGCATGCCGTGGCCGACGGCGAGGGTGTCGCAGGGCAGCCGCCGTTCGGTGCCGGGCCGGACGCGGCCGTCTGCGCCGAGCGCGGCGACGGTGACGCCGGTCAGCCGGTCGTCGCCGTGGGCGCGGACGACGGTGTGGCGGGCGAGGTACGGCACGCGGTGGCGCAGCAGCCGGGCGGCGTGGCCGGCGCCCTCCGGGAGCTTGCCGGCCAGGGCCGGGCCGTGCCGGGCCAGGCGCAGCGCACCGGTGGACTCCACGAGCGCGGCGACCTCCACCCCGGCTGCGGCCAGTCCGGTCGCGGCGGGCAGCAGCAGCGGGCCGGTCCCGGCCACCACCGCCCTGCGACCCGGCACCACCAGTGCGCCTTTGAGCATCGCCTGCGCTCCCCCGGCGGTCACGACGCCCGGGAGGGTCCAGCCGGGGAAGGGCAGCACCCGTTCGTAGCCGCCGGTGGCCAGGAGCACGGCCCGGGCGCGCACCTCGGCGGGGTCGCGCTGCTCCGGTCCGCGCAGCGCGTGCACGGTGAAGCCCCCGGGCCCGTTCTCCACGCACCAGACGTGATGGTCGGTCAGGACGCGTACGGCACTGGCGGCGAGCCCGTCCCGCAGCCGCTCCCAGGTGCGCCACCGGTGGTGCAGCGCCCCGGGCCGCTCGGCGCCGAGTCCGGCGGCGGGCTGCCGGTAGAACTGGCCGCCCGGTTCGGTCGCGGCGTCGACGAGCGTGACGCGCACGCCGCGCGCGGAGGCCGCCAGCGCCGCGGCGAGCCCGGCCGGGCCGGCCCCGATCACGGCGAGGTCAGTGCGCATCGCCCACCTCCGCGTGTCCTGTTGCGTCCTGCGTCTCGATGACGTCACCCGGCCGGGCCGGCACCAGGCAGGCCCGCTGGCCGGGGCGCGCGTTGACGGTGACGAGGCAGTCGAAGCAGACGCCGATGCCGCAGAACACCCCGCGCGGACGGCCCCCGCCCCGCGTGGTGTGCCAGGAGGTGACCCCGGCGGCCCACAGCACGGCGGCGATCGTCTGCCCGGGCAGTGCGTCGACCGGCCGCCCGTCGAAGGTGACCGTGAAGGCGGGGCCGGGTCTCGCCCCCGCCAGCTCCAGCGGGTTCACTCGGCCTCCTCGTGGAAGCGGTCGGGGCGGAACGGCGTGAGGTCCAGGCCGGGTTCCCGGCCGGTCAGTGCC
The DNA here is from genome assembly GCF_040611555.1 of Streptomyces sp. NPDC006624. Lineage (NCBI taxonomy): Bacteria > Bacillati > Actinomycetota > Actinomycetes > Kitasatosporales > Streptomycetaceae > Streptomyces > Streptomyces sp. NPDC006624. The sequence goes on along the minus strand of NZ_JBEXOM010000005.1, from coordinate 413,307 downwards.
CGGGCGATCAGCCGGCCGGTGCCGGTGGCCAGTCCGACGCCCGCGCCCTCGTGCCCGCAGGCGTGCAGGAGCCCTGGCACCCGGGGGTCGGGGCCGATCGCGGGCAGGTGGTCCGGCAGATACGGCCGGAAGCCGGCGTAGGCCCGTACGGCCCGGACGTCGGCGAGGAACGGGAAGAGCCCGGTGGCGCCCGCCGCCAGGGCCCGCAGGGCGGGGAGCGACAAGGACCGGTCGAAGCCGACCCGTTCGCGGCTGGCGCCGATGAGGACGGGCCCGGCGGGGGTTCCCTCCACGACCGGGGAGGTCTGCAGCGCGGCGGAGTCGCTCGCGACGTCGGCCACGTAGTCCGCGGCGTACACCTTGTGCCGGATGCGGGGCGGCAGCGGCTCGGTGACGAGGACGAAACCGCGCCGCGGCAGCACCGGCAGCGGCGCCCCGGCCCGGGCCGCCACCTCGCCGCCCCAGGTGCCGGCCGCGTTGACGACCGCGGGGGCGTGGAGGTCGCCCCGTTCGGTCCGTACGCCCCGCACGCGGCCGTCGGTGCCCCGGAGCACGTCCGTCACCTCACGGCCGGTGACCAGCCGGGCGCCCGAGGCGCGCAGCAGGTGGGCCGCCGCCAGGGCGGGCATCACCTGGGCGTCCTGCGGGTAGTGCATGCCGCCCGCGAGGCCGGGGGCCAGGTGCGGTTCCAGGTCGGGGAGCCGGTCGGGCGACACCGCGACGGCCTCGACCCCGGCGGCGCGCTGGCCCGCCGCGAGCTTCTCCAGTGCGGCCAGCGCCGTCTCGCTGCGGGCGACGACGACACCGCCCTTCGCCTCGTACTCGACGGCCCGGCCCAGCCCTTGGCCGGCCAGCTCGGCCCAGAGCCGGGCGGACAGCAGGGCCAGGCCGAGCTCCGGTCCGGGTTCCTTGTCGGAGACGAGGAGGTTCCCCTCCCCCGCGCCGGTGGTGCCGCCGGCCACCGCGCCCCGGTCGACCACGACGACGTCGAGGCCGGCGCGGGCCGCGTACAGGGCGCAGGCGGCGCCGACCACTCCGGCTCCGACCACTACGACATCGCAGGTCAGCGACTCGCTCACGCCAGTACCATGTCACACACCACACGGGCTGGGAAGGGTGCCGACAGGCAGGACGGGCCGGGTGGCCTCCTCGGCGGGCGGCGCCGGACGCGGTCAGTCGGCCGCCGGGACGACCCTCAGGTGGGAGGCGCCGCGGCGCGTCCGGCGCTCCCGGGAGGGGGTGCGGCGGGCGTCGCGCAGGACGAAGGTGAGGCGGGTGCAGCCCAGTTCCTCGAGCGTCCGCGACGACTCGACGACGACACGGCAGTCGGTGGCGCCCCAGCGGGGATCCGGGTGCAGCAGCGGCCGTACGGCTCCGTCGAGCTCGGCGGCACCCTCCCCCACCGCGCGGATCCAGTGCGGCAGGCCGTGCCGGTAGGCGGCTTCCATGATCGGGTCCTGGGCGATGTCCCGGCGGAGGGACTGCAGCCCCTGGTCGGGTCCGTAGGTCTCCACGGTCCGGGCGAAGTGCGCGAGCATCGGCAGGCACCAGCTCGCCTCGTGCTCGCCGAGCACCGTGGGGGCGTCGGGGTGGAAGAGCACGAACCGCAGGAAGTTGTCCCCGGGCATGGCGGTGGGGTGCGGGCCGACGCCGCCGAAAAGTGACCGGAAGGCACTGTTGGTCAGCACCGTGTCCCAGCAGTGGTCGACGACGAGGGAGGGCAGGGAGACGGCCTCCAGAAGCGCGGCGCAGTCCTCCAGGTAGGCCTGGGCCTCGGGAGTGTCGGGGACGGGCCGCGGTGCCGGCCGCTGCCCTCCTGCCTGGTATGCCATCGGGAGGTCACCCCTCTTGCCTGTGCGGCCCTACGCGGCGCCCCGATCCTGGTGCCCCGGCCTGAGGTGTGTCAACTATCGTGGCATTTCCTGTCTGTTGACGGCTGAAATTGGCCACAGTTGTGGCGAGACCTGGATGTGAGTTCGAGGCACCGGCTACGCTCCGGGAAGTTCACGCCGGGGTAGTTCACGGCATCCTCATGTGAGAAGCCTGTGAGAGACGTAGGAGATCTGTCGGTGACGGGTGGCTTCGTCGAAGGTCCGGGCGCCACGCCGACGGCCGTGCCGGCGGCCGTCGTCTCCCGTGTCACCGCGCTCGCCGACCGGCTCGGCGTGCCGCACGCCGAGGTCTTCGACACGGGCCGGCTCTCCGTCGCCTCCGGCGTCCCGGAACCGGTGGTGAAGGCCCTGCTGAGCGGGCGGCCCGCGGGCGAGCCGGATGTGCAGGCCCGGTTCCTGCAGCGTCTTGACCTGCTGCGCCGGACCCGGCTCAAGCCCAACGGCCGCAAGTACACCCAGCAGGAGATCGCCGACGGCGCGGGCATGTCCCGGCAGCAGGCCGGCGCCCTGATCAACGGCGACCGCCGGCCGACCATGGAGCACTGCGACGCGCTCCAGCGGTTCTTCCGGGTGCACGCGGGCTTCCTCACGGCGGAGGACCCCGAGGCCCTGGTGAGCGCGCTCCAGCACACCGAGCAGGAGTTGCTGCAGAAGCTCGCCGACCGTGAGCGGGAGGCCGCCGCGGCGGCGGACGACCCGCTGGAGCGGCTGTTGCAGGACCACGGCGTGCGCGGCATCGCCTGGCGGGCCGCGCAGCTGCCCACCGACCAGCACCGCGACAAGGTCGCGGAGTGGCTGGACATGCTCCTGGAGAGCGTCAAGCGGCCCGAGTCGTGACCGTGGGGAGAACTGTGGGCATCGGTAAGCACATGCGCCGCCTGTGCGGCGAGCTGGTCGCGGAGCTGACCCTCCCGGCGCCGGCGCGGCCCGACGAGCTGTACACCGCGCTGTGCGACGCCATGAGCAGACGCCGCGGCCGCCCCGTCCGCTTCCGTACGGCCCCCTTCCCGCCCGGCACCGCCAGCGGGCTGTGGCTCGACATGGCCGAGCAGGACCTGGTGGTGATCGAGGAACGCACCGCCCCCGACCACCAGTTGGTGATCCTGGGGCACGAGCTGTGGCACATGAACGCCGGGCACTGCTCCCATCACGTCGAGGGCGCGGCCGTCGCGGCCCGGATGCTCGACGACGGGGCGGACCTCCAGGCGACCGTACTGAAGGTGGCCGCGCGGACCCGGTTCGACCTGGACGACGAGCGGGAGGCGGAGAGCTTCGGGTTACTCCTCGCCAGCAAGTGCCGTGCCTGGCTGACCGGTTCGGCGTCCAGGGGGCCGCTGCAGCGGGACCATCTGGCGGGGCGGATCGAGGCGTCGCTGGGGTACCGGGGACAGCAGGGCTGACGGGGCGGCCGGGTCTGCGCCGAGCGGGCGAACCGGGCGGCGGCGGGACCGGATTGTCAGTGGTGGACGGCAAGCTGGTGGTGCGGCCCCGCTGTGCGGGGGCGCGCGCGCCGCGAGGCGCGGCACCGACGACGCCGACACGGGGAGAGCCGACCGATGCCCACCGCCGTACTGACCGACCGTGAACGCACCGCCGTCCAGGCCTATCTGCGGCTGCTGCACACCGTCCGGGCCGCCTTCGACCTGGAGACCGGCCCCCCGGTCGTCCCGCCCGCCGTACTCGCCGACGCGGAACAGGCCTTGGAGCGCGCGGGCCTGACGGGCAACGAGGAGGCGTTCTTCCGCCTGCTGCAGACCTGGGTCCCGGAACCGCGTTCCTGAGGGGGCTGGGGACGGGGTTGCCGGATTCCTGACGGGCTTGGACCAGGTCAGGGGTGCGGTACGGCGATCGCCGTCGCGACCAGGCCGCGGTCGGTCGTCCAGCGGCCGTCGAAGTGGTCGAGGCGGCGGCCGCCGACCAGCGGTCCGGGGACGAGGAGCGTGGCGCGCAGCCCGCCGTCCGCGGTGAGCTCGATGTCGGCCTCCATGAAGTCCAGCCACTGGCCGGTGAGGGGGAACCACGCCTTGTAGACGGCCTCCTTGGCGCTGAACAGCAGCCGGTCCCAGTGGACGTCGGGGTGACCGGCCGCCAGCCGCCGCAGCCGGTCGGCCTCGGCCGGCAGGGCCACGGACGACAGGACGCCTTCGGGCAGCGGTCCGTGGATCTCGGCGTCGATCCCGAGGGAGGCCAGGTCGGCGCTGCGGACCAGGGCGGCGGCGCAGTAGCCGTCGCAGTGGGTCATGCTGCCGGCCAGACCCGCCGGCCAGAGCGGGGCGCCGCGCTCCCCGGGCAGGATCGGCTGCGGGGGCACCCCGAGCTTGTCCATGGCGCGCCGGGCGCAGGAGCGTACGACGGCGAACTCCCGCCGCCGTTTGGCGACCGCCCGGGTCATGAGCGCCGCCTCCTCCGGGTACAGCGGGCTGTCCGCGTCCTCGTGGCCGTAGGCCTCCACGGTGACGACGGTGCGGGGCAGCAGTTCCTCGATCACCGTTTCTCGCCCTCCCTCGGCAGGATGCGCCGCAGTCGCCCCGGCGGCTCGGACCGCTTGCGCCACTCGCGGGGGTAGCCCACCGACACCTCCTCGAAGCGCACGCCCTCGTGGAAGGTGGTGCGGGGGATGTGCAGATGGCCGTAGACCATGGTGTCCACGCGGAACCTGCGGTGCCAGTCGGCGGTCAGGCCGGTGCCGCACCACATCGCGAACTCGGGGTGCCACAGGACGTCCATCGGGTGCCGGTGCAGCGGGTAGTGGTTGACGGGGACGACCGGCAGGTCCGCGGGCAGCTCGGCGAGTCGGCGTTCGGTCTGCGCGACCCGGGCCCGGCACCACTCCTCGCGGCTCGGGTACGGATTGGGGTGCAGGAAGTACTCGTCGGTGCACACGATGCCCGTGCCGTGCGCGTACTCCAGGCCCTGCTCCTTGGTCGTGCACCCGGCCGGCAGGAAGGAGTAGTCGTACAACAGGAAGAGCGGGGCGACGACCACCGGGCCGCCGGGGCCGTCCCAGACGGGGTAGGGGTCCTCGGGTGTCGTGACGCCCAGTTCCCGGCACAGGTCGACCAGGTGCGCGTAGCGGGCGGCGCCGCGCAGCGTGACGGCGTCGCTCGGATGGGTCCACAGCTCGTGGTTCCCGGGCACCCAGACGACCTTGCGGAAGCGGCCCGCGAGTGTGGTGAGGGCCCAGCGGATGTCCGCGACGGTCTCGGCGACGTCACCGGCGACGAGCAGCCAGTCGTCGTCCGACCCGGGCCGCATGCGCTCGACCAGGGCGCGGTTCTCCGGATATCCGATGTGCAGGTCGCTGATGGCCAGCAGCTGTCCGGCTCCCCCGGCCGTCGGCATCGCCTCTCGCCCCCTCCGCGCTCGCTCGAGCCTCCCCAAGAGATCACATCCACGTGCCCGGGGACAAGGGCGGCCGGCCGGCGCCGGGCGGAAGATACGTTCACACGAGCGTTGCACGGGAACGGTCGCCCAGGCCGTATGATCTGGCCCAACACCACCGCCTGGAATTTCCCTTCAACGGGGCGGTTTGGTGTCCCTCCATTCCCCCTGCCCGGGCACGGGCCGCTGAGCCCTGCCCGCGAACCGTGAAAGGCGGCCTGCATGGTCTCTCGCGTACGCGTCTGGCTCAACCGCACGTACGCGGAGAACGTGTTCTTCATGGATCAGCTGCGGAGAAATCCCAGCGACCGGGCCGTCGAGATCCACGCCACCCACGGCGACCCCGACTCCCCCGTGCTGGCCGCCGCCGACACCGCCGAGCTGGAGCCCGAGGGGCTGTCCCCGGCCGGATACGTCGAATACGCGCTGGCCCAGTGCGCGCGGCGCGGCATCGACGTGTTCGTGCCGCGGCTGCACCAGTCGGCGATCGTGGCGCACCGCGCGGAGTTCGAGGCGGCCGGCACGGCCGTGCTGGCGCCGCCGCCCGAGGCGGTGGCCGTCTTCCACGACAAGGTGATCGCGTACGAGGCGGTCCAGGCGATCGGTGTGCCGGTGCCGCCGTGGTGGCGGGTCCGCACGGGTGACGAACTCGTGTCCGCAGTCGAGCAGCTGGAGGCCGCCGGTCACAAGGCGTGCTTCAAGCCGGCGTCCGGGGCGGGCGGGGTGGGGTTCCGTGTGATCACGCGTACGCCCTTCTTGCTGACGCAGCTGAACGGGTTCCCGAGCCCGTACGTACCGCTCGACCTGGTGCTGGAGGCGCTGGGGCAGGCCGAGGAGCCGGTCGACTGGCTGGTGATGCCGCGCCTGGAGCAGCCCGAGGTGTCGGTGGACTGCCTGACCGGTCCGGACAACCGGGTCCGGCTCGCCGTGGGCCGCACCAAGAACGGGCGCCGGCGTGGCTTCACCCTGCACGAGCGGTGGCTGGACCCGGCCCGGCGGATCGCGGAGGGCTTCGGACTGCACTACCTGTCCAACATCCAGTTCCGGATGCTCGGCGAGCAGCCGGTCCTCATGGACGTCAACACCCGCCCGGCCGGCGGGTTGCACCAGCTGTCCCTGTGCGGTGTCAACGCCCCGTGGGCGGCCGTGCAGCTGGCGCTCGGCGAGGACCCGGGCGAGATGGCCCCGCCGTTCCTGGGCCAGGACTACACGGTGGTGTCCGGACCGCGCCCGCTGCGGCCGGTGTCGCTGCCGCAGCAGCGGCCGGAGACGACGGCGGACGTGCAGCGCCCGGACCCGGCGGCGCACCCGCTGCCGGCGGTGGCGGCGGGCCACGTCACGACGGCCCCGCAGGCGGGGGCGGTCGAGGCCCTGCGCCTCTAGCCCGGCCTTCCGCCCTCGGCGTGCCGACCGGCTGCCGGCTCGTCCTCGGGGCTCCGGCCGGCAGCCGCACCGCTCAGGACGGTCCTCATCCGGAGCACCGGATTGAGGGGCTCGACGAGTTCCTTCGTGACGACGGCCACGAGTGGCGCGGGTGCCTCACCGTCCGGCAGCGCGCCGACGTAGGCGAGGGCGTCCGCGGGCGAGAGCACGGGCAGCTTCCGGCGCAGGGCCCGGGCGGCGTGCGTGCGTCCCCGGGCGGCGGCGAGTTCGCGCAGCTCGTCGTGCAGATCGTCCACCGCGGTGCGCACCGGAAGCCCGCGTATCCGGGCCCGGTAGTCGGCCTCCCACGCCCCGGTCACCGCGGAGACGGCGCCGATCGTGTGCAGTCCGCCGTCGACGCGGTCGACCAGGTACGGCCCGTTGCCGGCCAGTCCGCACGCCGGGTTCCCGGTGCGCAGGTACTCCTCGGAGTCCCAGCTCACGAGCCACACCAGTTCGTGCTCCTCGACGTCGGCCACCGCCGTGCGCAGCGCGTCCACACCCTTGGCGCGCCACTCCCGGTACTCACGCTCCAGCTGTTCCCGGACGGCCCGGACGGCGGCCTCTCGCTCGATCACCTGTGCAGCATGCCGTACGGCCGCCGCCTCCGGCCGGCGCATACGGAGGCGGCGGCCGGGGATCAGCCCCGGCGCAGACGCAGCGTGAGGATCTGGAAAGGTCGCAGTGCGAGTGCGACGGCGTCGCCGGTGTGGTCCGCGTCGGCCAGCGGGCGTTCCAGCAGATCGGTGACCTGGGCGGAGGCGAGGGGGAAGCCGGTGCGCAGGGTGCCGGTGGCGCGGCCGCCGCGGGATTCGTAGAGCCGTACGACGACGTCGCCCGAGGTGTCGTCGGCGAGCTTGACCGCCTCCACGGTCACGCCCTCGCCCTCGACGGAGACCACCGGTGCGGGCGCGCCGGCCGCGTCGGCCGTCCGGAGCGGGAGGTTGAGGGCGTAGCCCTCGGCGACGGCGTCCTCGATGCGCGCGCCGGGCAGCAGCGCGTAGGTGAAGCGGTGGCGGCCCTGGTCGGCCTCGGGGTCCGGGATGCGCGGGGCGCGGACCAGGGAGAGGCGCACGGTGGTCGTGGTGCCTCCCCCGGCCTCCGGCCGGGCTGACCCATGACTCGCTTCGCTCGCCTCGCGGACCGTGCGGGTGACGTCGTGGCCGTAGGTCGAGTCGTTGATGACGGCGACGCCGTAGCCGGGTTCGCCGAGGTGCACCCAGCGGTGGCCGCAGACCTCGAAGCGGGCCGCCTCCCAGGTGGTGTTGGTGTGGGTGGGGCGCTGGACGTGGCCGAACTGGATCTCGGCGGAGGAGTGCGCGGCGCGGATGTCGACCGGGAAGGCGGCCTTGAGGATCTTCTCGGTCTCGTGCCAGTCGATGTCGGTCTCGAAGTCGACACGGGGGCTGCCGGCGCGGACGGTGATCGTCTGGGTGATCCTCGATCCCTTGCCGAACTCCCGCTCGACGCGGATCGCGCCGATGAGCGGGTCCTGCTCGACGACGGTGACGGACGAGGCGTCGAGGAGGTCGGTGTAGCGGTTGCGGTAGTGCTTGTCGATGTCCCAGGCGTCCCAGTGGTTGGGCAGGTCGGTGTGCAGGCGGAGCAGGTTGCCGGGCGCGGCGAGGACCTCGCGGCCGGCGCGCAGGTCGTACACCGAGGCCAGGGTGCCGTCCTCGGCGACCTCCACCCGGACGAGCCCGTTGTCGAGGACCCGGCCGTCCACCGTCACCGGGTGTGCGGGCTCGGCGCCGGTCAGGGGCGCCGAGCCGTTCGCGGGCACCCGCACGTACACCGGGGTGCCGTCGAGGGCGCGGATCACCTCGGCCCGGTCGTGGGGAGCGGCGTTGAAGACGCGGGGTCCGCCGGTGCCCAGCGCGGCCACCGCCTCGGCCGTCAGCGCCCGCAGCTCGCGCGTGACGCGGGCGTACTCGGCCTCGGCCTCGCGGTGCACCCAGGCGATGGAGGAGCCGGGCAGGATGTCGTGGAACTGGTGCAGCAGCACCGTCTTCCACAGCCGGTCCAGCTTCTCGTACGGGTAGTCGTAGCCCGGCGCGTGCAGGGCGGCCGTGGTCGCCCACAGCTCGGCCTCGCGCAGCAGGTGCTCGCAGCGGCGGTTGCCCTGCTTGGTGCGGGCCTGGGAGGTGTAGGTGGCGCGGTGCAGCTCCAGGTAGAGCTCGCCGACCCACACGGGTGCGTCCGGGTACTCCTCGCGGGCCTTGGCGAAGAACGCGTCGGGGTGTTCGACGACGACCTTCGCGGAGCCCTCCAGGTCGGCGAGCCGGCGGGCGCGTTCCATGATCTCGCGGGTGGGGCCGCCGCCGCCGTCGCCCCAGCCGAAGGGGGCCAGGGAGCGGGAGGCGCCGCCCTTCTCCGCGTAGTTGCGGACCGCGCGGGCCATCTCCACGCCGCTGAAGCGGGCGTTGTAGGTGTCGACCGGCGGGAAGTGCGTGAAGATGCGGGTGCCGTCGATGCCCTCCCACCAGAAGGTGTGGTGGGGGAACCTGTTGGTCTGGTTCCAGGAGATCTTCTGGGTGAGGAACCACTCGTTGCCGGCGAGCTTGGCGAGCTGCGGGTAGGCGGCGTTGTAGCCGAAGGAGTCCGGCAGCCACACGCCCTTGGTCTCGATGCCGAAGTGCTCGATGAAGAACCGCTTGCCGTGGACGAACTGGCGGGCGACGGCCTCGCCGCCGGGCATGTTGCCGTCGGCCTCCACCCACATGCCGCCGACCGGCACCCACTGGCCCTTCTTCACGGCCTCCTGGATGCGGGACCAGACCTTGGGGTAGTGGTCGCGCACCCACTCGTACTGCTGGGCCTGCGAGCAGGCGAAGACGAAGTCGTCGTACTCGTCGGCCAGCGAGGTGACGTTGGAGAAGGTGCGGGACGTCTTGCGCTTGGTCTCGCGGATCGGCCAGAGCCACGCGGAGTCGATGTGGGCGTGGCCGACACCGGAGACCGTGTGCGCGCTGGCGTGCGCGGGCTTGGACAGCACCGGCTTCAGCGCCTCGCGCACGGCGGGGGCGGAGCCGGAGACGTCGTCCAGGTCGAGCAGGTCCATCGCCCGGTCGAGGGCGTGGGCGATCTCGTGCCGGCGCGGGTCGTGCTCGCCCAGCTCCAGCATCAGCTCGCGCAGCACCTGGACGTCGAGGTCGAGGTGGAAAACGTGCTCGTCGAGGACGGCGACGTCGGCGCTGCGGAAGGTGTAGAGGGGCCGGTCACCGGCGGTCAGTTTGTCGCCGAGGAGGGTGGGCGCGGCGAAGCCGTCGGCGAGGATGTCGGGGTTGGAGGCGGCCTCGACCAGGTAGTCGACCGTCTCGCCGCCGGTGGCCGGGTTGGCGACGGCCACGTACTGGTTGAGCGGGTTGACGGCCTTGAGCGGGGTGCCGTCGGGCAGGTGGACCAGGGCCTCGGCCTGGTTGCCGGGCCAGTCGCCGGTGAAGCCCAGGTCGATGACGGCCTCGACGCGCCGGCCGGCCCACTCCCCGGGGACGCGGCCGCGCATGCGGAACCAGGTGGTGCCCCAGGGCGGGCCCCACGGGGTGCCCATGGCGAAGGGCTCGTAGGGGGCGGCGGCCGCCTCCTCGAACGGGACCGGCTCCCCCGGCGCCTGCCAGGCCTCGACCTCGAGGGGGACCCTGGCCGCGTGGATGGCGGACTTGATGCGCTGGTCGTGAAGGCGCTGCACGCGCTCCTCGATCCGGTGGCGTTCGTCGTGCATGCGGTGTCTCCAGGGAACGGGAGGAGCGGTTGGGAAAGCGCTTACCGAACGGCGCTCACCTAAGGTACGCGAGCCCGGGATGCACCTGGCAATAGCCGTCCACCAGCCGGCGGGCCACGGTGACGGAGTCGACGAGCGGGTGCAGCGCGAAGGCCTTCACCGCCGTCGCGCGTGAGCCGGAGCCGGCGGCGGCCAGCACCTCGCGCTCGACCGCCTTGACCGCGCAGACCAGGCCGGTGGCGTGGCCGGGCAGCGGGTCGACGGTGACGGGGTGGGCGCCGCCCGCGTCGACGAGGCAGGGCACCTCGATGACGGCGTCGGTGTCGAGGACGTCCAGGGTGTGCCGGTTGCGCACGTTGAGGATCAGGGTGGTGCGCTCGTCGCGGGCGATGGCCCGCATCAGGGCGAGGGCGACCTTCTCGTAGCCGCCGGACAGGTCGTCCTCGTCGCGTTCGCCGGCGCCCGCGCTCTCGCGGTTCTCGGCCATGTAGGTGGCCTCGCGCTCGGCGCGGGTGTCGTTCCAGAGGCTCAGGGCGGGGGCGTCGGGGTCGCGCACGGCGGCGTAGAAGCGGGCCTGCTGGTCGTGCAGGAAGGCGCCGCGGGTCTGCTCGGCCTCCTGGTAGGCGCGGACGGTCTCGCGGTTGAAGTAGTAGTAGTGCAGGTACTCGTTGGGGACGGCGCCGAGGGAGCGCAGCCAGTCGGCGCCGAAGAGCTTGCCCTCCTCGAAGGAGCCGAGCAGGCCGGGGTCGGCGAGCAGGCGCGGGAGTTCGTCCCGGCCGGCGACGCGCAGGCCGCGGACCCAGCCGAGGTGGTTGAGGCCGACGTAGTCGACGAACGCCTCGCCCGGGTCGCGCACGCCCAGCACGCGGGCGATGCGGCGGCCGAGGCCGACCGGGGAGTCGCAGATGCCGATGACGCGGTCGCCGAGGTGGCGGGACATGGCCTCGGTGACGAGCCCGGCCGGGTTGGTGAAGTTGATGACCCACGCCCCGGGGGCGAGCCGGGCGACCCGCCGCGCGATGTCCACGGCGACCGGGACCGTGCGCAGGCCGTAGGCGATGCCGCCGGCGCCGACCGTCTCCTGGCCGAGGACGCCTTCGGCCAGGGCCACGCGCTCGTCGTGCGCCCGGCCCTGCAGACCGCCGACGCGGATCGCGGAGAACACGAAGTCGGCGCCGCGCAGCGCCTCGTCGAGGTCGGTGGTGGCGGTGACCTCGGGCGCGTCGGGCACACCGGCCGCCTGCTCGGCGAGGACCCGGGTCACCGCGGACAGCCGCCCGGCGTCCAGGTCGTGCAGGACGACACGGGTCACGCGGCCCTCGGCGCGGTCCGTCAGGAGCGCCCCGTACACCAGCGGCACGCGGAATCCTCCGCCGCCCAGAATCGTCAGCTTCACCGGGTTCCTCCGATCGGGTGGGACGCGCGGACCGCGTCGCGGGGACCGGGCACGCGCCGTGAGCCTGCTCCCCGCCCCCGGGCCGGTTCCGGTGCCGAGGGTGCGCGGCCTCGCCCGGAGGGCTCGGACGTCCGGGCGGCCGGCGCCGGGGATCTCCCGCGCCGGGGGACCGTTGCGCCGGCACGCCGTGCACCCTACCGACGATATCCGCCGGCACGTACCGGCTGGTCATCCCCCGATCGAGCGGAGGTACGGTGGGCCGCGTGACCGGTGAAGAGTCGCTGCGGCCCCAGTCCCTGATGCTGACGTTCCTGGGCGACCAGGTGCTCGGCCGTGACGTGTGCGTGTACTCGGGCAGCGTCATCGACGTGTTCGCCCGCGCCGGGATCGGCGAGCAGGCCACCCGCTCCACGCTGTCCCGGATGGCCGGCCGTGACCTGCTGCGGCGTCAGCGCGAGGGCCGCCGGATGTACTTCGGGCTGACCGAGCGGTCCGAGGCGGTGCTGCGCGACGGCGAGCGGCGCATCTGGCGTACCGGCGCCGTCAACCGCCGCTGGGACGGCACCTGGACCCTGCTCGGCTTCTCGCTGCCGGAGTCCTGGCAGCGCCAGCGCCACGACCTGCGCTCCCGGCTGACCTGGAGCGGCTTCGGCCCGCTGTTCAACGGCCTGTGGATCGCCCCCGGCGAGGTCGACGTGTCGGCCCTCGTCGCCGAGCTGGGCCTGTCCGCCCATGTGAAGGTCTTCCGGGCGCACGCCGACGCCGGTACGGACATCGGGCAGATGATCGAGGAGACCTGGGAGCTGTCCGACCTGGCCGGCCGCTACGCGTCCTTCGTACGGCGCTGGCAGCCCTGGGAGGACGACCTGCCGGACGCCGACGACGCCCTCGTCCTGCGCCTGCGGCTGCAGACGGAGTGGCTCGGCATCGTCCGCCGCGATCCGCGTCTGCCGGTGAAGCACCTGCCGGACGACTGGCCGGCGGAACAGGCCGAGAAGACGTTCCGGACCGTGCACGAGAGGCTCTCGCCCCTCGCCCGCGAGGCCTCGGAACGCCTTTTGGACATGGTGCCGGCGCGGCCTCAGGCGTAGAACCGCGACAGGCTCTGCAGTACAGCCGCCGGCTTGCCGCCGCCCTCGATCTCGATGGCGCCCTCGACGGTGATCTGCGCACCGCCCGGCACGTCCTCGACCTCGGCGAGCCTCGCCGTGAGCCGGATGCGGGAGCCCACCTTCACCGGGGCGGGGAAACGCACCTTGTTGAGGCCGTAGTTGACCTTCGTCGTCACGCCCCGGACGTCCAGCAGTCCGGTGAACAGGGGGATGAAGAGGGAGAGGGTGAGGTAGCCGTGGGCGATGGGGGCGCCGAACGGGCCCTCCTTGGCGCGCTCGGGGTCGACGTGGATCCACTGGTGGTCGCCGGTGGCGTCGGCGAAGGTGTCGACGCGCTCCTGCGTGACCTCGATCCAGTCGCTGGTGCCGAGGTCGCTTCCGGCGAGCTTCCTCAGTTCGCCGAGGCCGTTGACGGTGATGCTCATGCGGTTCCTTACGGGTTGCCGTAGCGGGTACGGACGCGGGACTTGAGGAGTTTCCCGGAGGCGGTGCGCGGGAGTTCGTCCGCGACGACGACCGACTTCGGGATCTTGTACTTGGCGAGGCGGCCCGCGAGCGAGGCGAGCACCTCGTCGGGGTCGAGGGCGGCGCCCTCGCGGGGGACGACGACCGCGCGCGGCACCTCGCCCCACGTGTCGTCGGGCACGCCGATCACGGCGCACTCGACGATGTCGGGGTGGGAGAGGAGCCGGTCCTCGATCTCGGCGGGGTAGACGTTCTCGCCGCCGGAGATGATCATGTCCTTGATGCGGTCGACGATGTGGACGTAGCCGTCCTCGTCGACCCGGGCGGCGTCGCCGCTGCGGAACCAGCCGTCCGCGAAGGACGCGGCCGTCTCCTCGGGCAGTCCCCAGTAGCCGGGCATGACGTGCGGCCCGCGCACCACGACCTCGCCCGTCTCGCCGACGCCGGCCGGGGTCAGGTCGGGGCGGACCACGCGCACATCGCTGAAGAAGTGCGGGACGCCCGCCGAACCCGCCTTGCTGACGGCGTGCTCGGCGTCCAGGAAGAGCGTGCCGGGCGCGGCCTCGGTCATGCCGTAGCCCTGCAGGAACGTCAGGCCGCGTTCCTGGTACGCGGCGATCAGGGCGGTGGGCACCGGGGAGCCGCCGCAGGTCAGGATCCGCAGCGAGGAGAGGTCCGCCCCCGGCCAGCGCGGGTGCCGCGCCAGCTGCTCGAACATCGTCGGGACGCCGAACATGAAGGTGACGCGGTGCCGTTCGACGAGGTCGAAGGCGGCGCCCGGGTCGAACGCCTCGGCCAGCACGCAGGCGCCGCCCTTGAGCAGCACCGGCAGCGTCAGCATGTTCAGGCCGGCGGTGTGGAACAGCGGGGCGCAGACCAGGGCGCGTTCGTCGGCGACGAGGTCGGTGTCGACGAGGACGTTGACGGCGTTCCAGGTGATGTTGCCGTGGGTGAGCATGGCGCCCTTGGGGCGGCCGGTCGTGCCCGAGGTGTACATGATGACGCAGGTGTCGTCGGGTTCGACCGGTTCGTCGATCGGTTCCGCGTCCGCCCCGGCGAGGGCCGCCTCGTACTGCGCGCCGGCCTCCAGGAAGACGCGGACGTCCGTGCTGCCGGGCAGGCCGGCGACCAGGCCGGTCTGGGAGGGTCCGTGGACCAGGGCCTTCGCCCCGGAGTCGGCGAGCTGGTAGGCGATCTCCGGTCCGGCGAGGCGGGTGTTGAGCGGGACGAAGACCGCGCCGAGGGTGCCGGCGGCGAACAGGGTCTCCAGGTAGGACGGGTGGTTGGGGCCGAGGTAGGCGATGCGGTCGCCGCGGCGCACGCCCCGGGCGCGCAGGGCGTGGGCCAGGCGGGTGGTGCGGGCGTGGAGCGTGCCGTAGGTGGTGGCCTGTCCGCCGTGGATCAGGGCGGTGCGGTGCGGGGTCTTGCGGGCCCGGCGTGCGGGCCACGACCCCAGTCCCTCGTTGCGCATGTCGGGGCCCCTTACGGTGTGGTCAGCCCGAGCAGGCGGGCGGCGTTGTCCTTGAGGATCTTCGGCCGGACCTCGTCCTTGATCGTCAGCTTGCCGAAGTCGGCGAGCCAGCGGTCGGGGGTGAGCACGGGGAAGTCGGAGCCGAAGAGGACCTTGTCCTGCAGCAGGGTGTTGGCGTACTGCACGAGCTGCGGCGGGAAGTACTTCGGCGACCAGCCGGACAGGTCGATGTGCACGCCCGGCTTGTGGGTGGCGACGGCCAGCGCCTCGTCCTGCCAGGGGAAGGACGGGTGCGCCAGGATGATCTTCAGCTGCGGGAAGTCGGCCGCCACGTCGTCGACGTGGAGCGGGTTGGAGTACTTCAGCCTGATCCCGCCACCGCCGGGGACGCCCGCGCCGATGCCCGTCTGTCCGGTGTGGAAGAGGGCGATCGTGCCCGTCTCCTCGATCACCTCGTACAGGCCGTACGCCACCGAGCGGTCGTCGGGGAAGAAGCCCTGGATGCTGGGGTGGAACTTGAAGCCCCTCACCCCGTACTCCTGGACCAGCCGCCGGGCCTGCCTGACCCCCGCCTTGCCCCGGAAGGGGTCGACGGAGGCGAAGGGGATCAGCACGTCGGCGTTGGCGGCGGCCGCCTCGGCGACCTCCTCGTTCGGCACGGGCGGGGTGCCGGTGGCGGACTCGGCGTCGACCGTGAAGATCACGGCGGCCATGTTCCGCTCCCGGTAGTAGGCGGCCGTCTCCTCCAGCGTCGGCTTCCGCCTGCCCTCGACCTTGAAGTAGGCGGCGGAGGCGTCGTGCAGGCCGTCGTCCAGGGAGGAGTGGCCCCGGGAGGAGACCTCGGCGTGGGTGTGGACGTCGATGGCGACGAGGTCCTCGGGCTTCATGGCGGGGTCCATCACGCCTCCGGGAGCTTCGGCGCCGGGATGCCGACCGGCTGCGGCTCGGCGCCGACCGAGGTGGGCCAGGCGTCCGCCAGGGTCTCGGGGGTCCAGCCGCCGTCGGCGTACGCGGTCCTGATCTCCTGCGGGTGCGACCAGAGTGCCACCTTGTCGCCGCCGATGCCGATGCACTGGCCGGTGACGCCGCGTGCCGCCTCGGAGGCGAGGAACGGGACCAGGGCGGCGCAGTCCTCGGGGGTGCCGAAGCCCTCGCCCTTGCGCAGGAAGTCCGGCAGCGGCTCGCCGCCGCGCAGGGCCTCGACGTAGGGGGCGAAGGCGGGGATGGTCTCGGTCATGGCGGTCGCGGCGACCGGCACGATCGCGTTGACCGTGATGCCGGCGCGGCCCAGTTCCATGGACCAGGTGCGGGCCATCGCGGCGATGCCGGCCTTGGCGGCGGCGTAGTTGGTCTGCCCGAAGTTGCCGCGCTGGCCGGCCGGGGAGCCGACCAGGATGAGCGAGCCGCCCTCGCCCTGCTCGCGCATCCGGACGGCCGCCGCCCGGGCGCAGGTGAAGGTGCCCTTGAGGTGGGTGGTGATCACCGCGTCGAAGTCCTCGTCGGTCATCTTCCACAGCACCCTGTCGCGCAGGATGCCCGCGTTGGTGACCAGGACGTCGAGCCGGCCGAACTCCTCGACGGCGCGGTTCACCAGCCGCTCGGCGGCTTCGGCGGTGCCGACCGGGACGACCTCGGCGACGGCACGGCCGCCCGCCTCCCCGATGGACTTCACGGCCGCCCCGGCCACCGCCTCGTCGACGTCGTTGACGACCACGGACGCGCCGTGGGCGGCCAGGGCGTGGGCGTAGGCGAGGCCGAGGCCCCGGCCGCCGCCGGTGACGACGGCGGCCTTGCCGGAGAGATCGATGCTGGGCACGGGCGGGTCCCTTCGTGCGGGGTCGACTGCGAGATCGAAGCTAAGAGCAATAATTGTTGACGTCAATAGTTGTTGATGCCTCCCGGGTGCGGGATGCTGGGTCCGCCAGGACGCACGGAGCACAGGGAGCCCGCCATCACACGCCAGAACGTCACCCCGAGGCCCATCGACGCGGACGAGCCCTGGATGCGAGGGCTGCACGCGGACACGGGCTACCTCCTGTACCGCCTGGGCCTGCGCTCGGGGCAGTTGTTCAACTCCTTCCTGCAGGAGTCGGGCCTGCGGCTGCGCCACTACGCGGTGCTGCGCTTCCTCGCCACCACCGAGGGCGCCCTGCAGCGCGAGCTGAGCCACCGGCTCGGCTACGACCCGAGCGCGATCGTCGGCCTGGTCGACGACCTGGAGAAGCAGGGCTTCGCCGAGCGCCGACCCTCTCCCGACGACCGCAGGAGCCGGATCGTCGTGCTGACCGAGCACGGCCGCACCTTCCTGCGCGACACCGACGAGGCCGGACTGCGGGTGACCAACGAACTGCTGGACCCGCTGGACGCCGCCGAACGCGAGACGCTGCACGCCCTGCTGCTGCGGATCGCGGAGGACGGACTGAACTGATGTTGTGCAAATGATTGACGGCTGCACGATGGATGCATAACTTCACGGACCAACCCCGCGCCCCGTCCCCAGGGAGCCCACCGTGCAGCCATCCCCCGATTCCCGGCAGTTGCGCCGCGTGGCCGTGTCCGGCCTGCTCGGCACGGCCGTCGAGTTCTACGACTTCCTCGTCTACGGCACGGTCGCCGCGCTCGTCTTCGGCGACCTGTTCTTCCCGCAGGCCGACCCGGCCGTCGGCACCGTCGCGGCGTTCGGCACCTTCGCCGCGGGCTATCTGGCCCGTCCGCTCGGCGGCATCGTCTTCGGCCACTTCGGCGACCGGATCGGCCGCAAGTCGATGATGCTGCTGACCATGGTCCTGATGGGCTGCGGCAGCTTCCTGATCGGCCTGCTGCCGACCTACGACGCGATCGGCGTCTGGGCCCCGGTGCTGCTGGTCGCCCTGCGGGTCGTGCAGGGCATCGCCATCGGCGGCGAGTGGGGCGGCGCGATGCTGATGGTCGTCGAGCACGCCGAGCACACGCAGGGCTCCCGGCGCGGCCTGTGGTCCAGCTTCACCCAGCTCGGCGCGCCGCTCGGGTCGGTGCTGTCGGCCGGCGTGGTCACCCTCGTCGCCGGTCTGCCGGACGAGGAGTTCCGCTCCTGGGGCTGGCGGGTGCCGTTCCTGCTGAGCATCGTGCTGCTGGGCGTCGGGCTGTTCGTGCGGCTGAAGGTCGCCGAGAGCCCGCTGTTCGCCCGGGCCGTGCGGAAGCCGGCGGACAGGCCGCCGATCCTGGAGGTGCTGCGCCGCCCGAAGCCCGTACTGCTGGCCGCCTGCGTCGGCATCGGCGCCTTCACCGCGCAGTCGCTGCTGACCAGTTTCATGATCTCCTACGCCGTCGGCGAGGGGTACACCCGCCCGCAGGTGCTGACGGCCGTGACCGTCGCCTCCTGCGTGGCCCTCGCCGTGCTGCCCGCCGCGTCCGCGCTGTCCGACCGGGTCGGCCGCCGGCCCGTGGTGCTCGCCGGCGCCATCGCCTCGGCCGCGCTCGCCTTCCCGGTGCTGGCCCTGGTCGACTCCGGCTCGCCCGGACTGCTGATCCTCGCGCTGGCGCTCGGCCACGGCGTCGCCCAGTCCACGATGTACGGGCCGCTCGGCGCGCTGCTCAGCGAGATGTTCGGCACCCGCGTCCGCTACACCGGCGCCTCCCTCGGCTACCAGGGGGCGACCCTGATCGGCGCCGGGTTCTCCCCGCTGATCGCCGGCAGCCTCCTCGCCTCCTACGGCGGTGGCAGCACGCCGGTGTCACTGCTGCTGTGCGCGGGCGCGGGGATCACCGCGATCACCGTGTGGCGGCTGCGCGAGACCCACACGGACGCCCTGGACTCCCCCGCCGCCGCCCCCGCCCTGGAAGGAACGCCCCGTTGAGGATCCGCCTCGCCCTGCTGACCGCCTGCCTGTCCCTGGCGGCGACCGCCCTGCCCGCGCGGGCCGCCGACGACGGCACCCGCCTGGAGGGCCGGCTGCCCTCCGGCGCCGCGTACGTGATGGACGTCCCCGCGGCCTGGAACGGCACGGTCCTGCTCTACAGCCACGGCTACACCCCGGCCGGCGCGCCCAACCCGGCGCAGAACACGCCGGGTCCGGCCGCCCGGGACAGACTGCTGGCCGAGGGCTACGCCCTGATCGGCTCCTCGTACGCGACGACCGGCTGGGCGGTCACGGAGGCGGTGCCCGACCAGCTCGCCACCCTGGACCTGTTCACCGAGAAGTTCGGTGCGGCCCGGCGGACCCTCGCCTGGGGGACCTCCTACGGCGGTTTCGTCACCGGCCTGCTCGCCGAGCGGCACGCCGACCGCTTCGACGGGTCGCTGTCGATGTGCGGCCTGGTCCAGGGCGGTGTCGCCAACTGGAACAGCACCCTGGACCCGGTGTTCGCGCTGCGCACGCTGCTCGCGCCGGACTCCGGCATCCGGCTGACGGGCTTCGCGGACGCGACGGAGGCGGCCGCCGCCGCGAAGTCGCTCACCGCCAAGGCCGACGCCGCCCAGCGCACGCCCGGCGGCCGGGCCCGGATCGCCCTCGCCGCCGCCCTGCACCACATCCCGGGCCACAACGACCCCGCGCAGCCCGAACCCGGCCCCACCGACTGGACGGCCCGGCAGGCCAACCAGTACACCGCCGTCCGGGGACTGCTCGGCCTGCCCGCGTTCAGCTGGCGGCAGGAGGCCGAGAGCCGGGCCGGTGGCAACCCGTCCTGGAACACCGGAGTCGACTACACGTCGATGCTGGCCCGGTCGCCGCTGTACAAACAGGTGAGCGAGCTCTACCGGGAGGCGGGACTGTCCCTGCGCACCGACCTCTCGGCCCTGGCCGGCGCCCCCCGCGTCGCCGCCGACCCGTCCGCCGTCCGGTGGATGCGCGACACCAGCGCACTCTCCGGCCGGCTCACCGACCCGCAGCTGAACATCCACACGACCGGTGACGCGCTGATCCCGGTGCCGGCGCAGAGCGCGTACCGCAGGGCCGTCACGGCGGCCGGTTCCGCGGGGCTGCTGCGCCAGGCGTACGTCGACCGCCCGGGCCACTGCACCTTCACCACGGGCGAGACTCTGGCCGCCCTGCGCACGGTGGAACACCGCCTGGACACGGGCCGCTGGAGCGCCGCGCCGGACACCCTCAACTCCCGTGCCCGTCTGGAGGACCCGGCGGCCGAGCCCCGCTACGTCCGGTACCGTCCGGCCGCGTACCCCCGCCCCTACGACCTCGCCCACCCGGGAGACAGCCGCCCATGACCACCGGCCCCCGCGATCCCGGCCCCGCCCGGCCCGGGGGCACCCGCACCGCGCCCGGCCGGCTGCTGTCGGTGCTCGCCGCCTTCGACCACGCGCACCCGGCGCTGAGCCTGACCGACATCAGCCGCCGGGCCGGGCTCAGCCTCACCACCGCGCACCGGCTGGCCGCCGCCCTCACCGAGTGGGGCGCCCTGGAGCGGGACGAGTCCGGCGTCTACCACATCGGGCTGCGCCTGTGGGAGCTGGCCGCACTGGCCCCGCGCGGCCTCGCCCTGCGGCAGATCGCGCTGCCGTACCTGGAGGACCTGTACGAGGCCACGCACGAGAACGTGCAACTGGCCGTGCGGGACGGCCGGGAGGTCGTGTACACCGAGTGGCTGTCGGGGCGGTCGGCGGTCGGCGTGCACATCCGCGTCGGCGCCCGCTGGCCGCTGCACGCCACCGGGGTGGGCCTCGCCCTGCTCGCCCACGGCGACCCTCGGTTCCAGCGGGAGTACTGCGCGGGCGGACTCGCGTCCTTCACCCCGTACACGCTCACCGACCCCGCGCGGCTGCGCCGGGTGCTGGCCGAGGTGCGGCGGTCGGGCGTGGCGGTGAGCGATCGTCAGATCACCGAGGACGCCGTGTCGGTGGCCGCCCCCGTGCGCGGCGCGGACGGTGCGGTGACCGCCGCCGTGTCCGTCGTGGTGCCGCACGCGGACGCCCGGGTGCCGGTGCTGGCGCCGGCGGTGCGGGTGGCGGCGCGGGGCATCTCGCGGGCGCTGGGGTGGCAGCCCTGACCGCGGCCGGGGCGGTGCGGGTCAGGCGTCCCGGGGCGGGGTCATGGCCCAGCGGATGGTCCGCGTCAGGGCCTGGCCGGCCGGGCGTACGGCGATGTCCTCGACGACCGGGACCCGGGGCAGCCGCAGCAGTCCGCGCGCCCAGGGCGGGAGCAGGGTGACGGCGTTGGCGACCAGCCCGCCGTAGAACGGCCGCACGGGCAGCGGCAGCGGTGGCCGGAACAGCAGGAAGCGGGCGGCGGCCCGGGCCTCGGGGGTGGCCCGCAGTTCGGGCCGGTAGGCGGCCAGGCGCTCGGCCAGTTCGCGGCGGTTGCGGGGCGGGTCCGTCACGCCCAGCGCCTCGCCGACGCGCGCGGTGTCGGCGACGTAGCCGTCGTACCCGGCGGCGTCCAGGGGACTTGCCCCGTAGCGGGCGTGGGCGCGCAGGAAGCTGTCCGTCTCGGCGGCGTGCACCCAGCCGAGCAGGTGCGGGTCGGCCGTGTGGTAGGGGACGCCCTCGGAGGTCGTCCCGCGGATCCGCTCGTGGATGCCGCGCACGTGGTCGACGGCCCGCTGGGCGTCCCCGGCGGTGCCGTAGGTCGTCACGGCCAGGAAGGTGCTGGTGCGCTGCAGCCTGCCCCACGGGTCGCCGCGGTAGCCGGAGTGCCCGGCGACCGCCGCCATGGCGAGGGGGTGCAGGGACTGCAGGAGCAGTGCGGTCAGGCCGCCGATGAACATCGAGGCGTCGCCGTGGACCGCGCGGATCGGCCGGTCGGGGCCGAACCAGCGCGGGCCGGGCGTGTCGTGGATACGGGCGCGGGTCTCCGGCCCTCCGGGCCCGGCGACACGGCGGAACAGGGCCTGGCCCAGCTGCTCACGGACTCCGGTCAGCACGATCGGTCTCCCTTCCCCTGCTGCCAGTGTCCGTCATGGGGCGGCGCGGCGGGGCGGGGGTGTCCTCCCGTGCCGCTGCCCGGTGCGCCGCCGTGCCCCGGGGGAACGGGCGGAGGCGTCGTCGTGCGTCGCGACTGCGGGCCACGGGACCGACCGGCTCGGCAGCGCGGCAGGGGGCCGGTCCGTCGCGTGGCGCCGCGACGACGTGGTGAGCCGCGCCGCCGGTGGTCCCGCCGTTCCGGGTCGCGTAGCCGGTGACGCTGCCGGTCGCGGCCGAGGCCGACAGGGCCTGGTGGATCGCGATGCCCGTGGTCGCCCGGACCGTCTGGCCGCCGGCGCCCGCCCTGCCCGGCCGCACCCCGCACCACGGACGGCCTGCCCCAGCCCGTCCGGCACGGCGGCCCGCCGGACCTGCGCCGCACTCGCCTCACCTGCGCCGGAACACGCGTCAACCGTCCTGCCCGGAGGCCTCCTGGTCGGCCCGGCCGCCGGCGCCGAGGGGGCCCGTGTAGCCGGCCGGGTCCTCGGACTCCAGCCGGGGCAGTTCGCGGCGGGCCACGCGCAGCACCACGGGCGGTATGGCGGGGCGCAGCGGCTGGGCGAGCCGCAGCCAGGGCGGCGCGTACACGGCCGTGCGGCGGCGCTCCATGCCCCGCACCACACGGGCGGCGACCGCGTCCACGGAGTGCACCCGGTCGGCGGGCGGGGGCATGCGGGTGCGCAGGGCGCGCAGCAGGGTGTACCGGTCGGCGTCGCGGATCATGTCCGTGTCGGTCCAGTTGAGGTAGGCGATCCCGACGGCGACTCCCCGGTGCGCGACCTCGGCGCGCAGGGCGTGCGCGAAGGCCTCGACCCCTGCCTTGGAGGCGCAGTAGGCGCTCATCAGCGGGGCGGCGCCGATCGACGCGAGGGAGGCGATCTGCAGGAAGTAGCCGGCCGTGTCGAACAGGTCCGGCAGGAACGCCCGGGCCGTGTGCGAGCTGCCGGTGAGGTTGACGTCGATGACGCGGCGCCAGGCGGCCGGGTCGGAGGCGAGGAACGCGCCGCCCTCGGCGATGCCGGCGTTCGCGACCACGGCGGAGGGGCGGCCCAGGCCGCTCCGCACGGCCCGGGCGGCGGCGTCCAGCGCGGCGAGGTCGGTGACGTCGGCCTCCACCGCCAGGGCGGGGCCGGGCAGGGACGCGGCGACGGCCTCCAGGGCGGCCTTCTCGTGGCCGAGGAGCGCCACCCGGGCTCCGCGCCGGGCGGCCTCACGGGCCAGGGCCGCGCCGACGCCGCGGGCGGCTCCGGTGACGACGACCGTGCGCCCGGCGAGCGGACTGCTGCTGCCCATGGGGTGCGCTCCTTCCTCTCCGGTCCCGCGCCCGCCCCGGCCGTCCCGTCCGCTCAGCGCTTGGTTCCCGTGCGGTCGCGGCGGGCCAGGACCCGCTGCGCGCCCGCGAGGCCGGGTGGCCGGTTGCGGCGCAGCGCGGCGCGGGCGGCGTTGGCTCCGGGCGCGCCGTGCACGCCGCCGCCCGGGTGGGCCCCGGAGGAGGCGAGGTACAGGCCGGGCACCGGGGTCTCGGGTCGTCCGGTGCCGGGCAGCGGGCGGAAGAAGAGCTGCTGGTGCATGGCGGTCGTGCCGCCGTTGATGGCGCCGCCGGCGAGATTGCCGTCGAGTGCCTCCAGGGTCGGGGGCGCGAGGACGCGGCGGCTGCGGATCAGGCCGCGGAAGCCGGGCGCGAAGCGTTCCACCTGGCGTTCGACCCGGTCGGCCATCAGCTCCTGGTCCTTGGTGTCCCAGCTTCCGGTGACGCCCTCGTCGGCGGCGTCGGCGCGGATGTCGTGGGGGAGGTGGGTGTAGGCCCAGGCCGACTCGGTGCCCTGCGGGGAGCGGGAGGCGTCGGAGGTGGTCATCTGGCCGAACACCAGGAAGGGCCGGTCCGGGACCTGCCGCATGGCGATCTGCGCCGCGAAGCGGGTGAGTTCGTCCAGGCCGTCGGCGAGGTGCACGGTGCCGGCGCGGGAGGCCTGCTCGGCCTGCCAGGGCACCGGGCCGTCGAGCGCCCAGTCGACCTTGAAGGTGGCGAAGTCCCACTGGAAGCGCCGCAGGTCGTCGAGGAGCTGGGCGGGCAGGTGGCCGGGGTCGACGAGCCCGCCGTACAGGGCGGGCACCGACACGTCGGCGAGCACCGCCCGGCGGGCCGGCACACCGTCGCCGTTCGCCGTGCGCACACCGACGGCCCGCCCGCCGCGGACCACGACCTGCTCGGCCCGCTGCCCGCACCGCACCCGTCCGCCCAGGCTCTCCAGCCGCCGTACCAGGGCGGCAGTCAGCGCGCCGGAGCCGCCGGCCGGGACCGGGAAGCCGTACGTCTGCCCCAGCATGGCCATCAGCCAGCCGAAGCCGCCGCTGCCCGCCGACTCCGGGGCGAGGTCGGCGTGCAGGGCGTTGCCGGCCAGCAGCAGGCGGCCGCCCTCGCCGCGGAACTCCTCCTCGCCCATCCGGCGCACCGGCAGCACGAGTGAGCGGGCCATGCGCAGCCCGCCCGCAGCCCGCAGCCGCAGCGCGAGCCGGGCCGCGGCGCGCACGGGCGGGAAGGGGGTGAACAGGGCCTCCACGAGACCGGGACGCAGGCTCTGCCACACCTCGTGCAGCCGCTGCCAGGCGGCTCCGTCGCCCGGTGCGAAGGCGTCGAGGGACGCGGCGGTGGTGCCGATGTTCCGGTCCAGCACCGCGCAACTGCCGTCGCTGAGGGGGTGCGCCAGCACGCTGGGCGCGTGGCTCCAGCGCAGTCCGTGGTCGTCGAGGCGGAGGCCCGCCAGGACGGGCGAGGCGGCGGCGAGGGGGTAGAAGGAGCTGAACAGGTCGCTGACGAAGCCGGGGTCGACGCCGTGGTCGTGGCGCACGGCCCCGCCCGGTTCGGGCTGTTCCTCCAGCACTTCCACGCTCCACCCGGCGTCCGCGAGGAGGTTGGCGGCGACCAGGCCGTTGGGGCCGGCGCCGATCACCACGGCGTCAGGCACGGCCGGCTCCGTCCGCTTCGGACCCCGCGGTCACCTGGCCGAGGGGGCGGCGGGCGCCCCCGGTGTGCGTCGTCCCGCTCTCGCACAGCCGGGCCAGTCTGGCGAGCATGGTGCGGTGGCGCAGTTGGATCAGCGCCTCGAAGCCGACGTTGTGCAGCCGGCCGCCCGCGCCGCGCAGGGGATGCTCGTCGACGATGACCAGGCAGTGCTCGCCCCAGGGCCGCAGCTCGATCGAGATGCGCGCGGTGCCCAGCGCACCGGCGTGGGCCTCCAGTTCCAGCCGCCGGCCCCGCTCGCAGGAGCGGACGACCGTCCGGTTGGTCAGCTCCACCGGGCCGAGCCGGACCTGGTAGCGGATCGCCGCGTCCTTGTCGGGCCAGTGCCCGCTCACGGGGTGGGACTCCGAGGTGCCCACCACCCACTCGGCGTAGCGGTCGCCGTCGGCGAGGACGTCCCACACGGCGCTCGGAGCGACTCGGATCAGGCGATGGCGAACGGCCACGGGTACCTCCTGCTGCGTGTCTGTCGTCCACCCCGAGTGCCCCCACATTCCCCCGTCCAACAGCGCGGCGCGAGCCCGGACCGGCCGGACGGACGCGGACAGGGGCGATTACCGGCCATGCGCACGTCGTTCATCAACAAACGGACCGGTGCTCTGTCCCGGGTGACAGTTGATCAATAGCCTTGTCCCGTACACCTGTTACCGACTTATGGGAGCCCCGTGTCCACCGCGCAGCAGGTCCCCGACATCCTCTCGCCCGAGTTCGCCGCAGACCCCTATCCCGCCTATCGCGTGATGCGTGAGAGCGCTCCCCTCATCTGGCACGAGGCCACGCAGAGCTACATCATCTCGCGCTACGAGGACGTCGAGCGGGTCTTCAAGGACAAGGAAGGCCAGTTCACCACCGACAACTACGACTGGCAGATCGAGCCGGTGCACGGCAAGACGATCCTGCAGCTCAGCGGCCGGGAGCACGCCGTGCGGCGGGCCCTGGTCGCGCCGGCCTTCCGCGGCAGCGACCTGGAGCAGAAGTTCCTGCCGGTCATCGAGCGCAACTCCCGCGAGCTGATCGACGCCTTCCGCCACAAGGGCTCCGCCGACCTGGTCACCGACTACGCGACGCGCTTCCCGGTCAACGTGATCGCGGACATGCTGGGCCTCGACAAGGCCGACCACGCCCGCTTCCACCGGTGGTACACCTCGGTCATCGCCTTCCTCGGCAACCTCTCGGGCGACCCCGAGGTGGCGGCGGCCGGGGAACGGACCCGGACGGAGTTCGCCGAGTACATGCTGCCGATCATCCGGCAGCGCAGGGACCACCTCGGTGACGACCTGCTGTCCACGCTGTGCGCCGCCGAGGTGGACGGCGTCAGGATGAGCGACGAGGACATCAAGGCGTTCTGCAGCCTGCTGCTGGCCGCCGGCGGCGAGACCACCGACAAGGCGATCGCCGGCATCTTCGCGAACCTGCTGCTGCACCCCGACCAGCTCGCCGCCGTGCAGCGGGACCGCTCGCTGATCCCCCGCGCGTTCGCCGAGACGCTGCGCTACACGCCGCCCGTCCACATGATCATGCGCCAGTCGGCGACGGAGGTGGAGCTGAGCGGCGGCACCATCCCCGCGGGGGTCACCGTGACCTGCCTGATCGGGGCCGCGAACCGCGACGCGAGCCGTTTCGGCGACCCGGACCGGTTCGACATCTTCCGCGACGACCTCACCACCAAGAACGCCTTCTCGGCCGCCGCGGACCATCTCGCGTTCGCCCTCGGCCGGCACTTCTGCGTCGGTGCCCTGCTGGCCAAGGCCGAGGTGGAGATCGGCATGAACCAGCTCCTCGACGCCATGCCCGACATCCGGCTCGCCGACGGCTTCGACCCGGTCGAGCAGGGCGTCTTCACCCGCGGCCCGCAGAGCCTGCCGGTGAAGTTCACGCCGGTCGCCTCCTGACGCCCGCGGTCGCGGACGGGGCCCCGGCGCCGGGGCCCCGCTCCCGCCGCCCTACTGCACGACGGGCGTGAACTCCACCGGCAGCGCGGTCAGGCCACGCATCCAGATGGACGGCCGCCACCTCAGCTCGTCCGGCTCCACCGCCAGGACCAGGTCCGGCAGCCGCTCCAGCAGGGTCTCCACGGCCGTGCGCGCCATGACGTCCGCCAGCAGCGGTGCCGGGTACGGGCAGCGGTGCTCACCGTTGCTGAACGACAGGTGCGCGGCGTTCTCCGCCCCGACGTGCGCATCCGGCCAGATCTGCGGATCGGTGTTGGCCGCGGCCAGGCCCAGCACCAGGCAGTCGCCGGCCTGGATCCGCCGGCCGCCGAGCTGGGTGTCCCGCACCGCCCAGCGGCCGATGAAGTTCTGCGTGGGCGTGTCCAGCCACAGCACCTCGTTGAGCGCCTCGCCCACGCTGAGCCGGCCGCCCGAGACGTTCAGCGCGAACCGCTCGTCGGTGAGCAGCAGCCGCAGCGTGTTGCAGATCCAGTTGGCCGTCGGCTGCTGGGCCGCCGCGATCACCGAGATCAGATCCTGGACGATCTCCTCGTCCGTCAGCCCCGCCGGGTGCTGCAGCATGCGGGAGGTGACGTCCGGGCCCGGGCGTTCCCGCTTGTCCTTCACCAGCTGCGTCAGCCGGGCGCCGACCCGCCCGTAGGCGGCGATCGGGTCCTCGCCCTCCGCCGCGTCCAGCGAGATCCGCAGGTCGTCCACGAGCTGCCGGGTGTCCTCGCCGGCGAGCGGCATGCCGCACACCTGCACCACGGCGCGCGCCGGCAGGGAGTGCGCGTAGGCGCTCATCAGCTCCGCCTGGCCGCTTCCGGCGAAGGAGGAGATGAGCTCGTCGGCGATGATCTGGCAGTCCCGGGCCAGCTCGAACTGGTCCACGCCCTCCAGCGCCTCCGTGATCACCCCGGCGCGCCTCTGGTGCTCCTCGCCCTCGGTGAACAGCACGGACGGCTGGTAGCCGACGAAGGGCAGCAGCGGCCAGTCCTCGGGGATGTTCGGCCACTGGTTCCAGCGCCGGGAGTCGCGCGCGAACAGCTCGTCGTGGCTGGTCACGTAGCTGACCTCGGAGTAGCCGAGCACCAGCCAGGCGGGGATGTCGCCGTCGAGCAGGACGGGGGCGATGGGGCCGTGCTCCCGGCGCAGGGCGCGGTAGAGCTGGGACGGCGCCTGCTGGTACTCGAGTCCGCCCAGGCGCACCGCGCCCGGGTGGGCGGGGCAGCCCGGGGGCGGCGCGTCGGCGAAGGAGGGTCCGGTGTCGGTCACAGTGTCGTCTCCTGGGCCAGGGCCCGTTCGTAGAGGTAGTCCACGAGGGTGATCAGGACGTCCTTCCCGGACTGCCGGACCCGGGCGTCGCAGTCGATCAGCGGCACGTGCTCGGGCAGGGCGAGGGCCTGCCGGATCTCGTCCAGGGAGTGCCGGGCGGCGTCGTCGTCGAACCGGTTCACGGCCACCACGAACGGTGTGCCGTGGTGCTCCAGCCTGTCGATCGCGTACCAGGAGTCGTCCATGCGGCGGGTGTCGACCAGGACGACCGCGCCGAGGGTGCCGGAGAACAGCCGGTCCCACAGGAACCAGAAGCGTTCCTGCCCGGGCGCGCCGAACAGGTAGAGCACCATGGTCTCGTTGAGGCTGATGCGCCCGAAGTCGAACGCCACCGTGGTGGTCGTCTTCCCCGCGACCTGGTGGGTGTCGTCGACGCCCATGCCAGCCTGGGTCATCACCTCTTCGGTGTTGAGGGGCCGGATCTCGCTGACCGAGCGGACCAGGGTGGTCTTGCCGACCCCGAACCCGCCCACGATGACGATCTTCAGGCCGGTCTCGGCGGCGTCGGCCAGGGGTGTGCGTCGGGAGGGCAGCTCAGAGGTTGCGGAGCCCATGGAGCACCTCCTTGAGAAGGGCGGAGTCGGGAAGCGAGGCGGCGGACCGGGCCGCGCGGGGGTGGCGGGCGGTGATGCGGCCCGTGGCGAGCAGATCGCCGAGCAGGATCCGGACCACCGTGATCGGCAGCTTGAGTTCCGCCGCGATCTCGACCAGGGCCGTCGGGTGGCGGCACAGTTCGAGGATCCGGGCGTGCTCCGACTGCATCCCGGTCGTGGGCTCGCATTCGCTGACGATGAGGGTGACCAGGTCGAACGCGTCGTCCGCGCGGCTGCGACCGCCGGTGACCGTGTAGAGCCGGTCGGGGTCGCCGGTGTCCACGGGCCTGCGGGTCACGAGCCGGCACTCCCCGCGGCGGGCTGGCGCGGCTCGGCACGCAGGTGGTCGCCGATCTGCTCGACCAGCTCGGTCATCTGGTGGCCGACGACGCCGGGGTCGGCGTTCTGTTCGGCGAGGACCGCGAGATGGGCTCCCTCACCGGCCTCCACGATGAACAGCAGGCCGCCGTGGAACTCGGTCATCGAGTGGCGGACGCCGCCGGTCCCGTCGCCGAACTCGACGGACGCGCCCTGGGCGAGGGCCTGGATGCCGGAGCAGATCGCCGCCAGCTGGTCGGCCTGGTCCTGCGTCAGATGGTCGGTCCAGCACAGCTTCAGGCCGTCCCGGGACAGCACCAGGGCGTGCCGGGTGCCCGGGGTGCGCTCCAGCAGGGACTGCAGAAGCCAGGTGAGGCTGTTGTCGGTGGTCTGCATGGTGGGTAGTGGGACGGTGGTGCCCGGGTGACCGGTCACCGGCCCGTTCCTCCAATCTCACGAACTCAGGCGAGGGAAGTGGGCGCCGTGTCCACGGCGCTGGGCGGGAGGGCGGGGGTCACGGGGCGGACGGCGGTTCCGGCTCCCCCTCCGGCCGGGCGACCGCGCGGCCGGAGTCCCGTCCGGTCTGGCGCCCGCGGTGGAAGGCGCCGAAGCTGGAGCCCGCGTCGCGCGCCGGGGCACGGCCTTCGGTGGCGGGGCCGGGCTGCGCGGTGCTGCGGCGCTGTTCGCGCTCGCGTTCCGCCTGGGCCATGGCGCGTCCCGGCGTGCGGACGGGCAGCCCGTTCGGCGTGGGCGCGCTCGGCGCCGGTCCGCTCGATGCCGGCCCGCTCGATACCGGCCCGTGCGAGTGCCCTCGCGCGCCGGTGGGTTCGGGCGAGTCCGCGCGGGCGGCGGGCCGCTCCGGGGCGACCGGCCGCGTGTGGGGCTCGGGCTCGGGTGCCGGTGCCGCCGGGGCGGGCCGGGCCGCCGGCAGGGCCGGGGCGCGTTCGGGGGCCGGCGCCGCGGGCGCGGGTCCGGGCGTCGGCGCCGAGGGGGCGGGGCGCCGCAGGGGCTGCGCGAGGGCCGGTTCGCGCCGCTGCGCGAGCAGCTGCGGCGGGATCAGGACGACCACGCCGGTGCCGCCCCGGGACGAGGGCCGGTAGTTGACGCTGATGCCGTACTTGACCGCCAGGCGTCCGACGACGGCGAGGCCGAGGCGGGTGCCCTGCAGCGAGGCGAGGTCGGTCATGCGCCCGGACACCGCCTCCTCGACCCGGCGCATGGCCGCGGCGGCCATCTTCAGGCCGCTGTCCTCGATGGTGACGACGATTCCGGCGCTGCGCTCCTCGACGTAGACGTGCACCTCGTCGATCGGCGGGGAGAAGTTGGCGGCGTTGTCCATCAGTTCGGCGAGCAGGTGCATCACGCCCTCGGCGGCGAAGCCGGAGATCGCGGCGGAGGTCGAGCAGTGCAGCCGCACCCGCTGGTAGGCGGCGATCCGGCCGACCGCGCCGCGCAGGATGCTCTCCATCACGATGGGCTTGTTCCAGGCGCGGCTGGAGCGGCCTCCCATGAGCAGGGCGAGCCGGTCGGTCATCAGGCCGAGCTGCGAGGTGGCGTGGTCGAGCTTGAGCAGGTCGCCGAAGACCTCCTCGCCGTACCTCTCCTGCATGTCCCGCAGATCGGCGAGCATGCTGACGGCCTTGGCCTGGACCCGGCTGAGCGCCTTCGCCGACGCGGCCTGCGCGGCGGCGGCCCGGCGCTCGCTCAGGGCGAGTTCGCGCACGAACGACTCCACGGGCGAGCGCAGCAGCGGGGACTGCGGCCAGTCCAGCGCGCCGAGGACCGTGTCGGCCGGCTGGCCGTCGCGGAGCCTGGCGACGGCGGTGGGCAGGGTCTCGCTCGTCAGCCGCTCCACCTGGGCGGCGGCCTCGTCGAGTTGCTGCTGGAAGTGCCGGCGCTCGGCGTCCACGGCGGCCGCGTACTGCGTGCTCTCCTCCACGACGGAGGCGAAGGTGTGCACGAGGCGGCGCAGCTGCGGGTCCGACGGCGGTGTCACGGTGGCCAGGGTGTCGCTGGCGCTCACGCCGTCCCGCAGCCTCCCGGCGACGGCGGGCAGGGTGACGTTCACCAGGTGCGCGGTCTCCGCCGACACCTGTGCCCACTGCGCCAGGTGCCGGTCGGCCTCGGCGAGGTTCTGGGCCGTGGACCGGCGGGTCCTGCGGATCAGCAGGGTGCTGACGAGGACGGTGACGGCCAGGCACAGCCACCCGCCCGCCACCGCGCCGAGCGTCCACGAGCGGGCGTGGTCCGGGGCCGCCGCCACCACACCGGCCGCCGCAGCGGCACTCACCGTCAGCACGGCCAGGGGTACGGCCGGCGACGCCTTCGGAGACTTCGCCGGCCGGTGCTGACTGGGCGGTGCAGGCACTGACATTTCCGCGGTCCCTCGGTCGTTGAGAGCAGAAGACGAACGTCGACCGGCATGTGGACGGTCGCAGGTCAAGGACTGGAACGCCGACGCGACAGCGCTCCTCCGACCCCGTGCGGCCATGCTAGTCACCCGGCGGGCCGGTCCGATCAGACGAGCTGGTTCCTGGAGGGAAGACGCGATGTCGTCGCGAAGTAGTCGCCCCGGACCCCTGGCAGTGGTATCGGAACGACCCCTTCCCCGCGCCCTCTTACGGGTGGGACGCGAGTGGTCCAGGCCACTCGGTGCGGCAACTGCCCTGTTTTCGCCGCATCTTCGAGGTTGCGGGCGCGTTCACGCGAGGGGCGAGATTCAGCCAACTAACCGCGGCTTGAACCTTGTTCGATTTCCGCAATGCACGGTTCGCCCCCTCTCGGCCGCCCGGCCCGGCCGGAACCCACACAATTTCGCCACATCCGCTCCCGCCGCGAGGAGGGGCGGGCATCGCACCGACCGCTCCCGCGCCCCGCCCTCGCACCCAACACCCTTGCCCCGCACGTCGGTTCAGCCTGTGCACCCAGGTGCCGCCGCGAACTTCACACGGCTTCACCTCTTGACGCCCCCGTGCCGGTGCAGCACATTGACGGCACTCTGAGAGCGCTCTCACCCCCGTGCACCGAGCAGCGTTCGACTCCCCACGTGTCCCCTCCGGAACCGAGAGGCCCCCACATGAGCGACACCTCCGGCACCTCCCGCAGACCCCGCCCCTTCCGGCGCGCGTTCGTCGCCGCCGTCGGCGCGCTCGGCCTCGCGCTGGCCGCCACGGCGGTCGCCACCCCGCCCGCCGGCGCGTCCGCGCCGGCACCCCCGTCGGGCTGGACCCAGGTGTTCGTGGACGACTTCAACGGCCCGGCCGGCAGCGGCGTCAACACCTCCCACTGGCAGTACGCGACCGGCAAGGGATACCCGGGCGGTCCCGCCAACTGGGGCACCGGCGAGATCGAGACCATGACCAGCAGCACCGACAACGTCTCGCTCGACGGCAACGGCAACCTCCGCATCACGCCCCGGCGGGACGCCGCCGGCAACTGGACCTCCGGCCGCATCGAGACCAACCGCACCGACTTCCGGCCCCCGGCCGGCGGCAAGCTGCGCGTCGAGTCGCGCATCCAGGTCCCGAACGTCACCGGCGCCGCGGCCAAGGGCTACTGGCCCGCGTTCTGGATGCTCGGCGGTCCCTACCGGGGCAACTACTGGAACTGGCCGGCCGTCGGCGAGCTGGACATCATGGAGAACACCCAGGGCATGAACACGGTGTTCGCCACCATGCACTGCGGCACCTCGCCGGGCGGCCCCTGCAACGAGACCAGCGGGATCGGCGGTTCGACCACCTGCCAGGGCACCTCCTGCCAGGCGGGCTTCCACACGTACCGAATGGAGTGGGACCGCTCCACGAGCGTCGAGGAGATCCGCTTCTCCCTCGACGGCGCCACCTTCCACACCGTGCGCGCCAACCAGGTCGACGCCACGACCTGGCGCAACGCCACCGACCACGGGTTCTACATCATCCTCAACGTGGCGATGGGCGGCGGCTTCCCGGACGCGTTCGGCGGCGGCCCGGACGGGGGCACCCAGCCCGGTCACGCGATGGTCGTCGACTACGTGCAGGTGCTGTCCTCGGGAGGCGGCGGCACCACGCCCCCGCCGACCGGCAACCGCGACGCCTACGGCACCATCCAGGCGGAGTCCTTCGACGGCCAGTCCGGCGCCATGACCGAGACGACCTCGGACTCGGGCGGCGGCCAGAACATCGGCGCGCTGGCCAACGGCGACTGGCTGCAGTTCAAGGGCGTCAACTTCGGCTCCACGGCGGCCCGGCAGTTCAGCGCCCGGGTCGCGAGCGGCGCCGCGAGCGGCGTCAGCGGGCTGGTCGAGGTGCGGCTGGACAGCCGGAGCAACGCGCCCGTCGGGAGTTTCGCGGTGGGCAACACCGGGGGCTGGCAGTCCTGGCGGACCGTTCCCGCGAACATCAGCGCCGTGACCGGCACCCATGACGTCTATCTGACCTTCACCAGCGGCCAGCCGGCGGACTTCGTGAACGTCAACTGGTTCACGTTCGGGCGCTGACCGGCCCGGCGAGGGGCTCCACGCACGCGTGGGGCCCCTTTTCGCCGCCCTCAGCGCAGCTCCGCGCGGAACGCCGCCGGCGTCTGGTCCGTGTGCTGCTGGAAGAACTTGGAGAAGTTGGCGGCGTCGGGGAAGCCGACCGCGGCGCCGACCCGGCCGATAGGCAGGTCGGTGTGGGCGAGGAGGCGTTTGGCCTCCAGCACGACGCGCTTGTCGATGAACGCCTTCGGCGTCTCGCCGGTGGCGGCACGGACGGCGCGGACCAGGGTGCGGCGGGAGTAGCCGAGGGCGTCCGCGTAGGCGCTGACGCTGTGGTTGGTGGCGAACTCCCGCTCCACGGCGTCCCGGAAGAGGGTGAAGGTCGAGTCGGACTGCCGGCGCACCGCCTCGGCCGCACTCGCCGCGAGATGGGCGAGGCGCAGCAGGAACGCCGTCAGGGTGTGGCGCAGCACGGCGGTGTGCAGGCTCTGCGGCAGCGTCGCCGTGTCCTCGTACTCGCGCCGTAGCTGGCCCAGTCCGGCGCGCAGCGCGTCGAGTTGCGCCGCGTCGGGGTGGAGCAGCGGCGGCAGGTCGTAGCGGTACAGGCCGGTGGCCTCCACCGTGGAGCGGGGCAGAAAGCCGGGCTGCATGGTCAGCACCGTTCCGCGGTACTCGCTGCTGCGCGAGAAGCGGTGGACCTGCCCCGGGCGGATCCACAGCAGGTCCCCGGCCGTGGCTTCGTACTCGGTGAAGTCGATCATGTGCCGGACCGGGCCGCCGCCGAACAGCATCACGACGTGGAAGTCGATGCGGTGCACGCGCTCCAGCGGCGCGTCGGCGTGCCAGGTGCGTCCGGTCCCCATCGGGCCGACCTGCATGCCGACTCCGCCGACGCTCAGCTCGACAGGGAAGGGGAACGTTCTGATCCCGTCGCCGCCCCGGTGGCCTCTGTCCGCCATGTCCGCCATATCCGCCTCGCACCGCCCCGCTCGTGTGCCGCGCCGCCCGCGGGTGTCCCACTTTCACCACAGGCTGACACACGGCGACCTTCCGGCAAATAAGTCTGACTTTTAGCTTTGAACGCGTCAGAGCACCCCCTTCACTTCGATCGAGGACTTCTTGAAGATGAGCACGCAGCCCGCGGACCGCTTCGAATGGACCGACCTCGACCGGCGTGCCGTCGACACCGCCCGCCTGCTGGCGGCCGATGCCGTGCAGCGGGTCGGCAACGGCCATCCCGGCACCGCGATGAGCCTGGCACCGGCCGCCTACACGATCTTTCAGAAGGTGATGCGGCACGACCCCGCCGACCCGGAGTGGACCGGCCGTGACCGCTTCGTCCTCTCCCCCGGCCACACCTCCCTGACCCTCTACACACAGCTCTACCTCGCCGGTTACGAGCTGGAGCTGGACGACCTGAAGGCGTTCCGCACGCACGGTTCGAAGACGCCCGGCCATCCCGAGTACGGCCACACCGCGGGCGTGGAGACCACCACCGGCCCGCTCGGCCAAGGCGCGGCGAACGCCGTCGGCATGGCGATGGCGGCCCGTTACGAGCGCGGCCTGTTCGACCCGGACGCCCCCGAGGGCGAGTCGCCCTTCGACCACACGATCTGGGCGATCGTCTCCGACGGCGACCTCCAGGAGGGCGTCTGTGCCGAGGCCTCCTCGCTGGCCGGCCACCAGATGCTCGGCAACCTGGTCTTCCTCTACGACGACAACCACATCTCCATCGAGGGCGACACCGCGACCGCCTTCTCCGAGGACGTGCTCGAGCGGTACGAGGCCTACGGCTGGCACGTGCAGCGGATCGCGCCGCGGGAGGACGGCGACGTCGACGTGCACGCGCTGTACGCGGCGCTGCGGGCGGCGCGGGCGGAGACCGGGCGGCCCTCGATCATCGCGATGCGCACCGTCATCGCCTGGCCCGCCCCGAACGCGCGCAACACCGAGGCCGCGCACGGCTCGGCGCTCGGCGAGGACGAGGTCGCCGCCACCAAGCGCCTGCTCGGCTTCGACCCCGGGCGGACCTTCGAGGTCGCCGACGAGGTCCTGGCCCAGACCCGCAAGGCCCTGGACCGGGGCGCCGAGGCGCACACCGCCTGGGACAGGCGGATCGGCGCCTGGCGCCGCGGAAACCCGGAGCGCGCAGCCACCTTCGACCGCGTCGGCAAGGGCGAGCTGCCCGAGGGCTGGGAAGACGCCCTGCCGGTGTTCGAGCCGGGCAAGGCGGTCGCCACCCGTGCCGCGTCCGGGAAGGTGCTCCAAGCGCTCGGCGCGGTCGTCCCCGAACTGTGGGGCGGCTCGGCCGACCTGGCCGGTTCCAACAACACCACCATCGACAGGACGTCGTCGTTCCTGCCGCAGGGCAACCCGCTGCCGGAGGCCGACCCGTACGGCCGCACGATCCACTTCGGCATCCGCGAGTTCGCCATGGCCGCGGAGATGAACGGCATCGCCCTGCACGGCAACACGCGCGTCTACGGCGGCACCTTCCTGGTGTTCTCCGACTACATGCGCAACGCGGTGCGGATGTCGGCCCTGATGCAGCTGCCGGTGACGTACGTGTGGACGCACGACTCGATCGGCCTGGGCGAGGACGGCCCCACGCACCAGCCGGTCGAGCACCTGGCCGCGCTGCGGGCGATCCCGGGCCTGAACGTGGTCCGCCCGGCCGACGCCAACGAGACCGCCGTCGCCTGGGCCGAGATCCTCCGGCGGCACACCACCGACCCGGCCCCGCACGGCCTGGCGCTCACCCGGCAGGGCGTGCCCACCTACGAGCCGGACCCGCGGGCGGCGCGCGGCGGGTACGTGCGGTTCGAGGCGGAGGGCGGCACGCCCCAGGTCGTCCTGATCGCCACCGGCTCCGAGGTGCACGTCGCGGCCGAGGCGCGCGAGCGCCTGCAGGCGGCGGGGGTGCCCACCCGTCTGGTGTCGATGCCGTCCGTGGAGTGGTTCGAGGAGCAGCCGCGCGCCTACCGCGAGAGCGTCCTCCCGCCGTCCGTGACGGCCCGGGTCGCCGTGGAGGCCGGGATCGGCCTGACCTGGCACCGGTTCGTCGGGGACGCGGGGCGCATCGTCTCCCTGGAGCACTTCGGCGCCTCCGCCGACGCCGCCACCCTGTTCGCCGCGTACGGCTTCACCCCCGACCACGTCGTGGCCGCCGCGAGGGAGTCCCTCGCCGCCGCCCGCGCCTGATCGACCGCACGAAGGAAGATGATCACTGTGACCGAAGCGACCGCGAGCGCGGGAGCACTGAAGCGCCTGTCCGACGAGGGCGTGTCGATCTGGCTCGACGACCTGTCACGCCGGCGGATCGAGTCCGGCGACCTGGCCGAGCTGGTGGCGACCCGGAACGTCGTCGGTGTCACCACCAACCCCTCCATCTTCCAGGCCGCCATCGGCTCCGGGGAAGGTTACGAGGAGCAGCTCGCCGACCTCGCCGTGCGGGGCGTCACCGTGGACGAGGCCGTCCGGATGATGACGACCGCCGACGTGCGGGCCGCCGCCGACGTCCTGCGGCCGGTGTTCGACGCGACCGGCGGCCGGGACGGCCGGGTCTCGATCGAGGTCGACCCGAGGCTGGCCCACGACACGGTGGCGACCGTCGCCGAGGCCCGCCAGCTGGCCTGGCTGGTGGACCGCCCCAACGTGATGATCAAGATCCCGGCGACGGAGGCGGGCCTGCCCGCGATCACCGAGGTGATCGCGGCGGGCATCAGCGTCAACGTGACGCTGATCTTCTCCCTGGAGCGCTACCGCGAGGTGATGGACGCCTACCTCACCGGCCTGGAGAGGGCCCGGGCGGCCGGCCTGGACCTGTCGGCGATCCACTCGGTCGCCTCGTTCTTCGTCTCCCGGGTGGACTCCGAGATCGACAAGCGGCTGACCCTGCTGGGCACGGACGAGGCGCTGGCGCTGAAGGGCCGGGCGGCCCTCGCCAACGCCCGGCTCGCCCACGAGGCGTACGCAGAGGTCTTCACGGGGGCGCGCTGGCGGGCCCTGGAAGGCGCCCGCGCGCACCGGCAGCGCCCCCTTTGGGCCTCCACCGGTGTGAAGGACCCCGCCTACAAGGACACCCTGTACGTGGACGAGCTGGTCGCCCCCGGCACGGTCAACACCATGCCGGAGGCCACGCTGAACGCCGTCGCGGCGCGAGGCGACGTCCGGGGCGACACCGTCACCGGCGGTTACGCACAGGCCCGGGCGGACCTGGCGGCCATTGAACGGCTCGGCATTGCATACGACGAGGTGGTGCGGCAACTGGAGGACGAGGGAGTGGCCAAGTTCGAGGTGGCCTGGCAGGACCTGCTGGACGCGGTCACCAAGTCCCTCACCAGCAAGGGAGCTGACGCGGAATGAGCGAGGGGATCCCCCGGACGGCCGAGCAGGAGACCAAGGGGACCAAGGAGGACAAGGAGGCCCGGGCGGCTCAGGAGGCGGCGGGGGTCGAGCCGACCGGGGTGAGCGGCAGCGCTCCCGGGGCGGACGGCACCGACACCCCGGCCGCGACCGAAGGCGTCCGCGCGGGCAGCGGCGCACCCCGCACGGCGCAGCCCGACACCCGCTTCGAGAACCCCCTGCGCGATGCGCGCGACCGCCGGCTGCCGAGGATCGCGGGCCCCTCCGGGCTCGTCATCTTCGGCGTCACCGGCGACCTGTCCCGCAAGAAGCTGATGCCGGCGGTGTACGACCTGGCCAACCGCGGCCTGCTGCCGCCGGGCTTCTCGCTGGTGGGCTTCGCCCGCCGGGACTGGGAGGACCAGGACTTCGCGCAGGTCGTGCACGACGCCGTGCGCGAGCACGCCCGGACCCCGTTCCGCGAGGAGGTCTGGCAGCAGCTCGCCGAGGGCATGCGGTTCATCCCCGGCGACTTCGACGACGACACGGCGTTCAAGCAGCTGCGCGCCGCCGTCGAGGAGCTGGACGCCTCCCGTGGCACCAGCGGCAACTACGCGTTCTACCTCTCGGTGCCGCCGAAGTTCTTCCCCAAGGTCGTCCAGCAGCTGAAGAAGCACAAGCTGGCCGACGCCCCCGAGGGGTCCTGGCGCCGCGCGGTCATCGAGAAGCCGTTCGGGCACGACCTGGAGTCGGCCGAGCAGCTCAACGCGATCGTGCACGAGGTGTTCGATCCGGAGCAGGTCTTCCGGATCGACCACTACCTCGGCAAGGAGACCGTCCAGAACATCCTGGCGCTGCGCTTCGCGAACCAGCTGTTCGAGCCGGTCTGGAACCGGTCGTACGTCGACCACGTGCAGATCACGATGGCCGAGGACATCGGCATCGGTGGCCGGGCCGGCTACTACGACGGCATCGGCGCGGCCCGTGACGTCATCCAGAACCACCTGCTGCAGCTGATGGCCCTCACCGCGATGGAGGAACCGGCCGCCTTCGACGCCGCCTCGCTGCTCACCGAGAAGCTGAAGGTCCTCAAGGCCGTGCGGCTGCCGCAGGACCTGGGGGCGAACGCCGTGCGCGGGCAGTACGCGGCGGCCTGGCAGGGCGGCACGAAGGTGCGCGGCTACCTGGAGGAGGAGGGCATCGACCCGGCCTCCACCACCGACACCTACGCGGCGATCCGGCTCCAGGTCGACAACCGGCGCTGGGCGGGCGTGCCGTTCTACCTGCGCACCGGCAAGCGCCTCGGGCGCCGGGTGACGGAGATCGCGGTCGTCTTCCAGCGGGCCCCGCACTCCCCCTTCGACTCCACCGCCACCGAGGAGCTGGGCCAGAACGCGATCGTCATCCGCGTCCAGCCGGACGAGGGCGTCACGGTCCGCTTCGGCTCGAAGGTGCCGGGCACCTCGATGGAGATCCGGGACGTGACGATGGACTTCGCCTACGGCGAGTCGTTCACCGAATCGAGCCCGGAGGCGTACGAACGGCTGATCCTGGACGTCCTCCTGGGCGACGCGAACCTGTTCCCCCGCCACCAGGAAGTGGAAGAGTCCTGGAAGATCCTCGACCCGATCGAACGGTACTGGGCCACGCACGGCCGGCCCGCGCAGTACGCCTCGGGCAGCTGGGGACCCGCGGAAGCCGACGAGATGCTCGCACGAGACGGACGGAGCTGGCGCAGGCCATGAAGATCGACCTGACCGACACCACGGCAAGCAAGATCAACAAGGCGCTGGTGCAGGGCCGCCGCGCCATCGGGACGCCCGCCGTGGGCATGGTCCTGACGATGGTGATCGTCACGGACGAGGAGAACGCCTACGACGCGATCAAGGCGTCCGAGGAGGCCTCCCACGAGCACCCCTCGCGCACCCTGGTCGTCATCAAGCGGCACGCCCGCACCCCGCGCGACCGCCAGTCCTCCCGGCTGGACGCCGAGGTCCGGGTGGGCGCGGACGCGGGCACCGGGGAGACGGTGATCCTGCGGACCTACGGCGAGGTGTCCGAGCACGCCGACTCGGTCGTCCTGCCGCTGCTGCTGCCGGACGCCCCGGTGGTGGTGTGGTGGCCGGTGGACGCCCCCGAGGTGCCCGCGAAGGACCCGCTGGGGGCGCTGGCCCAGCGGCGGATCACCGACCTGTACGCCGTGGAGGACCCGCTGGCCACGCTGCAGGCCCGGGCCCGGGCCTACGCACCGGGCGACACCGACCTGGCCTGGACCCGGCTGACGCCCTGGCGCTCGATGCTGGCGGCGGCACTGGACCAGGCCCGGGTGCCGATCACCTCGGCGGCCGTGGAGGCCGAGGCCGAGAACCCGGCCGCCGAGCTGCTGGCCCGCTGGCTGGAGGCCCGGCTGCACGTCCGGGTCGACCGGGTGGTGACCGCCGGCCCGGTGGTGACCGCCGTACGCCTGGGCACGGAGTCGGGCGAGATCGTCATCGACCGCCCGGAAGGCCCGCTGGCCACGCTGAGCCTGCCGGGCCAGCCCTCCCGCACCCTCGCGCTGAAGGTGCGTGCCACCTCCGAACTCATCGCCGAGGAGCTGCGGCGCCTCGACGCGGACGAGATGTACGCCATCGCCCTGAACGGCGAGGCAACCGAGGAGAACCCCGCCCATGTCTGACTCCCCCCGGCTCACGCGACGGCCCGAGTGGGCCGCCCTGGAGGACCACCGCGCGGACGCCCTGCCGCGCCCGACCCTGCGTGAGCTGTTCGACAGCGACCCCGGGCGCGCCGAACGCTACGTCGTACGCGTCGGCGACCTGCGCATCGACTACTCCAAGCACCTGGTCACCGACGAGACGCTGGCCCTGCTGCGTGAACTGGCCGCCGCGACCGATGTGTTCGGGCTGCGGGACGCCATGTTCCGCGGCGAGCGGATCAACACCACGGAGAACCGGGCCGTGCTGCACACCGCGTTGCGGGCGCCCCGGGACGCGGTGATCGAGGTCGACGGCGAGAACGTGGTGCCGGGCGTGCACGCCGTGCTCGACAAGATGGCCGACTTCGCGGACCGGGTCCGCTCGGGCGAGTGGACAGGGCACACCGGCAAGCGGATCCGCAACGTCGTCAACATCGGCATCGGCGGCTCCGACCTCGGCCCGGCGATGGCGTACGAGGCGCTGCGGCCGTTCACCGCGCGGGAGCTGACGTTCCGTTTCGTGTCGAACGTGGACGGCTCGGACCTGCACGAGGCGATCAGGGACCTGGACCCGGCGGAGACGCTGTTCGTCGTCGCCTCCAAGACCTTCACCACCATCGAGACGATCACCAACGCGACCTCGGCGCGCTCCTGGCTGCTCCAGGGCCTGGGCGGCGAGGAGAAGGCGGTGGCCCGGCACTTCGTGGCGTTGTCGACGAACGCCGAGAAGGTCGCCGACTTCGGTATCGACACGGCCAACATGTTCGAGTTCTGGGACTGGGTCGGCGGCCGTTACTCGTACGACTCGGCGATCGGCCTGTCGCTGATGATCGCCATCGGCCCGGACCGCTTCCGGGAGATGCTCGACGGGTTCCGCATCGTCGACGAGCACTTCCGCAACGCCCCCGCCGAGGCCAACGCCCCGCTGATCATGGGCCTGCTGGGCATCTGGTACGGCAACTTCCACGACGCCCAGTCGCACGCGGTGCTGCCCTACAGCCACTACCTGTCGAAGTTCACCGCCTACCTCCAGCAGCTCGACATGGAGTCCAACGGCAAGTCCGTGGACCGTGACGGGCGCGGGGTGGAGTGGGAGACCGGGCCGGTGGTCTGGGGCACGCCGGGCACCAACGGGCAGCACGCGTACTACCAGTTGATCCACCAGGGCACGAAGCTCATCCCGGCGGACTTCATCGGCTTCGCCCGCCCGGTCGGTGAACTGAGCGACGGCCTGAAGGCGCAGCACGACCTGCTGATGGGGAACTTCTTCGCCCAGACGCAGGCCCTGGCCTTCGGCAAGACGCCCGAGGAGGTCCGGGCCGAGGGCGTGCCGGAGGAGCTGGTGCCGCA
This sequence comes from Streptomyces sp. NPDC006624, assembly GCF_040611555.1. Taxonomy (NCBI): domain Bacteria; kingdom Bacillati; phylum Actinomycetota; class Actinomycetes; order Kitasatosporales; family Streptomycetaceae; genus Streptomyces; species Streptomyces sp. NPDC006624. The sequence continues at coordinate 371,511 of NZ_JBEXOM010000005.1, read as the reverse complement.
CAAGACGTTCCGGGGCAACCACCCGACCACGACGATCCTGGCCACCGAGCTGACCCCGTCGGTCCTGGGCCAGCTGGTCGCCCTCTACGAGCACAAGGTGTTCGTGCAGGGCGCGGTGTGGAACATCGACTCCTTCGACCAGTGGGGCGTGGAGCTGGGCAAGGTCCTCGCCCAGCGCGTCGAGCCCGCCCTGACCGAGGGCGCACACGTCCCCGGTCTCGACCCGTCCACGGCCGCGCTGGTGGCCGCCTACCGCAATCTTCGGGAAGTGAACTGACATGCAGATCGGTCTTGTGGGGCTCGGCAAGATGGGCGGCAACATGCGCGAGCGCCTGCGCAACGCCGGCCACACCGTCATCGGCTACGACACCAACCCTGAGCTGTCCGACGTGGCAAGCCTCGGCGACCTGGTCAACCAGCTGGAGGCACCGCGCACGGTCTGGGTCATGGTCCCGGCCGGCCACCCCACCCAGCACGTCATCGACCAGCTGTGCGGCCTGCTCAAGCCGTGGGACACGGTGGTCGACGGCGGCAACTCCCGCTGGACGGACGACGAGAAGCACGCCGAGGAGCTGGGCAAGCACGGCATCGGCTTCGTCGACGCGGGCGTCTCCGGCGGCGTGTGGGGACTGAAGAACGGCTACGCCCTGATGGTCGGCGGCGAGAAGGAGACCGTCGACCGGCTGCGGCCGGTCTTCGACGCGCTGAAGCCGGAGGGCCCGTACGGCTTCGTGCACGCGGGCAAGGTGGGCGCCGGGCACTTCGCGAAGATGGTCCACAACGGCATCGAGTACGCCATGATGCAGGCCTACGCCGAGGGCTGGGAGCTGCTGGAGGCCGTGGACTCGGTGGACAACGTCCGCGAGGTGTTCCGCTCCTGGCAGGAGGGCACGGTCATCCGCTCCTGGCTGCTCGACCTCGCGGTCAACGCGCTCGACGAGGACGAGCACCTGGAGAACCTGCGGGGCTACGCCCAGGACTCCGGCGAGGGACGCTGGACGGTGGAGGCCGCGATCGACAACTCCGTGCCGCTGCCCGCGATCACGGCCTCCCTGTTCTCCCGGTTCGCCTCCCGGCAGGACGACTCCCCGCAGATGAAGATGATCGCGGCGCTGCGCAACCAGTTCGGCGGGCACGCCGTCGAGTCGGCGAAGAAGGCGTAGCCGCGTGGGCGATCTGCTGCTGGTCCGCCACGGCGAGACGGAGTGGAGCCGCAGCCGGCGGCACACCAGCTTCACCGACCTGCCCCTCACCCCGCACGGTGAGGAGCAGGCCGGGTCGCTGGTCCCGCTCCTGGCGGACCGTTCCTTCGCGCTGGTCCTCACCAGCCCGCTCAGGCGCGCGGCGCACACCGCCGAGCTCGTCGGCCTGAAGGGCGCCGAGCAGGACCCGGACCTGCACGAGTGGTGGTACGGCGCCTACGAGGGCGTCACCACCGAGGAGATACACCGCACCCGCCCCGGCTGGGACCTGTGGACCGACGGCGCCCCGCCCGGCGACGGCGACGAGCCGGGCGAGTCCCCCGAGGAGGTCGGCGAGCGCGCCGACCGGGTGCTGTCCCGGGTGACGGAGGCGCTGCCCGGCGGCGATGTCGTGCTGGTGGCCCACGGCCACTTCCTGCGCGTGCTGACCGCCCGCCGGCTGGGTCTGTCCCCGGCGGAGGGCCGGCTGTTCCGCCTGGAGACGGGCACGGTCTGCCGGCTGTCCACCGAGCATGGCCGGCCCGTGATCGAGGAGTGGAACGTCCGGTCGTAACAGGCCCCGGCCAAAAGCGAGTTGACAGTCTCCGGCCGGGCGCGTCAGAGTCCCCGTCGATGCAGATCGACGACTTGACGCCCGCCGAGCAGCGGGTCTGGGACGCCTTCCCCCGGGGCGGGGACGTGGACTTCCGGGAGCGGGAGGACGAGGACCCGGCCCGGGGAGCGGACCACGGCCCCGAGCGGACCATCCGGGCGCAGGTGCTGCGGACGCTGCTGCTGAGCGCTCCGCAGGTGCCCGGGGAGACCGCCGCCCTCCGGGTGGCGGGCGCACGGATCACGGGGACGCTCACCCTCCAGTACGGGGAGATCGACCACGCCGTACGCCTCAGCGACTGCTTCTTCGAACACACGCCCGTGCTGTACGCGGCGCGGCTGCGGCAGCTGAATCTGCGCGGCTCGGTCCTGCCCGGCCTGGATGCCGCCACCCTGCGCGTGGACGGCGTCCTGCGCCTGTCGGACTGCCTGTTCGAGGGGCCCGTGCACCTCGGGGGCGCCCAGATATCCGGGGCGCTGTTCCTGGACCGGGCGGGCGTCGGCGCCCCGCCCGCCGGTCGGCCCGCGCTCCAGCTCAATCACCTGACCGTCGGGGACGGCCTGTCGGCCGCGGGGCTGCGCACGCGCGGCGAGGTACGGCTGACGGGCGCCTCCGTCGCGGGCACGATCAACCTCACCGAGGCCCGTCTGGAGGCGGGTGCCGGCGAGGTCGCCCTGGACGCGGAGACCCTCACGGTGGAGGGCGACGTCCTGCTGCGCGAGGTGGAGGTGCTCGGCTGGATCGGCCTGCGCGGCTCCCGCGTCACCGGGCGCCTGGACCTGTCGTACGCGCGCCTCGCCAACCCGGGGGACGCGGCGCTGCGGGCCGGCAGCTGCACGATCGGCGAACTCTGGCTGCGCAGGAGCGAGCCGATGGAGGGCACCCTCAACCTGCGCCGCGCCCAGCTGGACGTGCTGTTCCTGGAACCGGAGGTGGTCCCGGGGCAGGTGCTGCTCGACAGCCTCGTCTACACCTCCCTCACCCCGCACGAACCGGCCGAGCGCCGCCTGGCGATGCTGGAGCGGGACGGCGAGGGCTATGTGCCGCATGCCTACGAGCAGTTGACCGCCGCCTACCGGCGCATCGGCGACGACCACGCCGCCCGCCAGGTGCAGCTCGCCAAGCAGCGCCGCCACCGCGGCACCCTGCCCTGGTACGGCCGGATGTGGGGCTACGTCCAGGACGCCACCGTCGGCTACGGCTTCCGTCCGCTGCGGGCCGCGGGCTGGCTGGTGTCGCTGCTGGTGATCGGCTCCCTGGCCTACGCCCTGGAGCATCCCGAGCCGCTCAAGGCCGACGAGGCGCCGCCGTTCAACCCGGTCTTCTACACCCTCGACCTGCTGCTGCCGGTGATCTCCTTCGGCCAGGAGAGCGCGTTCGCACCCACCGGCGCCCACCAGTGGCTCTCCTACGCGCTCGTCCTGACCGGCTGGATCCTCGCCACCACGGTGATCACCGGCATCACCCGGACCGTCAGCCGCCAGTGAGCGACCGCACCGCGTGCTGCGCCGCCAGCCGCACGGGGGCGTTGGCGGCGCCGTAGCCCCGGTAGCCGTCGTCGCGCTGGACCAGTTCGAAGAAGACCCGGCCGACGGTGCGGGTGTAGCAGTGGCGGAAGACGCCGTGGGCGTCGCGGTCGTAGAGGATGCCGAGCTCGCGGTAGGTCTCCAGCTCACCGTCGGCGAACGTGAAGCGGGCGGCGAGGTCGTCGTGGTAGTTGGCCGGGACGGGCAGCAGCCGGCCACCCGCCTCGCGGAAGCGGCGGGCCGCGGCGACCACGTCGTCGGTGGCCAGGGCGATGTGCTGGGCGTGGACGGTGTCGTCGGTGGGCGCGGCGCCGACGGTGAGGGCGATGCGCACGCTGCCGTCGGGGGTGGTGACGGCGCGGCTGCGCATCAGCCCGTAGGGGTCGGCGACGTCCACGCTCTCCTGGGCGCGCAGGCCGAGCACACCGCGGTGGAAGAGGGCCGCCTCGTCGAAGTGGTGCCAGGGCTGGGTCAGGGCGAGGTGGTCGATGCCGCGGATCCCGGCACCGGCGCCCGCCCGGCCGGTGTCCTCGAAGTCGGCGCGCCAGTCGGGCAGTTCCGGGTGTCCGGTGGCGCAGAAGAACAGTTCGGTGCCGTCGGGGGCGGCGACGGCGTCCAGGGGGGCGTCCTCGGGGGCCCGGCGGCGCGGCAGCACGGGCGCCAGCAGCGCCTCGGCACGCCGGGCCGCGCCCGCCGGGTCGGGCGACTCCAGCCCGATCGCGGCGAGCTGGGCACCGTCCCTGCGGACGGCCGGCCCGGTGTTGACCAGGATCCGGGCGTCGCCCTGCTCCCACAGGCCGACCGGCTTGCCGCGGTGCCGTGCGGTCCGGGTGAACCCCAGGGCGCCGAGCAGGGCGGCGAGGGGTTCGGCGTCGGGGGTGACCAGCTCGGCGAAGGCGACGCCGGTGGGGACGACCGGGTCGGGCAGGGGCGCCCGGCCCAGCGTCTCCTGCAGGAGCAGCAGGGAGCGCCGGGCGTCGACGGCGGTCGGACCGGCCTCGGCCTGCCGGAAGACGTCGTTGAAGACCTCCAGGGAGAGCGGGCCGTCGTAGCCGGTGCGCAGCACACGGTCCACCAGGCCGGCGACGTCGAAGCCGCCCTGGCCGGGGAAGCAGCGGTAGTGGCGGCTCCACTGCAGGACGTCCATCGCGAGCAGCGGGGCGTCGGCGAGCTGGAGGAAGAAGATCTTCTCGCCGGGGAGGGCCGCGATGCCTTCGAGGTCCGCGGGGTCCTGGCTCCGCGAGAGGATGTGGAAGCTGTCCAGGCAGGTGCCGAGCGCGGGGTGGCCGGCGCTCTCGACGATCCGCCAGGCGTGGTCCCAGGTGCTGACGTGCCGGCCCCAGGCGAGAGCCTCGTAGGCCACCCGGACTCCGGACTCCCGGGCCAGGTCGGCGAGCCGGCTGAGCTGCTCGGCGGCCAGGGAGTCGTCGTCCACCGCCTGCGGTGAGACGCTGGAGCAGACGAGCACCGTGCCGGCGCCGAGCCTGCGCATCAGCTCGAACTTGTGCCGGGCGCGCCGGAGGTTGCGGGCGAACTCCGCCTCGGGGACGGCCTCGATGTCGCGCATGGGCTGGTAGAGGTCGATGCCGAGGCCGAGGTCGGCGCAGCGGGCGCGGATGTCCTCGGGGGTGAGGGGGCTGGCCAGCAGGTCGTTCTCGAAGATCTCCACCCCGTCGAAGCCGGCCCGGGCCGCGGCGTCGAGCTTCTCGGTGAGGGAGCCGCTGAGGGAGACGGTGGCGATGGACGTACGCAACGTCGGTGTCCCTTCCTAGTGGGGTGCGCCCACGGCGCCGGCCAGCTCGGTCAGGTCCGCGAGCATCCGCGCGGCCTCGGGTTCCCGTCCGGTGAACAGGCGGAACGCGTCGGCGGCCTGGAAGGCGGCCATGCCGCCGCCGTCGAGGGTGGCGCAGCCCAGGGCGCGGGCGGTGCGCAGCAGTTCGGTCTCCAGTGGGCGGTAGACCACCTCGGCGATCCACAGCCCGGGGTGGAGCAGCTCGGCGGGCAGGGGCAGGCCGGGGTGGGCGGCCATGCCGGTGGGGGTGGCGTGGACGACGCCGTCGGCGCGGGCGAGCAGCCCGTCCCACCGGTCCGGGGGCGCGGCGGCCGCCCGGTCCGGCCCGAAGGCCCGGTTCAGCGAGGCGGCGAGGGCCGCGGCCCGGTCGGGCAGGGCGTCGACGACGGTGACGCGTTCGGCGCCGAGGGTGAGCAGGGCGTGCGCGACGGCCGCGCCCGCACCGCCCGCGCCGAGCTGCACGACCCGCTCCAGGGGCGCGTCCGGCAGTCCGCGCGCGAAGGACGCGGCGAAGCCGGTGACGTCCGTGTTGTGGCCGACGGCCCGGCCGCCGTCGAAGACGACGGTGTTGACCGCGCCGAGCGCCTCGGCCTGCGGGGCGAGCCCGTCCAGGTGCTCGATGACGAGCTGCTTGCAGGGGTGCGTGATGTTGAGCCCGTCGAAGCCCAGGTCGCGGGCGGCCCGGACCAGGTCCCCGACCCCCTCGGGCGGCACGCCGAGCGGATCGAGGTCGATCAGCCGATACAGCATCCGCAGCCCCTGGCGGTCGGCCTCGCGCTCGTGCAGCGCCGGGCTGAGGGACGGGCCGATGCCGGAACCGATCAGTCCGACGAGATACGAGTCCTTGGGCACGCGCGCCTCCCGAGCGGCTGGCTAATGTACGAACTAGTACGTTAGCTATATCAGCCGAGCGCGGACTCCGGAAGACCCACCGGACAGGCGGGCCCCTGCTTCTACAATCACCGGCACCGGCCCCTTGCCCTAAGGAACCTGATGACCAGCGTCGAAGAACCGGCACGCCCCGGCGAGCGCGAGCGCGTCCGGGACGCCGCCCGCACCCGGGCCGAGATCCTCGACGTCGCCACGCAGGAGTTCGCCCGGGCCGGTTTCGACGGCGCCCGGGTCGACGAGATCGCCGCCCGCACCCGCACCACGAAGCGGATGATCTACTACTACTTCGGCGGCAAGGAACAGCTGTTCACCGCCGTGCTGGAGCGGGCCTACGGCGTGATCCGCGAGGCCGAGCAGCAGCTCGACGTCGAGCACCTCGACCCGGTGGCGGCCATCCGGCGGCTGGCCGAGGTGACGTTCGACCACCACGAACGGCACCCGGACTTCATCCGCCTGGTCAGCATCGAGAACATCCACGAGGCGCAGCACATCGCCGCCTCCGAGAAGCTCGGCAGGATCGGCTCGCCGGCCCTGGACGTGATCCGCCGGATCCTCGCCTCGGGGCAGGAGTCGGGCCTGTTCACGGCCGACGTCGACGCGGTCGACCTGCACGCGATGATCTCCTCGTTCTGCTTCTTCCGGGTCTCCAACCGGCACACCTTCGGCGCCCTCTTCGGCCGCGACCTGCTCGACGCCGGGCAGCGGGAGCACTACCGCGCCATGCTCGGCGACATGGTGATCGCGTACCTGACGGCGGAGCGCGCGGCCGGCTGAACACCGGGCGCGGGACCTCTTGACACCGGCGGCACACGGGCGCAGCATCACTGGCCATCCCCTACTAACTACCCAGTGGGTTAATTAGCCGCGATCCGGCCCGCCCTCTCTGCTCGTGTTCCCCGTCGCTCCGCCTATGGTGGAGCCCCCAAAGGAGCCGCCGTGTCCGTCCCCGCCATGCCCGAAAACGCCGCCGCCCCACCCGGTCAGCCCAGAAAAGCCGCGACCGCCGCCTGGATCGGCAGCGCGCTGGAGTACTACGACTTCTTCATCTACGGCAGCGCCGCCGCGCTGATCTTCCCGGAGGTGTTCTTCGACGCGTCCGACCCGGCCACCGCGACCCTGCTGTCGCTGGCCACGTTCGGTGTCGCGTACGCCGCCCGCCCGGTGGGCGCGCTGGTGCTGGGCCACTTCGGGGACCGGCTCGGCCGCAAGAAGATCATGGTCTTCACGCTGATGCTCATGGGTGTGTCGACGTTCCTGATCGGCTGTCTGCCGACCCGCGAGCAGGTCGGCACGCTCGCCCCGGTACTGCTGGTGCTGTGCCGGGTGCTGCAGGGCATCTCGGCGGCGGGGGAACAGGCCAGCGCCAACTCCATGACCCTGGAACACGCGCCACCGGGCAGGCGCGGCTTCTTCACCAGCTTCACGCTCAGCGGCACGCAGGGCGGTCAGCTGCTGGCCACGCTGGTCTTCATCCCGGTCGCCGCCCTGCCCGAGGAGCAGTTGCTGTCGTGGGGCTGGCGGGTGCCGTTCTGGCTGAGCGTCGCGGTGGCGGTGGTCGGCTTCGTCATCCGGCGCAAGCTGGACGAGACGCCGGCGTTCGCCCAGCAGGCCGCCGAGGAGGGCGTGGTCAAGCTGCCGCTGGTCGTGCTGATGCGCGAGCACTGGGCGGACATGCTGCGGGTGGTCGCGGGCGCGCTGATCGCCTCGGTCAGCACCGTCTTCACGGTGTGGGCGCTGGCGTACGCCACGAGCGACGCGGTCGGCATGTCCCGCACGGCGATGCTGTGGGTGGGCGCCCTGGCGAACGTCGTCGCGCTCGCGGCGATCCCGCTGTGGGCCACGCTGTCCGACCGGATCGGCCGCCGCCCGGTGTTCCTGATCGGCGCGGCGGGCAGCGCGGTGACGATGTTCCTGTACCTGTGGGCGGTCTCCACGGGCTCCTACCCGCTGACGTTCCTGACGGGCGTGCTCTGCTTCGGCGTGGTCTACAGCGCCGCGAACGGGGTGTGGCCCGCCTTCTACGGCGAGATGTTCGCGACCCGGGTGCGGCTGTCCGGGGTGGCCATCGGTACCCAGATCGGCTTCGCGGCGGCCGGGTTCGCGGTGACGTTCGCGGCGCAAATCGCGGGGCCGGACGGGGACGACTGGTCGGCGGTGGCGCTGTTCACGGCGGCGCTGTGCGTGCCGCCGGTGGTCGCGGCGCTGACGGCCCGGGAGACGCACAGGGTGCCGACCGAGTCGCTGGGTGAACGCCCGGCGCGGGAGGCGGTCGAGCCCGCCAAGGCGGCGGTCTGACCGTCCCCGCGGGGAGAGCCGTGCGGGCGGGTCCGTGGACGAGGTCCACGGACCCGCCCGTGTCGTGCCGTCGCGCCGGGGCCGCGGCCGCTACGCCTTGGTGTGCACGATCTGGATGAGGTTGCCGCAGGTGTCGTCCAGCACGGCCGTGGTGATCGAGCCCATCTCCAGGGGCTCCTGGGTGAAGTGCACCCCGTGTCCGCGCAGCCGCTCGAACTCCGCCTGGACGTCGTCCACCGCGAAGGACGCGGCCGGGATGCCGTCCTCGACCAGCGCCGTCTTGTACGGCTGCACCGCGGGGTGGCCGGAGGGCTCCAGCAGCAGCTCCGTGCCGTCGGGGTCCTCGGGCGAGACCACGGTGATCCAGCGGGCGTCGCCGACCGGCACGTCGTGCTTCTTCACGAAGCCGAGCACGTCCGTGTAGAAGCGCAGGGCCCGCTCCTGGTTGTCGACGAAGACGCTGGTGATGTGGATCCTCATGAGGTGCCCTCCGGTTCCTCGGGCCTGAGCCATCGGGTCATGATGCGCTCCAGGGGTGCGGTGTTCAGGTCGTGGAACTTGTAGCGGCCCTCGCGCCGGGTGACGACGAGACCCGCCGATTCCAGGACGGCCAGATGCTGGCTGATCGCCTGGCGGGACAGCCCCAGTCCGTGCTTGGTCACCAGACGCGTGCAGATCTCGAACAGGCTCTGCCCGTCCCGCTCCACCAGCTCGTCCAGGATGCGCCGGCGGGTGGGGTCGGCCAGCGCCTTGAACACATCCTCCGCCATGCCCCCACGATAGGCAAGCAGCGACTTGCCTATCAAGCGGCCGGGGTTTCGGGTTCCCGGGCCTGCGGATGCCCGGGCCCTGGGGCTCCCGGGCCGCCCTCGGATCCTCGGGCCCACAGACCTTCGGGCTCCCGGACCTGTGGGCTCCCGGACCTCCGGACGCTCGGCACCGCGGGTCCCCGGACCCGCGGACCCGCGGGCCTTCGCCCTCCCCCGGACCCCAGGGTTCCCGGGTTCCCGGGGTGATCGCGCCCGCTTCCCCCTCCCTGCGCGATCATGAAGAGTTCCTGCACCACGAAGGGATCGGGGGCGGTCCGGGCGGGGTATGCCGGATCTCACCTCGACGAGCGCGACGGAGGAAGAGCGATGGCACAGTTGCGACAAGAGGCCGACCCGGGCGAGGCCGGGCTGGATGCCCGGGCGCTGGGCCGCCTGGACCGGCACTTCGCCGCTCTGGTCGACGAGGGACGGCTGCCGGGCTTCCTCGTGTCCGTCGCCCGGGGCGGACGCGTCGCGCACCTCACCACCCACGGCCTGCGGGACGTCGCGGCCGGGCTCCCGGTCGAGCCCGACACGCTGTGGCGGTTCTACTCCATGACCAAGCCGGTGACGGCGGTCGCCGCGCTGCTGCTGATCGAGGAGGGCCGGCTGTCACTGGACGACCCGGTAGCCGACCACCTGCCCGCCTTCGCCGAGCCACGCGTGTACGCCGGCGGCTCCGGCGACGAGGTGCGCACCTGCCCGGCCGCGGGCCCGATACTCGTCCGGCACCTGCTGACCCACACCTCGGGCCTGACCTTCGGCTTCTACCACGCCCACCCCGTCGACGCCCTGTACCGCGCGGCCGGCCTGGAGTCGTCGGTGCCGCCGGGCGCCGACCTCGCGGAGACCATCGAGGTGTACGCGAGCCTGCCGCTGCAGTTCGAACCGGGCACCGAGTGGAACTACTCGGTGGCGAGCAACGTCCTGGGCCGGGTCATCGAGGTGGTCTCCGGGCAGCCGCTCGACGTGTTCCTCGCCGAGCGGATCTTCACCCCGCTCGGCATGGCCGATGCAGGCCTGTGCATCACCGACGAACAGGCGCCCCGGCTCTCCGAGATGTACGGGGAGAAGGAGGGCGGCGGCATCGAGCCGATCCCGGGGCTGCCGCTGCGCGGCCGGCCGCGGTTCCTTTCGGGCAGCGGCGGGATGGTCGCGTCCGCGCACGACTACCACCGCTTCATGGAGATGCTGCGCCGCCGGGGCGAACTGGACGGAGTGCGGCTGCTCACCCCCGGGAGCGTGGAGCTGATGACCCGCAACCACCTGCCCGGCGGCGCCGACCTGCGTTCCTTCGGCAGCCGCCCCGCGCACGACGAGCCCGGCAACGACGGGGTCGGCTTCGGTTTCAACTGCTCCGTGGTGATCGACCCGTCCCGCACCCTGGTGCCGTCCGGGCTCGGCGCCTACGGCTGGAGCGGGGTCGCCACGACGACGTTCTGGGTGGACCCGGGCCGCGACCTGACGGTGCAGTTCCTGACGCAGGTGCGGCCCAGGACCTCGCACACGATCTTCAAGGACCTCAAGCGGATGGTCCACGAGGCGCTGACGGACTGAACGCCCCGGCACGCGGCGTCCGTTGTCGGCGTCCGTTGTCGGCGTCGGTCACCGGCGTCGGTCACCGGCGTCGGTCACCGGCGTCGGTTGTCGGCGTCATCCGCCGAGGGAGCCCGGCGCGTCGAGTCCGTGCGCGCGGCAGGCCTCCCGGAACCGGTCCAGGCAGCGTCCCCAGGGCCCGGACACGCCGAAGTCGAGCAGATGGGGCAGCAGGGCGGCCGAGAAGTCGGCGCTGGACTCCAGCGGCAGCAGGGAGGGCAGGTTGTCGATGGCGATCAGGTCGAGCGGGGGCGCCTCGCGCAGCCGCCGCACCGGCGCGTCCCAGTCGGTGGTCTCGTCGTACACCGGCAGGACGTTGAGCGGGGAACCGACGTCGCACGTCACGTCGCACAGGGTGCGCAGGCGGCGGTCCGGGTCGTCGAGGTCCCGCTCACGCAGGAAGGGCGGGACCGGCGTGGTGGCGAGGACGCAGTTGACCAGCACGTCGTGCCGGAGCAGGGCCGCGCGGTCCAGGTCGCGGGTCTCCTCGAGGTCCCAGCAGGTCGGGTCCACCCCGGCGGTGGCGAAGGCCGCGCGGGCTCCGCGGCCGCTGCGGCCCAGGGCGCCGATGACGAGACCGGTGAACTCCGCGTCGCCCGGGACGGGTTCGAGTGTCTCGTCCAGGGCCTCCTTGGTGGTGGGCGTCAGCGGTGCGCGCAGCCGGCCGCGATGCCGCAGCACGGCCAGGGCGGCGCCCAGGTAGCCGGCCCAGAAGCCGAAGGCGGCCAGGCGCCGCCCGCTGTCGTCGACCAGGTACTCCAGGTCGAACAGCGCCCCTCCCCCGGCGGCGAACCGGCCCAGCAGGTGCGCCGCCCCCGGCTGGCCCTTGTAGGCGTGGCCGAAGAAGATGTGGCGGTGCGTCAGTTCCGCTGGCTCGTCCGGCAGTTCCTTCAGGCCGAGCACGACGGCGTCCCGCGGGGCGGACACCCAGGAGCCCGCGGGGGCGACGCGGCAGCCGGCCGCCTCGTACTCCTCGATCGGGAAGATCCGCTGCGGGGACTCCTCGACGGTCAGTTCCACTCCGTTCCCGACGAGCCGGCGGGCGTCGTCGGGAACGATCGGCGTGCGCCGCTCGGTCGTGCGGGCCTCGTGGCGCAGCCACAGATGGAGCTCGGTCATACCGGGTGGGCCTCCGGACGTGAGGCGCGGGCCGCCTGCGGCCGGCGCTCGAGGGTCGGTCGGTGACGAAGCGTACGCGGCCCGCCTGCGGGCCGCGTACGGATTCGCCCCCGGGTCACGTCGTGGGGGCCGGGACCGGTCCCGGGTCTCAGGAGGAGCTGAGCACCGCGTCCAGGTGCGGCAGGTGGTGGTCGAGCCGCTCCCGCTTGGTGCGCAGATAGGTGATGTTGCTCTCGCACGGCGGGATCAGCAGCGGCACCGTCTCGGCGACGCTGATGCCGTGGCTCACCAGCGCCTCGCGCTTGCGCGGGTTGTTGGACATCAGGCGCACGGAGCGCACGCCCAGGTCCTCCAGGATGCGGGCGGCGACGCCGTAGTCGCGGGCGTCGACCGGCAAGCCCAGGGCCAGGTTGGCCTCGACGGTGTCCAGGCCCTCCGCCTGCAGGGCCATCGCGCGCAGCTTGGCGAGCAGGCCGATGCCGCGGCCCTCATGCCCTCTGAGGTAGACGACGATGCCGGCGCCCTCGGAGACGACCGCGCGCAGCGCGGCGTCGAGCTGGTCGCCGCACTCGCAGTGCTGGGAGCCGAAGGAGTCACCCGTCAGGCATTCCGAGTGCAGCCGTATGAGGACGTCGTCCGTGCCGATCTCGCCGTGGACCAGGGCCACCTGCTCGTCGCCGCGGTCGTGGTCCATGTAGCCGATCGCCTGGAATTTCCCGTACACCGTGGGCAAGGGCGCATTCACGACGCGTTCCACGCCGGTCCGCTGCGGTGACTTCTTGCCGAGTACGCCAATGTTGTCTGTCATGATTCTCGAGTTCCTAAACAGAGACGAAAGGCCGTGACGTGATGAGTGATCTGGTGCCGGCGGACACCACGGAAGACGTACGGACGCGGGGCGCCGGTGTCTCACGGCAGGTCGCGGTGCTTCCCGTGGGGAGCTTCGAGCAGCACGGTCCGTACCTCCCGCTGGCGACCGACACGCTCGTCGCCTGTGCCGTCGCGCGGGAGATAGCCGGCGCGTACCCGGTGCACCTCCTTCCTCCGGTGACGATCTCGTGCTCGCACGAGCACGCGGCCTGGCCGGGGACCGTCAGCATCTCCTCGGTGACCCTTCATGCGGTGGTACGGGACATAGCGGCTTCGCTCCGCCGGTCCGGGGTCGACGCCCTGGTGGTGGTCAACGGGCACGGCGGGAACTACGTACTGGGCAACGTCGTTCAGGAGTCCTCCGCACGCGGCGAGCGGATGGCGCTCTTCCCGGCCGCGGAGGACTGGGAGGCGGCGCGCGAGCGGGCGGGTGTGGTCACCTCGCTGCTCACCGACATGCACGCCGGGGAAATCGAGACCTCCATCCTTCTGCACGCTCATCCCGAAATGCTCCGACCCGGTTACGAGACTTCCGATTTCGTCGCTGACGACCGGCGTCATCTGCTCACCCTCGGCATGTCCGGCTATACCGATTCCGGTGTCATCGGCCGTCCTTCACTGGGTTCTGCGGAAAAGGGGAAGGAACTCCTGGCGAGCCTCGCGGATTCCTTCGGGGCGTATTTCTCGTTGCTGACCTCCGGGGAGTCGGACGCGTAGGGACTCCGGGGCGCGGGGCCGGCGTCCGGGTCCGCCGCGGCGGCGGCCCGGGTGCGGTCCCCGGCGCGCAGGCCCGCGTACCAGCGGGCGACGAGCACGATCACTCCGGGCAGGCTCGCCACCAGGCTGAGCACCCCGTAGACGACCGCGACGGCGAGTCCCCGGCCGGCGCCGAGGCCCGCGGCGCCGAACGCCCAGGCGGTGACGCCCTCCCTGGGCCCCCAGCCGCCGACGTTCAGCGGCAGTCCCATCGCCAGCAGGGCGAGCACCGCGAGCGGCACCAGGACGGTCACGGAGGCGGCGGTCCCGGCGACGCGGGCGGCGAGGACGAACATGGCGACGTAACCTGCCAGCACGACCACCGAAGAGGCAACCACCCCGGGTCCGTTACGACGGGACAGCAGCCCCTCGCGCGCCTCGGCGAGGACCGCCCGCACCTTGCGGCCCCGGCGGGACGGCGCCGCCCGGTTCATCCGCACGGCGAGGACGACGGCGAGCGCGCCCACCCCTGCCAGCGCGGCGAGCGGAGCGATGTGCCGGGCCTCGGCGAGCACCGGAGACGGCATGGTCAGCAGCACCACGGCCCCCACGGCGAACAGGGCGATCTGCCCAGCGGCCCGCTCCAGGACGACGGCCTTCACGCCGCGCCGCACGTCCCCCTCGCTCTGCCCGTGCCGCACCGCCCGGTGCACATCGCCCAGGACGCCGCCGGGCAGGGCCGCGTTCAGGAACAGCGCGCGGTAGTAGTCGGCGACGGCCGGCCCGAACGGCAGCCGGATGCGGAGCCCTCGGGCCACCAGCGCCCACCGCCACGCGCTGCACACCGTGGTGAGGAGCCCGATGCCGAGCGCGAGCAGCAGGGTCACCCCGTCGATCCGGCGCAGCCCGTCGAGGAAGAGCCCGGTGCCGAGACGCCAGAACAGCACGCCCAGGAGGGCGACTCCGGCGAGGGTGCCGAGGTGCGTGCGGACCTTCGGGGAGCCGAGGAGGGACAGGGTCCTGCGGACGGGGCCGGGGCCGGGGGGTGTGGTGGCGGGGATTGCGCCGGGGGGTGTGAGGGGGGCTGTCGCGGCGGCGGGGTCTGTGGAGGCGGCGGGGCCCCGGGCGGCGGACTCGGCCGGGGCCGGGGCTCCGGTCTCCACCGTGAGGCGAACAGCGGGCTCGACGGACATCACGGCGGCGGACTCGGCTGTTCCGCCCGCGGTCGGGCCTGTCACGACCGCCTCGGCCAAAGCCGTGCCCGCGCTCCCGGCCGGCGGCGCGGGCCGGGGACGTGTCCCCGTCGCCTGAGGGCTCATGACGCTCCGTCCACCGGGCGGCACAGGGCGAGCAGGTCGGTGTGGTGGACGGTGACGCGCAACTCGCCCGCGGCGCAGGCCGCCAGACGGTCGGCCAGGTAGGCCTCGGCGTCGGCGCGCAGCTCGGGGCGCTGTTCGACGGCGGCGCCGACCCAGCCGCGCAGCCACTGTTCGGTGAGCGCGGCCTGCTCGGGCCCGAGCCGCCAGGGGCTCGGGTGCAGCCGTACGGTCGCGCCGCGCTCGGAGAACGCCTCGGCCGCGGCCGTGACCGAGTCCGGGCCGAGCAGCCCGTCGCGGCGCTGGTGCTCGTTGAACGCCTGGGCGATCTCCTGGTCCAGCGGGTGCGGCGGCGTCAGCTCCACACGCCCGGCGACGGACAGCGTCAGCAGGGCGGGGGCGCCGGCTCCGGCGCAGGCGGCGACGAGGGTGTCGAGTTCCTCCCGGGTGAGGACGTCCAGCAGGGCCGACGCCGTCACCAGGGACGCGCCCTTCAGCGCGTCGGGCGTGAGGCGGGCGACGTCACCGCGCCGCGTCTCCACGGTGACCCGGCTGCCGTCGGCCGCCGAGTGCGGCGAGGCGACGGCGGCGAAGTGCAGCAGGTAGGGGTCGCGGTCGTGCAGGATCCAGTGCTGGGCGCCGTCCAGGCGGGGGGCGAGCCAGCGGCCCATCGAGCCGGTGCCGCAGCCCAGGTCGTGGATGACGACACCGGACTTGCCCGGCATGTTGGCGAGCCGGATGCGCAGCGGGTCGAGCAGGTCGTGCGCCCGCGCCGAGGCGTCGGTGGGCTCCCTCAACTGCAGCCACTCGGGCGCGTAGCGGGGCGGGTCGTCGGGCCCGGCCTCCCGCAGTTTGACGGTGGGCCGTGCGCCGGGGGTGCCGCTCGGGCCGGCGCCCGGGATGACACCGACGGCGCTCGGCCCGCCGGGCCCCGCGGGGGCCGTCTCCGGCCCCGCGGGGGCCGTCTCCGTCGCCGGCCGGCCGGTGCCCGGTTCCGGTCCCGCTCCCGATCCCGCGTGCACGCCGTTCATGGACGTGTCAGCCTCCCTCGGCCCCGGCTGGGCCGGAATCGACCCGCTCTGCTGGGTCGTCGCCGGGTTCGTCATGCGGCCCTCCGGGGTTCGGTCGGGAGCCGGCGCAGTACCGCCGCCAGGCTCTGTGCGGTCGTCGCCCAGCCGTCGAGGGCGGCGCGGCGGCTGCGGGCGGCGGCCCTCAGCCGGCGTCGTACGTCCGCCTCACCGAACCAGCCGCGCAGTTCGGAGGCGATGGCGGCGGGGTTCTCCGGCGGGACGAGGATGCCGGGCACCCCGCCGTCAGGCGCGCGGCCCACCGCCTCGGGGAGTCCGCCGACGTCCGTGGCCAGGACGGGGATACCGCGGGCCAGCGCCTCGGTGACCGCCATGCCGTAGGTCTCGGCGTACGAGGTGAGGACCAGGAGGTCGGCGGTGGAGTAGCTGGCGTCGAGCGCGGCGCCGGACTGCGGCCCGGCCAGTTCCAGCCGGTCCTGCAGGCCGTGCCGCGCGATGAGGGACCGCAGATGGGCGACGTACTCCGGGTCCTGGTCGAGCCCGCCGACGCACACGCAGGTCCACGGCAGGTCGGTCACCGTGGCCAGTGCCTCCACCAGCCGGTGCTGCCCCTTGCGGGGGGTCACGGCGGCCACGCACAGCAGGCGCGACATGCCGTCGGTGCCGGGCGCGAGGGGTGCGATGTCGGCGCCGGGGGCGGCGACGTGGACCCGCTCCGGGGGCAGGCCGTGGTGGGAGACCAGGCGGCGGACCGCCCAGTCGCTGGTGGCGATCACCGCCGGGACCGCCCGCAGCACCGCCCGTTCCCGGGCGTCCAGTTCGGCGGCCACGGCCGCGTCCAGACCGGTCTCGTCGCCGAGCGGCAGGTGGACGAGGACGGCCATCCGCAGCCGTTGTGCCTCGGGCACCACGATCTCGGGCACTCCGCAGGCCACGAGTCCGTCCAGCAGCACCGCGGCCCCGTCGGGCAGACCGGCGAGCGCGCGGGCGAGTTCCTCGCGGGCCGCGGCGTCCGGCCGGGGCCAGTCACCGGCGACGGCGTGCTTGGTGACCTGCCAGCCGAAGCCGGGCAGGTCCAGGCAGACGCGCCGGTCGTACGCGTTGCCGCCGCTCGGCGCCGTCGGATCGTCGACGCCGCCCGGCAGCACGAAGTGCACGGTGCGCAGGGACATGGGGATGATCTCGGCGTTCTTCAGGGGGGCGTGCTGCACCGGAACGTAGTGCAGACGTGCCGGTCCGGTCTGCCCGGGCCGCTCGATCGTCGTGTCGGTCACAGCGCACGCTCGTAACTCGCCCAGGCGATGTGCGACTCGTGCAGGGTGACGGTCAGGCCCGCGATGCCCTTGGCTCCCTCGCCCAGCGCCCCCTTGTGGATCCGCTCGGCGAGCCGGTCGGCGATGACCTTGGCCAGGAACTCCGTCGAGGTGTTCACGCCGGCGAACTCGGGCTCGTTGTCGAGGTTGCGGTAGTTCAGCTCGCTGACCACCGCCTCGAGTTCCTGGGTGGCCAGCCCGATGTCGACGACGATGTTGTCCTCGTCCAGCTGTTCGCGCCGGAAGGTGGCGTCCACCAGGAACGTGGCGCCGTGCAGGCGCTGCGCGGGTCCGAAGACCTCGCCGCGGAAGCTGTGGGCGATCATGATGTGATCGCGGACGGTGATGCTGAACAACGGACGACCCTCCAGGTGCGGCGCGTCGGCTCCCCTGCTGTCGTCTGCCGGGGATGCCGGGTAGTACGGCTCTTTGCCTTCCCCCGTTCAGCCTTCCGTACGTCTTTTCTCAGGTCAGGCGCTCGTGTCCGGACGATCTCGTACCGGATGGAACGAATCGTCAGCCGATGCGTCCATCGTTCCGGTCGTACAGGTCAGTCCGCCTGGTCGTAGCGGACGCGGTGGCAGAGCGCCGGGATCTCGCCCGACGCGAGCTTCGGCAGGACCTCCGGCAGGTCCTCGAAGGCGGACTCACCGGTGACCAGCGCGTCCAGCGCCGGGTCGGCGAGCAGGTCGAGGGCGACGGCGAGCCGGTCGGCGTAGGTGCGGTGCGGACGGGCCGGGGAGACGGTGCCGACCTGGCTGGAGCGGATGACGAGCCGCCGGGAGTGGAAGGCCTCGCCGAGCGGCAGGCTGACCTGCCGGTCGCCGTACCAGCTCAGTTCGAGGACGGTCCCCTCGGCGGTGAGCAGTTCCAGGGAGCGGGCGAGGCCCTGCTCGGTGGCGCTGGCGTGCACCACCAGGTCGCAGTCGCCAGCGGCGTCGCCGGGCGAGGCGAAGCCGACGCCGAGCGCACCGGCGACCTCGGCGCGAGACGGATCGGCGTCGACCAGCTGCACGCGCACGCCGGGGAACCGCGCGAGCAGCGCCGCCACCGAGCAGCCGACCATGCCGCCGCCGACCACCGCGATCCGGTCGCCGACCAGGGGCGCGGCGTCCCACAGGGCGTTGACGGCGGTCTCCACGGTCCCGGCCAGCACGGCGCGTTCGGCGGGAACGGTGTCCGGCACGGGCGTCACGGCGCTCGCCGGGACGACGTACCGGGTCTGATGCGGGTAGAGGCAGAACACCGTACGGCCGGTGAGCGCGGCGGGCCCCTGCTCCACCACACCGACGTTGAGATAGCCGTACTTCACCGGGCCCGGGAAGTCTCCCTCCTGGAACGGTGCCCGCATGGCCGTGTGCTGGCTGACGGGCACACCGCCGCGGAAGACGAGCGTCTCCGTGCCGCGGCTCACACCGGAGTACAGCGTGCGGACCAGCACCTCCCCCTCACCCGGGTCCGGCAGGGCGACATCCCGGATCCCGCCTCGCCCGGGCGAGTCGATCCAGAACGCGCGACCGGTGTGCTTCATCGAAGTCCTCCTGAACGATCGGGAAGCTGCTTGCGTACCGAGGGGTGCACAGGCCGCGCACAAGGTAGCGGCGTTGATCGACTCTGTCACACGGCCGGAGGGTGTTCGGTGGCCCTGAACAACACTTACGACGCGAGGCTCGTACAGCAGGAGACCGCTGTGGGGGCGGGCGTGCAGGTTCTGCTGCTGGCCCTGATCGGCACGGCGATCGGGATGGGGCCGGCGGGCTGGCTGACCGGCCTCGCGTTCGCGATCGCCACCTGGGCGGTGCTCTCCCGGGCCCTGCACCGCTCCCGGCTGCGCTCGTTCGGCGCGGCGAACCGGGTCACGCTCGGCCGGGCCACCCTCGTCGGCGGCGTCACCGCGCTCGTCGCGGACTCCTTCCACAGCTCACCCCCCGTGTCGCTGTTCGTGGGCCTGACGGCGGTGGCGCTCATCCTCGACGGCGTCGACGGCAAGGTGGCCCGCCGCACCGGCACCTCCACCCCGCTGGGCGCGCGCTTCGACATGGAGGTCGACGCCTTCCTGATCCTGGTGCTCAGCGTGTACGTGTCGATGCAGCTGGGCCCGTGGGTCCTGCTGATCGGCGGCATGCGCTATGTCTTCGTCGCCGCGGCGAAGGTCTGGCCCTGGCTGACCGCCGCCCTGCCGCCGAGCACCGCCCGCAAGACGGTCGCCGCGCTCCAGGGCGTACTCCTGCTGCTGGCGGGCGCCGAACTGCTCCCCTACCTCGCCAACTTCGGCGTCGCGGCCCTGGCGCTGGGCCTGCTGGTGTGGTCGTTCGGCCGAGACGTGCTGTGGCTGTACCGGACCTCGCGGGTGGAGAAGGCCGCGGAGACAGCAGAGACCGCGGAGGCTGCGGCGCCTCGGCAGGTGCGGGAGCTGGTCGCGGGGTGAGAACCCGGCCGACGTACGGCGGGTGCCCGGCGGAGGTACGGCGGTAAGCCGGCCGCCGTACGACGGATACGTGGCCGATACGTGGCCGACCCACCGCCGATGCCTGGCCGAGGTGCGACAGACGCCCGGCCCTCCCCGCCCGGCGCGCCGGCTTCAGGCCGAACCGGCGAGGAGCCGCAAGACCGCCGGTCAGGCGCCGAACCGCCCGCGAGCCACCCCGTCAGGCACCGAACCACCCGCGAGCCACCCCGTCAGGGCCCCCCACGAGCCACCTCGTCAGCCACCGAACCGCCCACGAGCCGACTCGATGTGGCCGAGGTACTGATGGGTCCAGCCGCATATCGCGTCGACCGTGGCGCGCAGGGCCCGGCCCGGCTCGGTCAGCGTGTACTCGACCTTCGGCGGCACGGTGGGGTGCACCTTCCGGTCGACCAGACCGTTCCGCTCCAGCATCCGCAGGTTCTGCGTCAGCATCTTGTGACTGACACCCTCGACCTCGTCCCGCAGCTCGCTGAACCGCAAGGTGCGTTCGCCGAGGGCCTCGATGATCAGCAACGCCCACTTGTTGGCGACGTCCGAGAAGATCTCCCGCGCCAGGGAGTCCGCTCTCCGCAGATCTGCATGCTCGGGCAGGTCTCCCACCTGCTTGGTCACCATCTGGTTCCTCCGTCACCGAAAAGTGCGTTCTTCCAGGTTACCGCTCACTCTCTTACGGTTTCCCAGTAACCACAAGAGAGCACGTGGCCGCCTCGCCCGTGCCCGCCGGAAGGACGACCCCATGACCACGCTCGACGCCTACGACCACGACATCCCCGCCGAGAGCTACTTCGGCTACACGCAGGCGATCAGGTCCGGCGACCTGATCCACGTCTCAGGACAGCTGTCGTTCGACGCGGCGGGTGACTTCCACCCCGAGGAGGACGTCACCGCCCAGCTCGACGGGACCTACGCCAACATCGACAAGGTCCTGGCCCACTACGGCGCCACCCGCAACCAGATCGTCTCCCAGACCCTGTACATCGTGGACCCCATCCGCCACTCCGAGGCGGTGGCGCAGGGCAACCGGGCGTACTTCGGCACCCACCGCCCGGTCACCACGGCACTCGGCGTCACCGAGCTGACCTTCCCCGGACAGTTGATCGAGATCAGCTGCGTGATCGACACGAAGCTGCCCGCGTGAACCACCGACCGGCAACGGCGCAACCCCCATAAGGAGTAGCGGATTTGACAGTGCCGGCGATCACTCCCTAAACCTATCCACATGACATCCATTTTCAAAAAGGTGGAACGACTGTGAGGGTCGCGTTCGTCGGCAAGGGCGGCAGCGGCAAGACCACCCTGTCGGCACTCTTCTCCCGCCACCTGGCACGGTCCGGCGCCCCGGTCCTCGCCATCGACGGCGACATCAACCAGCACCTGGCGGAGGCGCTGGGCGGCGAGGAGAAGTCCGCCCCGCCCTTGGGCGCGCACCTGCCCGACATCAAGGCCCTCCTCCGGGGCACGAACCCGCGCATCACCTCCCCCGAGGCGATGATCAAGACGACCCCGCCGGGCCGCGGCTCCCGCCTCCTGCGCCCGCTCGGCGACGACGAGTTGCACACCCGGCACGTCGGCCGGGCCGGCGGAGTCCCCCTCATGGTCACGGGCGAGTTCGACGAGTCCGACCTGGGCGTGGCCTGCTACCACTCCAAGCTCGGCGGGGTCGAGCTGTACCTGAGCCACCTGATCGACGGCCCCGGCGAGTACGTCGTGATCGACATGACAGCCGGCGCGGACGCCTTCGCCTCGGGCCTGTTCACCCGCTTCGACCTGACGTTCCTGGTAGCGGAGCCCACGCGCAAGGGCGTCTCGGTCTACCGCCAGTACCGGGACCACGCGGAGCAGTTCGGCATCCGCATCGCGGTCGTCGGCAACAAGGTGACCAGCGAGGACGACCTGCTCTTCCTCAAGGCGCAGGTGGGTGACGACCTCCTGACGCACCTCGTGCAGTCCCCCTGGGTCCGCGCGGCGGAACAGGGCCGCACGCAACCGGGGCTTGATGCCCTGGACTCCCTGGAGCCGCACAACCTCCACGCCTTGCGCGTCCTGCGGGAGACGGTGGACTCCCACGTCCGCGACTGGGACCGGCTGCACCGGCACGCGGTCGAGTTCCACTTGCGGAACGCGCGGGCATGGGGGGATGCGCGCACGGGAGAGGACCTGACGGCTCAGGTGGATCCTGAGTACGTCCCGGGACCGGCAGCACAGGCCTGACCTCAGCCCAACCGACACACCCCACCGGACTGACACACCCCACCGGCTACTCGATCCCGGTCGCGTCGAGTAGCCGGACCAGGTCCTTGCGCCCGTACCCGAGCAGCCGGGCGCGGTCGGCGGCCATCAGCACCAGGTGCGCGACGATCTCGGCCGCGTGTCCGTCCTTGCTGTCGGCGTCGAACCACTCCTGGGGCTTCTCGACGCCCAGGCTGTTCATCACCAGCCCGTGCTCTCGGCGGACTTCGGCGACGGTACCGGCGACGGCGTCCATCAGCGTCTTGCCCGGCCGCACGCACTCCAGGGCGAGGTCCCCCCAGTCGACGGGCGCACACCCCTCAGGCGGACGCGCCCGCAGCCCCGCATACCGCTCGTCCCCGAACCCGGAGGCCCGGGACTCCTCGTGCACCAGCGAGAACCGATGGAACCCGGGTGGAACAGGAGGCGGTGGAGGCGTGTACTCCCACCCGGCGTCCTCGTACAGCTGCCGCTTCACCTCTTCTTCTTCGGCATGCGTCACGGTGAAGCCGTTGGATTCGTTACGTCCGGTCGTCGTGCCGTCGGGGTTGCGGTGGAAGGTCAGTCCCATGGTGTACTCCCATCACTCCGTCACTGTGCCGGGGACGAAAAGTCCCGTCACCAGCTCGAACGGCCCGCGGTCCGGGCAGGTGCCCATCCGGCGAAGCACCATCCGATAGCGTGAAAAACGGCCCCTCGGGAACTGTTCGGCCCGGCCGGACGCCGGACGAACGGTTGTTACGCTCCCCCGATGAGGATTCCGGGCCCCGAAGAGATCCGCGCGCTGCACGAGAAGCACGCGCCCACCACCGAGGCGTTCACTCTCGTCCACACGCACTGCGAGATCGTCTGGTCCATCGCCGAGCGGCTCCTCACCGCTCCCCACCTCGCGCACGTCGACGCCGACCTGGTCCGCGCCGGCTGCCTCCTCCACGACATCGGCGTCTACCGCCTCTACGCGGAGGACGGCCGACTGGACCACGCGAACTACGTCCGGCACGGCCTGCTCGGCCACGAGATCCTCGAAGCGGAGGGCTATCCCGAAGCCCTCCGCCGCTTCTGCTCCCACCACACCGGGGTGGGACTCACGCGGCAGGACATCGTGAACCAGGGACTGCCTCTTCCGCCTGGCGACTACGTGGCGGTCACGGCGGAGGAGAGGCTGGTGATGTACGCGGACAAGTTCCACACCAAGTCCAGGCCGTCGGTGTTCCTCTCCCCCGACGAGTACGCCGCGCATGTCGGGCGCTTCGGTGCGGACAAGGTGACCGCTTTTCAGGCACTGCGGGCGGAGTTCGGCGAGCCGGATCTCACGGGGGCCGTGCCGGGTTTCGGGATGGGTGAGGACGCCGCGGCAGCGACCGCCCTCCAGGCCTAAAGGTTGAGTCCGCGTCACACGCCGGGGCTACCTCGTGGAAGAGGTGCCCCGTAGGGCGGGAATGGTGCCGAGCTTCGCACCCAACACGAATGCCCCGTACCGCGCACGAATGCCCCGTACAGCTCTCGCGTGTACACGCGCCCATGCCAAGGAACCACCGCAACCAGCGAGGCAGTGCGCACTCAGACGCGACCGCACCCTCGTTAAAGGACCCGCGCCGGGCGACCGAGTGCTTCTGATGCCCAGCCAACTCAGCGCACACTCGGACATTTTGACCGGTGAGGGGGGTGGTTCACATGCTGCCGGTTCCCGTGCCGGGATCGCCTGTCCGTAGACCGATGGATGCGCCTGCAGTCCTTCGGCGTGAAGGACGCCGAAGCGGAGGCGGCCCACGAGGAAGTGACCGCCCTCTGCGCTGAGCTGGACGGCTGAAAGCCCGACATCGCCGGCCCGCCCCGCCGGTGGCGGACCTGCGCGCTTCCGGGTTCCCCGACGTCCGCGGCGCCTCGTCTCGGCCGACCGTACCGGCGGTCGGGGCGCCCCTCCCTGCGCGGTCGTGGACCGGGGCCGACCCGACCTCGGAATCCGTCCGCCCGGTGATTCCGGAACGCCGGTAGGCGGGCGACCTCGCGGGGGAGAATGGCCGGCATGACGGTTGAAGGCCCCTCCATCGACTCCACCAGGCCGAGCATCGCCCGCGTCTACGACTACCTGCTCGGCGGCAAGGACAACTACGCGGTGGACCGGGAGGTCGGCGACGTGTTCTTCCGCGACCTCCCCGGCTCGGTGGCCATCGCCTTCGCCAACCGCGCGGCCCTGACACGGGCGGTCAAGCAGATCGTGACGACCACCGGCATACGGCAGTTCATCGACCTGGGCAGCGGTCTGCCGACCGCCGACAACGTCCACCAGGTCGCGCAGCGGCACGCCCCGGAGTCCCGGATCGTGTACGTCGACAACGACCCCCAGGTGCTGGTCCACGGCTGCGCGCTGCTGGAGCAGAACGACCGGACCCGGGTCGTCCGGGCGGACGTACGCGACCCCGAAGGCGTCCGCACCCACCCGGACACCCTGGAGCTGATCGACTTCGACCGCCCCGTCGCCGTCGTCCTCAGCGCCATCCTCCACCACGTCAACGACGAGGAGGACCCGGCGGGCATCGTCCGCCACTGGCGCGAGCACGTGCCGTCCGGGAGCCACTTCTTCGTCAGCCACTTCCGTTCCGGCGACAACCCGGAGACCGCGGAGGCCGAGCGGGTCCTCCAGCAGACCTTCGGCCGCGGCCGCTGGCGCACCGACGAGGAGATCGCCTCCCTGCTAGAGGGTCTGGAGATCCTCGACCCAGGGATCGTTCCCGCGCCCCTGTGGCGTCCCGACACGACCGCCAACCGTTGGAGCGCCGACGGCGCACAGCCGGAGCTCAGCGTCTGGCAGCACCTCATCGTCGCCGGGCTGGCCCGCAAGGCGTAACGGCTCCCCGGCGGGCGGCGATCCGTGGGCTGCTGGCCCCGGCGGGGGTCAACAGGGGCGGGACAAGGGAGTTGGACTCCCGACGGCGCCAAAACGGCTAATATCGCCTGAGTCTCGGCGGGGGGGAGGGCATGGTGGCAGGGGCATCCGATGACCATTCCGCTGCCAAGGTGTGGGCACTGATGGGCGGAATCGCATCCGTGCTGTCGATCCTGGGCTGGCTGGGCTTGAACAACGTGGGTGAGCTGAAGGACTTGGTGGCCGACTCATCCCCCTCCAGTTCCAGCGCGGCCCCGTACACGTCTTCGCCGACCGTCCGCATCCCCGATGACTCCGGCACCGGTGAGGGGAGCACTGACACCGGTGAGGGGAGCAGTGACGAGCCCGACCCCGAGCCGTCGACACCCGCTCCGGATCCCACCGAAGTGGCGTTCGAAGCCGTCTCGGTCGGCGACTGCCTGGCCGTCTACGACACGGGCCGCGGGGGCACCACCAGCATCGACTGGAGCGTCGGTGCTCCGCCGGCCCCCGTGTCCTGCGCCGGCGAGCAGGCGCAGGTCCAGGTGACCGCCATCAACACGGCCTGCCCCACCGGCTATGGGAAGTCGTACTGGAGCTACCGGTCCACCACCACCGGCGACACCACGAAGCTCTGCCTCACCCGCGTCTACCACGCCAACTACTGCATGCTCGGCCGGCAGTCCGGCGACTCGATCTCCCTCGCCCTGATGACGGCCGTGGCCTGCCGACGCGAGCCGGTACCCGTCCCGTACAACCAGATCATGCACATCACAGGCGTCTACCGCGCCCCGGCGGGCGCCGACGCGAACAACTGCCGCCGGGCGGCAGGTGATCAGACGCGCTACTGGGCCGCCCTGGTGGACGACGGCGCCACGCTGCTGTGCACCACGATCTACCAGGGCAGCTGACCGACAGCTCAGTTCCCACCCCAGCCGCCCGAGTACGCTCGCGGAAAGGCCGGTTCGGACCCGGCTCTCCGTCGTCGTGACAGCCGTCGAGCCCGGGTTCACCGAAAGGGACGGCGTTGTCACCCGAAAGCCCTCACCCTGGGCTGTTTCATCCCCCTTCACCTCTGTGCCGCATACCGTGGGCCCGCCGCCCGAACACCTCTCGGCAGAACGGGAAGCGGCGGCGACACGCAGGTCAAGGGAGACGAGGAAGAACGGGATGACACAGGCCGCCGCAGGGAGCGAGCGGGTGCCGGGGCGCCGGTGGACCGTGCGTCTGGACCCCGTCGGCCGAGGCAGCTCGGAGGTGCGCGTCTCATGCAGCCGGCCCGCCTGTGCCGAGCGGCGTCTGCCCTCCGCATTGGCAGGCCGTACGGCCGCGGTCGCCCACCTGGAGGCGCACCTGCGCACGACCCCCGCCCCCAGAGCCGATACCTACTGCGCCTGCCGGGCCGACGGCTGCCGCGCCCACCTCCCCGACACCGGCAGGCATGCGCGTACCGGACAGCCCTGGCAGTGCGGCGGACCGATCGTCCTGGCCGTGATCTCCGACCGGGCAGGACGCTGGTGGCAGGCCCTGGAGTGTTGTTCACAGTGTGCCGCCGCCACTCCCGGGGCCCGGACCGTGGCCACCTCCCGTCCGTCCGCACCCCGGACCGCCGGCCGCCCGGCCCCCGCGGCGGCGGGCACCGGCGCGGGCATGCCGCAGTTCTCCGACCAGCAGGTCACCACCCGGACGGGCTGTCCGGCGCCCCTCCCCCTGCCCGCACCCCGCCCCGTACCCGCGCGGCGCCGCCGCCCGCCGGAGGCGAGGATCGGCCGGCGTGTCATTCCGCGCGACCTGCGGCCCGTGTCCCTGCGGGACGAACTCACCGAGCTCGGTGACCTCTTCCGCGCCTACCAGAAGCGCCCCGAGCCCGACCTGGCGCTGCTGGCCGATCTCCAGGAACGCAAGGCCCGCGCCTTCCTCACCTGGTCAGACGTCAGTTGTGACGTCACCCTGCGGCTGGAGGCCCGGCGTGCCGAGCAGGCCGCCGCCGTCATCCGGCGCCAGCACCAGCACCGCACCGGCTGCGTCCCGGACGGCGACGAACCGGGCGTGGCGCGCCTGCTGACCGTGCCGACGCAGTGGGAGAGCGCGCGCTCCGTCCTCGCGCACGTGGTCGGCCACTCGCCGCTGTCCGGAGCGGAAGCACGGCTGCTGGTACTGATGCTGACTCTGCGCACCGCGCACACCGGCACCGGCAACCTCGTCGGCCAGGACGTCAACGCGCTGGGCCTGACCGACCCGGAGGGCCTGATCGAGCAGCTGACCGGCTGCGGCTGGCTGTCCCTCCCCGGCACCGTCGGCGACCTGCTCGCCTCCCGCCCGGAGAACCCCACCCCGGTCACCGTCCCCTCCCTGGTGCCCGACCAGGACGGGACGAGCCCGTTCACGTTCGGCAGGAAGACACGGCCCAAGCTCTCCGGCTGGGCCCAGAGAGTGGTCTCGGACAAGAAGCTCCGCAAGGCCAAGGCATCCGCCGGCGCCCGGCTTCTCGCCGTGACGCTGGCCACATGGACGGACGACGTGGGGCGCCTCGGACCCGGCGGCCGGGGCGTCACCCTGAACGCCCTCACCACCCGCGTCCCGGTCGGCGCCGGCGAACTGCGGGACCTGATCGACCGGCTGACCGCAGCGGACTGGCTCACCGACACCGCCCTCACCGACACCCACCTCACCGGCCGGCTGACCGAACGCGTCCTCCCCCTCACCTGTCCCCTGCCGGATTGAACTCCCGCCCTCCCTCGTCCGCGACCGCTCCCGTGGGCGGGGCGCCGTCACCCCGCCCACGGGTTCACCACCACTCCACGTCCCGGTGGTTCGGTCGTTCCCCCCTCCGGCGAGCTCGGAGAATGCCACGCTGACGGTGGTGCGTCGCTCGGAGCAGCGGACGAGGAGGCTGCTCCGGCAGTCACTGCTTCCCGGCGGGCCGACCGCCCACCGTGCCCGTCCTCAGTCGGCCGCCCGCACGCGTGCAGCGGTCCGCTCGGCGAGCGCGCGAACGCTCTTGGCGGCGTTGTCCGAGAGCTCGCCGAGTACGGCGTCTGCGGCGGTGAGGAGGGCACGGGCCTCCTCGGGGCGGCCCGCGTCGGCCAGGGCGAGGGTGAGCCGGTAGTGCTCCTCGGCGATGAAACGGCCGAGGTTGACCCGCTGCCAGTAGCGCAGTGAGTCGTCGCCCGGAGTCGCCAGGGCCTCGCGTACGGCGGCCAGGCTGTCCACCGCCTGCGGCAGCCGGCCCGCCTCCCGTTCCAGGCGGGCGAGGGTGCGCCGGGCCGAGGCCCGGTCCCATGCCGACTCCTGAAGGGCGGCGTACAGGCGCTGGGCGCGCAGCGCCTGGGGAAGGTCGCCGAGATCCTCGAAGTCCTGGGCGAGCGCGCTCAGCGGAGCCGTGGCCAGGGTGTGGGGCGCTTCAGGGCGGCGGAGTGCGCTCTGGTCCATGACGATGCTGTCGAGTTCGCGGATCAGTGTCACCCGCGCGAGGTCCGTCATCCCCTGGTCCCGCGCCAGGTCGGTCCATGTGGCGACCGGCTCGTCCGACGGGTCCGTCCCGAACATCGACTCGTCGAGCTCCCGCGCCCACCGTCGCAACTCCTCAGCGCTGGCACCCGGTTCCGGCATACCGCCCAGGCCGCACGCCGTGTCGAAGTCCGTCTCCCGGACCTCGAGCAGCAGCGGCAGGTCCCCAGTGTCCCCGTGCAGCCCCACCAGCACGGCCGCGAGCCGCAGTTCGTCCGACATCGAGGACCGTGTCTCGTGCCGCAGCAGATGCCGCAGCAGCTCCGGATCGCCCTCGGCGCGGTCGAACTGCGCGGCCCGCAGGGTGAGCCGGCGCCGGACCGGGTCCTCGGCGACTTCACGCCATGCCGTGCGGTCGCCCTCCCGCAGGCGGGCGAGATCGGCGCGGCCCGCCGCGAGCACCGTCTCCCACAGCGGTGGACCGGCCGGGCCCAACCGGTCGTACGCGCAGCCCTCATCCGCGTTGAGCAGGACGAAGTCCGGCTCGGTGCGCAGCAGGGCGGCACGCAGTCTGCCCACCAGCTCGACCGGGGAGCGTTCCGGGAAGCCGAGCCCCGCACGGAGTTCGGCCCGCTCCTCGTCGATTGCGTGGTGCTCACGGATCTCGTCCTCGGTCTCCGCGACGCACGCCAGGATCTTCTCCTCGCCGTCGTCCGGCGACAGACGCGTGTAGCCGCGCCAGCCGGGCAGGCCGATCACCACTTCCAGGGCCTCGTCGACACTGGAGCCGATGATCCCCGCGGCGCCCTCCGAGTCGGCGTAGAGCACCGAGCCGTCCGCGCACACGAAGTACGTGCCGCCGGTGTCGTCCCCGGCCACCGTCTCCAGCGGTCCGCCCGAGGCGAGGCGGACCTCCTCGACATGGCCGTGGGCGGCGCGGTCCAGGTCGAAGTCGAAGGGGCAGGCGGCCAGTTCGGCCAGTCGGCGGTCCCGCCGCAGCAGCCGTAGTGCGTGATCGGTCATGCCGCGGAAAGTAACACCGTCCCGTGACCGCGGATTCGCGGCCCCTGCAGGAGGCCATGCGGACAGGGGTGCGGTCACGGCCGGCGTTTCGGGCGCTCGCCCCGCGGTTGTACGGCGGTGGCAGCCGAGTGGAGGGTCGGGCACGCACCGTGGCTTTCGCACCGCTTCGGTCCGCTTCCCCCGTGCCGGGGACGAGCGCCCGCCCTCCCCCGTACAGCCCTCGCCTGTACACCCGCACCCGTGTGCTTCAGCGCCACTCCAGGAACACCGTGTCGTTGGTCAAGGACTCGGCGGAGACAGGGACCGCGGCCCCTTCCCCCGAGGTCGACACCACCCGGAAGTCACCCAGGCCCACCGGCTGCCCCGAGCGGTCGTTGGGCGAGTGAACGGACGCGATGAACTTCTCACCGTCCGCCGACACCACCATCCCCTCGGCGACCCTCCCGTCGTCCTCGCGGACCACGGCGACGGCGTTCCCCTCGGGACGGCCCCTACGGGCATCCACCGTCCGGAAGGTGCCCGACTGGGTGCGGCACAGCACCCGTTCGTCCGCGACCCAGCCGACGATGCCGACGCACCCACTGAGCAGGGTGGCGGAGCGGCCCGATGCGGCGGTGAGCGGTCCCGAGGAATCCCGGGTGTGGAAGACGTGCCCGTAGATCTTCGGGGCGGTCGCGGTGAGGCGGCGGCCGTCGGGAGCGAGGTGCACCATGTTGGCCTGGACGGCGTGCGGCGGCTTCCCGGTGACGGTCAGGGGTAGGTCGTGCCCGATCGCCGGGCCCTCGTCCGACAGGCGGTGATCCCCCTCGGTGGACCGCGAGCCGATCCTGCGCTCACCGTCGGCGGTGGTGTACGTGAACCACACGCTCCGCCCGTCGGGCGCCATCCCGGCGTTCTGCTCGTCGTCGCCGTTCGCGTCGCTCAGGCGCACGAAGTCGTCGGCGTTGCCGCCGCTCTCCACGTAGCCGGCGTGCGTCGACCTTCCGTCCGCGTCCCGGAGCACCACCGCCATGCGCGTGTACGCCAGGTCGAACAGGGCGCGGACGCGGGGAGTCACGTACTCCAGATCGTCCACGGCGTAGGGCGACGGGCTCTCCGAACTCACTCCGCAGAGGTCCACGAGAGCGCTGTTGACGTTCTTGGCGTCCGGGTGGTTGGTGAACGCGGCGTCGACCGGGATGAAGAAGTTCCGGGTCTCGCGCAGTTTCCACCGCTCGGGATCCCAGGCCTGCACGTTGACCCCGGCGAAGCGGGCGCCCATGCTGCACGTGGCGGTGACGACCGCGCCCTCGCGGGTGAACGGGCTGTCCGGAAGGGTGTATGCGCGGTTGCCCCAGTAGGGCGCCGAGGGACCCGGCTGCGGCGCTTCCTCCTCCTCCGACGGCGAGGAGCCGCACCCCTGGACACACAGGACGGTCAGCACGGCGACGAGGACCGCGACCTTGCTTCTCAGAGCAGGGAGCACATGTTCCCCTCGGGCTTGTCGTGGCAGGACGTCCAGGGAACGGGCCCGAAAACCCAGCTCTGCCCGGGGTTCTCAGGCACGGACTCCGTGCGGATGCGCAGTGGCTCGCCCTTGTCGTCCTTCAGTTGGACCCACCGTCCTTCCGGTCGGTGGGTGTCGTTGTAGTGGACCTGGATGCCCCATTCGCAGGTCTGTCCCCGCGGCGCGATGACCTCCGCCCGGAGTCCGCCCGAGGACTGGCCGTTGCCGACCTCGACGAAGCGGTTGTCGAAATAGGGCTCGCCCTGTCCCTCTGTGTCGTCGGTCAGCACCGGTTCGTCGGCGCGGGGCGGAAGGTGGAGCCGGATGCCCTCGTAGGCGACCCCGCCCTGCGGCGGAAGGCCGATGACGGCCTGCGCGGTGCTCTCCCGGCACGTCAGGTCGGTGACCTTCCAGTCGTTGATGGTCACCGCGTACTGGCGTGTGCTCATCACGGTCATCTTGAACGTGTCCGAGAACTCCATGCGCCCACTGGAGGTCTGTGCCTCGTTGTACCGCTGCGGAGCATGCTCCAGGAACGGCGCGTAGGCGAGCGGACGGCCGCCCAGGGACTTGAGGTAGGAGAAGACGTCCGCACTGGCCTTCATCTTCCGGACCTCATCGTCGGTCAGCGTCCGGTCGAGCACCATCGCCCACTCCCGGGGCTCGCTCTGCTCGGGCTGTACCGACACCGTGAACGGCGGCTGGGAGGCGTCGTACGCCTTGTTGGAGTCGTTCTCCTTGGTGACGCTCGGCCCGATCATGACGTAGGCCAGCAGCGCCCCGCCCAGGCCTCCCAGCACAGCGCTCACCGCCGCCACCGTCAACCACAGCCTCCTCTTGCGCCGGGAGGCGTCGGCAGGCACGCCGAGCACTTCGGGGAGAACCGTCCGGAGACCGTCGTCACCCCCGCTGCCCCCGCCGGTGGACGCCGAAGACGCAGGCGGCACGTCCGGAGGTCGCGTCGGTGAGGGCGGTAAGGGGGCGGGCGGTGCGGTACCGTCCGGGGTCCCGTTCTGCTGCGCCGACCCCGGAGCGGGGCTTCCCCCTGTGTTCCCTGTGGTGTTCGGCCGGGGTTCCGGTGTCCCGCCCGCTGGCGCGGTCGCCGTCATGCCGTCCCCTCACGACGTGGTAGGTGGTGTTCGCGCTCGGCTGCCCGATGTGGGGCCCCGTGCAGAACCCCCGTCGTGCACCAACCGTCCCTCGCCACCCACCATAGGGACAACGGCATTGCCTGTCCGCAGAGTTGACACCTCCCGTTCGAGCCCCACACCGGCACTCCGCCCCATGTACAGCCCTCTCCCATACAGGCGTCGCTGCTGGTGACACGCCGGTCGCCGCCGCCACGCTGACGGCATGCAGGGTCCTTCCCCCCCCCAGCGGCACCGGCCGGTCTCCCCCGGTCCCGCCTCCCCCACCGAGTTCGCCGTGGCGTTCACCTCGACCCCGCGCGGCGCCCGCCTCGCCCGCCTCGCCCGGCTCTACGTCGGGCAGTGTCTGGACTCCTGGGGCCACCCCTACGGCAGCGACGTCAACGAGACGCTGACCCTGATCGCCGCGGAGTTGTGCGCCAACGCCGTACGGCACGGGCACGTCCCCGGACGGGACGTCCACGTCCGGCTGGCCGCCGAGGCGGACGGGCGCCGGCTGCGCCTGGAGGTCTCCGACACCCACGCGGAACGCCTGCCCGCCGTCACCGCTCCCACGGACCCCGAAGGCGAGTCCGGCCGCGGGCTCCTCCTCGTCGCCGCCCTGGCCGACGACTGGGGCGTCACCGACCGCCGTGGCGACCCTGGCAAGTTTGTGTGGGCGTCCGTGAACGTGACCTGCCCTTCCACGGCGTGAAGCCGTCCGCCCCGTCGACGATCCGGCTCCACCGGCGGGTGTGCTCGCGGTGGCCGAGCGCCGGTCGACGGGTGTTCCTCGTCGTTCAGGAAGGGCAGGTGCACATCACCGATGGCCAGGGATACGAGGTCCGCGTCGAGCGCTTCGGCGCTCGGGGTGAAGGTCTCGGGGGCCATCCGGCGACGGCGAGCCGAGCGCGCACGCGTGCCTGCCCTCGCGCTTACCGCGCCCGCCTGCAGACCCACGCCCTCTTATCCCAACGCGGCGCCCATCGCGCGACGAGAGGCTAGGGTTGCGCCTCAAGGGGAGGACATCGAGCGGCCGTTGCACCGCTCGCCGAAGCAACGCGCGGAGACGGCAGCCGGGGCCGCGCCCCGCAGCTCGGCCGACCGCGGAACAGTCTGGGGGAACGCGCCGTGACAGACGCGCCGACACACGCTGCCGACACCGGCACGGACCAAGCCGACGACGCCGCCGACCGGAAGGTCGTCGAGCAGGAGCAGGCCGAGATCAAGGACTTCGTCAAGGGCCTGAGCGCGGACGACATCAGGTCGGGCAACTGGTTCACCAAGCTCGCCGCCCATGCCATGCATTCGTACACCGAGAAGGTTGACTGGCAGTACTTCCAGGACCGGTACGCGGGTGTGCCCGCGGACGCCATCGTGGATCAGCGAATCAAGATGGCGTCCCGGTACGCCGCGCTGGAAGGCGGGCTCTCCGCCGGGGCCTACACGGCGACCGTCGCCGCCACCATCGGAAGCCTGGGGGGTGCCTCACCGGCGACCGTCCCCGCGGCCGTGGCGACCGTGATGGTCGACATCGCGTTCATCACCCAGCTCCAGCTTCGCCTGGCCTACGACATCTCCGTCCTCTACCGGGTCCCGCTCGACGTGCACGACCCCGAGGACCTGTGGAAGCTCATCCGCGTGGCCCTCACCATCAAGAGCGGGGAAGCGGCCAACAAGACCGTGGTCAAAGCGGTCCCCGCCCTGGTGCGACCGCTGGTCAAGCGCTTCTACTCGAAATCGGTGCTCGCCGCCGGGAAGGCGCTCCCCGTCGTCGGGAAGCACCTCCTGCAGCGCAACGTCATCAAGATCGGTATCCCCCTGATCGGCGTCCCCCTCGCCGTCCTGTTGAACCGCTACACCACGCTCCTCGCCGGCCGGCACGCGCGGGCCGTCTTCCGGAACGAGGCGCGGGTGATCGAACTCGCCGAGGGGATGAGCGGGAGCAGTCGGCACCCGCAGTTGATGCTGTGGGTCGCATGGCTCGTCATCAGGGCGAACTCCAAGATCGCGGACGACGAGGCGCTGCTGATGCGGCATCTGGTGCGGCTGGTCCGGGAGCGGCACGAGGTGGTCGACGAACGGCTCGCGCACGTCGTCGACATCGACCCGGCCGAGGTGTGGAAGCGCGTGGACGCCGAGCCGGGTGATCTCAGCGACGTCCTCGACGCGGCGGAGCGCGTGGCCACCGTGGACGGTGACGTCAACTCCCAAGAGAAGGCGGTCCTCGCGCAACTGCGGGAGCGATGCCACCGGGGGTGATCCTGTCGTGCGGCAGCGCTCTCGCACCGCCGTCCAGCACGGACGCGTTCCGGGACGGGACTTCCACGTCCGGCTGGCCGCCGAGGCGGACGGCAGGCCGATGCGCGTGGAGGTCTCCGATACCCGCGCGGAATGCCGGCCCGTCGCCACCACCCCCACGGGTCCCCGACGCCGAGTCCGAGTCCGGCCGCGGCCTCCTCCTCGTCACCGCGTACGTCCCGGACCAGCTCGGGCACCCACTCGAGGAGCCTGCGGATGAAATCGTCGCCACCGTCGTCGTCGCCCCACTTCAGATTCGGCACGGAGCCGTAGTCGGGGGGCTTCTCGATTACCTTCGGCAATGGCTGGACGATCGGTTTCGCCTTCCTCGTCGGATCGTTGACCGCCTCCGCCTTCGCATAGGCATTGGCCGTCGAAGTGAAGCCGACCGCCGCACCGCCGATGCTGACGACGCTCTTGGCCCACACTTCGAGGAAACTATTGCCGATCTTGACGTTCGATGTCACGAACGCCTGGGGCGAGGTGCCGAAACCGCCGGCGTCCGGATACTTGTGCAGATCGTCGAGCAGGGCCTTGGCACCTTTGTCCATCACCGTCTGCTGGCTCGCCACACCACCGGAGACTCGGTGGAGGTCGGACGGCTTGACGTCGATGGTGCCGTTCTGGCCCGGCGGCGGCGTACCCATCAGTCGGCCCCCCAGCGGCGCAGTACCGCCTGGTGCGCTGCCGCATAGTTCATGTGGCTTGTGGTCGCGCACTCGTGCAACCACGTCTGGGCCGCCTGGAGGTCCTGGGCCGAGCGGTCCCACTCGTCGAGCTTGTCGACGAAGACCTCGCGGGCCTCCCCCTCCCAGGACAGCACGACCGGCACGACTCGGTCGTGGAGGTCGTCCAGACTGCTGTTGAGCTTCTTGAGGATGTCCTCCAGTTCTGCGGCGAGCTCTCGGAGGGTGGCGCAGGAGACGGTGATGTGCCCGTCGTCCGCGTTCCCGGTCGGCATATTCCCCCGTATGTGGTGTGGCGGTTGCGGCAAAGATCTCGCCGTGCGGTCAGACGGCAAAAGCTGCTGCGCGGCGGGACGAGCGCGGCCGGCTCCGGGTTCGGCGTCGACAGTTTGTCGACCTCGCTGTCGATGTCCACCTGGATTCGCCGTACTCGCCCTCGGCGCCGGTCGAGCCGAGCGCCGAGTCGACGAAGCGGTCCCGGCCGCCGATCCTGTCGGAGTTCTTCACGTACCAGGGCGGCAGCGTGCCGCTACACCTGGAGCGAGGCACTCCAGGTGTTGCCGGTGTTCGGCACGTCCGGGCGCATGGCTGCTCGCGTCCATTCCGGATATGCGGGGGCACAAGGGTGCCTCCCCCGACCGCGCTCCCCCTCCGCGCCCGCCGAGAAGGAGCCGTCATGGCTTAATTCAGGACGTGAGTTAACCCCTCGGCGGCAGTGTCGTCAAGAGGTTCGGCACACTCTTCGAACTCTCGCCGCACCCCTTGACGCGGCTGTTCCAGAGATGAACCATTCAGCGGCGAGAGAGCGCTCCCAGAACCTCACTCCGTTCACTTCCTGAACCAGGAGAGCCGCCCCATGCCTGCTGACTCCCCGTCGTCCCGCCCGGCCGCGCCGGGCCGCCGTGCCGTTCTCGGTGCCGCCGCGGCCGCCTCCGCGCTCGCGGCCCTGCCCGGCCCGGCCGCGGCCGCCCCCGCCCGGCGCGGGAAGCCGCGCGCCCTGCCCGGCGGGGGCGATCTCGGCCCGAACGTGCTGGTCTTCGACCCGTCGACGCCGGACATCCAGGGCCGTCTCGACGAGGTCTTCCGGCGGCAGGAGTCGGCGCAGTTCGGCACCGGCCGCTACCAGCTGCTGTTCAAGCCCGGCTCCTACCACGGCCTCAACGCGCAGATCGGCTTCTACACCTCCATCTCGGGCCTCGGTCTCTCCCCCGACGACACCACCATCCACGGCGACATCACCGTCGACGCGGGCTGGTTCGGCGGCAACGCCACGCAGAACTTCTGGCGTTCGGCGGAGAACCTCGCGGTCGTCCCCGTCAGCGGCACCAACCGCTGGGCGGTGTCCCAGGCGGCCCCCTTCCGCCGGATGCACGTGCGCGGCAACCTCAACCTCGCCCCGAGCGGCTACGGCTGGTCCAGCGGCGGCTACATCGCCGACAGCCGCATCGACGGCCAGGTGCAGCCGTACTCGCAGCAGCAGTGGTACACCCGGGACAGCGCGATCGGCGGCTGGCTCAACGGCGTGTGGAACATGGTGTTCTCCGGTGTCGAGGGCGCCCCCGCGCAGGGCTTCCCGAACCCTCCCTACACCACGCTGGACACCACACCCGTCTCCCGCGAGAAGCCGTTCCTGTACCTCAGCGGTGACGAGTACCGGGTCTTCCTGCCGGAGAAGCGCACCGACGCCCGCGGCGTCACCTGGGGCAACGGCACCCCGCGCGGCACCTCGCTGCCCCTGTCGCGCTTCTACGTCGCCCGGCCCGGCGTCCCGGCGGCCACCCTGAACCAGGCCCTGGCACAAGGGCTGCACCTGCTGCTGACGCCGGGCATCTACCACCTCGACCAGCCGGTCCGGGTCGAGCGGCCCAACACCGTGGTGCTCGGCCTCGGCTACGCGACGCTCATCCCGGACAACGGCGTCACCGCGCTGCGCGTGGCCGATGTCGGCGGCGTACGGCTGGCCGGTTTCCTCGTCGACGCCGGACCGGTCAACTCCCCCACCCTGCTGGAGATCGGCCCGCGCGGTGCCTCCCGGGACCACTCGGCCAACCCGACCACCGTCCAGGACGTGTTCGTCCGCATCGGCGGAGCGGGCCCCGGCAAGGCCACCACCAGCATGGTCGTCAACAGCCGCCACACCATCGTCGACCACACCTGGGTCTGGCGCGCCGACCACGGCGACGGCGTCGGCTGGGAGACCAACCGCGCCGACTACGGCGTCGTCGTCAACGGCCACGACGTCCTCGCGACCGGGCTGTTCGTCGAGCACTTCAACAAGTACGACGTGCAGTGGTTCGGCGAGCGCGGCCGCACGATCTTCTTCCAGAACGAGAAGGCGTACGACGCGCCGAACCAGGCCGCGATCCAGAACGGTGCGATCAAGGGCTACGCGGCCTACCGGGTCGGGCAGAACGTGACCAGCCACGAGGGCTGGGGCCTGGGCAGCTACTGCTACTACAACGTCGACCCGACGATCGTGCAGCACCACGGCTTCTCGGCGCCCAACCGGCCCGGGGTGCGCTTCCACGATCTGCTCGTGGTGTCGCTGGGCGGCAACGGGCAGTACGAGTGCGTCATCAACGACACGGGGTCGCCGACCTCGGGGACGTCCACCGTGCCGTCGACGCTCGTGTCCTACCCGTAGAGACGGACCGCGCTCGTGTCCTACCCGTAGGAGACGGACCGCGCTCGTGTCTTGCCCGTAGGAGACGGGCCCGGCGTCCAGGAGACGGGTCCGGCGCCCCGGAGGCGGGTACCGCGACGCTGTGGGCACCGGCACCGGCACCGGCACCGGCGGGGCCGGCCAGCCCCTTCCCGTCGCGCGAAGGTCGCGCGGAGGGAAGGGGCCGGCCGCGGTCTCAGCGCACCACCGTCGCCGCGGGCGCCGGCGCGTAGCCGGTGGGCCGGGCCGTGAAGGTGCCCCGGCCCTGGGTGCGGCTGCGCAACCGGGTCGCGTAGCCGAACAGTTCGGCCAGCGGCACGGTGGCGGTGACGACCGCCGCGCCCGCCCGGGTGACCGAGCCGGTCACCCGGCCGCGCCGGGCGGCGAGGTCTCCGAGCACGCCGCCCACCGCGTCCTCGGGCACGGTGACCGTGACCTCGACGACCGGCTCCAGCAGGACCATCGCGCAGGCGTGCAGGGCCTCGCGCAGACCGAGCCGGCCGGCGGTGCGGAACGCCGTGTCCGAGGAGTCCTTCACATGGGTCGCCCCGTCGGTGAGCGTGACGCGCAGCCCGGTCACCGGGTGCCCGCCGAGGGGCCCTTCCGCGAGGGCGTCCCGGCAGCCGGCCTCGACCGCCCGGACGTACTCCTGCGGCACGCGCCCGCCGACGACCGCCGAGCGGAAGGCGAACCCGCCCTCCTCGTACGGCTCCACGTCGAGCACCACCTGCGCGAACTGCCCGGCCCCGCCGTCCTGTTTGACGTGCCGGTACACCAGCCCGGTCACGCCCCGGCCGACGGTCTCGCGGTGACTGACCCGGGGGCGGCCCACGTTGACCTCCAGTCCGAGGTCGCGGCGGAGCTTCTCCACCGCCACCTCCAGGTGCAGTTCGCCCATGCCCGACAGCACGGTCTGGCCGGTCTCCGGGTCCGTCCGCACGGCCAGCGAGGGATCCTCCTCGGTCAGCCGTGCCAGCCCCGACGCCAGACGGTCGGTGTCGCCGGCCCGGCGGCACTCCACCGCCACCGACACCACCGGCTCGGGCACGCCGGGCGGTTCCAGCAGCAGCGGGGCGTCCGGTGCGCACAGCGTCGAGCCCGCGCGCGCCGACTTCAGCCCGACGACGGCGACGATGTCACCGGCGACGGCACGGTCCAGCGGGGCGTGCCGGTCGGCCTGGACGCGCAGGATGCGCCCGATCCGCTCGGTGCGCCGCGCGGTCGCGTCCCACAGGGTGTCCCCCTTCTCGATGGTCCCGGAGTAGATCCGCAGATAGGTCAGCCGTCCGGTCGGTGTGGCGTGCACCTTGAACGCGAGGGCGGCCGTCGGTGCCGCCGGGTCGGCGTGGCGTGCGTGCTCCCGTCCGTCGTGGGTGCCCCGGACCGGCGGCACGTCCAGCGGCGACGGCAGCCAGGCCACGACGGCGTCGAGCAGCGGCTCCACCCCGCGGTTGCGGTACGCGGAGCCGCACAGCACCACCACGCCGTCGCCGCTGCGGGTCAGGTCCCGCAACGCCGAGGAGAGCGTCGGCCCGGACAGCGTGCCGGACTCGCAGAACTCCTCCAGCGCGCCCGGGTGGAGCTCCGCGACGGCCTCCTCCAGCGCCCGGCGGCGGGCGAGGGCCTCGTCGCGCAGGTCAGACGGCACCGGCACGTCCTGCATGGCCTCGTCACCGGTCCACAGCAGTGCGCGCATGCGGACGAGGTCGACGACGCCGGTGAAGGCGTCCTCCGCGCCCACGGGCAACTGCACGACCAGCGGGGCCGGGTGCAGCCGCTGCCGGATCGACGCCACCGCGGCGTCGAGGTCCGCGCCGGCGCGGTCCATCTTGTTGACGAACGCGATCCGCGGTACGCCGTGCCGGTCGGCCTGCCGCCACACCGACTCGCTCTGCGGCTCCACACCTGCGACCGCGTCGAACACGGCCACCGCGCCGTCGAGCACCCGCAGGGCGCGTTCCACCTCGTCGGCGAAGTCGACGTGCCCGGGGGTGTCGATGAGGTTGATCCGGTGGCCGTCCCAGGCGCAGCTCACCGCCGCGGCGAAGATGGTGATGCCCCGGTCCCGCTCCTGCGGGTCGAAGTCGGTGACGGTGGTGCCGTCGTGGACCTCGCCGCGCTTGTGCGTGGTCCCGGTGGCGAACAGGATCCGCTCGGTGACGGTGGTCTTGCCGGCGTCGACGTGGGCGAGGATGCCGAGGTTGCGTACGGCGGCGAGCGGGTGAGGGCTGGGGTTGTGGGTGCGCACGGCCCGTGGCCTTTCGGTGCGATCAGGAAAGGGGCAGCGCGATTGCCGGGGAGGAAGGGGCGGGACCGCGGCCCTGACCGTGGGTCAGGGGCCGTGGAGTCGTCCGG
This sequence comes from Streptomyces sp. NPDC006624, assembly GCF_040611555.1. Lineage (NCBI taxonomy): Bacteria > Bacillati > Actinomycetota > Actinomycetes > Kitasatosporales > Streptomycetaceae > Streptomyces > Streptomyces sp. NPDC006624. The sequence continues at coordinate 331,811 of NZ_JBEXOM010000005.1, read as the reverse complement.
TGCTCGTCCCGGTCAGCCGGTGCCGCCGCGCAGCGGGCACCGGGGCGGCGAGGACACGAGGATCACCTCGTGGAGCGGCAGGGAGACGGCGGCTGCGGTGTGGTCACGCATGGCCGTCTCCCTTCGTCCGTCGCGGCGGTGCCCGGCGCCCAGGATGGTGGGCGGCGCCGGTACGAGCGTGAGTGTAGGGAGGGCGGGGGAGACGGGGCCAGGGATTATTCCGGCGGGGTCGGCGTGTCGTGGGTGCGGTACATCGCCTGTACGTCCAGCGCCAGTTGGACCGTCGGGCCGACGACCGCGATGCCCCGGGCCAGCATGGAACGCCAGTTGAGGGTGTAGTCCTCGCGGTGCAGCTCCGCCGTCGCGAGGGCCGCGCAGCGCAGCTCCTGGTCGTAGCCGCCGTTCACCGTGCCGAGGTAGGTCGTGTCCAGGGACACCGAGCGGCTCACGCCGTGCATCGTCAGGGAGCCCAGCAGGGACCACTTGCTGCCGCCCCGGTAGGCGAAGCGCGTGCTGGTGAAGTCGATGTACGGGAAGCGCTCGACGTCCAGGAAGTCGGCGGACCGCAGGTGGTTGTCGCGGGTGGTGTTGCCGGTGTTGATGCTGGAGGCGTCGATGCGGACCTGCACCCGGGAGCGGGTCATGTCCTGGTCGACCTGGATGCCGCCCTCGAACCGCTCGAACCGGCCGTGCACATGGGCCATGCCGACGTGCTTGGCGATGAAACGGATCGCGGTGTGCGGCGGGTCGAAGAGCCAGGTGCCGGGCGCCGGCAGCTGGAGCGCCTCGGCCGGCTGCAGCCACACGCGCTCGGTGGGGGTCGAGGCACCGGCCTGGACCTCGACGGTCTCGCGGTGCGGCCGCAGGCCCTCGGCCGCGATCAGCAGGCTGTACCGGGCGGGCGGCAGCGCCGCGAGGAAGTAGCCGTACGGGTCGGTCGTCCCGCGGGCGGCGACCCGGTGGCTGTCCAGGGCGGTGACGGTGACGTCGGCGGCGGCCAGGGGCGAGCCCATCGGGTCGACGACCTCACGGGCCACGGCGCCGGCACCGGCCGGCAGGGGGAGGGCGAGGCCCGCCGCTGCGGCGGGGTCGCTCTTGAGCCACCGGCGCCGGAGCAGTGCGAGGGCCATGTGGTTCACCTTTCTTCGGGTGGCACGGCCGTGCGGGCGCGTCCGAGCGCATGCCGACGGCCGCGACCTTGCTACGGTCACGCCCCCCTTGTCGATCTTGACGCCCCGGGCTCGGCCGTGGGTGTCTCAATACGAGACAGTCGCCGCGGGACGGCGCGGGCACCGTCCGCCCTCTCTCGCTCTCTCGCTACCTCGCTCTCTCGCCACCTCGCTACCTCGCTACCTCGCTACCTCGCTACCTCGCTACGGCGGGCCTCCCCCGTACGCCGCCCGCAGCACCGCCAGGGCGTCCTCCACCGTCACCGGGCGGGGGTTGGCGTACGGCTCGCCCGCCGCCGACCTGGCCGTCGGTGCCAGGCCGGCCTCCGTGAGGCCGAGTGCGGCGAGGGAGCGGGACGCGCCGAGGCGGCCCGTCAGGTCCCACAGGGCGCGGGGCACGTCGTCGGCGCCGAGGGCGCGGCGGAGCACGCTCAACGCCCCTATGGCAGCGGGTGCGTTGAAGGCGAGGGCGTAGGGCAGGAGCACGGTGTGGGTCTCGGCGTGCGGCAGTCCGAAGGTGCCGCCCAGGACGTGGCACAGCTTGTGGTGCAGCCCCATGGTGGTGGCGCCCAGGCAAGCGCCGCAGAGCCATGCCGCGTACAGCGCCCGGCCGCGCGCGTCCTCGTCCCGCGGGTGTTCGGCCAGCCGGGGCAGGGCCTGCGTCATGGCCCGTACGCCCTCCTTGGCCATGAGCGATGTCAGGGGTGAGGCGTCCGGGGCGTACAGCGCCTCCACCGCGTGCGCGAGGGCGTTGACACCGCTGGTCACGGTCAGCGGCACGGGCAGCCCGAGGGTGAGCCGGGGGTCGTAGACGACGCTGCGCGGCTGGACGGCGGGGTCGCGGCCGGTGCGCTTGGTGCCCCGCTCGGTCAGTCCCCACACCGGGGTCATCTCGGAGCCCGAGTAGGTCGACGGTACGGCGATCAACGGCAGCCCGGTCCGCAGGGCGATCGCCTTGCCCAGGCCGATCGCGGAGCCTCCGCCGACGGCGACGCAGCCGTCCGCCCCGGCCGCCCGCGCGGCGGCGACGGCCCGGTCGGCGTCTTCGACGGGTACGTGCATCCGGGCCTCGGCGTGCACGCCCGCGCAGCGGTCGCCGAGGGCGTCCGCGATCTCCCGGGCCGTCGGCTCGCCCCGGCTGCCGCACACGACGAGCAGTCTGCGCAGCCCCAGCCGCGCGGCCTCGTCCGGGGTGGCGGTGACGGCCGCGCCGGGGCGGAAGACGACCCGCACGGGCCGCGTCTCGTAGGTGAACTCCTGCTGGAACATCAGGAACTCCGCTCCAGGACGAGGTCGAAGCGCGCGTGCCGGAAGGGGTTCGGCACGCCGAACTCCCGGGCCAGGGCGGGGTCGTCCGTCTCCGCGAAGTCCTGGACCAGGCTCTCCTTCACGGCGAACACCGCGTCGGAGTCCAGGTGTTCGTCGCCGGCCACGAAGATGTGCGTGGTGACCGGGGTGTGCCCCTCCGCCGAGGCGATGAAGTGGATGTGGGCCGGCCGGTAGGGGTGCCGCCCGGTCGCGCGCAGCAGGTCGCCGACGGGGCCGTCGGTGGGGATCGGGTACGGCGCCGGGACGCAGGTGCGGAACCAGAAGCGGCCCTCGGTGTCCGCCGTGAACAGCCCGCGTCCGTTGCCCGCGGGCTGGACGCCGGGCTGCTGGACGTCGTAGAAGCCCTGGTCGTCGGCCTGCCAGACATCGACGACGGCGCCGGGCAGGGGCGTGCCGTCCGCGGCGCGCACCCGGCCGCTGACCACGCAGGGTTCGCCGCCGCCGACCAGGTCGATGTCGTCACCGAGCTCCCGGACCGGTGACTCGGTCATGTGGAACGGGCCGAGCACGGTCGACTCCGTGGCTCCGGGGGCGCGGTCCTGGTGGAGGGTCTCCAGGAGCGTGGACAGGCCGAGCACGTCGGACAGGAGGATGAACTCCTGCCGGGTGCCGGTGCAGGCCTGCCCGGTCACCGTGAGGAAGGCGATCGCCCGCTCCCATTCCTGGCGGGTGAGCCGGGTCTCGCGCGTGAAGTCGTGCAGATGCCGGATCAGGGCGGTGAGCAGCTCGCGCAGCCGCGGGTCGGCGGTCCCGTCGAGACTGGCGACGGCCTGCTCGGTGACGCTGGTCCCGGTGGTGTCACGGGGTCCGGTTGCGTCGCTGGTGATCCCAGCTCCTCGTCGTCGACGTCCCGCTGTCGCGTCGCTGGTCATCCCGGCTCCTCGTCGTCGACGTCCCGCTTCTTTCATGATGGCGCGCGCTCAGGCGTGCCCGAGGATCCGCCGCAGCGCATCCGCGAGCAGGTCCCCGGCGCTCTCGGGCGCGGCGGCCGGGTGCCGGAAGGCGACGAAGCCGTCCGGGCGTACGAGCAGCGCGCCCGCGTCGGGGATCTCGCGCAGCCGCGCCCAGTCGCCGTACGGGTCCTCGTACCGCTGCCCCGGTCCGATGACCACGGTCGCGATGTCGACGTCCTGCTCCCGGGCGGCCCGTACCCAGGCCTCTCCCCCGATGCCGGTCAGCAGGGTGAAGCGGCCCCGGCCGGCGGTGTCGAGGGTGGAGAGCGTGCGGGTGCCGGAGGTGATCCAGGCGTGCGGGAGCCGGGCGCCGGGGCGGGTGGACGGCTGGTGGTACAGCTCGGGGTCGCGGGGGAAACCGGGGTCGGGGGTGCCGTCCGGGACGATCGCGCCGGAGGTGTAGCGCTGGTTGAGGTCGACGCCGTGCGCGTTGAACTCGTACACCTTGGAGGCGATCGCCTCGCGCAGCGCGGCACGCTGCTTCTCGGCGCCGCCGGTGGCGTCCTTGCGGGCGGCGATGTTGGCCCACAGCTGCTCGGGGGTCTGCGGGGCGAGCCCGTCGAGGGCCTCGAAGACGGGGGCGGTCTCGCGGATGGACCGGTTGGCGCGGGTGACGATCTGCCGTCCGACCGGGGCGCGTTCGGCGGTGTAGCTGTCGAGGAGCCGGGAGTGGGCGGTGCCGTCGAGGACGAGCCCGAGCTTCCAGGCGAGGTTGTAGGCGTCCTGGATCGAGGTGTTGGAGCCGAGTCCGTTGGACGGCGGGTGCCGGTGCACGGCGTCACCGGCGCAGAGCACCCGGCCGTTGGCGTAGGTCTCGGCGTACATCTCGTTGACGGTCCACGCCGAGGACGAGGTGACCTTGACGGGGATCTCGTCGTCGCCGACGAGTTTCCGGACGATCGACTCGGCGTACTCGGTGGTGAGGTCGGGGGCGCCCGCGGTGACGTCGTAGCCCCACACGATCAGCCACTCGCTCCACGGCCGCACGCAGCGCACCAGGCCCGCGCCGATGCCGCCGACCGTGGCGCCCGGGGCGAGCACCCAGTAGAGCGTGGCGGGGCGGTGCGCGGTGTACTGCGCCAGGTCCGCCTCGAAGACGATGTTGATGCTGCCCGCCACGCCCATCTGGCCGCCCATCGGCAGCCCGGCGTCCCGGGCGACCCGGGAGCGCCCGCCGTCGGCTCCGATCAGGTACCTGGCGCGGATCTCGTAGGTGTCGCCGCGCAGCCGGTCGCGGACGGTGGCGGTGACGCCGTCGGCGTCCTGGGTGTGGGAGAGGTACTCGGTCTCGAAGCGCAGCCGGGTGCCGCGGGCGACGGCCGCGTTCACCAGGACCGGTTCCATGAGGTGCTGCGGCATGTCGCACATGCGGGTGGGACTGGCGAGTTCGTGCTCGGCCTGCACGAGCGGGTCGTTGCCCCAGGAGCGCACCCGGCCCAGTTCCTCGCCCGCCAGGCTGGTGCAGAACGTGGTGTTCCCCATCAGGTGCTGCGGGGTGGCCCGCGCGACGACCTCCTCCTCCACGCCGAGGTCGCGCAGCACCTCCATGGTGCGCTGGTTGGTGATGTGCGCGCGGGGGGTGTCGGCGAGGCTCGCGTAGCGGGTGACGACGATGTTGGGCACGCCGTAGGTGCTCAGGGCGAGCGCGGCAGAGGCACCGGCCGGGCCGCTGCCCACGATCAGGACGTCGGTTTCGACGACGGGGGACACGGGGCGCTCCTGCGAGGGTTGGGCGTCGGGCGTCGGGCGCGGGGAGGGCTACGGCGTTGGGGGCGGGGGTTGGGCGGCACGGGTTGGGCGTTGGGCGTTGGGCGTTGGGCGTTGGGCGTTGGGCGTTGGGCGTTGGGCGTTGGGCGTTGGGCGTTGGGCGTTCACGATGATGGTGTGTCCGGTCCGTTCGCGGGTGTCTCATTACGAGACATCGCCGGGCAGGCCGGACCCGCAGTTGTTTCCCCTTCAACTGAACCCGCTACGGTGTCCAGTGCCGTGACCACCGCAGAGCCCTCCCCCACAGCCACGCCCCTGCCCTCACCGTCCCCCGTGTCCGCCGTACCCTCCACGCCTTCCGTGCCCTCCGTGCCCTCCGTGCCCTCCGTGCATTCGATGTCTTCCCTGTCTTCCCTGCGTCTCGCCCGTGAGCGGTTCCTGTCGGGGCGTCCGGTGCCGAGGGACGTGCCGGAGGAGATCGTCGCGGCGTGGCGACGGGCCCGCTTCTTCGGCGTGCCGCACGACTTGGAGGGACCGGCAGCGGATCCCGTACCGCCGCGGGAGTCGGCGCTGCTCGCCGCCGCCCGGCCGGTGCTGGACCGGATCGTCCCCGCCCTCGATCCCGGCCGGTCGCTCCTCGTCCTGACCGATGAGCGGCTGCGCGTGCTGTGGACGGCGGGGAGCGTGCCGGGGCTCGACGAGTGCGCGGTCCTGTCGGAGCGGGAGGTCGGCCACAACAGTGCCGCCCTCGCCCTGCACACCCGCCGCCGCGGTGAGGTGCACGGGCCCGAGCACTTCCTCGACCGGTGGCAGGACGTGTCCGCGGTGAGCGTCCCGCTGCTCGCCCCGGAGGGGGCGCGGGCGCTCGGCACCCTGTCCGTCGTGACGCCGCTGTGCCCCGCGCGGGGACCGCACCCGCAGGCGGCGCTCCTGGAGGCGACGGCCGTGGCCGTCGAGACGGAGGCGCGGGCCCGGGCGGGGCGGGCGGAACGGGTGTTGCTGGAGGCGTATCTGCGGGCCGGCCGGGAGCGGGCCGTGGCGGCGCTCGACGGCCGCAACCGACTGGTCAGCGCGGCGGCGCAGCGGTTGCTGACGCCGGAGGTGCTGCGGGTTCTGGAGCGTACGGCGGTGGCTGCGAGGAGTCGCGCTCCCGGACACCCGGAACGGCCGGACGAGGGCGCGGTCTCACGGCGCGTGGCGTTGCCGGAGGGAGCCGGGTGCGCCGCCCGCGTCACCCCGGTCCGTCTCGACGGCACGGTCATCGGAATCGTCGCCGTCCTGGAACCGCTCGACGAGCCGGCGTCCACGCCCGCACCGGTCCCTCCCGCGCCGCCGGTCGCGCTGACCGGCTCCTCGGTCCCGTGGCGGCATGCCGTAGGACGTGCCGTCGAACTGGCGCGCTCCCGGGAACCACTGCTGCTGACCGGCGAACGGGGCACCGGCAAGTCCGCCCTGGCCCGGCAGGTGCTGGGCCAGGAGGCGCTCCTGGTCGCCGACGCCGCGCGGGACCCCGGGCTGGAACACGTCCTGCCCCTCCGGCGGGACGGCCGCCCGCTCCTGCTCACGCACGCCGAGCGCCTGGCGCAGCCCGGCGTGGCCGCGCTCAACTCCCTGCTGGACGACCGCCCGGACACGCCGCTCCTGGTCACCTACACCCCCGGCGCCCCGGTCGGTCCCTGTCTGCAGCGTCTGCTGGACAAGCTCTCCGCCCGCTCGGTGACGCTGCCCCCGCTGCGGGAACGCACCGAGGACATAGGGGAACTGCTGCCCGCGCTCGCGCCCCGGCCGGCGCCCGGGCGGCCGCCGCTGACCTGGACCCTGGACGCGCTGCGCGCGCTCGAGCTGTACTCGTGGCCCGGGAACGTCACGGAGCTGGCGCATGTCGTCCGTGCCCTGGCGGAGCACCGGCGGCTCACCGGTCCGGTGCGTCGCGCGGAGCTGCCGGACGCCGTGCGGGAGGGACCCGCGGCACGTCCCCTCAGCCCGATGGAGAGCGCCGAGCGCGCCACCATCCTGGAGGCGCTGCGCCGTCACGGCGGCAACAAGGCCCGTGCGGCGGCGGCGCTGGGGATCGGCAGGGCGACGCTCTACCGCAAGCTGCGGGGCTACCGGGGGGACCGGGGGTGAGGGCGGATCCGGAGGCGGAGACGGGGCACCAGGCGTCCCGTACATCCCGCACATCACACAGCTCGGGTACATCCCGCGCATCATCACACAGCTCGGGCGGGCCGGGATTTCTCCCGACCCGCCCGAGCTGGTCTGTGTCCGAGGGGGGACTTGAACCCCCACGCCCGATAAAGGGCACTAGCACCTCAAGCTAGCGCGTCTGCCATTCCGCCACCCGGACGAGGTGTCCGCCGCCTTGCCAGGGCTGGCCCCGGCGGCGACATGGACAACCATACCAAGGTTTCGCAGTGCCTTTCACCTGCGTTTCCTTGCACAGGGCGGGGGTGCGGGACCTCGTGCGGCGATGCCCCTATGGTCACACCATGAGTGACTGGATGGTTGCGCAGAGTTCTCCCGCCAGGCGCCGGCCGCGTGCGTTGTCGCCGTTCCAGGAGCATCTGCGGGACACGTTCTGGTTCGCCCCGACCGCCGCGATGGTGAGCGTCTTCGTGGTCTGGGTGGCGGCTCAGGCGCTCGACACGGCCATCGTCGGGGCGCTGCGGGAGGACGGCGACTACGAGGCGCTCGACGAGCTGCTGCGGTTCGCGGAGGACGCGAAGGCCGTGGTGACCGCGGTCGGCTCGGCCATGATGACCTTCATCGGTGTGGTCTTCAGCATCTCGCTGGTGGCCGTGCAGATGGCGAGCGGGCAGTTCACACCGCGGGTGGTGCGGTTGTTCGTCCGCAGCCGGATCACCAAGGCGACCTTCGCGGTCTTCCTGGCGACGTTCGTGCTGACCCTGCTGGTCCTGACGTCCTTCGACACCGTCGACGACCCCCGGAAGGTGACGACGCTGCCCTTGGTGCAGTCGGTCCTCACGCTCTGCATGGTCGCGCTGAGTCTGCTGCTGTTCGTGCTGTACGTGAACTCCACCCTGCGGCTGATGCGGATCAGCCATGTGATCGCCCGGATCGCCGCGGAGTCCTTCCGGGTGGTCGCCTCCATGCCCGGGCAGGGCGACGGGCGGGATGCGCCAAGTCTCGGTCCCGTCACCGCGTGGGTGCCGCACGAGGGCGGGGCGGGGGTGCTGCGGGACGTGCACATCGCGCGGCTGCTGCGGGTGGCCCGCAAGCACGGTGTCGTGCTGCGGCTGATCCCGCGGATCGGGGACTTCGTGGTGCCGGGCACGCCCCTGCTGGCGGTCCACGGCGGGGCCGCACCGCCGCGCGGCGCGCTGCGCCGCACCGCGTCGGTCGGGGTGGAGCGGACCTACCACCAGGATCTCGGCTTCGGGCTGCGGCAGTTGTCCGACATCGCGCTGCGCGCCCTGTCGCCCGCGATCAACGATCCGACGACGGCGGTCCAGGCGCTGGACCGCATCGTCCAGCTCCTGGCGGCGCTGAGCCGCTGTCCGCTGGACACCGCCCTGCACCGTGACCGGGGCGGGACGGTTCGGCTGGTGCGGCCCGTGCCCGGGTGGAGCGCGTTGGTGGACCTCGGGTTCGCGGAGGTGCGCGGGTGTGCCGCCGGGAGCCCGCAGGTGTCGCGCCGCATGCTGGCCGGGCTGGACGATCTGCTGCTGCTCGCGCCGCCCGGCCGGCGGGAACCGCTGCTGCGCCACCGCGCACTGCTGTGCCAGGCGGTCGACCGGACCGTCCCGAGCCCGGCGGACCGCGCGTTCGCCCAGCGCCCGGACCGGCAGGGCATCGGCTGACCGGATCACTGACACACGGGCACGCCGACTCACCGGCACACCGGCACACCGGCACACCGGCACACCGGCACACCGGCACACCGGCACACCGACTCACCGACTCACCGACTCACCGACGACGGAAGCAACTGGTACTCCGGAAAGTTCCCCGGCAGCCACTCCCCCGCCGGTCCCTGTGTGACCGCGCGCACCAGCAGTTCCCCGCCGACGAACGCGCCGCGCCAGGACGCCCCGAGTCCGCCGAACAGTTCGTCGCGGTCGCCGCGGGAACGGGGCCGGCCGTGGCCGACCTTGAACGCGCGGATCTGCGGGGCGAGCCGCTCGTAGGTGGCCCGGTCGTCCGTGGACAGCGTGGCGACCAGCGCCCCGTTGGAGGCGTTCATCGCGGCGAGCAGCTCCGCCTCCGTGTCGACCAGGACGATCGTGTCGACCGGGCCGAACGGTTCCGCGTGGTGCAGTGGTGAGGACCGCGGCGGGTTGAGGAGCGTGACCGGCTGGACGTAGGCCGAGGTGTCCTGGCCGGGCAGGAAGCGGGCGCCGGCCGGGCTGCCGCGGTGCAGCGGGACCGCGCCGCGTTCGACCGCCTCGGCGATCTGGTCTCGCAGCTCCTTCGCCTTGGCCGCGTTGACCACCGGCCCGAAGTCCAGCTCCGGGTAGGGGTCGTCGGGCTGTTCGACGGCGAGCGGATGGCCGACCCGCAGTGCGCGGACCGCCGGGAGGTACGCCGCCAGGAACGCGTCGAACAGCTGCCGCTGGACGACGAAGCGCGGGTACGCCGTGCAGCGCTGCTTGCCGTAGTCGAAGAGCTTGGGGATCACCGCGGTGAGGGCGTCCCAGTCCGAGTGGTTCCAGATGCCCCAGGTGTTGAGTCCCTCCTGTTCGAGGACGTGTCGTTTGCCGAGGTCGGTGACGGCTGTGGCCACCGCGGCGCCGGTGTCGCGGCCGCCGACGAAGGAGACGCAGCCGATCTCGGGCGCCCGCACCAGCGCCCGGGACAGCTCGCCTCCGCTGCCGCTGACCAGGGTCACCGGAACGCCCTCGCGGGCGGCGAGCGCGCAGGCCAGGGTCAGGCAGGCGACACCACCGTCGGTCGGGGTCTTGGCGATGACCGCGTTGCCCGCCAGTGCCTGCACCAGCATCGCGTGAACGAGCACGCTCATCGGGTAGTTCCAGCTGGCGATGTTGGACACCGGGCCGTCCAGCGGGGCCCGGCCGGCGAGCATCGGCTCGATGCCGTCGACGTACCAGCGGACCCCGTCGACGGCGCGGTCGACGTCCGCCTGCGCGAGCCGCCAGGGCTTGCCGATCTCCCAGAGGAGCAGCAGGGCGAGCAGTTCGCGGTGGGCGGTGAGCGCGTCGAGGGTGGCCGCGACGCGGGCCCGGCGTTCCTCCAGTGGCAGGTGCCGCCAGGCGCGGTGCTGGTCGAGTGCCGCGCGCACGGCCCGGTGGGCGGTGTCCCCGTCCAGGCGCGGCGGGCCGGCCACGGGGCTGCCGTCGACGGGGCTGACGGCGGGCAGCACCCGGCCGTCCTCCCGCCAGGCGCCGTTCCAGAGGTTGAGGACCCGGTCGTCGCGGAAGGCCTCGGGCGCGGCGGCGAGGCAGCGTCGCCACGCGTCGGGCCAGGACGTGCCGGTCTTGAGGGTGAGGGTGGGTGTCATGCGGTCGCTCCGCTCTCGGTGCGCGGTCGGGGGCGGAAGGGCACGGGCTCAGGCGGCCCACTGCCGGTCGTCGAGCAGCGCGAGCACGAGCTGCGCGGTCTCGGTCGGTGTGCGGCCCACCCGCACCCCGACCGCCTCCAGGGCCTCCTTCTTCGCCTGCGCCGTACCGGTGGAGCCGGACACGATCGCACCCGCGTGCCCCATGGTTCTGCCCTCGGGTGCGGTGAAGCCGGCGATGTAGCCGACGACCGGTTTGGTGACGTGCTCGCGGATGTACGCCGCCGCGCGTTCCTCGGCGTCGCCGCCGATCTCGCCGATGAGGACGATCAGTTCGGTGTCGGGGTCGTCCTGGAAGGCGGCGAGGCAGTCGATGTGCGTGGTGCCGGCGACCGGGTCGCCGCCGATGCCGACGCAGGTCGAGAAGCCGGTGTCGCGCAGCTCGTACATGAGCTGGTACGTCAGCGTGCCCGACTTGGAGACCAGGCCGATGCGGCCGGGTTCGGCGATGTCGGCCGGGATGATCCCGGCGTTGGACTGGCCCGGGGCGATGAGGCCCGGGCAGTTGGGGCCGATGACGCGGGTGCCGTTCGCCTGGGCGTACGCGGTGAAGGCGACGGAGTCGTGGACGGGGATGCCCTCGGTGATGACGACCGCGAGCGCGATGCCGGCGTCGGCGGCCTCGGTCACGGCCGCCTTGGCGAAGGCGGGCGGGACGAAGACGACGGTGACGTCCGCTCCGGTCGCGCTCATGCCCTCGGCGACCGAGCCGAAGACGGGGACGGTCACGGGTGCGCCTCCCTGGCCGTTCGGGCACCGGGGGACGTCGAAGTCGACGGTACGGCCGGCCTTGCGCGGGTTGACGCCGCCGACGACGTTCGTGCCGGCCGCGAGCATGCGCCGGGTGTGCTTCATGCCCTCGCCGCCGGTCATGCCCTGGACGAGGACCTTGCTGTCCTTGGTGAGGTAGATGGCCATGGCGTTCTCTCCCGTCAGGCCGTGGCGGCGAGTTCGGCGGCACGGGCGGCGGCGCCGTCCATGGTGGTGACCTGCTCGACCAGCGGATGCGCGTGCGCGTCGAGGACGGCTCGTCCGCGGGCCGCGTTGTTGCCGTCGAGCCGGACGACGAGCGGCTTGGTCAGCCGGACGCTGTCCAGCGCCTGGACGATGCCGTCGGCGACCGCGTCGCAGGCGGTGATCCCGCCGAAGACGTTGACGAGGACGGATTTCACGGCCGGGTCGGCGAGGATGACGGACAGTCCGTCCGCCATGATCCGGGCGCTCGCACCGCCGCCGATGTCGAGGAAGTCGGCGGGGCGCGCGCCGCAGCCCGCGACCACGTCGAGGGTCGACATGACGAGTCCGGCGCCGTTGCCGATGACGCCGACCTCGCCGTCGAGCTTGACGTAGTGGAGGCCCTTGGCGGCCGCCGCCGCCTCGAGGGCGTCGCCGTGCTCCGGGTCGTCGGCGCCCCAGCGTGCCTGCCGGAAGCGGGCGTTGTCGTCGAGGGTGACCTTGCCGTCGAGGGCGAGGACGCGGCCCTGCCGGGTGCGGACGAGGGGGTTCACCTCGACCAGGAGGGCGTCCTCGCGGACCAGGACGTCCCAGAGCCGTACGAGGACGTCGACGGTCTGCGGCGGCAGTCCGGCCGCTTCGGCGATCTCGGCCGCCTTCGCGGAGGTGACGCCCGTGCCCGGGTCGACGGGGACGCGGGCCACGGCCTCGGGCCGGGTGGCGGCGACCTCCTCGATGTCCATGCCGCCCTCGGCCGAGGCGATCGCGAGGAACCGGCCCGCCGCGCGGTCGAGTACGTAGGACACGTAGAACTCGGCCTCGATGTCGACCGGTTCGGCCAGCATCACCGTGCCGACCGTGTGCCCCTTGATGTCCATGCCGAGGATCTGACGGGCGGTGAGCTCCGCGGCGGCGGGGTCGGCGGCGAGCCTGACCCCGCCGGCCTTGCCCCGTCCGCCGGTCTTCACCTGGGCTTTGACCACCACACGCCCGCCGAGCCTGCGCGCGATGCCGCGTGCCTCCTTGGGCGAGTCGGTGACCTCGGCCCTCGGCACCAAGATGCCGTGTTCTGCGAAGAGTTCCCTTGCCTGGTGTTCGTACAGGTCCATTCCGGCTCCTGACTGAAAGTGCCGCACGCCCCCTGGACACCACCCACCGGATGCGGGATAACAAGCTTCATACAGTATTCGTCGACTGTATGCAATGTACCGCGAGCCGCTCCAACCCCCTACGAAGGGACAGGACTTCGCCATGCCCGACGACACCCAGGACGTGATCTCCGGTGGTCATCTCGTAGCCAAGGCGCTCAAGGCAGAGGGGGTCGAGCGCATCTACACGCTGTGCGGCGGCCACATCATCGACATCTACGACGGCTGCGTCGACGAGGGCATCGAGGTCGTCGACGTACGCCACGAGCAGGTCGCCGCCCACGCCGCCGACGGCTACGCGCGCATCACCGGCAAGCCGGGCTGCGCGGTCGTCACCGCCGGCCCCGGCACGACCGACGCCGTCACCGGGGTCGCCAACGCCTTCCGCGCGGAGTCCCCGATGCTGCTCATCGGCGGCCAGGGCGCCCTCACCCAGCACAAGATGGGCTCCCTGCAGGACCTCCCGCACGTCGACATGATGAACCCCATCACCAAGTTCGCGGCGACCGTGCCGGACACGGCCCGCGCGGCGGACATGGTCTCCATGGCCTTCCGCGAGTGCTTCCACGGCGCGCCCGGCCCTTCCTTCCTGGAGATCCCGCGCGACGTGCTGGACGCCAAGGTGCCGGTGGCCACGGCACGCGTGCCGCGGGCCGGTGCCTACCGGGCCTCGACCCGCTCGGCCGGCGACCCGGAGGCCCTCGAGAGGCTCGCCGACCTGCTGGTGCACGCCGAGAAGCCGGCCATCCTGCTGGGCAGCCAGGTCTGGACGACCCGCGGCACCGAGCCGGCCGTCGAGCTGGTGCGCACGCTGAACATCCCGGCGTACATGAACGGCGCCGGCCGCGGCACCCTGCCGCCCGGCGACCCGCACCACTTCCAGCTCTCCCGCCGCTACGCGTTCTCCCACGCCGACGTCATCGTCATCGTCGGCACGCCCTTCGACTTCCGCATGGGCTACGGCAAGCGGCTGTCACCGGAGGCGACCGTCGTGCAGATCGACCTCGACTACCGCACGGTCGGCAAGAACCGCGACGTCGACCTCGGGATCGTGGGCGACGCCGGGCTGGTGCTGAAGGCGGTCACCGAGGCCGCCTCCGGACGCGTCAACGGCGGGGCGTCGAAGCGCAAGGAGTGGCTGGACGAGCTGCGCGCGGCCGAGCAGACCGCCCTGGAGAAGCGGCTGCCCAGCCTGAGGTCGAACGCCTCACCCATCCACCCCTACCGCCTGGTCAGCGAGATCAACGACTTCCTCACCGAGGACTCGATCTACATCGGCGACGGCGGGGACATCGTCACCTTCTCCGGCCAGGTCGTGCAGCCCAAGTCGCCCGGGCACTGGATGGACCCCGGTCCCCTCGGCACGCTCGGCGTCGGCGTCCCCTTCGTGCTCGCGGCCAAGCAGGCACGGCCCGACAAGGAGGTCGTCGCCCTCTTCGGCGACGGCGCGTTCTCCCTGACCGGCTGGGACTTCGAAACCCTCGTCCGCTACGACCTCCCCTTCGTCGGCATCGTCGGCAACAACTCCTCCATGAACCAGATCCGCTACGGCCAGGCCGCCAAGTACGGCAAGGACCGCGAGCGGGTCGGCAACACCCTCGGCGACGTCCACTACGACGAGTTCGCCCGGATGCTGGGCGGTTACGGCGAGGAGGTCCGCGACCCCGCCGGCATCGGCCCGGCCCTCAGGCGCGCCCGTGAGTCCGGCAAGCCGTCCCTGATCAACGTCTGGGTCGACCCCGACGCGTACGCCCCCGGAACCATGAACCAGACCATGTACAAGTGAGGTGCCCCCGATGACAGGAACCAAGGCCCTCGAAGGCATCCGCGTCCTGGACATGACGCACGTCCAGTCCGGGCCCTCCGCGACCCAGCTGCTCGCCTGGCTCGGCGCGGACGTCGTCAAGCTGGAGGCGCCGGCCGGCGACATCACGCGCAAGCAGCTGCGCGATCTGCCGGACGTCGACTCCCTCTACTTCACGATGCTCAACTGCAACAAGCGGAGCATCACGCTCAACACCAAGACCGAGCGCGGCAAGGAGATCCTCACCGAGCTGATCCGCCGCTCCGACGTCATGGTCGAGAACTTCGGTCCGGGCGCGGTGGACCGGATGGGCTTCACCTGGGACCGCATCCAGGAGATCAATCCACAGATCGTCTATGCCTCCATCAAGGGGTTCGGCGAGGGCCCGTACACCGACTTCAAGGCGTACGAGGTCGTCGCGCAGGCCATGGGCGGGTCGATGGCGACCACCGGTTTCGAGGACGGGCCGCCGCTGGCGACGGGGGCCCAGATCGGGGACTCGGGGACGGGGGTGCACGCCGTCGCGGGCATCCTCGCCGCGCTCTACCAGCGGGAGCGCACCGGTCGCGGGCAGCGGGTCAACGTGGCCATGCAGCACGCCGTACTGAACCTGTGCCGGGTGAAGCTGCGGGACCAGCAGCGTCTGGCACACGGGCCGCTCACTGAATATCCCAACGACGACTTCGGCGACGAGGTTCCCCGGTCCGGGAACGCGTCCGGCGGCGGCCAGCCCGGCTGGGCGGTCAAGTGCGCGCCGGGCGGCCCGAACGACTACGTGTACGTCATCGTGCAGCCCGTCGGCTGGCGGCCCCTCAGCGAGCTCATCGGCCGGCCCGAGCTGGCCGACGACCCCGAGTGGGCGACGCCCGAGGCGCGTCTGCCCAAGCTGAACAAGATGTTCCAGCTGATCGAGGAGTGGTCCTCGACGCTGCCCAAGTGGGAGGTGCTGGAGCGGCTCAACGCGCACGCCATCCCGTGCGGGCCGATCCTGTCCACCCGGGAGATCATCGAGGACCGGTCGCTGGTCGCCAACGGGATGGTCGTCACCGTGCCGCACCCCGAACGGGGCGAGTTCGTGACCGTGGGCAGCCCGCTCAAGCTGTCCGACTCCCCCGTCGAGGTGACCAGCTCGCCCCTGCTCGGCGAGCACAACGAAGAGGTCTACGTCGGCGAACTCGGCCTCGGCGACGAGGAAGTGCGCCTGCTCAAGTCGAACGGGGTGATCTGACGTGATGGCCGAAGACCGGGTGCTGCGGGTGCGCTCCCTCCTCGATGCCGTGCGGGCCGAGGGGCGGACCGCGCTGACCGCGCCCGAGGGCAAGGTGATCGCCGACGCCTACGGCATCGCCGTACCGGGCGAGGAACTGGCGCGGGACGTCGAGGAAGCCGTGGCGTACGCGGCGCGTTTCGGCGGGCCCGTGGTGATGAAGATCGTCTCGCCTGACATCCTCCACAAGACCGACGCCGGCGGCGTGGTCGTCGGGGTCGAGGGGTCGTCCGAGGTGCGGGCCGCGTTCCACCGCGTCATCGGCAACGCGCGCGCCTACAAGCCGGACGCCCGCATCTCGGGCGTGCAGGTGCAGGAGCTGCTGCCCCAGGGGCAGGAGGTCATCGTCGGCGCGGTCACGGACCCGACGTTCGGGAAGGTGGTCGCCTTCGGGCTCGGCGGGGTGCTCGTCGAGGTGCTCAAGGACGTCACCTTCCGGCTCGCGCCGGTGGACGCCGACGAGGCGCTGTCCATGCTGGACTCGATCCGGTCGGCGGAGATCCTGCGCGGGGTGCGGGGCCGGCCCGGCGTGGACCGGTGGGCCGTCGCCGAGCAGATCCGCCGGGTGTCCCGGCTCGTCGCGGACTTCCCGGAGATCGCGGAGGTCGACCTCAACCCGGTGATCGCCACCGCGGAGGGGGCGGTGGCGGCCGACATCCGGGTGATCCTCGCCGAGTCGCGGCCCGCGCCGCGCCGGACGTACTCCAGGGAGGAAATCCTCACCTCGATGCGCCGGCTGATGCAGCCAGCCTCGGTCGCCGTCATCGGCGCGTCCAACGAGCAGGGCAAGATCGGCAATTCCGTGATGCGCAACCTCGTCGACGGGGGTTTCGCGGGCGACATCCACCCGGTGAATCCCAAGGCCGACGACATCCTCGGCCGCAAGGCCTACAAGAGCGTCACGGACGTTCCCGGCGAGGTGGATGTGGCGGTCTTCGCGATCCCCGCCAGGTTCGTGCCTGCGGCGCTGGAGGAAGTGGGACGCAAGAGGATCCCGAACGCCGTGCTGATCCCCTCCGGTTTCGCCGAGACCGGCGAGCACGCGCTCCAGGCGGAGATCGTGGCGATCGCCGAACGGCACGGCATTCGCGTGCTGGGACCGAACATCTACGGCTACTACTCGACCTGGCAGGACCTGTGCGCCACCTTCTGCACGCCGTACGACGTCAAGGGCGGGGTGGCGCTCACCTCGCAGTCGGGCGGCATCGGCATGGCCATCCTGGGGTTCGCGCGCGCCACCAAGACGGGCGTGTCGGCGATCGTCGGGCTCGGCAACAAGTCGGACCTGGACGAGGACGACCTGCTGACCTGGTTCGGTGAGGACCCCCGCACCCAGTGCATCGCGATGCACCTGGAGGACCTGAAGGACGGGCGTGCCTTCGTGGAGGCCGCGCGGGCGACCGTGCCGAAGAAGCCGGTGGTCGTGCTGAAGGCGGGCCGCACTGCGGCGGGCGCCAGGGCGGCCGGTTCGCACACCGGGGCGCTGGCCGGTGACGACGCGGTGTACGACGACATCCTGCGGCAGGCCGGTGTCATCCGGGCGCCCGGGCTGAACGACATGCTGGAGTACGCGCGCGCCCTGCCCGTACTGCCCGCTCCCCGGGGCGACAACGTCGTGATCATCACGGGCGCCGGCGGCAGCGGAGTGCTGCTCTCCGACGCGGTCACGGACAACGGCCTGTCCCTGATGGAGATCCCGCCCGACCTGGACGAGGCGTTCCGCACGTTCATCCCGCCCTTCGGGGCGGCGGGCAACCCGGTGGACATCACCGGGGGCGAGCCGCCGTCGACGTACGAGGCGACGATCCGGCTGGGGCTGGAGGATCCGCGCGTCCACGCGCTGGTGCTGGGCTACTGGCACACGATCGTCACTCCCCCGATGGTCTTCGCGGAGCTCACCGCGCGCGTGGTGGGCGAGTTCCGCGAGCGCGGGATCGAGAAGCCCGTGGTGGCGTCGCTCGCGGGTGACGTGGAGGTCGAGGAGGCCTGCCAGTACCTCTTCGAGCGCGGGGTCGTGGCGTACCCGTACACGACCGAGAAGCCGGTGGCCGTGCTGGGTGCGAAGTACCGCTGGGCGCGGGCGGCGGGGCTGCTGGGGGGCGGTACATGAGGTGAGGCAGCGGGGGGCCGGCCGACGGTGCGCGTCGGCCGGCCCCGGGACCCGCACGCGCACGAAAGGCATGGGACAGGGGGCGCTGGCCAGATCTTTCGACGCAAGGGGTGCGACACGACATGACAACGACCGAGCTGCCCACCACGGTTCCCTACCGGGAGGTCACCGACGCGAACGGCCGCGTCTACCGCCTCGGTGAGACCGACATCGACATCATGGGGCGCAAGCGCAAGTGGATGGTGATCCTGCCGTGGATCGGCATGATGGGCATCTCCTCCGCCGAGTACGCGTTCGCGTCGGCCGAGGAGACGCTGCACACGGCGCACAGCTGGAACAGCATGCACATCTTCTGGATGATGACGGTCTGGGTCTTCTTCCAGGCCGCGGTGGCCTTCCCCGCGGGCAAGCTGCGGGAGAGCGGAAAACTCCCGGCCCGCTGGGCCATGATGTGCGGCGCGGCGGGCACCCTCATGGGCTACCTGTCACTGGCGTTCGCACCGCACGTCGTCTTCGCCTACATCGGCTTCAGCATGTTCAGCGGCATGGGCGCGGGCATGGTCTACGCCACCTGCGTCAACATGGTCGGCAAGTGGTACCCGGAGCGCAAGGGCGGCAAGACCGGCTTCGTCAACGGCGGTTTCGCCTATGGTTCGGTGCCCTTCGTCTTCCTCTTCAACGGCTACATGGACCTGACCAACTTCCGCTGGGTGCTGGTCTCGGTGGGCGTGTTCCTGGCCGGGATCGTGGCGTTCTCCGGCTACTTCTTCAGGGATCCTCCGAAGAACTGGTGGCCCGCCGACATCGACCCGCTCAACCCGCCGAAGGACCCGCGCGCGGCCCGCTCGCTGCGCATGAACCCGCCGGCGGTGCGCCAGTACTCCCCCAAGGAGGCGTGGCAGACCGGCCGGGTGGCCCTGATGTGGTTCTGCCTGGCGTGCACGTCGGGGGTGAACATCTTCGGCATCGCCTTCCAGGTGGAGATCGGCGAGGAGGCCGGGTTCGCGGGCGGCGTCGTCGCCACGGCCATGTCCTTGAAGGCCATCGTCAACGGCACCGGCCGCGGTGTCATCGGCTGGCTCTCCGACCTCTACGGCCGCAAGCGGTGCCTGCTGGTGGTGTGCGTCATCCTGGGCCTGTCCCAGTACGGCATCCTCTGGTCGGCGAACGCCGGGAACCTGCCGCTGTTCCTGGTCTTCTCCTCCATCTCCGGCTTCGGCGGCGGCGCCATCTTCCCGATGTTCGCCGCACTGACCGCCGACTACTTCGGTGAGAACAACAACGCGTCCAACTACGGCATGGTCTACAGCGCCAAGCTCGTCTCCGGACTGGGCGCCGGCATGGGTGCCGTGGTCGTCGGCGCCTGGGGGCACTCCGGTGCCTTCGTCCTGGCCGGGTCCATCTCCCTGTTCGCCGGCTGCGTGGCGCTGTTCCTCACCCCGCCGGGACGCGACAAGGAGAAGCGCCGCATCTCGCCCAACCCCCGGCCGCTCGGCGAGGACGTGGCCTGACCGGCCGGTCCGTCCCGTGGGCCGCGGTCCCACGGGTGAGGAGGCCCCTCCCCCGCCCGGGGAGGGGCCTCCTCATGCGCGTACGGCGGTCAGCACTTCTCCCGGAGCGAGTGCAGGTGCGCGCTGGAGCGGCGCGCGAACGTGAAGGACTCGTTCGGGTTGTCGTGCTCGGCCTGCCAGTGGTGGGCCATGCGGTGGCCGCGCAGCCGGGTCACGGCGGAGATGAACCGCTGGTAGTCGATGTCGCCGTCGCCCACGTCGGTCATGCGGTAGCCGTAGGGGTTCGACGGGTCGCTCTCGCCGTCCTTGACGTGGAACAGGGGGTAGCGGTCGGGCTGCCGCAGGACGTAGTCGAGCGGCTCGAACGGCGCGGCCGTGCCGTCGGGCCGCCTGGAGAAGCGGAACTGGCCGACGTACGCCCAGTAGATGTCCATCTCCAGGTAGACGAGGTCCGGGTCGGTCTCCTTCAGCAGGACGTCGTAGAGGCGGACCTTGGGATCGTCGGTGGCGAAGGAGAACTCCTCGGAGTGGTTGTGCTGGTAGAACTTCATGCCGCGGGCCCTGGCCGCCGCCCCGTAGGTGTTGAAGTCCTCGGCGGCGCGCTTCCAGGCGTCGACGGTCGAGCCGTAGCGGAATGGGTCGGCGGCCGTGCCGATGTGCTTGAGGCCGAGGGCCTGGGCGTCGTCGAGGACCTTGGTGAGGTTCTGCGCGAAGGTGTAGGCGTTGGGGTCGTCGGAGTAGTAGCCGACATGGCTGCCGATCGGGTTCAGGCCGTGGCTGCGGGCCAGGCGCTTGAGCTGTGCGAGCGTGATGGGGCCGGCCGAGCCCTGGGTGTAGCCGGCGAACTCGACCTCGTCGTAGCCGTACTTCTCCAGTTCGGCGAAGACGGGGCCGAAGCCGAGGGTGGAGACCTTGTCGCGCAGGCTGTAGAGCTGGATGCCGAGGCGGCCGGGCGGCAGGACGGGGCGGCCGCGGCCCTTGGCGCCGGACGCGGTGCCGGTGGCGGCCGTCGTGTCGCCGGTGGCGGCGGTCGCCGGGGCGGCGGCGCCGAGCAGGGTCGCGGCGGTGGCGCCCGCCGCCACGCCGAGCATGCCTCGTCTGCTGAGGCGGTGGCCGAGCTCGGGGTCGGGCTGGGAGAAGCGGCTCATGCGTGGAACTCCTCGTGATCGCGGGGCGTTGTCAGTGGTGAGTGCTTCACTTGTGACCAGTCGGATCTGAGGGCTGTGGCTGTGGCTGCGGCCGTGTTGTGCGGCTGCGGCTGAAGCCTCAGGTGAGACCGGCGAGTCGGAGCAGCAGTGACTTCACATCGGTGGCCGCGACGCGGTCGCCGACAGCGCGGGGGGTGGAGCAGATGAGGAGCGGACCGTCGTCGTCGCTCTGCGGAAGGCGGCCGTGGCTGCCGCGAATAGGTGACGGGTCGAGGGGCACGACCGCCATGCGGTAGCGCATGCCGAGTTTCTTGCGCGCCAGCGCGGTGGCCGCCTTGACCTTGACGTAGGGGTCGAGGGGGTCCATGAAGAGCTCGACCGGGTCGTAGCCGGGTTTGCGGTGGATCTCGACGAGCTGTGCGAAGTCGGGCGCGCGGTCGTCGTCGAGCCAGTAGTAGTACGTGAACCAGGCGTCCGGTTCGGCCACGGCGACGAGTTCGCCGGCGCGCGGATGGTCGAGGTGGTGGGTCTTCTTGCCCTCGTCGTCGAGGAGTTGCTCGATGCCGGGCAGTCCGTCGAGGGCGGCCCGGGTGGCGTCGAGGTCCTCGGGGCGGCGCACGTAGACGTGGGCGATCTGGTGATCCGCGACCGCGAAGGCGCGGGACGCCATCGGGTCCAGGTACTCCATGCCGTCCTGCGTGTGCACCTCCAGCAGACCGGCGCGGCGCAGCGCCCGGTTGATGTCGACGGGCCGGTTCACGCGGGTGATGCCGTACTCGGACAGCGCGACGACGGTGCGGCCCTCGGTGCGGGCGTCGTCGAGCAGCGGGGCGAGTGCGGTGTCCAGGTCGGCGGCCGCCTTGAGGGAGCGCGGGTCGTCGGGGCCGAAGCGCTGCAGGTCGTAGTCGAGGTGAGGGAGGTAGCAGAGCGTCAGGTCGGGGTGCCGGGTGCGGTTGATGTGACGGGTCGCGTCGATGATCCACCGGCTGGAGACGAGGTCCGCTCCGGGGCCCCAGAAGTGGAACAGGGGGAACGTGCCGAATCGGTCGGTGAGTTCGTCGTGCAGGGCCGCCGGCCGGGTGTAGCAGTCGGGTTCCTTGCGGCCGTCGGCGTAGTAGACGGGACGGGGGGTGACGGTGATGTCGGTGTCGGCGCCCATGGCGTACCACCAGCAGATGTTGGCGACGGTGTAGCCGGGGTGGGCGCGGCGGGCGGCGTCCCAGAGTTTGTCGCCGGCCACGAGCCCGTTGTGCTGGCGCCACAGGAGGACGTCGCCGAGCTCGCGGAAGTACCAGCCGTTGCCGACGATGCCGTGCTCCGAGGGCATGGTGCCGGTGAGGAACGTGGACTGGGCTGCGCAGGTGACGGCGGGCAGGACGGTGCCCAGCGGGGCGCGGGAGCCGGACTGGCCGAGCGATTTCAGATGGGGCATGTGGTCGAGGAGACGGGGGGTGAGGCCGACGACGTCGAGGACGAGGAGCGGGGTGGGGCGGCCGGCGGTGGCCGGGGCCGTGTCCGCGCGGGTGCTCATGGCAGCTCCTTCAGGCCGAGGTCCGTCAGCAGGTCGCGGGCGAGGGCGAGTTCGGCGGCGATGCCTTCGGCCAGCTGGGAGCGGCCCTTGGGGCGCAGCTCGGGCGGGAGGGCCTGCCAGGTGTAGGTCTCGACCTCCAGGTGCCGGGTGAGCGGGGCCGGGCCGCCGACGAGCCGGTTCAGTACGGCCTTGAGGACCGGGAGTGTGGAGGTGAGGGGCGCGGCGGGGGCCGCGTGCAGGGGGACGTGGAAGTGCGCGCGCCAGGGCGTGCCGTCGGGCAGGGCGCCGCCCGAGAGGGCCTCGTCGAGGTCGTCGGTGGCGCGCAGCCCGGCGGCGGTGGCCGTGCGGGTCTGGTGCAGGAAGCGGGGTTCGGCGAAGGCGGCGAGGGCCTCGCGGACCTCGGGCAGATGGGGGTGTTCGGCGTGCAGGGCGGCGGAGAGCTGGGATTTGACGACGGGGACGCGGGCTTCGGTGAGCGCGTCCAGGGCGGTGTGCGGGTCTTCGAAGGAGGTGGCGAGGTGGCAGGTGTCGACGCAGATGCCGATGCGGTCGTGGCCGATCGCGGTGAGGGGGGCGAGGGCGTCGCGGGTGGTCTCGACGACGCAGCCGGGCTCCGGTTCCAGTCCGACGCGCAGGGAGCGGCCGGTCAGCTCCTCGATGGCGTCCAGGCGCTCGGCGAGGGTGCGCAGTGCGGTGCGGGCGGTCTCCGCGCGCTCGTCGTCGTAGGCGGTGCGCCAGGCCAGGGGCAGGGTGGAGATGCTGCCCTCGGTGACGTCGTCGGGGAGCAGCCCGGCGAGGACGCGGGCCAGGGCCGTGGTGTGGTCGAGGCGTTCCGGGTCGGCCCAGTCCGGCTTGTAGACGCGGTACTTGACCTCCTCGGCGCCGAAGCCCTCATAGGGGAAGCCGTTGAGGGTGACGACCTCGAGGCCGCGCCGGTCGAGTTCGGTGCGCAGCCGGCGCAGCGCCGACGGGTCGGTGACGAGGGCGTGGGCGGCGTCCTTGGCGAGCCAGAGGCCGATGCCGAGCCGGTCGCGGCCCAGGCGCCGGCGGACGGGTTCGCAGTGGTCGCGGAGCTGGGCGAGGACGCCGTCGAGGGTTTCGGCGGGATGGACGTTGGTGCAGTAGGCGAGGTGGACGGTGGTGCCGTCGGGGTGGCGGAAGCGCATGGCTCACGCCTCCGCGGCGGGGACGGGTTCCGGCGCTTCTGGGCCGGGGTTCGGCTGCTGCGGGTCCTTGGGGACGCCGCGCAGGACGGAGTTGCCCTCGTGGGTGGCCGCCGTGCCGGTGACGTCGAGGTTCAGCCGGCCGCTCAGGCCGTAGAAGGCGACGGGGTTGCGCCACAGCACGCGGTCGACGGTGTCCTCGTCGAAGCCCTCGGCCAGCATCAGGTCGCCGACCTTGCGGGTCTTGAGAGGGTCGCTCTTCCCCCAGTCGGCGGCCGAGTTGACCAGGACCTGCTCGGGCCCGTAGGCGCGCAGGATCGCGACCATCCGTTCCTCGTCCATCTTGGTGTCGGGATAAACGGAGAAGCCCAGCCAGCAGCCGCTGTCCTTGGCCTCCTTGACGGTGGTCTCGTTGAGGTGGTCGACCAGGACGCGTTCCGCGGGCAGGGCGGACTCCCGGACGGCGTCCAGGGTGCGGCGCAGACCGGCCAGCTTGTCGCGGTGGGGGGTGTGCACGAGGGCGGGCAGGCCGTGGTCGGCGGCGAGCTGGAGCTGCGCGGCGAGCGCGGCGTCCTCGGCGGGCGTCATGGAGTCGTAGCCGATCTCGCCGACGGCGACGACGTTGTCCTTGACGAGATAGCGGGGCAGCTCGTCGAGGACGGGCACGCAGCGCGGGTCGTTCGCCTCCTTGGGGTTCAGGGCGATCGTGCAGTGGTGGGCGATGCCGTACTGGGCGGCGCGGAAGGGCTCCCAGCCGAGGAGGGAGTCGAAGTAGTCACGGAAGGAGGCGGGCGAGGTCCGGGGCTGGCCGAGCCAGAAGGAGGGCTCGACGACGGCGCGCACACCCGCGGCGTACATGGCCTCGTAGTCGTCGGTGGTGCGGGACGTCATGTGGATGTGGGGGTCGAAGATGCGCATCAGGACTCCTTGCCGTGGGGGTGGTCCGTGCCGGTGGCCGGGGTCGCGGACTCGGTCAGGTCCAGAACGCGGTACAGGTCCCCGGGGACGGGGCGGCCGGCGGCGGTGCGCTCGGCGGCGTAGTCGCCCAGCATGCGGGCGAGTTCGCCGTCGCCGCGGGCCCGCCGGTCCAGATCCGCCACATGGTCGACGGGGACGCCGGTGAACAGGCACTTCAGCACGGCGTGACGCCAGGCGTGGGCGTCCAGGTGCCGTGCGGCGTAGGGGCCGACGGCGGCGGTGAGGAGGCGGGTGTCGTTGGTGCGCAGGGCGTCCTCGACGAGCGGGAGGGCGCCGGGGCCGGACACGAGGTGGGGCAGGGCGTGCAGGACGGCGCGGCGCTCGTCGGCGGTGCCCTGGAAGTACACCCGGGTCAGGGCGTCGGTGCCGGCGTGGGCCGCGTCGAGGATGAGGACCCGTGCGGCGTCGGCGTGGGCGCCCCCGCAGCGGCGGCCGGCCTCGGCGAGCCGCAGCTCCCAGGCGGAGATCGGCCCGTGGAGGCCGGGGTGGGCGGCGGCCTCCTCCAGGGCGTGCTCCAGCCAGGTGCGGGCGGCCGGGTCGAGGCCGGTGGTGAGGCGGTGACGGAGGTCGGCGAGCGAGGGGAGCGTGGTGAAGGACGTGTCGGGGCCGGCCGGGCCGGTGTGGGCTGCGGCGCTGGGGGTGTTGCGGCTGCTCTCGGTTCTCGCCGCCGGGGTGGGGCGGGGGTGGGTCATGGGGTGCTGCTCCCTTCAGGGGTGGTGGAGGGAGCGCCGTGGGGTGGCGCGGTCTGCTGCGGGGCCGGAGCGGGGGCCGGCGGCGCGGTGGCCGCGGTCTGCTCGGCGTGGCGGAGGAACGGCAGGGACTGGGCGGCGAAGTGCGGGCCGGCGTGGGAGTGGCGGGGCAGTTCGACGACGGTCAGGCCCTGGTAGCCGGTGGCGGCGAGGGCCTCCAGCACCGGCGGGAAGTCGATTTCCCCGTCCCCGAAGGGCAGGTGCTCGTGGACGCCGCGCCGCATGTCCTCGATCTGGACGTGGCGCAGCCAGGGCGCGGCGTCGCGCACGCAGTCGGCTGGCGGCAGGGGTTCGAGGCATTGGCAGTGGCCGATGTCGAGGGTGAGGCCGAGCGGCTCGGGTTCACCGAGGGTGCGGCGGAGGTGGTGGAAGTCGGCGAGGGTGCCGAGGAGGTGGCCGGGCTCGGGTTCGACGGCGAGCGGGACACCGGCGCGGGCGGCGGCGTCCAGGACCGGGGCGAGGGCCTCGGCCAGGCGCTTCCACGCGGTGTCGGCGTCCGTGCCCGCCGGGAGGACGCCGCTGAAGCAGTGCACCGCGTGGGCGCCGAGGTCGGCGGCGACCTGGACCGCCCGGATCAGCAGGTCGACGCGGCGGGCCCGGTCGGCGGGGTCCGGGTCGAGCAGGGACGGTCCGTGCTTGCGCCGCGGGTCGAGCACATAGCGGGCGCCGGTCTCCACGGTGACGCCCAGGCCGAGCTCGTCCAGCCGGTGCGCGACCCGGCGGGTGCGGGTGGCCAGGCCGGGGGCGAGCGGGTCTAGGTGCATGTGGTCGAGGGTCAGGCCGACACCGTCGTAGCCGAGGTCGGCGAGGAGGGCGAGCGCGTCGTCGAGTCGGAGGTCGGCGAGGCCGTTGGTGCCGTAGCCGAAGCGGAGGGGAGGGAGAGCGTCGGGCCGGCCTGCGGTCGCTCGTGGGGCCGCTTGGGTTCTGCTCGGGGAGGTGCGGGCTTCCGGGCTCATGTGACGCTCACCTTCTTCGCGAACTTCGCTCCGAGCGGGGCGAGGGCGGCGATGAGGAGGGCGGTGGCCGTGCCCCGGGAGCGGGCGGTGAGGGCAGCCTGGAGGGGAATGGTGGCGCGGATGCCGGCGCCGACGGCGCGCTGGGTGAGGGGAGGTGAGGGGTTGAGCGTGGCGTGGAGGTAAGGACGGGCGGTGGTCGCGGCGTAGGCGGCTGCGCAGGCGCCGGCGAGCAGATCGGCGGCCCTCGGCCCCGGGTGCTCACGGGCGGGACGCGTCCCCGTCAGCCGGAGCCTGCCGTCCGTGGCCTGAGGGCGGCCGCGGCCGGTCCCCGCACCCACGGATCGGTGCGCCACCGGACGGGTCAGCAGAGCCACCGTCAACCGCCGCGCCACCGGGCCGGTCAGCGAGGTCGTCGTCGGCCGGCGCGTCACCAGGCGGGTCAGCAGGGCCGTCGTCGCGAGGGCCGCCAGCGGCGCAAGGGGTGAGCCGCCCCGGGCCTCCTGGCGGGAGACCGTCGTGACGGCGGCGGTGTGGGTGCCGAGGAGGACCGCGGAGCGCAGTGCCGGGCGGGTGCGGCCGGTGGTGGCCGCTGCTCCCAGGAGCAGGTCGAGACCGCGGGCCGCGCCCATGGCCACGGGTCCGGCCGGGGTGTGCTTCAGGCCGAGGTCGTACGCCCACACGGTGGCCGCGAGGGGGGCGGCGACGGCCAGGGCGGGGCGGCCGGCGCCGGCGGCCAGGGCCAGCCCGGCTCCGGTGAGGGCACAGGCCGCGGTGAGTGCGGCGGCGGGACGGATCCGGCCGGAGGGCAGGGGGCGGTGCGGGCGTTCGACGGCGTCGACCTCGCGGTCCGCCCAGTCGTTGAGGGCCATGCCGGCCTCGTACAGGCAGAGGGAGGAGCCGATGGCGAGCAGGGTGCGGGAACCGGGTGTCCCACCGGCCGCGGCCGCGCCGGCCAGGGCATCGCCGGGGACACTGAACAGGGCCGGCAGGCGCAGCAGTTCGGCCCAGGCACGTCCTCGGCGGGAGCGGTCGAGGCAGTCGCAGGGCGGTGCGGCGGGGGCGGTGTCCGCCGGGTCGCTGCGGTACCGGGGCGGCGGGGCCTCGGCGGCGGCCGTTCCGGCTCGGTGGTCGCGCGGGGCCGCCTCCGGTCCCCGGCCGCGAGCGCCGTCCTCGGCGGCGGGGCTGCTCCCCGCGCTGTCCAGGCACCGGCAGGAACGCGCGGGCGGCCTCACCGCGCCTCCTCGCTCCGGCCGGCGTCTCCGCTCGGGCCGGCGTCCCCACTTCGGCCGGCCTCCCCGCTCGGGCCGGCGTCCCCGCTCCGGCGCGCCTCCCCGCCCCGGCCGGCGTCCCCGCTCGGGCCGGCGTCTCCCAGCCGCCGTCCGAACCGCACCAGTTCCCCGTACTGCTCGGCGAGTGCCGACGGTCCGTCCCCCACCGGGTCCTTGAAGTAGAACCCGAGCGCGTCGAGGGGGCCGGAGAGACCGGTCTCGTGCGCGCGGGCGGTCAGGCGGGCCAGGTCGAGCACCAGGGGCGCCGCGAGTGCCGAGTCGCAGCCCTGCCAGATGGTCTGGAGGATCATGCGGGTGCCGAGGAAGCCGTCGAAGGCGATGTGGTCCCAGGCGGTCTTCCAGTCGCCGAGGGCGGGGACGTCGTCGATGTGGACCTCCCCCTCGGGGACGGTGCCGAGGGTGTCGGCGAGGACCCGTTCCTTGCCGGCGTTCTTCGCCGCGGCGGCGGCCGGGTCGGCGAGGGCGGCGCCGTCGCCGCCACCGAGCAGGTTGGCGCCGGACCAGGCCCGTACGGTCAGCGCCCGCTGGGCGAACATCGGGCCGAGCACGGCCCGCAGCAGGGTCTGCCCGGTCTTGCCGTCGCGGCCGGCGTGGGGCAGGCCGCTGTGCTCGGCCTCGCGGGCGGCGGCGGGGTGGTGCATGCCCTCGGAGGGGGTGAAGTTGACGTAGGGGCAGCCGGCGCGCAGGGCCGCCAGGGCGTAGAGGGTGCTGGCCGGGAGCGGGGCGCCGGGGCCCTGGGAGGCGGGTTCGGTGGAGGCGACATTGACCACCACGGTCCGCTCCAGCGCATGGCGGTGCGTGAAGTCGCGGATGTCGTGGGCGAAGGCCTCGATCAGCTCGGCCTCGCTCCTGGTGTCCCCGGGGGTGGGGCCGCCGGGCCTGATCTCGCGGTCGGCGGCGCTGAGTTCGGCGGCGACGGCGGTGGCGATGCCCGGGGGGAGGACGCCGCCGGCGGTCAGGGTCTCGGCGCGTTTGGGCAGGGGGCAGTCGAGGGTGTCGTGGCCGCCGAAGACGAGGTCGGACAGGGCGGGCAGGCCGCTGTCGGTGAACGCGGGGGTCTCGGTCACCATGCCGGTGGGCGGGTGCAGTCCCGCGGTCACGGCGGCGCACCCCGTGACGACGGTGGTGGCGACGGAGCCTCGGGCTCCGATCAGCCACACCCCCACACGCGGTCGGGGAAGGGACGCGGACATGGGCAGCCTCCTGGTCGTACGCGAACCCGGGGGGAGGGGGGAGACGGCGGGCGGGGGTCCGGCGTCCCCCGCCCGCCGCCGTTCACCGGCCCTGGACGGGCAGTTCCTTGAGCTGGATGTTGCGGAAGGAGACCTGGTCGTCGGCGCCGTGGTTCTGCAGGCCGATGTAGCCGTCGGTCAGGCTCCGCTCGGGGTCCTTGTTGGTGAAGTCGTTGATCTTCACTCCGTTGAGGAACACCTGGAGGCGTTCGCCCTGGACCTTGATCTCGTAGGAGTTCCACTGGCCGGGCGGCCGCAGAACCTGGTCACGGGCCTTGATGTCGGCCGACTTGAAGGAGTACACGGAGCCCGTGGTGCGGTCGGGGGCGTCCGTGGCGTCGATCTGGATCTCGTAGCCCTTGTTCACCGCGGACCAGGGGTCGTCGGAGGCCGGGAAGCCCACGAAGATCCCGGAGTTGTCGTCGCCCCGCATCTTCCAGTCGAGCTTGAGGGAGTACGACTTCAGCTCCTTGGCCTGGTACCAGAGCAGGCCCATGCCGCCCTCGGTCTCCATCACGCCGTCCTTGACGACGAACTTGCCGGGGCCGGCCTGCTTCCAGCCGTCCAGGGTGTGGCCGTTGAAGATCGTCCGGTAGCCCTTGCCGGGCTTGCAGTCCGCCTTCACCTGGCCGGTGGCGTACTGCAGGCCGCCGAGCAGGTGGGCGCGGAAGGCCTCTTCGGCGTAGGACTCCTTGGTGTGGCCACCGCCGGTGTAGAAGGAGCGGCCGCCGCCGTAGCTCTGGCACCAGGCGATCGGGTGGTCGCCCTTCATGGTGCCGCCCTGGTAGGTGGTCTCGTCCAGGGTGGCGAGGACCTTGGCCTGCTCGCGCGGGTTGGTGCGGTAGTTGTACCACTCGTCGGTGCGCTCCCAGGCCTCGTCCAGGTGCGCGGTCGACGGGTGGTCGTGGTCCTCGACGCGGACGGTGGCCTTCTGGATGGCCGGGTGCGAGTCGAAGTAGGCGCCGACGAGGCCGCCGTAGAACTCCCAGTCGTACTCGGTGTCGGCGGCGGCGTGGATGCCCATGTAGCCGCCGCCGTTCTTCACGTAGTTCTCGAACGCCTGCTGCTGCGCGGCGTTGAGGACGTCACCGGTGGTGGACAGGAAGGCCACCGCGTCGTACTTGGCGAGGTTGGCGGTGGTGAACTGCCCGGCCTCCTCGGTGGCGTCGACGGTGATGCCGGCCGGGCCGCCGAGCTCCTTCAGGGCGGTGATGCCGGCCGGGATGGAGTCGTGGCGGAAGCCCGCGGTCTTGGAGAAGACCAGGACCTTCTTGCCGCCCTTGAACGGCTGGGTGGAGAACTCGAAGTCGTCCACGTCGTACAGCGCGCCCTCGCCGCCCTTGAAGACCAGGTAGATGTCGGTGGTCTTCTTCGGCAGCGACCGCAGCGGCACGTCGACGTTCTGGAAGGTCTCCCAGCCGCCGGTCGGCGGGATGTACGCCGAGCCGTGCAGCGGTCCCTCGGGCGAGCCGGTGCGCAGCTCGATGAAGCCGCCCGCGCCGCCGGAGGAGGCCCGCACGGTCATCTTCTTCTGCCCGTCGAACTTGTAGGGGCTGAAGGAGATCCAGTCGCCGTCGTGGATGTCGCCGACGGTCTTGCCGCCGTTGGCGCCGGTCTTGTCGATGACGGACACGCCGGACTGGGCGGTGAAGTGCTCGCCCTGGCGGTGCAGCGGCTGCAGGACGGTGCGGGCGGTGCCGGTCAGGGCCTCCTGGCCGCCTGCCCCGCCGTCGGTGTAGCTGGCGCCGACGACGCCGTAGATGTTGGCGTTGGGGTCGTGGCCGCCGTCACCGGGGGGCGGTGTCAGGGTGCCCTCGCAGCCCATCTCGCTGGTCAGCTCGTGGGCGTGGGAGTCGTGGCCGAGGCTGTAGGTGACCTTGACCTTGGAGCAGTCGACGGTCTCCTCGGGGTCGGTGACGGTCACCTTGAAGGGGACGGGCTTGCCGAACTCGGCCAGCGTGCCGTTGCCCGGGACGTCGATGCGCACCTTGGGCTCGGTGTTGCCGACGACGATGCGGATGCTGGCGTTGCCGGTGTTTCCCTCGGGGTCCTTGGCGGTGAAGGTGGCGCTGTAGGTGCCGGCCTTGTTGTACCGGTGGGTGGGGTTGAGGCCCTCGCCCTTGGTGCCGTCGCCGAAGTCCCAGCTGTAGGTGAGGTCGGTGGAGTCGGCGTCCTTGGCCGAGGCGGTGAACCGGACCTTCAGGCCTGCCGCTCCGGACGTCTTGTCGGCGCTCACCTCGGCGATGGGCGAGAAGCCGTCCTCGGCGTTCTCGATGCGGTACAGCGCGGAGTGCTCGTCGCCCTGGAACCAGGAGACGCCGTAGTCGAGGACGTAGAGCGCGCCGTCGGGGCCGAACTCCATGTCCATGATCTGGGTGCCGGTCCACGGGAAGTCGTTGATCTTCGCGACGGAGCCGTCCTCGTTCTGCTCGATCCGCTTGATCCAGCGGCGGCCGAACTCACCGGCGAAGAAGTCGCCGTCGTAGGACTCGGGGAACTTCACGCTGGAGTCGAGGTCGGGGTCGTAGCGGTAGACCGGGCCCGCCATCGGGGACTCGGAGCCGCTGCCGAACTCGGGCAGGGAGCCGCCGTCGTACGGGATCCACGCCGCCTGCGCGGGCGGCAGGTCGACCAGGCCCGTGTTGTGCGGGGAGGTGTTCTTCGGGGCGGCGCAGTCGAACTTCCCGCCGGACTCCTTGGTGGCGAAGTCGTAGTCGACGTAGGCGTCGTTGTCGCCGGTGCAGAAGGGCCAGCCGAAGTTGGCGGCCTCGGTGACCTTGGCGAACTCGACCTGTCCGGCCGGGCCCCGGTCGGGGTCGGCGGCGCCGGCGTCGGGACCGTAGTCACCCACGTACACGATGCCGGTCTTGTCGTCGACGCTCATCCGGAACGGGTTGCGGAAGCCCATCGCGTAGATCTCGGGGCGGGTCTTGTCGGTGCCGGGGGCGAAGAGGTTGCCCTCCGGGATCGTGTACGAGCCGTCCTCGGCGACCTTGATGCGCAGGATCTTGCCGCGCAGGTCGTTGGTGTTGGCGGAGCTGCGGCGGGCGTCGAAGGCCGGGTTGCGGTTCGGGCGGTCGTCGATCGGGGTGTAGCCGTCGGAGGCGAAGGGGTTGGTGTCGTCGCCGGTCGACAGGTACAGGTTGCCGTCCGCGTCGAAGTCGATGTCGCCGCCGACGTGGCAGCAGATGCCGCGGGAGGCCGCGACGTCGATGATCTTCTTCTCGCTGGCGGTGTTGAGGGTGCCGTTGGCGTTCAGCGTGAAGCGGGACAGGCGGTTGACGCCGTCGAACTTCTCGAAGTCCTCGGCGGTGCCGGTCTCCGGGGCGTCGCCGGCGGGGGTGTCGAGCGGCGGGGCGTAGTAGAGGTAGATCGCCCGGTTGTTCGCGAAGTCCGGGTCGACGCCGACGCCCTGGAGGCCTTCCTCGTCGTGGGTGTAGACGGGGATCTTGCCGGCGACCTTGGTGACGCCGCCCTGGTCGGTGAGGCGCAGCGTGCCGTCGCGCGAGGTGTGCAGGACGCTGCGGTCGGGGAGCACGGCGAGCGACATCGGCTCGCCCGTCTCGGGTTCGCCCTTGGCGAGCGGCACCTGCTGGAACTGGCCCTCGGCGGCTGCCGGTTCGTCGTGCTCCGGGTGGCCCGGGTGGGCGCCGGCGACGGTGGCCGGGGTGCCCACGGCCAGGAGCAGTCCGGTGAACAGGGCGACGGCGGTGCGGAGCTGAGGGCGTCGGGGGGTGCGGGTGCTTCCGGGTCTGGTTCTGTGCACGAAGTCCCTCCGGGAACGGGGTGGGCCGTACGGGTGGGTGTGAGGTCGTGCGGTGCGGGCGCCGGGGTGCGCCGTCACCCCGGAGGTGTGCATGTCCTGAACACTTCAAGGACGGTAACCGGGTCCGTCCGGGGCGAACACCCCTTGGGCCGGGATCGGTTGAGCTTTCTCCCAGTGCAGGACAAAGCGGTATCCGGGCAGGTCGGAGGGGGGACCGGCAGGGGTGCCGGTCCCCGTCCCCCGACCTGGGCCGGGTGTGCGGTTCAGCTGTTGAACGCGGCGTCGAAGGACGCGCTGGGCGGATCGAAGTCGAACGCCTTCAGCCGGGTCAGCGCCTCGGGCGCGCCCTGCAGCCGGTCCATGCCGGCGTCCTCCCACTCGACCGACACCGGTCCCTGGTAGTCGATGGAGCGCAGCATCCGGAAGACGTCCTCCCAGGGGACGTCCCCGTGCCCGGCGGAGACGAAGTCCCAGCCGCGTCGCGGGTCGCCCCAGGGCAGGTGGGAGCCGAGCCGGCCGTTGCGTCCGTCGAGGCGCTTGCGGGCCTCCTTGCAGTCGACGTGGTAGATGCGGTCGCGGAAGTCCCAGAGGAAGCCCACCGGGTCCAGGTCCTGCCAGACGAAGTGGCTGGGGTCGAAGTTGAGGCCGAAGGCGGGGCGCCGGCCGACGGCTTCGAGGGCCTTCTGCGTCGTCCAGTAGTCGTAGGCGATCTCGCTGGGGTGGACCTCGTGCGCGAAGCGCACGCCCTCGGCGTCGAAGACGTCCAGGATCGGGTTCCAGCGGTCGGCGAAGTCCTGGTAGCCGCGTTCGATCATGGCGTCGGGGGCGGGCGGGAACATGGCGACCAGGTGCCAGATGGCGGAGCCGGTGAAGCCGATGACGGTGTCGACGCCGAAGGCCGCCGCGGCGCGGGCGGTGTCCTTCATGCGCTGCGCGGCCCGCTGCCTGACCCCTTCCGGGTCTCCGTCGCCCCACACCGCGTCGGGCAGGATCGCCTGGTGGCGTTCGTCGATGATGGCGTCGCAGACGGCCTGGCCGACCAGGTGGTTGGAGATCGCCCAGCACTTCAGGCCGTACTTGTCGAGGAGCTGGTGCCTGGACTCCACGTAGGAGGGGTCGTCCAGCGCCTTGTCGACTTCGAAGTGGTCGCCCCAGCAGGCGAGTTCGAGTCCGTCGTAGCCGAAGTCGCGGGCGAGTCGGCAGACCTCCTCCAGGGGCAGGTCCGCCCACTGGCCGGTGAACAGGGTGAAGGTGCGCGGCATCCTCAAGGCCTCCTCAGACCGCGATCGGGGTGTAGACGGAGTTCTTCTCGGCGCTCTCCTCGACGGCGGCGAGCACGCGCTGCACCTGCAGCCCGTCGGCGAAGGACGGCTCGGGGCGGCGGCCCTCGGCGATGGCGTGGACGAGGTCGCGGGCCTGGTGGACGAAGGTGTGCTCGTAGCCGAGGCCGTGGCCCGGCGGCCACCAGGCCTCCAGGTAGGGGTGGTCGGGTTCGGTGACGAGGATGCGGCGGAAGCCGGCTTCCGCGCCCGGGTCGGTGCCGTCGTGGAAGGACAGCTCGTTGAGCCGCTCCAGGTCGAAGGCGAGCGAGCCGCGCTCGCCGTTGAGTTCGATGCGCAGGGCGTTCTTGCGGCCGGTGGCGTAGCGGGTCGCCTCGAAGGAGGCGATCGCGCCGGAGGGGAAGCGGGCCGTGAACAGGGCCGCGTCGTCCACGGTGACCTCGCCGGTGCCGGCGGCCGAGACGGCGGACAGCCCGCTGGTGGCGCCGGTGGGCAGGGGCCGTTCGCGTACGAAGGTCTCGGTGAGCGCGGAGACGCCCGACAGCCGCTCCCCCGTCAGGTACTGCGCCAGGTCGATGATGTGCGCGCCGAGGTCGCCCAGCGAGCCGGATCCGGCCTGTTCCCTGCGCAGCCGCCAGGTCAGCGGGAAGGCGGGGTCGACCAGCCAGTCCTGGAGGTAGGTCACGCGCACGTGCCGCAGCCTGCCCAGACGCCCCTCGGCGACCATGCGGCGGGCCAGGGTGGTGGCCGGCACCCGGCGGTAGTTGAAGCCGACCATCGCGATCTGGCCGCGGCGGTGGGCCTCCTCGGCCGCCTGGGCCATGGCGGTGGCCTCCTCGACGGTGTTGGCCAGCGGCTTCTCGCACAGCACGTGCTTGCCGGCGGCCAAGGCGGCCAGCGCGATCTCGGCGTGGCTGTCGCCGGGGGTGCAGATGTCGACGAGGTCGACGTCGTCCCGCTCCACGAGGGCCCGCCAGTCGGTCTCGACGGACTCCCAGCCGTGCCGGTCGGCCGCCACCCGCACCGCCGACCGGTCCCGGCCGCAGATCACCGCCTGCACGGGGTTCAGCGGCAGGTCGAAGACACGGCCGGCGGTGCGCCATCCCTGGGAGTGGGCGGCGCCCATGAAGGCGTAGCCCACCATCCCCACGCGCAGGGGCGGCTTACCTGCCTCGGTCCCTTCCGGCTGCGCTTGCTGTCCCATACGGGTGTCCTCCTCGTCCTGGTCGGGGTGGCGCACGTGGGGGGTGCGGGCGGTATCACTTAAAGCCGGTGGGCATGTACTGGTCGACGTTGGTCTTGTCGACGACGGCCGAGTAGAGCGTGATCGAGGCGGGGATCTCGAACTCGGCCATGCCGCCGACGCCCTTGCCCTGGCCGAGGGCGCGGGCCAGGTCGATCGCGGAGGCGGCCATGGTGGGCGGGTACAGCACGGTCGCCTTGAGCACGCCGTCGTCCCGCTTGATGGCCTGGAAGGCGGACAGGGCCCCGGCGCCGCCGACCATCAGGAAGTCGTCGCGTCCGGCCTGCTCGATGGCGCGCAGCGCGCCGACGCCCTGGTCGTCGTCGTGGTTCCACAGCGCGTCGACCTTCGACTGCGCCTGGAGCAGCTGGGCCATCTTGGCCTGCCCGGACTCGACGGTGAACTCGGCGGCCTGGCGGGCGACCTTCTTGATGTTGGGGTAGTTCTTCAGGGCGTCGTCGAAGCCCTTGGTGCGCTGCTTGGTCAGCTCCAGGTTGTCCAGGCCGGCCAGTTCGATGACGCGGGCGTCGGACTTGCCCTTGAGCTTCTCGCCGATGTAGTGCCCGGCGTTGAGGCCCATGCCGTAGTTGTCGCCGCCGATCCAGCAGCGGTAGGCCTGCGGGGTGTTGAAGATGCGGTCGAGGTTGACGACGGGGATGCCCGCGCGCATCGCCTTCAGGCCGACCTGGGTGAGGGCCTTGCCGTCGGCGGGGAGCACGACCAGGACGTCGACCTTCTTGTTGATGAGGGTCTCGATCTGGCCGATCTGCTGGGCGGTGTCGTTGGAGCCCTCGGTGATCTCCAGGGTGACGTCGGAGTACTTCTCGGCGCGGCTCTTGGCGTTGTCGTTGATGGCGTTGAGCCAGCCGTGGTCGGCCTGCGGTCCGGCGAAGCCGATGGTGACCCGCTTGCCGGGCTTGTCGTCGGCGGCCGGCTGGTTGTTGCCGGCCGGCTCGTCCTCGGACTCGGACGGCTCGTTGCTGGTGCACCCCGTGAGGAGGGCACCGGCGGAGACGGCGGCGGCCCCGAAGAGCAGCCCTCTGCGGCTCGTGATCTCTGGCATGGCGGTGAACCCTTTCCTCAGGTCGTGCTCGCGGTACGGCGCTGGACCAGCACGGCGGCGACGATGATCGCGCCCTTGGCGATCTGCTGGACGTCGCTCTGCAGGTTGTTCAGGGCGAAGATGTTGGTGATGGTGGTGAAGATCAGGACGCCGAGGACGGAGCCGGTGATGGTGCCCCGGCCGCCGGTCAGCAGGGTGCCGCCGATGATGGCGGCGGCGATGGCGTCGAGTTCGTAGAGGTTGCCGTTGGTGTTCTGGCCGGAGCCGGACAGGACGATCAGCAGGAAGGCGGCGATGCCGCAGCACAGCCCGGACAGCAGGTAGAGGTAGAGCCGCTGGCGGCGGACGTCGATGCCGGCGAGCCGGGCGGCCTCCGGGTTGCCGCCGACGGCGACCGTGCGGCGGCCGAAGGTGGTGCGGTTGAGCACCAGCCAGCCGATGACCGTCACGACCGCGAAGACCAGCACCAGGGGCGGGATGCCGAGGACGTACGCGTCGCGCTCCCCCAGGTCGAGGACGGACGGCACGGTGACGATCTGCGTCTTGCCGTCGGTGATCTGCAGGGCGAGACCGCGGGCGGAGGCCAGCATGGCGAGGGTGGCGATGAACGGCACCATCGCGCCGTAGGCGATGAGCACCCCGTTGACCAGGCCGCAGCCGACGCCGACGACGACGGCCGTGAAGAGGATCCCGGCGAAGCCGTACTCCTGGGTGGCGACGGTGGTGGCCCACACGGAGGCCAGGGCGACGATCGCGCCGACCGACAGGTCGATGCCGCCGGAGACGATGACGAAGGTCATGCCGACGGTGACGACGCCGATCACGGACGCCTGGGTGAGGACGAGTTGCAGGTTGCGGGTGTCGAGGAACTCGTCGGGCTTGGTGATGCCGCCGATGAGGACCAGCACGGCGAGCACGCCGAGCAGGGACAGGGTGCGGACGTCGGCGCGGACCATGAGGCCGCGCCAGGCGGGGGGCTGGGCCTGGGGCACCTTGCCGGTGCCGGTGTCCCGCGGCGGGGAGACGGGCTGCGTCATGACGCCGGGCTTCCTTCCATGACCAGGTCGAGTACGCGGTGTTCGTCGAGCTCGCGCGCGGGTGCCGTGTGGACGACCCGGCCCTCGCGCAGCACCAGGACGCGGTCGGCGAGGCCGAGCACCTCGGGCACCTCGCTGGAGACCAGGAGCACCGCGAGGCCCTCGTCGGCCAGCCGGCGGATGACCGCGTAGAGCTCGGCGCGGGCGCCGACGTCGACGCCCCGGGTCGGTTCGTCGAGCAGCAGCACCTTGCAGCCGCGCAGCAGCCAGCGGGCGAGCACGGCCTTCTGCTGGTTGCCGCCGGACAGGGTGCGCACGGGCACCGACGGGTTGTCGGGCCGGAGCGACAGCTCGCGGGTGGCGGCCCGGGCGGCGCCGAGTTCGGCGCCCCGGTCGATCCAGCCGCCGCGCGCGAAGCGGGACATGGAGGAGACCGACACGTTGCGGGTGACGGACTCCAGCATCAGCAGGGCCTGCGCCTTGCGCTCCTCGGGGGCGAGCCCGAGCCCGGCGCGCACGGCGGCCCGGACACTGCCGGGCCTCAACGCCCGTCCGTCGACCAGTACCTGACCGGTCGTCGGTTTGCGGGCCCCGTAGACGGTCTCCAGGATCTCGGAGCGGCCCGAGCCGACGAGCCCGGCGAGGCCGACGATCTCCCCCGGCCGCACCTCCAGGTCGAGCGTCTCGAACTCGCCCTGCCGGGAGAGCCCCTGGACCTTCAGGACGGGTTCGCCGGGCGGCGGGGAGACGGGCCGGTCCGGGAAGACGTACTCCACGTTGCGGCCGGTCATCAGGGCGACGACCTCTCGGGTCGGGGTCGACCTGGCGGGCAGCCCGTTCGCCACGGCCCGGCCGTCCTTCAGCACGGTCACCCGGTCGCCGATGCGGCGGATCTCCTCCAGGCGGTGCGAGATGTAGACGACGGCGACCCCCGCGGCGGTCAGGTCGCCGACGATGCGGAAGAGGTTGTCGACCTCGTCCGGGTCGAGGGCGGCGGAGGGCTCGTCCATCACGATGAGCCGTACGTCGTGGGAGAGGGCCCGGGCCATGGAGACGATCTGCTGCTGGGCGGCGGAGAGTTCCCCGACCAGGCGGCCCGGGTCGATCTCGCCGTGGCCGAGCCGCTTGAGCAGCGCGGCCGTCGACGCCTTGGCCGCCTTGCCCCGGACGACGAAACCGGCGGCGGTCGGCTCGTGGCCGAGGTGGACGTTCTCCGCGACGGACAGGTGCTCCACCAGGTCGAGTTCCTGGTAGATGGTCGCGATGCCGAGGCGCATGGCGGCGATCGGCGAGCGGAGGGTGACCTGCTCGCCGCGCCATCGGATGGTGCCGGTGTCGGGCTGGTGGGCACCGGCCAGGACCTTGATGAGGGTCGACTTCCCGGCGCCGTTCTGGCCGAGGAGACAGTGCACCTCACCGGCCTGGACGTCGAGGTCGACGCCGTCGAGGGCCCGGACTCCGGGGAACGACTTGGTGATGCCGGACATGCTGAGCAGCGGTGGTTCTGGTGCCATGCGGATTCCCCTTGGCGGACGGGCCG
This sequence comes from Streptomyces sp. NPDC006624, assembly GCF_040611555.1. NCBI lineage: Bacteria > Bacillati > Actinomycetota > Actinomycetes > Kitasatosporales > Streptomycetaceae > Streptomyces > Streptomyces sp. NPDC006624. The sequence goes on along the minus strand of NZ_JBEXOM010000005.1, from coordinate 293,348 downwards.
GTGTCAGGGCGCTTGTCGAGCAGGCGTGTTCGGGGCAGGGCAGAGCAGGGCAGGGCGTTGAGCTGGTGAGCCGTGCTGTCGAGCAGGACCGCGCGTGGGACTACGCGGGTGAGAACAGGTGGTCGCTGATGAGCCGGGCCGCGCCGGTGACACCGGCGGCGGGTCCCAACTCGCCCAGGACGATGGGCAGATTGCCGGTCGCCAGGGGCAGCGACTGGCGGTAGACCTGGGTGCGGATCGCGGCGAGCAGGGTGTGGCCGAGGCCGGTCACCCCGCCGCCGATCACCACCAGGCCCGGGTTGAAGAAGCTGACCAGGCCGGCGATGACCTGGCCGGTGCGGTTGCCGCCCTCGCGGATCAGCTCCAGGGCGGTGGCGTCACCGGCGGCGGCCGCGGCGGCGACGTCGACGGCGGTCAGACCGCCGTTCGTCTCCAGCCGCGAGGCCAGCTCGGCCGAAAGCCCCTGCTGGGCGGCCTCCATGGCGTCGCGGGCCAGGGCCGCCCCGCTGAAGTGGGCCTCCAGGCAGCCCCGGTTTCCGCAGGCGCACGGGCGGCCGTCGGGGACGGCCTGGATGTGCCCGATGTCGCCGGCGCTGCCCGTCGTACCGCGGTAGACCTCACCGCCGACGACGATGCCGCAGCCGATGCCGGTGCCGATCTTGACGCAGAGGAAGTCGCCGACGGTGCGGGCGACGCCCGCGTGCTGCTCCCCCATCGCCATCAGGTTCACGTCGTTGTCGACCATGACCGGGCAGCCGAGCTCCTGGCTGAGCGCCTCCCGCACGGGGAAGCCGTCCCAGCCGGGCATGATCGGCGGTGCCACCGGGATGCCCTCGGGGAAGCGGACCGGGCCCGGGACACCGATGCCGGCGCCGTCGAACCCCTCCGCGAGCCCGGAGGCCCTCAGCTTCGCGGCCATGGCCAGGACCTGCTCGAAGACCGCGACCGGGCCTTCGCGCACGTCCATGGGGTGGTTGATGTGCCCGAGGGTCTCCAGCTCGGCGTTGGTGACGGCGACGTCGACCGAGGTCGCGCCGATGTCGACGCCGAGGAAGCGCAGTTCGGGGTTGAGCCGGATGTTGTGGGAGCGGCGCCCGCCGCGCGAGGCGGCGAGTCCGTCGGCCACGACCAGCCCCGTCTCCAGCAGCCGGTCCACCTCCACGGCCAGTTTGGAACGCGAGAGGTCGACCTGGTCGCCCAGCTGGGCGCGGGAGTTGGGGCCACCGTCGCGCAGCAGCTTGAGCAGTCGGGCCTGATGGGCGTTCCCGGGTCGTGCGGTCATCCGTCTCACGAGCCCCTCCCCGCCTTGATCGGCCTGTGCGCGCCGGTTTCACGCCACCGCGGTGGCTTGCTTTCGGAGGGAACGTAGCAGCGGCTGCCGGGAGTGGGAAGAAGTCGCGCAGGAATTGCCCTCCACTTTTTCCACTGAGAGGACAAAGACCGGGTTGCGGGCCTCACCCGGGAGGTCGTCGACCGTGAACGGGCCTTGGGCCGGGCGGGCGTGAGTTCATGTCACCCCCGGCAGGTGCCGGAGGGCCGGGCATCCCGGCGGAGGAGGCCGGCCACGCCCGGTCCGGGCCGTGCGGTCGGGGCCGTGCGGTCGGGCTCCGTCCGCGGAGCGAGTCACGGCGCGGACCGCCCGGACCGCGCGGGCCGCGCCTGGGCGCCGGTCCGGACGGAAGTCCTCGACGGACCGGTCCCCGTCCGGACGGAAGCCCTCGACGGACCGGTCCCCGTCCGGACGAATCCCTCGACGGACCGCCGTCCGGACGGAAGGTCCCGATGGGCGGCGCCGATGAGGACGGCGGCGCGCTGGTCGCCCGTGAGGAGGAGTCCGCCGCCGACGCGGCGCTACGGCCGGACGGCGCGAACCCGGACGACCCGGAGCCGGACGGCGCGGACTCGGAGCGAACCCGGAGGCGCGAACCCGGAGGCGCGAACCCGGAAGCGCGAACCCGGGCGGCGCCGACGGCCGGACGAGAGGCTACGAGCGCGTCCGCGCGTGGTACGAACGCCGGGTGTGCTCGGTGTGTTCACGCATCAGCCGGGTGGCCCGCTGCTCGTCCCGGTCGGTGACCGCGGCGATCAGTTCGCGGTGCTCGATCCAGGACTGGTGGCCGCGCTGGCGGGCCACCGGCGTGTAGTACCAGCGCACACGGCGGTCGACCTGGGCGGCGAGTTCGGCGAGGACCGCGTTGCCGGCCAGCTCCATGATCTTGGCGTGGAAGCGGGCGTTCATGGCGACGGCACCGTCGACGTCGTCGGCCTCCACGGCCTTCTCGCCCTCCGCGCACAGCGCTTCGAGGGCGGAGATGCCGGCGCTGTCGGCGTTGGCGGCCGCGAGCCGGGCCGCCTCGGCCTCCAGGAGCGTGCGGACCGTGAGGAGCTGGTCGGCCTCCTCCTCCGTCGGCTCGTGCACGAACGCGCCCTGGGCGGGCCGCAGATCGACCCACCCCTCGGTGTTGAGCCGCTGCAGCGCCTCGCGCACGGGCTGCCGTGAGACGCCGAGATGCCCGGCGAGTTCGCTCTCCACGAGGTGCTGGCCGGGCTGGAGGGCCCTGGTCGTGATGAGTTCGAGCAGTGCCTCGTAGACACGGTCGCGCAGCGGACCCGGGCGTTCCAGCTTGGGTACCGCCCCTTGGGGCAGGCCTGTCGACAGCATCGCGGTCCCCCTCCTCGGCAGGGCCGTGCACAGCGCGGCGGAAGCCGGTGTCGTGTCGCCGCAGAGTCAGTATCGATTGTCTTTCGTCTACAGTCTACGGCGCACCGGTGCCGGGCTTGCGGGGAGTCGCCCCCGTGACACCGCCGCCAGGCTTGCGGGGACTCGCCCCTCGTACACCGCCCCCCGTCAGCCGGCCCCCTTCGTCACACCGCCCCCCGTCAGCCCGCCCCCTCGTCACACCACCCCCCGTCACACCACCCCCCGTGACACCGCCCCTCCGCTCAGGGGCAGCGCACGACCTGACCCGCGTACGACAGGTTGCCGCCGAAGCCGAACAGCAGGACCGGGTCGCCGGTGGTGATCGCGCCCTGCTCGACCAGCTTGGACAGCGCCAGCGGGATGCTCGCCGCCGAGGTGTTGCCGGACTCGGTGACGTCGCGGGCGACGACCGCGTTGACGGCGCCGATCTTCTCGGCGAGGGGCTCGATGATGCGCAGGTTGGCCTGGTGCAGCACGACCCCGGCGAGGTCGGCCGGCTCGAGACCGGCCCGCTCGCAGGCCCGGCGCGCGATGGGCGGCAGCTGCGTGGTGGCCCAGCGGTAGACGCTCTGCCCCTCCTGGGCGAAGCGCGGCGGGGTGCCCTCGATGCGCACCGCGTGCCCCATCTCGGGCACCGAGCCCCACAGCACCGGCCCTATGCCCTGCTCGCGGGACGCCTCCACCACGGCCGCCCCGGCGCCGTCGCCGACGAGCACGCAGGTCGTGCGGTCGCTCCAGTCGGTCACCTCGGACATCTTGTCCGCCCCGATGACCAGCGCCCGGGCCGCGCCCCCCGCGCGGACGGCGTGGTCGGCGGTGGCCAGGGCGTGGGTGAAGCCGGCGCACACCACGTTGAGGTCCATGGTGGCGGGCCCGGGCATGCCGAGGCGGGCCGCGACCCGGGCGGCGGTGTTGGGCGAGCGGTCGACGGCGGTGGAGGTGGCGACCAGCACCAGGTCGATGTCGGCCGGGGTCAGTCCGGCCGCGGCCAGGGCCTTGGCGGCGGCGTGCGCGGCCAGCTCGTCGACCGGCTCGTCGGGTCCGGCGATGTGACGGGTGCGGATGCCCACCCGGCTCCTGATCCACTCGTCACTGGTGTCCACCACACCCGCCAGGTCCTCGTTGGTGAGCACTTTGGCGGGCTGGTAGTGGCCGACGGCGGTGATGCGCGAGCCGTTCATCGGGTGGGTCCCCCTCGTTGCCTTGAGTAGCGGATCCACCAGTCTGATCAGTGACTCACGGGTACGACGGCAGGCAACGTGACAGGATTCCGGCGCCTGGGTTGTCAGCTTCGGTCAGCACCGCGGACGCCCGGACACCTGTCGGGCCGCTACCCGGTGAACAGCTGCGTCGCCTTGCGGACCAGCTCGTACAGGCCGTAGGCGAGCGGCAGGCCCACCCAGGCCCAGGCGAAGGCGATCAGCCAGCGGCGGTCGGGGCTAGGCGGACTCTGGCTGCTGTCGTTCGACATGGGCGGCCTCCTTCGGTGCCGGGACGTGGTGACGCTGAGCGACGGGCCGGACCAGTTCGTTGGCGGCGAAGCCGACGACGAGCAGCCCGATCATGATGACGAAGGACAGTCCGTACAGGGACGCGCCGTGCCGGCCGGCCTCCTCCTGCCGGTCGGCGATCCAGTTCACGATGAGCGGCCCGAGGACCCCCGCGGTGGACCAGGCGGTGAGCAGCCGCCCGTGGATGGCGCCGACCTGGTAGGTGCCGAACAGGTCCTTCAGATACGCCGGGACCGTGGCGAAGCCGCCGCCGTAGAAGGAGAGGATGACCAGCGCGCACAGCACGAACAGCGGTTTGGAGGAGTCGCCGAACAGGGCGATGAGGGCGTACATCAGGGCGCCGGCGCCCAGGTAGACGCGGTAGATGTTCTTGCGGCCGATCAGGTCGGACGTCGACGACCAGCCGATGCGGCCCGCCATGTTGGCCGCGGACAGCAGCGCGACGAAACCGGCGGCGGCCGTCACCGACACCGGGGTGGAGGTGTCCGCGAAGAAGTCCGTGATCATCGGCGCGGCCTTCTCCAGGATGCCGATGCCGGCGGTGACGTTGGTGCAGAGCACGATCCACAGGCACCAGAACTGCGGGGTGCGCAGGGCCTGGTCGGCGGAGACCCGCGGGCCGGCGGGGGCCTGTGCCGCCGCGGGTCCGCGCGCCTCGGGGGCGCTGCTCCGCGGCACCCGCACCAGCAGCACGCCCAGCAGCATGAAGACCGCGTACGTCAGGCCGTGCACCAGGAAGGCGAGGGCGATGCCGGAGCTGTCGGACCCGAACGAGTCGAGCATCCGCGCCGACCAGGGCGAGGCGATGAGCGCGCCGCCGCCGAAGCCCATGATGGCGATGCCGGTGGCCGTGCCGGGCCGGTCCGGGAACCACTTGATGAGCGTGGAGACGGGCGAGATGTAGCCGATGCCGAGACCGATGCCGCCGACGAAGCCGTAGCCGAGGACGATCAGCCAGTACTGCTCCCAGAACGCGCCCAGCGCGGAGAGCAGGAAGCCGGACGAGAAGCAGACCAGGGCGACGGTCATCGCCCAGCGCGGGCCGTTGCGCTCGACCAGCGTGCCGCCGAACGCGGCGGACAGGCCCAGCATGACGATGCCCAGCTGGAAGGGGAGCGCGCTCTGCGTGCCGCTGAGGCCGAGCGCGGACTCCAGGGGCGGTTTGAACACGCTCCAGGCGTAGGCCTGGCCGATGGAGAGGTGTACGGAGAGAGCGGCGGGCGGAACGAGCCAGCGGCTCCAGCCCGCGGGTGCGACGGGGGGACTCATGAACCCCGGACGGTAGGCATCCGTGCGGGAGTTGAGAAGGCGACCGGTCGACCGTATGCGGTGAACGGTATCCAGGATGCGGCGAACGGTCGGTGCGCGGAGTCTTGCCGCCCCAACCTCCATACTGTAGACAATATTTCGTCGACACAAGGCGTGCACCGGCCGGGAGCCGGCCGCACGCACCTCCGCGGTATCCCTCGAACCGAACGGAGTGTTCCCGTGAAAGTCGCAGTTCTCGGCGCCGGTGCCATCGGCGCCTACGTCGGCGCCGCGCTCCACCGCGCGGGCGCCGAGGTGCATCTCATCGCCCGTGGACCGCATCTGGCGGCCATGAGGCACCATGGAGTGCGGGTGCGCAGCCCGCGCGGCGACTTCACCGCGCACCCGCACGCCACCGACGACCCGTCCCGAGTGGGCCCGGCCGACTACGTCTTCCTGGGCCTGAAGGCCCACGCGTACGCGGCGTGCGGGCCGCTGATCGCACCCCTGCTGCACGACACGACGGCGGTCGTGGCCGCCCAGAACGGCATCCCCTGGTGGTACTTCCACCGGCACGGCGGCCCCTACGACGGCCACCGCGTCGAGAGCGTGGACCCGGACGGCGCGGTCAGTGCGGTGCTCGCGCCCGAACGGGCCGTCGGATGCGTCGTCTACGCGGCGACCGAGCTGGAGGGCCCGGGCGTCGTGCGGCACTTGGAGGGCACGCGCTTCTCCGTCGGGGAGCCCGACCGCAGCCGCTCGGCCCGCTGTCTCGCCTTCAGCGAGGCCATGCGGGCGGGCGGCCTGAAGTGCCCCGTGGAGACCGAGCTGCGCAGCGACATCTGGGTCAAGCTGCTCGGCAACATCTCCTTCAACCCGATCAGCGCGCTGGCCCGCGCCACCATGCGGCAGATGTGCCTGCACGGCGGCACCCGCCGGGTCATCGAGATCATGATGACCGAGACGCTCGCGGTCGCCGAGGCCCTGGGCTGCGAGGTCGGCGTCTCCGTCGAGCGCCGCCTCGCGGGCGCCGAGCGGGTCGGCGACCACCGCACCTCCACGCTCCAGGACCTGGAGCGCGGCAGACCGCTCGAACTCGACGTGCTGCTCGCGGCGGTCGTCGAACTGGCGGAGATCACCGGCGTGGAGGTGCCCACCCTGCGCACCGTGCACGCCCTCTCGGACCTGCTCGCGCTGAGGAGCGCCGCATGAGGAGCACCCTATGAGGAAGCGGCAACCGAAGACCTACACCCGGCTGACGCACCCGCTGGTCCGGGACTCCCGCGACCAGCCCTTCCGGCGGGCGAGCTGGGAGGAGGCGCTGGACCGGGCCGCCCGGGGGCTGGAGCGCCACCGCGGCGCCTTCGGCCTGTTCTCCTGCGCCCGCGCCACCAACGAGATGAACTACGTGGCGCAGAAGTTCGCCCGGGTCGTCATGGGCACCCACAACGTCGACTCCTGCAACCGCACCTGCCACGCCCCGAGCGTGGCGGGCCTGTCGGCGGCGTTCGGCTCGGGCGGCGGGACGTCGTCGTACGAGGAGATCGAGCACACCGACGTCATCGTGATGTGGGGCTCCAACGCCCGCTTCGCGCACCCGATCTTCTTCCAGCACGTGCTGAAGGGCATCAGGAACGGCGCCCGGATGTACGCGGTCGATCCGCGCCGCACCTCGACCGCCGAGTGGGCGGAGAGCTGGCTGGGCCTCAACGTCGGCACGGACATCCCGATGGCGCACGCGATCGGCCGCGAGATCATCCACGCGGGGCTCGTCAACGAGGCGTTCGTCGCGCGGGCCACCACCGGCTTCGAGGAGTACAGGGCCCTGGTCGAGCCGTGGACGCTGTCGCTCGCCGAGAAGGTGACGGGCGTCCCGGCCGCGGCGATACGGCAGCTGGCGCACGCCTACGCCCGGGCCGAGCGCGCCCAGTTGTGCTGGACGCTCGGCATCACCGAGCACCACAACGGCACCGACAATGTCCGTGCCCTGATCAACCTGTCGCTGCTCACCGGGCACGTCGGCCGCTGGGGCTCGGGCCTGCAGCCGCTGCGCGGGCAGAACAACGTGCAGGGCGGCGGCGACATGGGCGCGATCCCCAACCGCCTGCCCGGCTTCCAGGACATCCTCGACCCCGGCACCCGGCGGAAGTTCGAGTCGGCCTGGGACACGGTCATCCAGCCGCACTACGGCCTGAACCTCACCGAGATGTTCGAGGCGATGGAGGACGGCACGCTCAAGGCCGTCTACTGCATCGGCGAGAACCCGGCCCAGTCGGAGGCCGACAGCGAGCAGGCCGTACGCCGGCTGAAGGCGCTCGACTTCCTCGTCGTGCAGGACATCTTCCTGACGAGGACCGCCGAGCTCGCGGACGTCGTGCTGCCCGCCACGGCCGGCTGGGCGGAGACCGAGGGCACCACCACCAACAGCGAGCGCCGGGTCCAGCGCGTACGCAGGGCCGTCACCCCGCCCGGCGAGGCCCGCGAGGACATCGGCATCCTCTGCGACCTCGCCGCCCGCCTCGGCCACGACTGGAAGTACGCCGACGCCGAGACCGTGTGGAACGAGCTGCGGTCGCTCTCCCCCGACCACCACGGCATGACCTACGAGCGCCTGGAGGAGCACCAGGGCATCCAGTGGCCCTGCCCCAGCACCGACGGGCTCGAACCGACGTACCTGCACGGCCGGTTGTGGGACCCCGACCCCGCGCGGCGCGGGCGGCTCGCGCCGTTCGGGATCGTGCGGCACGACCCGCCGGTGGACCTCACCGACGAGCGGTACCCCATCCGGCTCACCACCGGGCGGCGCCTCGATTCCTACAACACCGGTGTGCAGAGCGGCGGTTACGCCTCCCCGCTGCGGCGCGGCGAGTACATCGAGCTGTCCCCGGAGGACGCCGAGCGCTACGGCGTGGTGGTCGGCGAGCGGGTGGGGGTGACCTCGCGGCGCGGGTCGGTGACCGCGCCGGTGTGGGTGGACCCCGCGCTGCGGCCCGGGCTCGCCTTCATGACCATGCACTTCCCGGACGAGGTGGACACCAACGCCCTGACGATCGAGGCGAACTGCCCGATCGCGGGGACGGCGGAGTTCAAGGCGTCGGCGATCCGGATCGAGAAGCTGCCCATCGCGACCATCGTGGGGTGACGCACCGTGGACCTGCACTTCGGCGACAGCAAACCGACGGACGACGAACGGGCGGCCGTGGACGCCCTGCTCGGGCCCCCGGAGTCCTCCTGGGAGGGCGCCGACCGCTCCGATGCCGATCTCAGGTGGGCCCGGGGCGGACGCGAGGCCCGGGACCGCCGCGACCTGCTGCTGCCGGGGCTGCACGCGATCAACGACCGGGTCGGCTGGATCAGCGACGGCGCCCTCGGCTACCTGTGCCGGCGGCTGACGGTGCCACCGGCGGAGGCGTACGGGGTCGCCACCTTCTACGCGATGTTCTCCGTCAAGCCACGTCCGGCGACCGTGCTGCACGTGTGCACGGACCTGGCGTGCGCGGCGGCCGGGGCACCGGAGCTGTGCGCCGGGGTCGAGGAGCGGCTGGGCCCCGGCAGCGGGGTGAGCGTGCAGCGCGGACCCTGCCTGGGCCTGTGCGAACGGGCCCCGGCGGCGCTCGCGATCAGAGCCGGGGACCCGGTCCGTACGGCGGTGTCCGCACCCGCGACCGTCGAGGAGGCCGTCCTCGCGGCGAGCGCCCCGGACTCGGCGCCCGAGGAGCCCCCGGCCGCGCGGGCGGTGCCCCAGGCCGGGCAGGACGGCCTGATGCTGCTGCACCGCGTCGGCGTCGTCGACCCGGCGTCCCTCGACGACTACCGCGCCCACGGCGGCTGCACGGCGCTGCGCCGGGCCTTCGAGCTGGGCCCGGCGGGCGTCATCCGCGAGGTCACCGACTCGGGCCTGGTCGGACGCGGCGGCGCGGCCTTCCCCACCGGCCGCAAGTGGCAGGCCACGGCGTCCCGGCCGGACCGCCCGCACTACCTGGTCTGCAACGCCGACGAGTCCGAGCCCGGCACCTTCAAGGACCGGGTGCTGATGGAGGGCGACCCGTACGCGCTGATCGAGGCCATGACGATCGCCGGGTACGCGACCGGCGCCCACCAGGGCTACCTGTACCTGCGCGGCGAGTACCCGCGCGCCCTGCGCCGCCTGGAGCACGCCCTCGCGCAGGCCCGCGCCCGGGGCCTGCTCGGCGGGGACGTCCTCGGGCAGGGGTACGCCTTCGACATCGAGATCCGGCGCGGCGCGGGCGCCTACATCTGCGGTGAGGAGACGGCCCTGTTCAACTCCATCGAGGGCTACCGGGGCGAGCCCCGCTCGAAGCCGCCGTTCCCCGTGGAGAAGGGCCTGTTCGGCAAGCCGACGGTCGAGAACAACGTGGAGACCCTGGTCAACGTCCTGCCGATCCTGACGATGGGCGCCCCCGCGTACGCCGCGATCGGCACCGGGCGCTCGACCGGGCCGAAGCTGTTCTGCGTCTCGGGGGCGGTGGACCGGCCCGGTGTGTACGAGGTGCCGTTCGGGGCGACGCTGGGTGAGGTGCTGGCGCTCGCCGGGGTGCGGGACGGGCTGCGGGCGGTGCTGCTCGGCGGCGCGGCGGGCGGTTTCGTCCGGGCCGACGAGCTGGACATCCCGCTCACCTTCGAGGGGACGCGCGAGGCCGGCACGACGCTCGGCTCGGGGGTGGTGATGGCCTTCGACGACAGCGTGCCCCTGCCCCGGCTGCTGCTGCGCATCGCGGAGTTCTTCCGCGACGAGTCGTGCGGGCAGTGCGTGCCCTGCCGGGTCGGGACCGTGCGGCAGGAGGAGGCGCTGCACCGGATCGCCGAGCGTACGGGTGCCGCCGCAGCGGACGACATCGCGCTGCTCAGGGAGATCGGCCGTGCGATGCGGGACGCCTCGATCTGCGGTCTGGGGCAGACCGCGTGGAACGCCGTGGAATCCGCCATCGACCGTCTGGGGGCGTACGCATGACCGTCACACCGCTGGGGATCCCGCGCCGGCTGCTGGAGTTCACGCTCGACGGCGAGACGGCCCGGGTCACCGAGGGCTCGACGATCCTCGACGCCTGCCGGGCGGCGGGCAAGGACATCCCGACCCTGTGCGAGGGCGACACCCTGCGGCCGAAGAACGCCTGCCGGGTGTGTGTCGTCGAGGTCGAGGGGGCCCGCACCCTGGTCCCGGCCTGCTCCCGCAAGGCCGAGCCGGGCATGGAGGTCCGCACCGGCACCGAGCGGGCCCGGCACAGCCGCAAGGTCGTCCTCGAACTCCTCGCGTCCTGCGTCGACCTGTCGACCACGCCCCGGGTCGCCGAGTGGCTCAAGGACTACGAGGCCGAGCCGGACCGCTTCGGCCCGGACGCGGCCCGGCTCGGCGAGGAGCCGCGGATCGACAACGACCTGTACGTGCGCGACTACGGCAAGTGCATCCTCTGCTACAAGTGCGTCGACGCCTGCGGCGACCAGTGGCAGAACACCTTCGCGATCTCGGTCGCCGGACGCGGTTTCGACGCCCGGATCGCCGTCGAGCACGACGCGCCGCTGACCGAGTCGGCATGCGTGTACTGCGGCAACTGCATCGAGGTGTGCCCCACGGGAGCGCTGTCCTTCAAGTCGGAGTTCGACATGCGCGCGGCGGGTACCTGGGACGAGTCGCGGCAGACGGAGACGACCACGGTGTGCGCGTACTGCGGAGTGGGCTGCAACCTGACGCTGCACGTGCAGGACAATGAGATCGTCAAGGTCACCTCGCCGCACGACAACCCGGTGACCCACGGCAACCTCTGCATCAAGGGCCGCTTCGGCTACCAGCACATACAGAACCGGGACTGATCAGGACATGGGACGAGTCACGGAACGACGCAAGGTGCTCCGCATCCGGGACGGGGCGGTCTCCAGCCGCCCGGACACGCTCGTCGCCGAGGAACCCCTGGAGATCCGGCTGAACGGCAAGCCCCTGGCGATCACCATGCGCACCCCGGGCGACGACTTCGCGCTGGCGGCGGGCTTCCTGGTGAGCGAGGGCGTGCTGGGCGGGCAGCAGGACCTCAGGAACATCGTCTACTGCGCCGGGGCCACCGGTGGGGGCACCTCCCTGCTCGATCGAAGCCGAGAGCTTGGGGGAGGCTCGAACACGTACAACGTGGTCGACGTGCAGACGGCCCCGGACGTGGTGATCCCCGACATCACGCTGGAGCGGAACGTCTACACGACGTCCTCCTGCGGTCTGTGCGGCAAGGCGTCGCTGGACGCGGTGCGCACCACGGCCCGCTGGCCCGTCGCCGACACTCCGCCGGTCCGGCTCACCCCCGAGCTGCTGGCGGACCTGCCCGGCCGGCTGCGCGCGGCCCAGCGGGTCTTCGACCGGACCGGTGGGCTGCACGCGGCGGCCCTGTTCTCCGAGGAGGGCGAGCTGCTGGACGTCCGGGAGGACGTGGGCCGGCACAACGCGGTCGACAAGCTGGTCGGCCGCGCCCTGCAGAACGGGGACCTGCCGCTGTCGCGGACGGTCCTGCTGGTCTCGGGGCGGGCCTCCTTCGAGCTGGCGCAGAAGGCCGTGATGGCCGGTATCCCGGTCCTGGCGGCGGTGTCGGCGCCGTCCTCGCTGGCGGTGGACCTGGCCGCCGAGACGGGCCTGACGCTGGTGGGCTTCCTGCGGGGCAGCTCCATGAACGTGTACGCGGGAGAGGAGCGCATCGCCCTGCGGGCCGCGGCCGCCCAGGGCTGAGCAGGTCCCCCCTCGCGACACGGCGGCGGGGCCCCGACCGGCGGGGAGCGCCCCCTGCGCCGCAGGGGCCCCGTCTCGGCCCGGCCCTCTCGCGGAGCCTCAGCCGCCCGTGCCGGATATGCGCCGCAGCATGCCGATGAACTGCTCGCGTTCGGCGTGCGACAGCGGGGCGAGCAGTTCGTCGTTGGCGGCGCGTGCCGCCTGCTCGCAGCGCGTCAGCAGCCGGGCTCCCCGGGCGGTGAGGGACACCGCGTTCTTCCGCCGGTCCTTCGGGTCCGGTTCGCGCACCACCAGACCCGCCGTCTGCAGGTCGTTGAGGATGCCGACCAGGTCCTTCGGGTCCAGCCGGATCCCGCGGCCCAGGTCGGCCTGGGCGACGGGGCCGAGGTCCCGGACGGCGGACAGCACGACGTGGTGCCACATCCGCATGTCCTGCTCGGCCAGGGCCTCGGCCACCAGGGCCCGGCCGCGGGCGGCGGCACGGCCGAGCAGCCAGCTGGGCAGGGAGCGGATCGCGGGGAGGGGGGCTTCCGACATGGCCGCAGCCTAACCAAGGAATCGTTGGTTCTCCCTATGATCGTCCTATACCGTTGGGTGCCCCAACGACTTCATCGGGCTACCGACGACATCCGGAGGTGCGATGCGCCGCGTCCGCTACGAATCCCGAGGCGGCCCCCTGTTCGTGGAGGAGGCACCGGTCCCCGAGCCCGGCCCCGGGGAACTGCTGGTGCGGGCGGAGGCGATCGGCGTCACCCTCCCGGTCGTGCGCGAGGTCGCGGAGGCGGCGGAGCCGGTCCCGCTCGGCGGCGAGATCGCCGGGGAGGTCACCGCCGTGGGCGAGGGCGTCACCGGTTTCGGCCCGGGCGACCGTGTGACCGGGCTCTGCTGCGGCCACGGCTACGCCGACTTCGCGCTCCTGCACGAGGCCATGGCCTCACCGGTCCCGGCCGACGCCGGCGCCGTCGACGCGGTCGCCCTGGTCCGCAGCGGCCTGGTCGCCCTCGGCGCACTGGAGGCGGCCCGGCCCGAGCCGGGCGAGGCGGCCCTGGTCACCGCAGCGGCGAGCGGCGTCGGCCATCTGGCCGTGCAGCTGGCCAGGACGCGCGGCGCCGGACGCGTCGTGGGCGCCGTCTCCGATCCGGCCAAGGCCGCCTTCGTGCGCGGCCTCGGCGCCGACCACGTCATCACCTACGGCGACGACAGCTGGGGCACCCCGGTCGACTACGTCCTCGACGCGGTCGGCGGCGCCCTGCTCACCCCCGCCCTGCACGCGCTCGTGCCCGGGGGACGGCTGGTGGCGTACAGCTCGGGCGGCGGCGCCGTCCAGGCGTACGACCTGCTGACGGGCGCCAAGTCGGTCATCGGGTTCCAGACGGCCCGGGTCGCCCGCTGCAGACCGGAGTTGCACGAGCAGTGGCGCACCGAGCTGTGGCGGCTGTTCGCCTCCGGCTCGCTCAAGCCCGTCGTGCACGGGGAGTTCGCCCTGGAGGACGCGGCGAAGGCGCACGGGGAGATCGAGGCGCGGTCCAACCTCGGCAAGGTCGTCCTGATCCCCTGACGCGGGTCCTTGTGAGGGTTCTGAGAGCCAAGTACCGTCTGTGGCCCGCACATGGGACGTGGGATGTCCGGTTGTCCGCACGACCGCTCCCCGGTCGCCCGTTCCCATGCCCCGGTGGTCCAGCCGACCGACGCATGAAGGGCAGGTCGCACCATGCCGTCAAGTCTTCGCACCCGTCTGAGATCCACCCTGACAGCCGTTCTCGCCGCGGCGGCGCTCCTGGCGCCGTCCGGCCCGGCCCACGGCCAACCCGCTCCGCAGACGCCGGAGTTCGAGCAACAGGTCCTCTTCAAGGCCTCCCAGGACCCCGGTTACGCGTGCTTCCGGATCCCGGCGATCGTGCGGACCACGGCCGGCACGCTGCTCGCCTTCGCCGAGGGCCGCGTCCTCAACTGCGGTGACGCCGCCGACATCGACATCGTCCTCAAACGCTCCACCGACGGCGGCCGCACCTGGGGACCGCTCCAGGTCGTCAACGAGGGCGCGGGCGACACACACGGCAACCCGGCGCCCCTCGTGGACCGCAGGACGGGCCGGATCCTGCTGGCCGAGACGTACAACACGGGCCGCACGGACGCCGGCAACTGCGCCATCCCCTGCGACCGCACCCCGCACCTGCAGTACAGCGACGACGACGGCCGGACCTGGTCCCAGCCGCGCGACCTGAGCGACCAGATCCTGCCCGGGCACTGGAACTCCTGGTACGCCACCGGGCCCGTGCACGGCATCCAGCTCACCCGCGGGAAGCACGCCGGACGGCTGGTGTTCGGCGTCAACACCGAGACGTGGGACGGCAGCCGGGTCTCCGCCAACCACGCGGCGCTCATCGTCAGCGACGACGGCGGCGACCACTGGCGGATCGGCGCCACGGACTCCTGGCCGATAGCGCCGGAGGGCACGTTCCGGCAGAAGCCGTCCGAAGTCACCCTCACCGAACGGGCCGACGGGGCCGTCCTCGTCAGCGGCCGCGAGCAGGACGGCACCGACCTGGGCCACCGCTCCCAGACCCTCAGCCGGGACGGCGGCGACAGCTTCGCCACGCCCTTCCGCGCCCTGCCGGACCTCTACACCCCGCAGGTCCAGGGCGCGACGCTGCGCCTCGGCGACCGGCTCCTGCTGTCCGCGCCCGCCGACCCCGACCGCCGCCGGACGATGATGATCCGCTCCTCCTACGACGGCGGGCGCACCTGGGACAGCGTGGACCGGGGCACGGTCGTCACCCGGGACTGGTCCGGCTACTCCGACATGGCCGTGGCCGGCCCCTCGACGGTGGGCCTGCTGTACGAGGGCGGCGCGGTCGACGCCCGCGACGAGATCCGCTTCGCGCGCTTCAGCGAGGACTGGCTCCAGCCGCGCCGGGGCCGCGACCCGACCACCCGGGACGCCGCGGGCGCCCGGCCCGCAGCCGTGCTGGGCGGCGCCGGACGCACGGCCGGCGTCCGCGGCGGCGCGTTGTCCTTCGACGGCGCCGACGACGCCGTGCGCCTGCCCTACCGCCCCCAACTGGGTTTGGGTGAGGGCGACTTCACGGCCTCGCTGTTCTTCCGCTACACGGCCACGGCCGGGGAGCAGCCCTTCCTGTGGATGGGCGGCATCGGCGGCACCCAGCCGCAGATCTGGCTGCGCGGAGAACCGGCGAGCGACCGGGTCCGGGCGCTGGTCACCACCCGGTCGGGCGCGACGACCGTCCGGACGGCCTCGGTGTGGACCGACGGAGCCCACAACGACGGCCGCTGGCACCACCTGGTCCTGCGCCGGGGCGGCGGACAACTGACCCTGTTCCTCGACGGCACACCGCTGAGCACCCCGGACGTGCCGGGCTCGGTCAGCCGCAACTCCCCCTTCGGCGTGCACATCGGGCAGCGCATGGACAGCCGGGCGTTCCTCACGGGGGCGATCGACGAGGTCCGGGTGTGGAACCGCGCCCTGACCGACCGGGAGCTGGCGTCCGGCGCCCCGGGCGCGGCCTCCCGGGGCACCGTGCTGTGGCTCCCCATGGACCAGGTGAGCGGCAGCAACTAACGTCACGGCACGTGCCCGACGACGCAGCAGCAGCACGAGCACGACAGCGCGCGGGAACCGGGATCGGCGTTCTGCTGGTCCTGGTTCTCGGAGCCGCGCTGCTCATCGCCCTTCCGGGGGACGAGAGTCCGGACGACGGCACCGCCTGCCGGGCGCGCACGGTCGGCTCCTGGCAGGCGGACCACGCCCTGACCGCCGAGTTCGCCCGCTACGGCGACGACGCCTCCCGCACCGACGACTGGACCGGCGGCGACGGCACCCACTCGGTGCGGCTGCCGGACGGCCGGGTGCTGTGGCTGTTCTCCGACACCTACCTGGGCCGGGTGCACGGCCCGCCCAACCCGGCCGGGGAGCCCCACGCCTGGCGGGACGCCACCGCGCCGCTGGTGCGCAACTCGGCCGTGCTGATGCGCGACGGCCGGCTGGAGAGCACCCTGCCCGCACCGCTGTTCGCGGACCCGGCGCCCAACCGGTGGCGCTGGCCGGTCGCCGCCCGCGTCGAACCCCGCTCCCCCGGCTCGCCGGAACAGGTCGTCCGGGTGCTGCTGTGGGTGCGCGAGGCCGGGCAGCCCCCGTGGATCTACGGCGTGCCCACCGCCACCGAGGTCGCCACGCTCTCCCTGCCCGGCCTGCGCCTGGAGTCGGTCGTCACCGTGCTCGACCAGCAACTGGTCCCGGACCCCTCCCGGCGCGTGCTGTTCGGCACCACAGTCGTCGAGGAGGACGGCTGGACGTACGTCTTCGGCGGCGACGACGGCCAGGCCGTCTCCCGCCCCGCCTCGCACGCCCATGTGGCGCGGGTGCCCGAGGGCAGGCTCGCGGAGCCGGCGGCCTGGCAGTACTGGAACGGCTCGGCGTGGGCGGCCGGCGCCCGCCCCCGGCCGGTGCTCGGGGACGGGCGGCGCACGGGTGTGGGCAGTGCCTTCTCGGTCGTCCAGGACGGCGGCACCTACGTCCTGTTCACCATGGCCGCGGGGACGAAGGGCCTGACCACCGTGGCGTCCTACTGGGCCTGCTCCCCGCGGGGGCCCTGGCACGGGCCGGCGAAGGAGTTCAGCCCCTCGCTGCCGCGGGGCCAGGTGGCCGCCTACAACCCGCAGGCGCATCCGGTGCTGAGCGGCGGCGGACGGCTCGTGCTCAGCTACGACGTCAACTGGCTGGAGACGACGACCGCCGCCGACCGGCTCAGCCGGAACGTGTCCCTGTACCGACCGCGCTTCGTGTCGCTGCGGCTGGCTCCGCCCCGCTGACCTCCGCGGCGCCGGGGTCGCGGGCGCGGCGCCCGGCGATCACCGCGCAGACCATCAGCTGCATCTGGTGGAAGAGCATCAGCGGCAGCACGGCCAGCGAGGCCTGCGCGCCGAACAGGACGCTCGCCATGGGCAGTCCGGCGGCCAGGGACTTCTTCGAACCGGCGAACTGCAGGGTGATCCGGTCCTCCCGGACGAAGCCGAGCGCCTTGCCGCCGTACCAGGTCAGCAGCAGCATCACGGTGAGGATCAGCGCCTCGACCACGAGCAGGCCGCCCAGTCGCAGGGGGCTGACCTGGTGCCAGATGCCCGTGACCATGCCCTGGCTGAAGGCGGTGTAGACGACGAGCAGGATCGAGCCGCGGTCCACCAGCCCGAGGACCTTCTTGTGCCGGGTGACGAAGCCACCTATCCAGCGCCGCAGCAGCTGCCCGGCGAGGAACGGCACGAGCAGCTGCAGCACGATCTTCAGCAGCGAGTCGGCCGAGAAGCCGCCGCTGCCGCCGAGCAGCGAGGCCGCGAGCAGCGGGGTGGCGACGATGCCGACGAGGGAGGAGAAGGAACCCGCGCAGATCGCGGCGGGCACGTTGCCGCGGGCGATCGAGGTGAAGGCGATCGAGGACTGCACCGTCGACGGCACGAGGGTGAGGAACAGCAGGCCCTGGTACAGCGGGTCGGTGAGGATCACCGGCACCAGTCCGCGGGCGGCGAGGCCGAGCAGCGGGAAGGCGACGAAGGTCGCGGCCAGGACCGTGAGGTGCAGGCGCCAGTGGCGCAGCCCGTCCAGCGCCTCACGGGTGGACAGCCGGGCCCCGTACAGGAAGAACAGCAGGGCGATCGCCGCCGTGGAGGCGCCGGACGCGACATCGGCGGCCGTCCCGCGCGCCGGGAGCAGGGCGGCGAGCCCCACCGTCGCGAGCAGGAGAAGGATGTACGGGTCGATCGGCATCCGGCGCGGCCGGCGCAGGCGTTTCACGGTGCTCCACTGACTCGGTTCGGTCGGGCGGTCCGGGGCCGGGACGGCCCCCTTCCATCCTGCTCCCCGGACCGGCGATCGGGAATCCCGTACACCGCTCTCACTGCTATCACGTATCGCGATAGCCTTGCGGACATGTACGACCCCTCCCATCTGCGGACGTTCCTCTCGGTGGCGCAGACGCTGAGCTTCACGCAGGCCGCGCGGCGGCTCGGGCTGCGGCAGTCGACCGTCAGCCAGCACGTGCGGCGGCTGGAGGACGCCACCGGGCGGACGCTCTTCAGCCGGGACACGCACTCGGTGGAGCTGACCGAGGACGGCGAGGCCATGCTCGGTTTCGCGCGCCGGATCCTGGAGGTGCACGAGCAGGCGGCGGCGTTCTTCACGGGCACCCGGCTGCGCGGCCGGCTGCGCTTCGGCGCCTCGGAGGACTTCGTCCTGACCCGGCTGCCGGAGATCCTGGAGGGCTTCCGGCACGAGCACCCGGAGGTCGACCTGGAGCTGACGGTCGAGCTGTCGGGCACGCTGCACGAGCAGCTGGCCGCCGGGAAGCTGGACCTCGTCCTGGCCAAGCGGCGCCCCGGGGACCCGCAGGGCGAGCTGGTCCGGCACGACCGACTGGTGTGGATCGGCGCCGAACGCCTGCGGCTCGACCCGGACCGGCCGGTGCCGCTGATCGTCTACCCGCCGCCGGGCATCACCCGCGCGCTCGCCCTGGAGGCGCTGGAGCGGCAGGGCCGCGAGTGGCGCGTGGTGTGCACGAGCGGCAGCCTGAACGGCCTGGTCGCGGCGGCGAGGGCGGGGCTGGGGGTGATGGCCCACTCCCGGGGGCTGATTCCGCCGGGGCTGGTGCGGGTGCCGGACCGGGCGGGGCTGCCGGAGCTGGGCCAGGTGGACTTCGTGGTGGTCCACGGCCGGCGCCGCCCCTCCGCGCAGGGCGCGGCCGACGCCCTGGCGGCCGCGCTCCTGTCCGGCGGGGACCGGCTGCACCGCAGTGCGCGCAAGGGCCTGTGACCGGGCGGAGTGACGAAATCAGCCGCCGTTGCGCTGACAGAAGAGACCCCGCTCCGGGACACCCCTGCCCCCGGCCGGACTCGTACAGATTCGGTGGAGATTACGGTACCGAAACTTACTCAACCGTCAGGAATCTGTCCGACCCTTCCCCATGTGAGCGCATTTTCCCTCGCTGACCAGCGCGGACGAGAGCGCTGCTCACCTTCCGCCCCCCTCCCGGACCCCGGTCGGGTGGGGTAGCTTTCACGGCGCTGTGCGGAGCGTCACTCAACCGAAGCGCTGAGGAGCGGGGAGCGGGGTTTGCGCGAGTTCACCAACCCTCCGTTGGCGTTGGCACCTCCGGTGGGCGGTCTGGCCGACGTGGTCTTCCAGCATGCCCAGGACGATCCGTTGCGCATCGCGCTGGGCCGCAAGGACGACTCCGGCCGGTGGCGGGACGTCACGGCCGCCGAGTTCCGCGACGAGGTGCTCGCGCTGGCCAAGGGGCTGCTGGCGAGCGGCATCCGGTTCGGCGACCGGGTCGCGATCATGTCGCGGACCCGCTACGAGTGGACGCTGTTCGACTACGCGCTGTGGACGATCGGCGCCCAGGTGGTGCCGGTCTACCCGACGTCCTCCGCCGAGCAGTGCTTCTGGATGCTGTACGACGCCGAGGTGTCGGCCGCGATCGTGGAGCACGAGGACCACGCGATGACGATCGCCACCGTCATCGACCGGCTGCCGCAGCTGCGCCGCCTGTGGCAGCTGGACTCCGGCGCCGTGCACGAGCTGTACGACGCGGGCGCGCACCTGGACGACGAGGTGGTGCACCGCCACCGGCAGGCCGTCACACCCGACTCGGTCGCCACGATCATCTACACCTCGGGCACCACCGGCCGCCCCAAGGGCTGCGTCCTGTCGCACGGCAACTTCATGTACGAGGCCGACACGGTCATCGAGCGCTGGGAGCCGGTGTTCCACTCCAAGCGCGGCGACGAGGCCGCGACCCTGCTGTTCCTGCCGCTCGCCCACGTCTTCGGGCGCATGGTCCAGGTCGCCGGGATCCGCGGCAGGGTGAAGTTCGGCCACCAGCCGCAGCTGAACGCGGCGGCCCTGCTGCCGGACCTCGCCGCGTTCAGGCCGACGTTCTTCCTGGCCGTGCCGTACATCTTCGAGAAGGTGTTCAACGCCGCCCGCCGCAAGGCCGAGAAGGAGGGCCGCTCTGGTCCCTTCGAGAAGGCCGTGGACGTCGCCATCAAGTACGCGGACGCGCTGGAGGCGAAGGCGTGGGGCATCGGTCCCGGCCCCTCAGCGGGGCTGCGGATGCAGCACCAGCTGTTCGACAAGCTCGTCTACTCCAAGATCAGGGCGGCGATGGGCGGCCGCATCCGGCACGCCATGTCCGGCGGCTCGGCGATGGACCGGCGGCTGGGGCTGTTCTTCGCCGGCGCGGGCGTGCACATCTACGAGGGCTACGGCCTGACCGAGTCGACGGCCGCCGCCACCGCCAACCCGCCCGGCCGCACCCGCTTCGGCACGGTCGGGCAGCCCATCCCCGGCATGACCGTGCACATCGCCGACGACGGCGAGATCTGGCTGCACGGCGAGAACGTCTTCCAGGGGTACCTCAACAACCCCAAGGCCACCGACGAGGCCCTGCACGACGGCTGGCTGGCCACCGGTGACCTCGGCTCGCTCGACGAGGACGGGTTCCTGACCATCACCGGCCGCAAGAAGGAGATCCTGGTCACCTCCGGCGGCAAGAGCGTCTCGCCCGGTGTCCTGGAGGAACGCGTCCGCGACCACCCGCTGGTCAGCCAGTGCATCGTCGTCGGCAACGACCGCCCCTACATCGCCGCGCTCGTGACCCTCGACCAGGAGGCCGTGGAGCACTGGCTGACCATGCGGAACAAGCCGCCGATGTCCCCCGCGGAGCTGGTGCGGGACGCGGATCTGGAGACGGAGGTGCGCCGCGCGGTGGTCGCCGCGAACACGCTCGTGTCACAGGCCGAGTCGATCCGCACCTTCCGCATCCTGGCCCAGCCCTTCACGGAGGAGCACGGACTGCTCACGCCGTCGCTCAAGCTGAAGCGCAAAGCGATCGAAAGAGCATACGAAAACGAGGTCGAGGCGCTCTACCGGGCGTGACCCGGCTCCTCCGGGGCAGGTGAGGTCCGGAATTCTCCCGTCAGGAATGCATCACCGCTCGTGATCGTTGACGATGGGAGCACACCTGACCACTTACCGAAGGATCGAGAGCTCGTGAGCAAGGTCCCCCCGATCATCCTGAACAACGGCGTCGAGATGCCCCAGCTGGGCTTCGGCGTCTGGCAGGTGCCGGACGACGAGGCCGAGTCGGCCGTCGCGACGGCGCTGGAGGCCGGCTACCGCAGCATCGACACAGCGGCGATCTACGGCAACGAGGAGGGCACCGGCAAGGCCATCGCCGCGTCCGGCCTGCCCCGCGAGGAGCTCTTCGTCACCACGAAGCTCTGGAACGCCGACCAGGGGTACGACGCCACGCTGCGCGCCTTCGACACGTCGCTGGACAAGCTCGGCCTGGACTTCGTCGACCTGTACCTGATCCACTGGCCGACCCCTGAGCGCGGTCTGTACGTGGACACCTACAAGGCGTTCGAGAAGCTGCACGCGGACGGCCGGATCCGGGCCATCGGCGTCTCCAACTTCCTCCCGGAGCACCTGGAGAAGCTGATCGGCGAGACGTCGGTCGTCCCGGCGGTGAACCAGATCGAGCTGCACCCGCACCTGCAGCAGCACGCCTCCCGCGAGTACCACGCGGAGCAGGGCATCGCCACCGAGGCCTGGTCGCCGATCGGCCAGGGCAAGGGCCTGCTGGAGGTCCCGGCGATCGTGGCCATCGCCCGCAAGCACGACCGCAGCCCGGCCCAGATCGTGCTGCGCTGGCACGTCCAGCTGGGCAACGTGGTGATCCCGAAGTCCGTGACGCCCTCGCGGATCAAGGAGAACATCGAGGTCTTCGACTTCAGCCTGGACACCGAGGACCTGGCCGCGATCAGCGCCCTCAACGAGGACCGCCGCCTGGGCCCGGACCCGGCCAAGTTCAACGAGGCCTGAGCCTCCCGGCAGAACAGCGCCCCGGCCTCCCGCGGCCCTGCCGGGCCGGCACCGGGGCGCTGCCGGCAGCCCGCGGGCTCAGACCGGCCGGACCGCCGTGTGCACCGTGTGCGCCTCCAGGACGAACACGTCCGGGCGGTGGTGCAGGCTCGCCTCGTCGTCGGGGTCGAGAAGACGGTCGACGGTCGCGAGGTCCTCGGCGTCGAGCCCTTCGGCGAGCTTGTCGCGCATGTGCGACAGCGACGCCACGGCATACGCACGCGCCCGGTCCGAGGCCGGCGCCGGGAGGTCGAGCAGGAAGCTGTGCGTCCGGGTGTGCTTCAGGCCCGCGGCGTTCAGCAGGGCCGGCCAGTCCTCCGTCTCGGCGACGTGCCCGGGCAGGTCGGTGCGCATCCGGGTGAACCAGTCCGCCTCCACCGCGTCGATCCGCGCCTGGAGCCCGGGCCGGCCCATGCCGATGTCGCGCGGCAGGAACCGCGGGGGCAGGCCGCCCTCCATGAGGGCCAGCGTGCCGCCGGGAGCCAGCCGGGCCGCGAACGCGGCGAGCGCCGCCCGCTGGTCGCCGAGGTGGTGCAGACTGCGACTCGCCCACAGCAGATCCGCCGGATAGTCCAACTCACCGAGGACGTCCGGCAGTTCACCGGCCAGGGTGCTGAAGCGGTCGGACACCCCCAGCCGCCCGGCCCGCGCCCGCGCCCGTTCCAGCAGCGGCTCCGAGCCGTCCACGGCCACGATCCGCGCGCCCGGGAACGTCTCGGCGAACAGGCAGGACACGACGCCCGGCCCGCTGCCCGCGTCGACGATCAGCCCCGGCTCCGTCACCTCCTGCGCCAGCCAGCCCAGCGCCCGCTCGTACAGGGACGCGAACAGCTCCGCCGAGGACTCCAGCATCGGGCCCATCTCGGCCCAGTCGAGGTCCGTGTGGCCGTGGTGGTGGCCCTGCCCGGGCTTGTGCCCGTGCCCATGCCCGTGTTCGTGCTCGTGCTCGTGCTCGTGTGCCATGGTGGTCAGCCTCTCGCTCGGATGCGGTCAGCGTGCGCCGACGCACCGCGAGAAGGCCACCTGTGTTGCCGCTCCCGCAAATTCCCGCACACGGATCCGCCGGGGCGGCAAGCCCCGGCGGACCCGTGGGGACGGGGATGCTCAGTGCGTCACGACAGCGGCGGGTACGCGTTCTGCATCAACTGCCGGAACTGGGCGGAGAACCAGTGCCCGGAGACCGGCGCGTCCGGCAGGGCACCGGACATGTTGTTGTTGTTGCGCGGGTTGCCCGTGTAGGTCGGGTCGCACATGCGGTCGAAGCCCTTGCCCTCGTCGTTGTCGATGGCCTTGCTCGACCCGTCGGACTCGCCCGGCGGCTTCATCCACACGTAGGCGTCGATCCCGGCGGCCGGGTTGGCCTGCGGGCGCTCGCCGAGACCGGCTCCGGCCTGGTTGCACCAGTTGCCGGTGTTGAGGCGGCGGTCGTAGCGGCCGCCGTCGACATAGGCGTCGACGGAGGTCTGCGGACCGGGACCGGCGGGCCGGGCGCTGCCGCCCCAGCCGTTGCGGGAGGTGTCGATCAGCATGCCGATGCCCGACGGGAAGCCGACCGAGACCAGCTGGTTGCGGAAGGCCTGGGCGAAGGACAGCTCGTCGGTGTAGCGGTTCCAGTCCAACCACTTGGACTCGCGGACGGACTTGCCCGCCACGGTGTCGGTGATGGAGAAGTTCTCCTCCTTCAGGGCGCTGTAGTTCGCGGTGTTGGTGATGAAGCCGTGGACGTCGTTGACGGTCGCGCCCTCGGCGGACGCCGCCTCCTTGAACAGGGTCGCGGAGGGGCCGAAGTTGTCGTCCCAGCCGATCCAGCCGTGGTGGCCGGCGTCGACGTAGTTGTAGACGTTCGGCACGTCGCCGAGCTTGTTCAGCGCGTAGCCGACGCCCTTGACGTAGTTGCCGTTGGCCTTCATCACGTCGCACTGCGGGGTGGCCGTCGGGCGGCTTCCGGTGTTGGTGACGAGGTTGGGCAGCGAGTCGATCTCGACCGTGGTGACGATCCGCAGCGAGGCGTACTTGGAGTCCGCGAGGATCGCCTTGATCGGGTCGATGTACTCGGTCTTGTAGCGGCCGATCTCATCGGCCTTCAGCTCGCCGTTGGAGGCCAGGGCCGCGCAGTCCCGGCCGGGCAGGTTGTAGATCACGAGCTGGACGACGAGTTCGCCCGAGCCCTTCTGGCGCAGCGCCTCGTCGAGGTGCTCGCGCAGCCCCATCTTGCCGCCGGCGCCGTTGATCGCGGCGATCCGGTCCAGCCAGACCCCGGTCGGCTGGTTGGCGATACGGCTGCCGCCCGGCTCGGCGGCGGCGTTCGCGGACCACTCCGGGTTCACGTACACCTTGGCGCCGGCGTAGGGGTTGTCCACCCGGCCGGAGGGACCGCCCGGGTCCGGCGGGTCCGTCGGTCCGCCGGACCCGCCGTCGTCGACGTTGCAGGTCACGCCGTCGAGGGTGAAGGTGGCGGGGATCGCGTTGCTGCCGCTGTAGCTGCCCTGGAAGCCGAAGCTGACCGAACCGCCGGTCGCCAGCTGGGCGTTGTAGCTCTCGTTGGCGGCGGTGACGGTGGCACCGCTCTGGCTGAGCTTGGCGTTCCAGCCGCTGGTGACCTTCTGGTTCCCGGCGTAGGACCACTTCAGGGACCAGGAGGACTTGGCGGCGCTGTTGTTGGTGACCGTCACGGCGGCGGTGAAGCCGGTGCTCCACTCGTTCTGGATCTTGTAGTCCACGGTGCAGGGGACCGCCGCGGTGCCGACGCCGTCCGGGTCGACGGCGAACGCGGTGCCGGTCGCGCCGGCGACCAGGGCCATGGCGGCGAGTAACGCTGTTCTCGTACGGCTCATGAGTGCGGGTTTCCCTTTCGGTGATGTGGGGTGTCAGCCGTTCGGGGGACGCTCCGACAAGGACATGAGGAACCCGCCACCGGCACTCGCGCAGCCGGGGACGACCGCGTCGGCGGCGGCTAAAAGTACTGAACGCGAGAGGTGTCGCATGAGCGACTCCTTGCAGGCCGGGCCCGTCGTGACGGACGCGTCGACTGATGGAATCGCTCCCACTGGTGTCATGGAAGGTAGCGCCAAGTCCCGGCGAAGAACAGGGGAGCCGCCGACTTTCGCGTATCCGGGGCGTCGAAGTTTTTCGACTCTTCAAGGCCCTTGACCGAGACCTGACGCGACAGCACCATGGGAGCGCTCCCACTGGTTCAAGCCTTGACATCTCCGAGCCGCAAGGAGGAACCAGCACCATGCATCCCCCACCCCGGAGACGCGGGGCGGTGCGGCGTCTGTGGACCGCCGCCCTCGCCGCTCTCGCGCTTCCGTTGACGATGCTCTCCTCAGGGTCGACTCCCGCTCAGGCGGCGGCACTTCAGTGCAGCGTCGACTACAAGACGAACGACTGGGGCTCCGGTTTCACGGTGGACCTGACCCTCACCAACCGCGGCACGGACGCCATCGACGGCTGGACGCTGACCTACGCCTACTCCGGCAACCAGAAGCTGGGGAACGGCTGGAACGGCACGTGGTCGCAGTCCGGCCAGACCATCACCGTGAAGAACGCCGCCCACAACGCGCGCGTCGCCGCGAACGCCGCCGTCTCCACCGGCGCCCAGTTCAGCTACAGCGGCACCAACACCGCGCCGACCTCCTTCTCCGTCAACGGCACCCCCTGCACGGGCGCCCACCAGCCGCCGATCGCCGTGCTGACCAGCCCGGCCGCCGGCGCCGTCTACACCCAGGGCCAGGCGGTCCCGCTGGCGGCGACCGCGGCCGCCGCGGACGACGCGACCATCAGCAAGGTGGAGTTCTACGACGACACCAAGCTGCTGGGCACGGACACCAGCGCGCCCTACACGCTCTCGGTCTCCGACCTGGCCGTGGGCAGTCACTCCCTGGTGGCGAAGGCCCACGACAGCATGGGCGCCTCCGCCGACTCCACACCGATCGGCATCACCGTCACCGCCGGCCCGACCGTCGTCGCCTCCCCGCTGCAACTGGGCGTGCAGTCGGGCAAGTCCGGCACGTACGAGGTGAAGCTGTCCAAGCAGCCCGCCGCGAACGTGACGGTCGCCTCTGCCCGCGCGAGCGGCAACACGGGCCTGTCGGTCACGGGCGGCGCCTCGCTCACCTTCACCCCGCAGAACTGGAACACCGCGCAGAAGGTGACCGTCACGGCGGACGGCTCGGGGGCCGGCTCGGCCGTGTTCGAGTCGACGGCCGCCGGGCACGCCAAGGCGTCGGTGACCGTGACGCAGCTCGCGGCGGCCAAGGCGTACGAGGCCCGTTTCCTGGAGCTGTACGGGAAGATCACCAACCCGGCGAACGGCTACTTCTCCCCCGAGGGCATCCCCTACCACTCGGTCGAGACGCTGATCGTCGAGGCGCCCGACCACGGCCATGAGACCACCTCGGAGGCGTACAGCTACCTGCTGTGGCTGCAGGCCATGTACGGCAAGGTGACGGG
This sequence comes from Streptomyces sp. NPDC006624, assembly GCF_040611555.1. Classification (NCBI taxonomy): domain Bacteria; kingdom Bacillati; phylum Actinomycetota; class Actinomycetes; order Kitasatosporales; family Streptomycetaceae; genus Streptomyces; species Streptomyces sp. NPDC006624. The sequence goes on along the minus strand of NZ_JBEXOM010000005.1, from coordinate 266,778 downwards.
CGACTGGTCGAAGTTCAACGGGGCGTGGGACCTCATGGAGAAGTACATGATCCCCACGCGCGCCGACCAGCCGACCAACTCGTTCTACAACGCCTCCAAGCCGGCGACCTACGCGCCCGAGCTGGACACACCCGGTGAGTACCCGGCCAGGCTCGACAGCGGGGTCTCGGTCGGCCCGGACCCGATCGCGGCCGAGCTGAAGAGCGCCTACGGCACGGATGACGTCTACGGCATGCACTGGCTGCAGGACGTCGACAACGTCTACGGGTTCGGCAACTCGCCCGGCAAGTGCGAGGCGGGTCCCTCGGACACCGGCCCGTCGTACATCAACACCTTCCAGCGCGGTGCGCAGGAGTCGGTGTGGGAGACGGTGCCGCAGCCCACCTGCGACGCCTTCAAGTACGGTGGCAAGAACGGCTATCTGGACCTGTTCACCGGTGACGCCTCCTACGCCAAGCAGTGGAAGTTCACCAACGCGCCGGACGCCGACGCGCGGGCCGTGCAGGCCGCCTACTGGGCGGACCTGTGGGCCAAGGAGCAGGGCAAGGGCCAGGACGTCTCCGCGACGGTCGCCAAGGCGGCCAAGATGGGCGACTACCTGCGCTACTCCATGTTCGACAAGTACTTCAAGAAGGTCGGCAACTGCGTCGGTCCCACCGCCTGCCCGGCGGGCACCGGCAAGGACGCCTCGCACTACCTGATGTCCTGGTACTACGCCTGGGGCGGTGCCACGGACACCAGCGCGGGCTGGGCCTGGCGCATCGGCTCCAGCCATGCCCACGGCGGCTACCAGAACCCGCTGGCCGCCCACGCGCTCGCCAACTACGCCCCGCTGAAGCCGAAGTCGGCGACCGGCGCGGCCGACTGGGCCAAGTCCCTCGACCGGCAGCTGGAGTTCTACCGCTGGCTGCAGTCGGACGAGGGCGCGATCGCGGGCGGCGCGACCAACAGCTGGGCGGGCCGGTACGCGACACCGCCTTCGGGCAAGTCGACGTTCTACGGCATGTACTACGACGAGAAGCCCGTGTACCACGACCCGCCGTCCAACCAGTGGTTCGGCTTCCAGGCGTGGTCCATGGAGCGGGTCGCCGAGCTGTACCAGCAGACGGGGAACGCCAAGGCCAAGACGGTCCTCGACAAGTGGGTCGACTGGGCGCTGTCCGAGACCACGTTCAACCCGGACGGCACCTTCCGTGTCCCGTCGACCCTGCAGTGGTCGGGCCAGCCCGACACCTGGAACGCCTCCAGCCCCGGCTCCAACAGCTCGCTGCACGTCACCGTCGCCGACTACACCAACGACGTGGGAGTGGCGGCCGCGTACGCCAAGACGCTGACGTACTACGCCGACCGCTCGGGTGACACCGAGGCCGCGGCGGCCGCGAAGAAGCTGCTGGACGGCATGTGGGACAACCACCAGGACGCTCTCGGGATCGCGGTCCCGGAGAACCGGGCCGACTACAACCGGTTCGACGACCCGGTGACCGTCCCCAGCGGCTGGACGGGCACGATGCCGAACGGTGACGCGATCAACGCGTCGTCGACGTTCGACTCGATCCGCTCCTTCTACGAGGACGACCCCGCCTGGTCGAAGATCGAGAGCTATCTCGCGGGCGGTGCGGTGCCGTCCTTCACGTACCACCGGTTCTGGGCCCAGGCGGACATCGCCCTGGCCATGGGCTCGTACGCGGAGCTTCTCGAATAGCCCCCGCCGGGCGCTCCGCGACAGGTGCGTCCGAAGCCCCGCGTACGTGGCCCCGCACCTGACGCGGGGCCACCCCGGCCGGGCGGCTCCACCCGCACGGGAGCCGCCCGGCCCTCGCACGTTCCCCCTCCCCCACGGAAGGAACCCCACCGTGCGAAGAACCCGTATCGTCACGGCCGTTCTGGCGCTCGCGGCCGGTCTGCTGTCGGGCGCCCCCACCGCCCTGGCCGCCGGCCCTCCGGCGGCGGAGATCACCGCCGACACCTACACGTGGAAGAACGCCCGGATCGACGGGGGCGGCTTCGTCCCCGGGATCGTCTTCAACCGGTCCGAGAAGAACCTCGCCTACGCCCGGACCGACATCGGCGGCGCCTACCGCTGGCAGGAGTCCTCCCGGACCTGGACGCCGCTGCTGGACTCCGTCGGGTGGGACGACTGGGGGCACACGGGGGTCGTCAGCATCGCGACCGACTCCGTCGACCCGGACCGGGTGTACGCGGCCGTCGGGACGTACACCAACGGCTGGGACCCGGGGAACGGCGCGGTCATGCGCTCCACCGACCGGGGGGCGAGCTGGAAGAAGGCGGACCTGCCGTTCAAGCTGGGCGGCAACATGCCGGGACGGGGGATGGGCGAGCGGCTGGCCGTCGACCCGAACCGGAACAGCGTGCTGTACCTGGGCGCGCCCAGCGGCAAGGGGCTGTGGCGGTCGACGGACTCGGGGGCGACCTGGTCGCAGGTGACGGCCTTCCCCAACGCCGGCAACTACGTGCAGGACCCCAGCGACACCTCCGGCTACGCGTCGGACAACCAGGGGATCGTCTGGGTCACCTTCGACGAGTCCACGGGGACCGCAGGGAACGCCACGAAGACGATCTACGTCGGGGTCGCCGACAAGGACAACGCGGTGTACCGGTCGACGGACGCGGGCGCGAGCTGGCAGCGGCTGGCGGGTCAGCCGACCGGCCACCTCGCCCACAAGGGCGTGCTGGACGCGGAGAACGGCCACCTCTACCTCGCCTACAGCGACAAGGGCGGACCCTACGACGGCGGCAAGGGCCGGTTGTGGCGCTACACGACCGGGACGGGCACCTGGACGGACATCAGCCCGGTGGCGGAGGCCGACACGTTCTACGGCTTCAGCGGGCTGTCCGTGGACCGGCAGAAGCCGGGCACGGTGATGGCGACCGCGTACAGCGCCTGGTGGCCGGACACGCAGATCTTCCGCTCCACGGACAGCGGCGCGACCTGGACGAAGGCGTGGGACTACACCTCGTACCCGAACCGCGAGAACCGCTACACCATGGACGTCTCGTCCTCGCCGTGGCTGACCTGGGGCGCGAACCCGCAGCCGCCGGAGCAGACCCCGAAGCTCGGGTGGATGACGGAGGCGCTGGAGATCGACCCGTTCGACTCCGACCGGATGATGTACGGGACGGGCGCGACGATCTACGGCACGGAGAACCTCGGGAACTGGGACAGCGGGGCCAAGTTCACCGTCGAGCCGATGGTGCGGGGGCTGGAGGAGACGGCGGTCAACGACCTGGCCTCTCCGCCGTCGGGCGCCCCGCTGCTCAGCGCGCTCGGTGACATCGGCGGCTTCCGGCACACGGACCTGACGAAGGTCCCGTCGATGATGTTCACGCAGCCGAACTTCACGACGACCACCAGCCTGGACTTCGCCGAGTCGAACCCGGACACGGTGGTGCGCGTGGGCGACCTGGACTCGGGGCCGCACATCGCGTTCTCGACGGACAACGGCGCCCACTGGTCCGGGGGGACCGATCCCGCGGGCGTGAGCGGCGGCGGCACGGTCGCGGCGGCCGCGGACGGCAGCCGGTTCGTGTGGAGCCCGGAGGGCGCCGGGGTGCACCACACGACGGGCTTCGGCATGTCGTGGCAGGCGTCGGCCGGGATCCCCGCCGGGGCGATCGTGGAGTCGGACCGCGTCGACGCGAAGACCTTCTACGGCTTCAAGTCCGGCAGGTTCTACGTGAGCCGGGACGGCGGGGCGACGTTCGAGCAGTCCCCGGCCACCGGGCTGCCGGCCGGCGACAGCGTCCGCTTCAAGGCGCTGCCGGGCGGGAAGGGCGACGTCTGGCTGGCGGGCGGCGCGCCGGACGGCGCGTACGGCCTGTGGCACTCCACGGACGGCGGCGCGAGCTTCACCAGGCTGGCGAACGTCGAGCAGGCCGACACCATCGGCTTCGGGAAGGCCGCGCCGGGCGCCTCGTACCAGACGCTCTACACCAGCGCGAAGATCGGCGGTGTGCGCGGCGTCTTCCGCTCCACGGACCGGGGCGCGCACTGGACCCGCGTCAACGACGACGCCCACCAGTGGGGCTGGACGGGCGCGGCGATCACCGGCGACCCGCGGGTCTACGGCCGCGTCTACGTCGCCACCAACGGCCGCGGCGTCGTCTACGGCGACACCTCCGACGCCGGCCCGGCCGACCCGGGCCCGACGGGCGCCTGCACGGTGACGTACACGGTCACCGGCCAGTGGCAGGGCGGCTTCCAGGCGGAGGTACGCCTCACCAACTCCGGTCCCACCGCCTGGAACGGCTGGTCCCTGGGCTGGACCTTCCCCGACGGCCAGAAGCTGACCGCGTCCTGGAACGCCGAGACCACCCAGTCGGGTACGACGGTGACGGCGAAGAACACCGGCTGGAACGCCACGGTCGCACCGGGATCGTCGGTGAGCTTCGGCTTCACGGCGAACGCACCGTCCACGAACACGAAACCGACCACGTTCAGATCGGGCGACGGGGACTGCACGGCTGCCTGACCTGCCCGCGGTGGTGGCCCTGGGTTCCGCTTGCCGCCGATCCCGCACGAGCGCAACGCCTGGGTGCGGCATCTGCTCGCACCCGAAGTGCCGGACCTGCGGGGCTACTTGGCGGACTCCCTGGCCGAGGGGACGACCGGGGGCCGCTGCTGAGCGGCCGGCTTCCGGAACGCCCGCAGGCCGAACACCGGGTCGGGGCGGGGGCGGTCCTGGTCCGGCAGTCGCCTCAGGCGGGCGGCGAAGCCGTCGGCCAGCGGGTCGCCGGGCGGCAGGGTGACGAACCAGCCCCGGCGCAGGTCGGCGACCGTGCGGCGGGGGCTGCGGCCCTGCCCGTGGCCCCGGAAGCGGGCCTGCCCGGCCGGGACCAGGCCGTGGGCGGCGGCGTGGGCCTCGACGTCCGCCGCCGCGTCCCGGACCGGGCTGGGCGGGCGTGAGGACAGCACGACATCGATGTCGCTGCCCACGTTGTGGGAGGCGGCCTTGTCGACCGTCGTGACGTACACCCCGCCGGGCCGCAGCACCCGGGCGCACTCGCCGACGATGGCCCGTACCTCGGCGGGTCCGGGCGCCAGGTGCAGCAGCCAGACACTGGTGACGGCGTCGAACTCGCCGTCCCGGAAGGGCAGTCTGCGGCTGTCGGCGAGTACCACGGCACCCGGCAGCCGGGCGGCGGCCCGCCGGGCCATGGCGGGTGCGAGGTCCACGCCGGTCACGCGCATGCCGTCGCGGTCGGCCGCGAGCCGTCTGGTCACGATGCCGGTGCCGCAGCCGACGTCCAGCAGAGTGCGGGCGGTGGCCGGTACGAGGCTCAGCACCGCTTGTGCGGCGGCGGCCGCCCTGGGCTCACCACCGCGCGAGGCGTCGTACCGCTCCGCTTCCTTGTCGTAGTCGAGCACCCGGTCAGTGTGCACCGTGGCCGGGGGCCAGGTCCTCCACCCTGCGGGCGAGCTCGAAGTCCTTCTCGGTGACGGCGCCGCCCGCGCTGTGGGTGTGCACGGACACAGCGACGGTGTTGTAGCCGAGGGTGAGGTCGGAGTGGTGGTCCAGTTCCTCCTGCACCTGGGCGATGTGCACGACCATCGCCGTCGCGGCGAAGTGCGAGCCGAGCCGGTAGGACCGGGTGATCCGGTCCCCGTCGAGCGACCAGCCCGGCAGTTCGGCCAGCCGGTCCTCGACCTCCTTCTGCGACAGCGGTTCGACGGGCATGAGCTGCGTCCCTTCCCTTGCGCCGGGCCTCCTGGCGGGGTCCTCACCGCGTCCCCGCGGTTCTCTCAGCCTGCCACAGGGCGGCGCCGTAGGCCCTGGTCGCAGCGGTGTGCCTGTCCGGTCCGGCCGGTTCTCGACTACGGTCCTGGCATGACCACTCACCCGTCCACCGCCGGCCAGGGCGTGGGCCCGCTGCTGCGGGCCTGGCGGGAGCAGCGGCGGGTCAGCCAACTGGAGCTGGCCCTGCGCGCGGACTCCTCGGCCCGCCACATCAGCTTCGTCGAGACCGGCCGGTCCCGGCCCAGCGAGGAGATGGTGCTGCGGCTGGCCGAACACCTGGACGTGCCGGTACGGGAGCGCAACGCGCTGCTGCTGGCGGCCGGTTACGCCCCGCGCTTCCCGGAGACGCCGCTGGACGACCCGGCGCTGGGCACCCTGCGCGAGGGCATCGAGCGGCTGATCGGCGGCTACGAGCCGTACCCGGCGCTGGTGGTGGACGCGCTGTACGACGTGGTGGCGGCCAACCGGGGGATCATGGCGCTGGTCGACGGTGTCTGCGAGTCGCTGCTGGAGCCGCCGCTGAACGCGATGCGCCTCGCCCTGCACCCGCGGGGCCTGGCGCCCCGGATCCGCAATCTGCGCGCCTGGCGCGGGCACCTGCTGGAGCAGATGGAGCGGCAGATCGCGCTGCACCGCTCCGGGCCGCTGCGGGCGCTGTACGAGGAGGTGGCGGCGTATCCGGTGCCGGACGAGGACCCGCCCGCGGAGCCCTCGGAGCCGGTGCCGTACTTCGCGCTGCCGCTGCTGATCGAGCACGGGGGGCGGACGCTGTCGTTCATCTCCTCGATCTCCACCTTCAACACGCCCATGGACGTGACCGTCGCCGAGCTGGCCGTCGAGACGCTGCTGCCGGCCGACCCGGCGACGGCGAAGTACCTTCAGGGGCTGCTGTCCTGACGTGCTTTCAGGGCGAGGTGCTGCAGGACGGCGAACCCGGCCACGGTCAGCGCCTGGAGCACCGTCCACACACCGCCCGCCGTGCTCGGCGAGAGCCACAGCGCCAGGGCCGCGAGGCTCAGCACGGCCCAGGCGAGGTTGGCCTCGACGACGGCACGCACGAGGGGCGCCGGTGGCTGCCGGCGGGCGGCCGGCAGTGCCACACCCGCCGTGTAGAGGGCGAGGAAGGCGCCGAGGGCGAGCAGCAGGCCGGAGCCGACGCCGAGGAACCGCCCGAGCGGGCCGGACAGGGCGAGGTAGGCGAGCGCGTTGGCGCCGGTCACCACCGCGTCCAGGGCCAGGAAGCGGCGGAGCATCGACTGCGGCTCGGGGGTCCGGGCGAGTGCGGCGAGCTGGATCGCGGACATGGGACATCACCTTCCGTCGGGCGTGGTGCGGTGGCGGGAGCCGGGTCCCGGGCCGGAGTGCGCCGGCCCGGGACCCGGTGGGTTCACCCTCCCGCGGGCGCCGGCGTCCGGTCGATTACCCGCGAGGTCATGCCGGCCGCTCGTCCGTTCCCGCGATCTCCTCGCCGTCGCCTCTGGGAGAGGACCGGCCGGCGTGTCAGACTGATCGCCGGGCCGGGCGCGTGGGAGGCGGGCGTGAGTGAACGGCGGGCCGCACCCACCGTGGGTCAGGTGGTGCTCGGCAAGCGGCTGCAGGAACTGCGCGAGGCGGCGGGTCTCAGCCGCGACGAGGCCGCCCGGGTGCTGCGGGTGGCCCCCGCGACCGTGCGGCGGATGGAGACCGCGGACGTCGCCCTGAAGATCCCGTACGTGCAGATCCTGCTGACCGCCTACGGGGTCGCCGAGGACGAGGTCGGCGCGTTCGTCGAGCTCGCCGAGGAGGCGAACCGGCCGGGCTGGTGGCAGCGGTACCACGACGTGCTGCCGGACTGGTTCAGCCTGTACGTGAGCCTGGAGGGCGCCGCCCGGATCATCCGCTCCTACGAGCCGCACTTCGTGCCCGGGCTGCTGCAGACCGAGGAGTACGCGCGGGCCGTGCTGGAGGCCGGGACCATCGCGAACGCGGGCCCGGAGGCGGTGAAGCGGCACGTGTCGCTGCGGATGGAGCGGCAGCGGCTGCTGGACCGCGCGAACCCGCCGCACCTGTGGGTGATCATGGACGAGACGGTGCTGGCCCGGCCGGTCGGCGCCGGCGGCCGGGTGATGCGCGAGCAGCTGGACAAGCTGCTGGAGCTCTCCGCGCGCGACCGCGTCACGCTGCAGGTCGCCGAGTTCCGGGACGGCCCGCATCCGGGGACGTACGCGCCGTTCTCACTGTTCCGCTTCGCCGAGCCGGAGCTGCCCGACATGGTCTTCACCGAGTACCTGACCGGCGCGCTGTACCTCGATGCGCGCAAGGAGGTCTCCGCGCACCTGGAGGTGCTGGACCACATGACGGCGAGGGCCGGTTCCGCCCAGCGCACCCAGGAACTGCTGCGGGAGTACCGCGACCGCTGCTGAGCCCGTTCAGCGGCGGGCCGGCTGCGGCAACGGGGGTCTCGCGGCGGCCGGCGACGCCGCCCGGCCGCCCTGACCCGTACGGCCCTCTCCGGCGGGTGTGCCCTTGCGCCCGCCCCTAGCGTCGGGTCCACGGGGACGCGAAGGAGGTCCGATGCCCGGGTTCGAGGTGCTGTACCAGGCCGCCGCGCTGTGCCTGATGTTCCCCGACGACGACTTCCGCGCCCGGCTGCCGCTGCTGCGCGAAGCAGCCCCGCAGCTGCGGCAGTTCGCCGACCACGCGGCGCTCACCCCGCCGGGTGAGCTGGCGGCGCACTACGTCGAGGTCTTCGAGGCGGAGCCGGACCACAGCCTGTACCTCAGTGCCTGGCGCGAGGCGGCCCCGGCGCCCTCCGAGGAGCTGTACCGCTCGCACGGCCTGGAGACCACCGGGGAGGAACCGCCGGACTTCCTCCCCGCGGTCCTCGAATGCGCGGCCCGCACCGGCGACACACAGCTCCTGACGGACCACCGCGACGGCCTGGACCGGCTCCGCTCCCGGCTCACGGAGTTCGGCACGCCGTACGCGACCGTCCTGGACGCGGTGTGCGTGACGCTGCCGTCCGCCGCGCCGGGACGCCAGGACCCGCCGTCGTAGTCCCGGCGTCGCCGTCGCGCCGGACTCTTCCGGCCCGGATGCGGGGTGCCTAGGCGGCGCCGTCCTTGCCGTCGCGCCGGTCCTTCTCCTCGTCGACGATCTCCGCGTCGACCACGCCGTCCTCGTCCTGCGGCGCGTGGCGGGACTCCTCGGTGGGGGTCTGCTGGGCCTGGGCGTACATCGCCTGGCCCATCTTCTGGCTGACCGAGGCGAGTGCGTCGACGGCGGCGCGGAGGGCGGCGGTGTCCGCCTGCTGCTCCAGCCGCGTCTTCACCTCGGTGAGGGCCGCCTCCACCTCGGACGTCGTGTCGGCCGGGATGCGGTCGCTGTTGTCGCGCAGGAACTTCTCGGTCTGGTAAACGAGTTGCTCGGCCTGGTTGCGGGTCTCGGCGGCCTCGCGGCGCCTGCGGTCCTCCTCCGCGTACTGTTCCGCCTCGCGCATCATGCGGTCGATGTCGTTCTTGGGCAGGGCGGACCCGCCGGTGACGGTCATCTTCTGCTCGCGGCCGGTCGCCATGTCCTTCGCGGAGACGTGCATGATGCCGTTGGCGTCGATGTCGAAGGCCACCTCGATCTGCGGCACTCCGCGCGGGGCCGGCGGCAGGCCCGTCAGGTCGAAGACGCCGAGCTTCTTGTTGTAGGCGGCGATCTCCCGTTCGCCCTGGTAGACCTGGATGCCGACCGAGGGCTGGTTGTCGGCGGCCGTGGTGAAGATCTCCGAACGCCGCGTCGGGATCGTGGTGTTGCGTTCGATGAGCTTGGTCATGATGCCGCCCTTGGTCTCGATGCCCAGGGACAGCGGGGTGACGTCGAGCAGCAGGACGTCCTTGACGTCGCCGCGGATGACGCCTGCCTGGAGCGCGGCGCCGACGGCCACGACCTCGTCGGGGTTGACGCCCTTGTGCGGGTCCTTGCCGGTGAGTTCCTTGACCAGGTCGGTCACCGCGGGCATCCGCGTGGAGCCGCCGACCAGGATCACGTGGTCGATCGCCGACAGCTTCACGCCCGCGTCCTCGACGGCCTGGTGGAAGGGCTTCTTGCAGCGGTCCAGCAGGTCCTGCGTCAGGTCCTGGAACTGGGCCCGGGTCAGCTTCTCGTCGAGGTGCAGGGGCCCTTCGGCGGAGGCGGTGATGTAGGGCAGGTTGATCGTCGTCTCGGTGGAGCTGGAGAGCTCGATCTTGGCCTTCTCGGCGCCCTCGCGCAGCCGCTGCACGGCCATCTTGTCCTTGCCGAGGTCGACGCCGTACTGCCCCTTGAAGCGCTTGACCAGGTGCTCGACGATCCGCTGGTCCCAGTCGTCGCCGCCGAGGTGGGTGTCGCCGTTGGTGGCCTTCACCTCGATGACGCCCTCGCCCATCTCCAGCAGCGACACGTCGAAGGTGCCGCCGCCCAGGTCGAAGACCAGGACCGTCTGGTCGTTCTCCTTGTCCAGGCCGTACGCGAGGGCGGCGGCGGTCGGCTCGTTGATGATCCGCAGGACCTTCAGGCCCGCGATCTCCCCCGCCTCCTTGGTCGCCTGGCGCTGGCTGTCGTCGAAGTACGCCGGGACGGTGATCACCGCGTCGCTGACGTCCTCGCCGAGGTAGGACTCCGCGTCCCGCTTCAGCTTCTGCAGCACCCGCGCCGAGAGTTCCTGCGCGCGGTAGCGGGTGCCGTCGATGTCGCCGTGCTCCGGGAAGCGCCAGCCCGAGTCGCCCATGTACCGCTTGACCGAGCGGGCGGTGCGCTCCACGTTCGTCACCGCCTGCCGCTTGGCGACCTCCCCGACCAGCACCTCGCCGTTCTTGGCGAACGCCACCACCGAGGGGGTGGTCCTGGCGCCCTCCGCGTTGGCGATGACGGTGGGCTCGCCGCCCTCCAGCACCGCGACCACCGAGTTCGTGGTTCCGAGGTCGATCCCGACCGCTCGTCCCATCGCTGTCCCCTTCCGCCCGGGCGACGACTCTCCACACACTCCAGCACAAAACTTGAGTGCGCTGTTGTCAATGCCGCCTCGGGGTGAGGGGGCCGCGCAGCGCCACGGCGCGCCGGGGCCGGTCGGTGACGAGCACGTCCACGCGCGGATGGGCGAGGAAGGCCCGCATGAGGGTGTCCTCGTTGACCGTCCAGACCATGGTGAACAGGCCGTGCCGGGTCGCCGCGCGCAGCACGCTCGTGCGGGCCAGCCGCTGGTGAACGGCGACGCCGTGGGCCCCGCAGGCGCGGATGCGGCGGGCCGGGAACAGCTCGCTCAGCCGGGTCGCGGGCAGCCGGGCCGGCGCCAGGTCGCCTCGGGCGCGGCCCAGGGACAGCGCGGTGCGCACCCCCGGGTACCGCTGTGTGACGGCGGCGACGGAACGGTCCTCCAGCGTGGTCACGACGAGCCCGTCCTTGCCGAGCAGGGCGACCGCCCGGTCGACGACCTCCCGCTCGTAGCCGGCCTCCTTCAGGTCCAGGTGGGCCACGAGCCGTCCGGCGATCAGCGCCATGACGTCGTCCACGACGGGCACCTCGTACCCGGCGCGCGCGCTCAGCTCCGCGTGGGTGAGCGCGGACAGCGGCGGGCCGGTGCGGCCGACCCGGGGGTCGTGGTAGACGACCAGGACACCGTCCGCCGTGCGGCGGATGTCGAACTCGACGTACTCGGCGCCGGAGGCGAGCGCGTCCTCGTACGCCTCCCAGGTGGCGGCGCCGGCGCGCTCGGAGCCGCCCCGGTGGGCGGAGACGGCGGGGCGTGGCGTCATGGGCGTGGGCTCCCGGAGGGCGGGCGCGGGGGCGGTACGGGGGCGAAGCCGTCGCCGGACGGGTGAGCGGGACCGTGGCCCACCACCCGGGGGCGGCGGGCGGACGAGGCGGGCCGTCCGGGAGCCCCGGCCGGGGAGCCGCCGACGACCCGCACGAGCCGCCCCGCCGCGGCACCCTCGGCGGGGATTGCCGGCGCTCGCGCGGGCGCCCCCGTCGGGGCGCCCGCGCGGCGTGCCGCGGAGGGGGTCAGGCGAGCTTCGCGGTCAGGGTGATCGGCGTGGCCTTGAGGGCCTGGCTGACCGGGCAGCCCACCTTGGCCTCCTCGGCGGCGGCGAGGAAGGCCTCCTCGTCCATGCCGGGGACGGTGCCCTCGACGGTGAGGTGGATGCCGGTGATGCCCTCGCCGGGCTGGAAGGTGACGTCGGCGGACGTGACCAGCCTGGTCGGCGGGGTGCCGGCCTTGTCGAGGATGTTGGAGAAGGCCATCGAGAAGCAGCTGGAGTGGGCCGCGGCGATCAGCTCCTCGGGGCTGGTCTTCCCGCCCGGCTCCTCCGTGCGGGCGGCCCAGGTGACCGGCTGCTCGGCGAGGATGCCGGAGGAGTCGAAGGTGACGGCACCGTTGCCCTTGAAGAGGTTGCCTTCCCAGACGGTGTGGGCGGAGCGCGTGGCTGCCATGAACGCATCCTTTCGATGAGTATCCGGAACCATGACCGGGTTCCTGGGCACCATCCGATCACACTCCGGATCGGCTCACCCGCAAGACCGGGCCTCCGGCACCGAACGGCAGGCCGCCGCGGCCGTGGACGCGCCAAGTCAGGCGGCGCGTTCCTCGCTCGTCTCCAGCGGCACCTGGGGCCCGTCGGACTCGCGCAGCCAGCGGCGCAGGACGCGGTGGACGCGCTCGGCGCCGACGAGTTCGGCCCCGTCCGGCACGGGCGCGGACAGGTCAAGCGGCGACAGCAGGAAGGGCCTGCCCTGGGCGCCGCCGAGGCCGCCGTGGGAGCCGATCTGCTCCTCGAAGGCGAGGACCTCGCCGTCGGACGGGTCGTGGAAGGAGTTGACCATGATGTCGGCGGTGTGCGGGAAGGAGTGCGTGCGGCGCACCGCGTCGGCGGCGCCGGGGCCGAACGGGGCGAGCGGACCGGGTTCGTCGTCGAGGTCGGCCAGCGGGATCTGCGCGCCGTACGCGCCGAGGACGACACCGCCGTGCTCTTCGCTGCGGACCAGCAGGAAGCCGACGCCGGGGTGGTTGGCGAGGGTCGCCAGCAGGGCGGGGTGGCGGGCGTCGATCTCCTCCTTGCTCATCCGGTGCGGCACGTCCGGGAAGGAGACCAGGCCGAGGTTGCCGGAGGCCAGCACGATCGGCTCCTCGCGGCGCACCGGGTGGTGCTGCTCGCCGGCCTCCTCCACCGGGCGGCGCAGCGCGGCCCGGACGGCGGCCCGGGCCTCCGCCCCGCTGCGGGTGCGCTCGGCCCTGCGCGGCACGTGCAGCCCGCAGCCGGCCCGCACGAGGTCGCCGAGGGTGAGCCCGTAGCGGGAGCGGAAGGTCTCACCGGGGCTCTGGCCGTGGTCGGACAGCACGACGATGCGGTAGGGGCGCGGGGCGTGCTCGGCGACGTTCTCGATCAGGGCGAGCGACCGGTCGAGGCGGGCGAGGACCTTCCGGGCGTCGCCGCTGGCCGGGCCGGAGTGGTGGGCGACCTCGTCGTAGGCCACGAGGTCGGCGTAGATGGCGGTGCGCCCGGTGAGCATGTCGCCCATGACGGCGGCGACCACGACGTCCCGCTCGATGACGGTCGCGAAGGCCCGGATGAACGGGTAGAGGCCCGCCCGGGAGACCCGGGGGCGCTGTTTGCGCATCCGGGCCCGGGTCGACTGGGCGATCTCCCGGCCGGCCTCGGCGACGAAGGACAGGGCGGTGCGCACGGCGTTGGCCGGGTCGGAGAAGTAGGCGAAGTAACCCGACCGGGAGCGGTTCTCCGGGCCGCGGCGGCGGGTGGTGATGGACAGCACGAGGGCCTGTTCGTCGGCGCCGCCGCTGAAGAGGTTGCCGCGGCTGGCGCCGTCGACGGTGAGCAGCCCGCCGTGTCCCGCGAAGCCGACGGCGCGGCGCTGCAGTTCGGCGGCGCTGGTCGGGCGGTTGCAGACGACGACCTCGCGGGTGTCCTTCTCGTACCAGCGGAACGCGGGCACGTCGTGGTTGCTGCCGTGCAGGATGCCGAGCTGGCTGGCGCCGGTCTGGCTGGACCAGTCGGTGCGCCACGGGGTGAGCCGGTGAGTGGGGCCGGTGCCGTCGCCGTCGTCCAGCCAGCGGGCGACGGTGGGCATCAGGCCTCTCTCCACGGCGTCGAGCAGGACGTCGTGGCCGACGCCGTCGAGCTGGAGGAAGAGGGTGCCGGGGCTGGCCGGACCGGGCGGGCCGGATCTGCGGCGGCGGCGGCCGGAGAGGCGGTACAGCCTGCGGCGGTAGGCGTCGTCGTCGCGCACGGCGAGGGCGCCGCCGGTCGCGGACGCCACGGCCGACATCACGGCGGCGACCACGACGGCGGTCTGCGGGGCGGCGGTGCCCTGCTCGGCGGGGGTGAGGCGCAGGGCGAGCAGGAACAGGGCGCCGTTGAGGAAGAACACCAGCAGGCCGAGCACCAGCGCCGGGACGAGGAGCAGCAGCCGGACGAGCAGCGGCCACACCAGGGCCGAGAGCAGACCGAAGGCACCTGCGCCGACAGCCGCCGTGACGGCGATGTCGGTCGCGCTGTCGCCGCTCTCCGAGCGGAGCCGGAAATCCGGCAGGATCCCGGCGAGCACCAGCATGGTGAGCGTGGAGACCGCCCACACGGCGACGCTCCGCCCCACCTGACTCGCGACCCGCCGCCACCGCACGCCCCGCACGTCCAGCCACCTTCACGTCCCGGCCCGCCGTCGTCGTCGCGGGCTTCTCCGTACAGTCTCTCAACGCCTGTCGGACGGCCGCCTGTCCCCGGCACGCCGCCACCGGCGGGGGACGTCTCCCCGTGCCCACCGCTGTCTCGTGCTCACCGGGGGCGCGACCATGCCGGTCTCCTGACCCCCAGGTCTCCTCGGCGAGTGGGTGCCGTCACCGCGCGGACCGCTTGCGGTGCGCCCGGCCGGTTCGTCAGCGTCCGTCGTAACCGGCCGTCGGCATGGACAGCCGGCGGTGCACGCACGCCTTCATCGCCGCGTCGTAGGCCGGTTCCGCGTGGCCCACCGTCTCGACCCGCACCCCGCGCCGCGCGCACTCCGCGGTGAACTCCTCCACGGACGCGAGCGCGCTCTCCAGGACCCGGCGGCTGGGCGCCACGAACACGTCGCGACCGGGCCGGACGCCGTCCCACAGGGCGCCGTGGTCGGGCCGCAGCCCGCGTACCAGTAACTCCCGGCTGATCACGTATCCCCGCTCGGCGGCCCAGCGGGCGCACATCGCGTGCTGGCTCCGGGAGTCGACCAGGAACGGGTCGTCGTCCAGCTCCTCCAGCGGCGTCAGACTCGCGATCGCCGTGACCCGGACCGGCCCCATGGCGTCCCCCCTCACCTCCGGTTTCGCCGCCGACCCTACTCCTGCACGTAGGCTTCGGGGAGTCGCGCGAAGGAGGCAAAGAAGTGCCGGTGGAGATCACCTGGTGGGGTCACGCCACTTGCACCGTCCAGGACTCGAACGTACGCGTGCTCACGGATCCGTTGTTCGCACGCCGGCTCGCGCACCTGCGCCGCCGGCGCGGGGCCCTGCCGCCCCCCGGCGCGCACCACGCGGACGTCGCCCTCGTCTCGCATCTCCACGCCGACCACCTGCACGTACCGTCGCTGATGCGCCTGGCGCCGGGCACGCGCCTGCTCGTGCCCCGGGGCGCACGCCGGGCCGTCCCCGGTCTGCGCCGGCTCACGCACCTGCGGATCAGCGAGGTGGCCCCGGGCGACGAGACCGCGGTCGGCGACGTCGTCATACGGGCGGTGCCCGCGCGGCACGACGGGCGGCGGGTGCCGCTGGGACGGCACCGCTCCCCCGCGCTCGGCTATGTGGTGGCGGGCGAGGCCCGGACGTACTTCGCCGGGGACACCGGGCTGTTCGACGAGATGGCCAAGGAGGTCGGGCCGGTCGACGTGGCGCTGCTGCCGGTCGGCGGCTGGGGGCCGTACCTGGGCGAGGGGCACCTGGACGCGGGCCGGGCGGCGGAGGCGCTGGCGCGGCTCGCGCCGTGCAGTGCGGTGCCGGTGCACTACGGCACGTACTGGCCGATCGGCATGGACGCCGTGCGCCCCCACGAATTCCACGCGCCGGGCGACGAGTTCGTCCGGCTGGCGGCCCTGCGCGCACCCGGCGTCGCGGTGCACCGCCTGGAGCACGGGGAGAGCGTGTCCCTGGGGGGCGCACGGTGATCTGGTCCGGGCCCGTGGCGCACGTCGTCGCGCCCCTGCTGGCGGCGTCGGCCGTCACACCGGCGGCCGTGGTGCCGGAGTCCACGCAGCGGGCGCTCGGCTATCCCACGCTGTTCCTTCTGGTCCTCATCGGGGCGCTGGTGCCGGTGATCCCGACGGGGGCCCTGGTGAGTTCGGCGGCGGTGGTCGCGCTCCATCAGACGGCGCCGGTCTCCCTGGCGCTGGTGTTCGTGACGGCCTCGATGGCGGCGTTCCTGGGGGACGGGACGCTGTACTGGCTGGGGCGGCGGGGGCTGACGTCGAAGAACGGGTCGCGGTGGCTGGAGGCGCTGCGGGCACGGGCGCCGGAGGACCGGCTCGAGCAGGCGCAGGGGAAGCTGGCCGACCACGGGGTGGCCGTGCTGGTGCTGTCCCGGCTGGTGCCCGCCGGCCGTATCCCCGTGATGCTGGCCTGTCTGCTCGCGAAGTGGCCGCTGCGCAGGTTCTCCCGGGGGAACCTTCCGGCCTGTCTGGCCTGGGCCCTGACGTACCAGCTGATCGGGATCCTCGGCGGGTCGCTGTTCGACGAGCCGTGGCAGGGGGTGCTGGCGGCGGTGGGGCTGACGCTGGTCGTCAGCGCGGTGCCGGCCGTGCTGCGGCGGGTGCGGTACGCCCGGGGGTCACAGCACCCGTGAGGCGCCCACCGGGAGGTCCCACAGGTTCTCCCGGGGCAGGCCCGTGCTGTCCCAGGCCGCCCGGACGCGGGTGAGCGGCTCCAGGACCGGCTCCGCCGACAGGACGAAGGTCGCCCAGTGCATCGGTGCCATCCGGGCCGCGCCGAGGTCCTGGGCGGCTCGGACCGCCTCCTCCGGGTCGCAGTGGACGTCGCTGAGCCACCAGCGGGGGTCGTAGGCGCCGATGGGCAGCAGCGCGAGGTCGATGCCGGGGTAGCGGCGGCCGATGCGGGAGAACCAGTGGCCGTAGCCGGTGTCACCGGCGAAGTACACCCGCCGCCCGTCCCGGTCCGTGAGCACCCAGCCGCCCCAGAGGCTGTGGCAGGTGTCGGTGAGGGTGCGCTTGGACCAGTGGTGGGCCGGGACGAAGTCGAAGCGGACGCCGTCCAGTTCGGCCGCCTCCCACCAGTCGAGCTCCGTGACGCGGGTGAAGCGGCGGCGGTGGAACCAGCGGGCGAGCCCGGCCGGGACGAACACCGGGGTGTCGCGCGGGAGTCTGCGCAGCGTCGGGGCGTCGAGGTGGTCGTAGTGGTTGTGGCTGATGACGACGGCGTCGACGCGCGGCAGGTCCTCCCAGGGCACGCCGACGGGGGTGACGCGGGCCGGGGTGCCGAGGATGCGGCGGGACCAGACCGGGTCGGTGAGGACGGTCAGCCCGCCGATCCGCACGACCCAGCTGGCGTGCCCGGCCCAGGTGACGGCCACCGCGCGCCGGCCGACGCGGGGCAGCGGGGCCGGGGCGTAGGGCAGGCGGGGGATGTCGGCCAGGCCTTCCGGGCCCGGCCGCACCGCGCCTTCGCGGGCGAAGCGTGCCATGGCCTTCAGGCCGGGCAGCGGGGCGGTCAGCCGGTCGTGGAAGGTGCGCGGCCACACTCTCCGCTCGGCGAGCGGCCGGGGCTCGGCCAGGGGCGGGTACGGGGCGGCGAGGGGAGACCGGAGAGGCGGGCCGGCGGCTTCCCGGGTGGTCGTGCCGGTGGTCGGGCCGGTGGTGGTCGCGCCGGTGGTGGTCGACTCGGACTGCTGCGTCATCGCGGAGGCTCCCATCGCTGAGCGTCGTCGCGGAGATCGTCGAAGACCGACTTCAGACGGATCAACGCCCGTTGCACGTGCGGCAGTTCCAACGGCGTGGGCGAGGTGAGGCATTCCGCGCGTTCCGGGTCGGAGCCGGACACCAGTGCGCCGGTCGAGAGCCGCACGCGCGGGGCTTCGAGATCGTCGCCGAAGCGGTGGCCGCCCGGTGCGGGCATGCCGAGGCGGGCGGAGAGGAAGTCCTCCAGTTCCTGTGCGTCGCCGACGCCGTGCGCGGGCAGGGCGGGGCGCAGCGGGGTGAGGTCGACGTACAGGTGGCGGCCGGCCCGCGGGGGCCGGGCGAGGGCGCCGGCGGCGACGACGGCGGAGTGCGCCTCGGCGGCCAGGCGCGCGTGCAGGCGCACGGTGGCGGCCACGCGCGCGGTGACGGGCTCGGGCTCCCCGAGGGCGTACCCGGCCGCCGCGGCGACCGGGGCGGCGACGCGGGCGTCGAGTGCGGTGAGGACGTCGAGCACGCGCGCGTGGAGGCCGTCGGCCTCCTCCCCCGCCGGGAAGCGGGCCACGGCGGCGGGCCAGCCGGGCGGGAGCAGGGCACCGGCCAGGTCGCTGACGACGGTGACCCGGCCCGGCAGCATCTCGGCGGGGCTGAGCAGCACGGTGTCGTGCGGGTCGTGCAGGGTGTCGCGCCAGGTCTCGTCGGCGGCCAGGTGCAGGCCCTCGCCCTGGGCGGCCTCCACGGTCTCGTGCAGCAGCTCGGGCGGGGCGACGCTCGCGGTCGGGTCGTCGGCGACGGACAGCACCAGCAGCCGCGGGTCGCCGCCCTCGGCGCGGACCCGGCGCACGGTCTCCAGCAGCGCGTACGGGTCGGGCACGCCGCCGCTCTCCGGCGGCGTCGGCACGTGGAAGGCGGGGCGTCCCAGCAGGCGGGCGTACGGCGCCCACCAGGCGGCGCAGGGCCTCGGCACGAGCACGTCGCCGCCGAGCGCGGCGGTCAGCGCGAGCAGCAGGGCGGGCGCGCCGGGTGCGGCGGCCACCCGCCCGGGTTCGCAGGGCAGTCCACGCCGCCGCCAGTAGCCGCAGGCGGCCTCCCGCAGGGCCGTGCCGCCGCCGACCGGCTCGTGGTCGCCGCGGGACGCGGCAGCGGCCAGCACGGCGGACAGCTCCGGCAGTACGGGCAGCCCGTCCTCGGGGAGCGGCGGCCCGAAGCGGACGGGGCCGTGGCCTTCCGGGTCCGTCCGCCGCATCCGTACCTCCGCAGTGCCTGGTGCCGCCGTGTTCCGTCGCCCTCGGCGCGTGTGCCGTCCGGTGCCCGGGGTGATCGCGGTGCGCTCACACCCTCGGGTGATCGAGTACCCCGTGTGCCGCCGCCCCATGGGTCACAGCCGTGGCAGGGACGGTCACGGCCGGGTAGGGACGGTCGCGGCCTGACCGGGCCGGGCCGGGCCGGGCCTGACCGGGCCTGACCGGGCCTGACCGGGCCGGTCCGGGGAAGCCGCGGGCCGCCGAGGCGGCGGGGCCGGTCAGCGGCCGGGGTCGCTCTCCCGGTTGCGCAGCCGGTGCACGGCGGCGCCGCACGCGCCCGCGATCAGCACCCCGCCCGCGACCAGCGCCGGCACGGAGTCGCTGAAGGCACCGCCGTCACCGGCCCGCACCCCGCGCTGGACGGCCGCCGCGCCGCAGTCGGTGTGGTGCGGTTGCGGGTGGTGCGGCCGGGGGTGGTGGGTCGGCTCCGGGCAGGGGTGGTGCGTGGGCCGGTGGGAGGGTTTGTGGTGACCGGGGCGGTGGGTCACCGTGAACGTCGTGCTCCACTGCTTGCCCTCCCCGCCGTGCGCGGCCGGGCAGGTCCCGTCGACGGACCACGCGGAGCTCTCGCCCGGGGCGTCCGGGTCGCCCTCGAAGTTCTCGGCGGAGGCGATCCGCGCCGTGCCCCGGTAGGCCGGGCCGGACACCTTGTGGTCGTCGCCGGTGACCAGGCGCAGCGGCACCGTGCCCTCGTCGAAGGCCTGGGAAGTGGCGTCGATGCTGTCGGGCGGCGGCCCTCCGGTCGGGTCGCAGGTGACGGAGACGGTCACCGTCCCGCCGGGCTCGACGGTGGCGGGAGCGACCTCGGCGGACGGTTCGGCCGACGCGAGGGGCGCGAACCCCAGGAGGGCGGTTCCGGCGAGGACCGCCGCGGACACGGCGTGCAGGGTGCGGCGCATGGAGGGGACTCCTTCGGTAGCAATGCCCCTCTGCCATGACAGCCCGCCCGCGGCGGGCCCGCGCGCAACCGGACCCCATTAGCGGGACGGCGCCCGCCGACCGGGTGACGGCGCGCCCGCCCGCGCGTGCGGGGCCGCACCGGCGCGCCGGGCCCGGCTAGGCGGCGTCCCGCATGACCTGATCCCGGACCCGCCCGCAGCACCGGCTGATCAGCCGGGACACGTGCATCTGGGAGATCCCCAGCTCCTCGGCGATCCGGCTCTGCGTCATGTCGGAGAAGAACCGCATGTAGAGGATCGTCCGCTCCCGCTCCGGCAGCTCCGCGAGCCGCGTCTTCACGGCCTCGCGGTCCACGACCGTCTCCAGCGCCGGGTCCGTGGACCCCAGAGCGTCGCTGAGGGAGTACCCGTCCTCGCTGCCGGGCAGCTCCGCGTCCAGGGAGAGCGCCGAGAAGCTGTCCAGGGCCTCCAGACCCGCCCGGACGTCCTCCTCGCTCATCGTCGCGTGCGCGGCGATCTCGGCCACCGTGGGGCGGCGGCCCGGGATGGTCTGGGACAGCTCCTGGGAGGCGACGCGCACACGGTTGCGCAGCTCCTGGACGCGACGGGGTACGTGCAGCGTCCACATGTGGTCGCGGAAGTGCCGCTTGATCTCGCCGGTGACGGTCGGTACGGCGTAGCTCTCGAAGGCGTGGCCGCGTTCCGGGTCGTACCGGTCGACGGCCTTGACCAGGCCGAGGGCGGCGACCTGGCGCAGGTCGTCGAGGCTCTCGCCGCGGTTGCGGAAGCGGCCGGCGATGCGGTCGGCCATCGGCAGCCAGGCTTCGACGATCTCGTCGCGGAGGGCGTCGCGCCCGGGCCCGTCGGGCATCGAGCCGAGCCGGGAGAAGGATTCGGCGGTGTCGGGGGCGTCGTCGTGGGAGTGCTTGGTGCTCGTGCGTGTCGGCATAGTGCTTCGCGATCCCCTGATAGGTGCTCTGGATGGACGGTCACCGTGGGAGCGCATCCGCTGCGGGACGGGGCCGCCCGGGTGACGGCGCTCGGCGCCGGTCCCACGGACGTGCCTCCTGTCCGAAGCACTCATGTGCGCCTGCCCTGCGCCCCCGGGCCCAAACCCCGCGCAGGTTTCCGGCGGGAACGCGCGGTGACTCGTACGGGTGGCCCCGTCCCTCACCGTCCGGGAGGTCGTACATGAGCACCAAGGTCGCCGACCACGTCCTGCACAGGCTCCGCGAGTGGGGGGTGGAGCACGTGTTCGGCTATCCGGGTGACGGCATCAACGGCCTGCTCGCCGCCTGGGGCCGGGCCGAGAACGAGCCGCGTTTCGTGCAGTCGCGGCACGAGGAGATGTCCGCGTTCCAGGCGGTCGGCTACGCGAAGTTCAGCGGCCGTCTCGGGGTGTGCGTGGCGACGTCGGGTCCGGGCGCGATCCACCTGCTGAACGGGCTGTACGACGCCAAGCTGGACCATGTGCCGGTGCTGGCGATCGTCGGCCAGACGCACCGCAGCGCGATGGGCGGCTCCTACCAGCAGGAGGTGGACCTGCACACGCTGTTCAAGGACGTCGCCTCGGACTTCGTGGAGACGGTGACGGTGCCGGAGCAACTGCCGAACGTGCTGGACCGGGCGATCCGCACCGCCTACGCGCGCCGCTGCCCGACCGCGGTCATCATCCCCGGCGACGTGCAGGAGCTCGACTACAGCCCGCCCACGCACGAGTTCAAGATGGTGCCCTCCAGCCTGGACCGGGGCTCGTGGACGGCCGTGCCGTCCGAGGACTCGGTGCGCCGGGCCGCCGAGATCCTCAACTCCGGTGACAAGGTGGCGATCCTGGTCGGCCAGGGCGCGGCCGGCGCGCGGGCCGAGGTGGAGCGCCTGGCGGAGCTGCTCGGCGCGGGCGTCGCCAAGGCGCTGCTCGGCAAGGACGTCCTCAGCGACGAACTGCCCTACGTCACGGGCTCGATCGGGCTGCTGGGCACCCGCCCGTCGTACGAGCTGATGCGGGACTGCGACACGCTGCTGACGATCGGCTCGTCGTTCCCGTACTCCCAGTTCCTGCCGGAGTTCGGCAAGGCCCGGGGGGTGCAGATCGACATCGACCCGCACATGGTCGGGATGCGCTACCCGTACGAGGTGAACCTGATCGGCGACGCGAAGGCCACCCTGGAGCGGCTGATCCCGCTGATCGAGGGCGGGCGCGGGCGCGAGTGGTACGACACGGTGTGCGACAACGTGACGCACTGGCGCGACGTGATGGAACGCCGGGCGGCGATCGAGGCCGATCCCATCAACCCCGAGTACGTGGCCCGGGCGCTGGACCCGCTGCTGCCGGACAACGCGATCGTCACCTCCGACTCGGGCTCGACGGCCAACTGGTACGCGCGGCACGTGACGATGCGGCCGGGCATGCGCGGGTCGCTCTCCGGCACCCTGGCGACGATGGGCTGCGGGGTGCCCTACGTCATCGGCGCGAAGTTCGCGCACCCGGACCGGCCCGCGATCGCGCTGGTCGGGGACGGGGCGATGCAGATGAACGGCATGGCGGAGCTGATCACGGCGGCGAAGTACCGCCACCAGTGGGACGATCCGCGGCTGGTGGTCGGGGTGTGGAACAACCACGACCTGAACCAGGTCACCTGGGAGCTGCGGGCCATGGGCGGCGCGCCGTCGTTCCTGCCGTCGCAGGAACTGCCGGACGTGCAGTACGCGGCGTTCGCGCGCTCCCTGGGGCTGACCGGCATCCGCGTGGAGAAGCCGGAGGACGTCGAGGCGGGCTGGCGGGCCGCGCTGGAGGCGGACGGCCCGGCGGTGGTCGAGTTCCTCACGGACCCGGCGGTCCCGCCGGTCCCGCCGCACGCCACGTGGGAGCAGATGGAGTCGACGGCCGCGTCGATCCTGAAGGGCGACGCGGACCGGGAGTCGATGGTGAAGCAGGGCTTCAAGGCGAAGGTGCAGGAGTTCCTGCCGGGGCGGCAGAGGAAGTAGCGGGGCGCACCGGCCGGTGGTCCCTCAGGGCAGGATCTCGACGATGTCCGGGACCGGGCGGCGCGGGGTGGCGGGGACCGGCGGGCCGTAGCCCAGGCGCAGCACCATCTGGGGGCAGCCCCTTCCGGTGACGGGGTCGCGCAGCGGCCAGCGCAGGTCGGTCCATTCGAGGGGCTGGGTGGCGAAGGAGCCGGACAGTCCCTCCAGCGTGGCCAGCAGCAGGACCCGTTCCATGGCCTGCCCGGCGCGCAGCCAGTCCTCCGGGTGGTCGCGGGGGGTGCTCAGCAGGGCCAGGTGGGGGTTGCGTTCGAAGTCCGTGGCCGCCCGGCCCGGCGTCCGCCGCGTCCCGGCGAAGTCGCGCATCGGGGCCTTTCCTCCGCGCAGGCGCGGGCCGAAGGCGTAGGACGGGACTCCGTCACCGGCGGTGCTCTCCTGCGGGGCACCGCCCCGGGTCCACCGGGCGAGGTCCTCGTCGCTGCCCCGGTCGGTGAGGTTGCGGGTCTCGGCCTCCCGGGCGAGTTCCAGCACCTCCTGCAGATGCCACGAGGAGGGGAAGGCCAGGGTCACTCCCTCGGCCTGCGCGGCGGCGGCGAGGGCCGAGCGCACGTCCGCCGGGATGTCCCGCTCCTCGAAGGGGTAGCGGTTGGTGTGCCGCCGGGGGATCGCGGGATGCAGCGCGGCCAGGCCGCCGGGGTCGCCGTCCCGGCCGGTCAGCCGGACGGTCGCCAGCAGGGCCCGGTCGGTGGGGTCGGGCAGCAGCAGGGTCTCCGTGCGCCACCCCGCGTGGGCCAGCGCGACCCGCAGGTTCAGCAGGGCCGCGCCGCATCCCAGGTGCAGGGCGCGGGTGTCGGGGTCCGCGTGCGGCATGGCGCGCCCGAAGTCGGCCCGGACCTCGAAGGTGTGCTCGCGCCGGTGGTAACGGAAGCGCCAGGGCTGTGCGTTGTGCATCGACGGGGCTGCGGCGGCGTCGCGGACCAGCGCCGCCACGTCCGCGTCGGACAGCCGGTGTCCGCTCATGGGACCCTCCCTCGGGGCTCGGGCCGTACCGGTCACAGGGGCCATGCGAGGGCATGCCGGGTGCGCGGTCGTGCCGCGCCGACGCCCTCGATGTCGCGCTCGGCGGCGTCCAGCAGGCGCTGGGCCAGGTCCCGTACGGCCCGGCCGGCCGCCAGTTCCTCACCGATCTCCGGCACGTCCGGGTCCGCCGGGTGGCGGTGCGCCCTGCCGCGGCCGGTGATCGTCGTGGTGCCGGTGTCGAGCACCACCTGTGCCTCGGTCCCTCCCCGGTCGTCCTCGAACAGGTGGAGCCGGACCCTCCATTCCTCCGTGTGCGGCATCGCCGTCCTCCTCGTCCCGGTCCGGACCGGGCGTCCGGACGTACGTCGTCGCGCCGGCCGGCGCGCCGCGCGCCGGCCTCCCGCGCCCGTCAGCGGCGGAAGCGTGCGGACCACTGCGGCTCCACCAGCTCCCACTCGGCGTCCCACCGCGCGTACCTCCTGCGGTCCACGACCAGGCTGACGCCGCCGCGGGTCGCCCCGAGGCACACGGCCAGCCCCAGCGCGGCCATGCCGCCGGCGAAGACGCCGGTCGTCCAGGCGGTGACGGAGTTCGCCGGCGGACCGGTGACGTGACCGTCCTGGTCGACCCACAGCCGTATGGTGGCGCCCTCGGACGTCCCCGGCCGCACCGGCACCGTCGCCGTCCTGAGGACGCCGCGGTCCGTCCAGCGGACCGATGCGGGCTGCTTGGCCATCTCGTTGTCGCCCGGCACGTCCGCGGTCAGCCGGGCGCCGACCTCGTGCCGCTGCGCGGTCTGCTCGTGCACGGTGCGCATCGACGACTCGTACGCCGTGTGCCCCACGCCGATCGCCGTCAGGGGGAGCCCCACGACGAGGACGAGCATCAGGAAGCGGCGGAACCAGGCCTCGAACCGGTCGGACGGACGCCTGAGCGGGTTCGGCCCCGGGGTCCCGTGCTGCCCGTGCGGCGCGGGCGGGCCGGGTGGGTGGGGCGATCCTCGCGTACTCATGAGCGGGCCTCCGGCGACTGTCCGATCCGTTCTCCACCTCCTGCTCCCACCATGGACGCGGGCGGACCGCGGTCACAGGGCCGGAAGTCCCTGCGCGTGCGCGAACCGGCCCTGCCGCGCCGCCGCGCGGCCGCTCCCCCGGCGCGGTGCGGCGGCGTCGGGGCGAACCTGGAGGTGGACCCGTGTCGGCATCTGCACGAGGGGGCCAGGGTGAGCGGTCTCGTGGTGGTGGGCGTGGACGGTTCGGCGTCGAGCCTGACCGCGGTGGCGGTGGCGGCGCGGGAGGCGCGCCTGCACGGCGCCGGGTTGCGGGTGGTGCACGCGTGCGGCGGCCCGGTGCCGTGGGCGGGTCCGCCGCCGCAGGACGGCCGGCGGGCCTGGGCCGACCGTGTCGTCGCCGAGGCGGTGGACCGGGCGCGGGCGGAGGCTCCCGGGGTCGAGACCCGGCATGTCGTGGTCGCGGCCGAGCCGGTGACGGTCCTGGAGGCGCAGTCGCGCGCCGCCCTACTGGTGGTGATCGGCTCCCGGGGCAGGGGTGGTCTCGCCGGGCTGCTCGTGGGATCGACGGCGGTGCATCTGGCGGCGCACGGCTCCTGCCCGGTGCTCGTCGTACGCGGGCCGCCGCGGCCCGGCGGGCCGGTCGTGCTGGGCGTCGACGGGTCGGCCGCGGGGCAGCGGGCCGTCGACTTCGCGTTCGCCGAGGCCGCGCTGCGCGAGGTGCCGCTGGTGGCGGTGCACACCGTCGGCGGCGCGCCGGGGCCGGTGTCCCCGGGTGCGGCAGCGCCGCACCCGGACCCGGCGGCACCGGCCGGGCGCGAGCGTCGGCTGCTGTCGGAGGCGCTCGTGGGCCGCCGGGAGCGCTACGGGGACGTGCCTGTGCGGCATGAGGTGGTGCGCGGGGGCCCGCGCGAGACGCTCATCGAGGCGAGCCGGTCCGCCCAGCTGGTGGTGGTCGGAGCGCGAGGCCGGGGCGGTTTCACCGGCCTGCTGCTGGGATCGGTCAGCCAGGCGGTCCTCCACCATGCGCACTGCCCGGTGGCGGTGGTGCGGGGGGAGCATCGTGTGAGGGGTGAGGGTGGGCGGGGCGGGGGGTGGTGAGGGTGGGAGGGCTGTGAGGTGCGGGCGCTGGAGGGGGTGGGGGTGGGGGGACGTTCCGGGTGCTGGGGGCGGGTGCGGGCGCGCCGGGGGTGTGGAGGGCGCCGGTGCCGGTGCCGGCCCCACTGCCGTCCACGCCCACCCACCCCTCCCGTCGGGCCCGCCACCTGACCACCGATGCTCCGACTGCTCCCGCACCGCCGCACCGCCCGCCCGTCCGGGCGCCGAGCCCGTCCCGTCGTGGAACAGTGGAAATGAAGAGACAGCCGTGGACAGCCGTTCGGGGTGGTCCGCGGGTGTGGGCCGCCGGGGCGAGGAGGCCGGGATGCGTCAGCCTGTGCTGGTAGGCGTCGATGGGTCCGAGCGCAGTGCGCAGGCCGCCGACTGGGCGGCCCGGGAGGCGGCGCTGCGCGGTGTCGGGGTGCGGCTGCTGCACGCCTCTCCGCCGCTTCCCGGGAGCCCTGTGCCGGGTCCCACCCGGGACCGGCTGCACCACATGGGTGCCCGGTTGCTCCAGCAGATGGTCGCCGGGCTCCGCGACCGGCATCCGGACGTCGACGCCTCCATCGAGCAGTCCGACGAGCCGCCCGCCGCGGCGCTGATCGCCGCCGCCCGCGAGGCCGCGCTGCTCGTCGTGGGAACCCGCGGAACGGGCGGGTTCGATGAGCTGGCGGTCGGCTCCGTGGCGCTGCGGACCGCGGCGGCGGCCCCGTGCCCGGTGGTGCTGGTCCCGGACCGGCCCGGCGCCTTCGCCGAGGGCGCGCCCGCCGGGCACGGCACCGGCCAGGTCGTGCTGGGTCTCGACGCGCACCGGCCGGTGGGCGAGGTGGCGGAGTTCGCCTTCTCCGCCGCCGAGGCGCGCGCGGCGCGGCTGCGGGTGGTGCAGGCCTGGGCCTTCCCCGCCGAGTCGGTGTCGCCCCGGACCCTGGTGGTGACCGAGGAGGACCGCGCCACCTGGGAGGACCAGGAGGTCCTGGGGCTCTCCGACGCCCTGCGCGGCTGGCGGGAGAAGTACCCGGGGGTGACGGTCGGCACCGACGTCATGCTGCTGCACCCCGCGGAGGCGCTCCTGAACGCCTCGCGGGAGGCCGACCTGCTCGTCGTGGGCCGCCGCTCCGATGCGCGGGCGGCCGAGGGCCGTCTCGGCCCGGTCACGCACGCGGTGCTGCATCACGCCCGCTGCCCGGTGGCGGTCGTCCCGCACGGCGCGTGAGGACCGACCCCGCGGAAGCGACGGAGCGACGGAGCGTGAGGGCCGGGCGTGAGGACCGGCCCCCGCGGAAGCGACGGTGCGTGAGGGCCTGGCCGGTCAGCCGTAGAACGTCTCGAACTCGTCGTACAGCGCCGGATCGACCAGCTTGTTGCGGGCGATGGCCTCGTCGAGGGGAAGGCGGACGATCTCGGTGCCGTGCAGGGCGACCATGGTGCCGAAGTCGCCGTCCTTGACGGCGTCGACGGCGTGCAGCCCGAAGCGGGTGGCCAGCCACCGGTCGAAGGCGCTCGGGGTGCCGCCGCGCTGGATGTGGCCCAGGACCGTGGTGCGGGCGTCCTTGCCGGTGCGTTCCGAGATCTCGCGGGCCAGCCATTCGCCGATGCCGGACAGCCGGACGTGGCCGAACTCGTCCAGCGAGCGGTCCTTGAGGACCAGTTGGCCCTCCTTGGGCGCCGCTCCCTCCGCCACCACGACGATCGGCGCGTAGTTGATCTTGAACCGGTTCCTCACCTGCTCGCAGACCGCGTCGATGTCGAACGGCCGCTCGGGGACGAGGATCACGTTGGCGCCGCCCGCGATGCCGGCGTGCAGGGCGATCCAGCCGGAGTGCCGTCCCATCACCTCCACCACCAGGGTCCGCATGTGGGACTCGGCCGTGGTGTGGAGGCGGTCGATGGCCTCGGTCGCGATGCCGACGGCGGTGTCGAAGCCGAAGGTGTAGTCGGTGCCGGAGACGTCGTTGTCGATGGTCTTCGGCACCCCGACGATGTGGATTCCCTGCCGGCCCAGCTCGACGGCCGCGCCCAGGGTGTCCTCGCCGCCGATCACCACGAGCGCGTCCACCTCGTGCGCGGCGAGGGTCTCGCGCACCCGCTGCAGGCCGTCCTGGTGCTTGAAGGGGTTGGTGCGGGAGGAGCCGAGGATGGTTCCGCCGCGCGGGAGGATCCCGCGCACCGTGGAGACGTCCAGGGGGCGGACGTCGTTCTGCAGCAGTCCGAGCCAGCCGTCGCGCACCCCGACGAACTCGAAGGCGTACTCCTGCACGCCTTTGCGGACGACGCTGCGGATCACGGCGTTGAGGCCGGGGCAGTCACCGCCGCCGGTCAGTACTCCGACCCTCATGGGCTCTCTCCCATCCGCTGGACGGCCTTCTCCCAGACTCCCTCCGTTCGATCCGGCACGGCCACTCGGCGGGGCCCGGCCGGGGGCCCGTCCGCACCGCCGGCTACCGGGCGGCCCGCCCCGACGGGGTCGCCTCCAGGATCACGCGGGCGACGGCGTCGGGAGCGTCGTTCATCGGCACGTGACCGCAGCCGGGCAGGTGCACGAGCCGGGCCCGGGGGATCATGGCCTGGACGCGCGCGGCCTGCCGGGGCGGCAGCACGCGGTCGCAGGTGCCCCAGACCACGGTCACGGGCACGTCGGGGATGTCCCCGGTGAACAGGGCCGGTGCCCGGCCGGCCCGCAGGGTCGCGCCGAAGGCGGTGGCGTCCCGCAGCGCCCGCAGGTCGGTGATCAGCGTCTCGGTCCGGCAGCTGTCCGGCAGGCCGTGGATGGTGCCGGCCAGCGCGTTGCGCACGGCCGAGGTGCCCGCCAGCCGGACCACGACCCCCTCGGGCAGCCACCGCACGCTCTGCCGGGCCGTGGTGAGCATCGCGTAGGTGTGCCGGCGCTCCGCCTCGGTCCAGAAGCCCGCCGGCGCCAGGGCCGTCACGCTGCGCGCGAGTCCGGCCTGTCCGAGGCGCAGCGCGATCAGCCCGCCCAGCGAATGCCCGACGACGTGCGGCCGTTCCAGTCCGAGTTCCTCCAGCACGGCCCCCAGCCAGGCCACCGCCGTCCGCAGGTCGTGCGGTACGCCCGGGCTCAGGTCGGGTGACTCGCCGAACCCGGGGAGGTCGAGCGCGATGGTCCGCCGCTGCCCGGCCAGCATGGGCACGACCGCGTCCCAGGCGTGCCGGTGGTGCCCGACGCCGTGCAGCAGGAGCAGCGGTTCACCCTCCCCGCGCTGCTCGTAGGCCACGGTCACCGGCCCCAGCCCCAGCGGGCGGCCCCGTACGAACGACGGGGGGCTCACCGGGGCGGTCTCCTCGCCGACGCGGCGGTACGCGCCCAGGAGCAGGGGCTGTGTCGCGGTCCAGCGGCCTCGGAGGTATCCCGCCGCCGCGCGGACCGAGCGGCCCGGCCGGTCCGCGGCGTTCATGAACGAAGAGATCAGGGCCATGGTCCGACACCTACCTCACCGTAGGGCGCACCTTCCTCAGAAGGAAGCGCTGTCACGATGGTACGTCCGCGGCGGCTGCCGGGCCGGATGTCGAGGGCCGCAGGGGGCGGCCGGCCGGGCCGCCCGGGGCACGGCGGCCGGGGTCGTCCGGGCTGGTCGGGGCGCCGCGGCCGGGGTCTTCCGGGGCATGGCGACGCCGTCGGCCCACGGGTGGGCGGACGGCGTTCGTGAGGGGGAAGCGTGAGGCGGAGGCGGTGACGCGGGGGCGGGGTCAGGCCGTCGGGGTGCCGGCCGTCTCCCGCGCGGCCACCGCGGCCGGAGCCGGCGTCATCCCGGCCGACTCGCGTCCGCGGGCCTCCTCCGGTGGCAGCAGCAGTTCCTCTATGCGGCCCATCAACAGCACCACGCCCAGCATGAGCAGCGGGATGATCACAGCGAGCAGCGCCATGGCATGTCCTTCCCCAGAGAGGAGTTGGGGGGGCGGTCCGGGTCTCCCGCCGGCGGTGGCGCAAACCCGCGGGGACGGCGGCGATCCGGGCCGCGGATCCGGTGTCGCCTCCCGGTGTTCGGGTACGCGGTGCGGGCCCCCGAACGTCTGGAGGGAGACATGCAGCGAGGCAGCGACCGGCTGAGCGTCCACCGGGACGACGAGATGAAGCACGAACTGCAGGGTCTGCTCAGGTCCGGGCACCCCACGCGCAGCGAGGAGTGGCACGATCCGGAGCCGTCCGCCGAGGACGACCCGGAGGTCGCGTACGGGCCGGTGACGCCGAGCCGCGCGCCGACGTCCCTGGAGTCGGTGCGCCTGGAACTGGCCCGGATGCTGGGCCGCCGGGCGTTCCCGGCGAGCGCGCGTGAGCTGGCCCGCGAGTTGCGCGGCCACCAGGCTCCCGACGCGCTCGTCGAGGACCTGGAGCGGCTGCCGCGCCGGGAGCGCTACGGCAGCGTCCAGGAGCTGGCCGAGGCGCTGGTGCGGGTCAGGGAGACCGGGCCGGAGGAGTACGCGTAGCGGCCGTCCGGGGGCACCGCGAGCCGCGCCGGAAGGTGCGCCGCGGTGCCCCCGACGGCCTGGTGTGGGACGGAGGGCCCCGTGAAGGGCGAGTTGGTGAAGGACGTGATGACCGCGGGCGTGGTCGCCGTGCGCCCGGACGCCTCGCTGGTCGAGGCGGCGCTGTTGATGCGCTCGCAGAACATCGGCGACGTGGTGGTGGCCGAGGGGCAGGACGTGATCGGTGTGCTCACCGACCGTGACATCACGGTGCGGGCGGTGGCCGACGGTTCCGACCCGGCGACGGTGAGCGCGCGGGCCGTGTGCACGAAGGACCCGGTGACGGTGGGTCCGGAGGACCGGGTGGCGACCGCGGTGACGCTGATGCGGGAGCACGCGGTGCGCCGGCTGCCGGTGGTGGAGAACGGCCTGCCGGTCGGGATGGTGAGCCTCGGTGACGTCGCCGAGGCCGAGGATCCCGCCTCGGCGCTCGCCGGCATCAGCCGCGCCGAGCCGGACACCCGCGGCGGCGCCTGAGCGCACGGGGGCATCCACCGCAAGAACATCTCGAAGAGAGGACGTGGAACATCATGCGTATCGCGTTTCTGGTCGCGCACGAGGGTGTCGAGCAGGTCGAGCTGACCGATCCGTGGCAGGCGGTGAAGGACGCCGGTCACGAGCCCGTGCTGGTGTCGACGAAGCAGGGCGAGATCCAGGCCTTCAACCACCTGGACAAGGCGGACACCTTCCCCGTCGACGAGGTGGTGGGCGAGGCCTCGCCCGGCTCGTTCGGCGCGCTGGTGCTGCCGGGCGGCGTCGCCAACCCCGACTTCCTGCGCATGGACGGCAAGGCCGTGGCGTTCGTCCGGGACTTCTTCGAGCAGGGCCGTCCCGTCGCGGCGATCTGCCACGCGCCGTGGACGCTGATCGAGGCCGATGTCGTACGCGGCCGGGTGCTGACCTCGTGGCCGAGTCTGCGGACGGACATCCGCAACGCGGGCGGCACCTGGGTCGACGAGCAGGTGAAGGTCTGCGACCACGGTGCCGGCAAGCTGGTCACGAGCCGTAAGCCGGACGATCTGAAGGCGTTCTGCGAGACGTTCCTCGACGTCTTCGCGCAGGAGGCCGCCTGAGGGTTCCGCGAGGGGCTCAGGTGCCGGGGGTGGTGGGGGTCACCGACTGCCCGCTCCCCCGCTCCCGGGCCCCTTCGCGTGTGCGGCCGGCGGCCACCGTGCGGCGCGGGTTGCGGCGCAGGTACTCGCCCTCGAGCTGCGCCATGCGCTCGTTGTGGGCCCGCAGCGCGTCGTCCGAGCCGTACAGCAGCGTGTCGTGGCGCGTGCGGTGGATCGTCTCCAGCTCTTTCATGAGCTGCTGGTCGTCCAGCCGGTCAGGGTCCACTCCGGTCATGATCTCGCCCCGCTCGTCGTGTTCGTTCATGCGGTCCGGGTACCCGCCCCGGGAGCAACTGAGCACTACCCCCGAGCGGCATCCGGAGGGAAGCCATGGATCTCGCTTTTCTGCACCCACTGTACGAACACCCCGGCCCCTGGGCCTCCGTGTACGTGGACACCTCCCGGCATACGGAGGACACCCCGCACGAGCGCCGGCTGACGGCCCAGGCCATGGCGAGGGAGCTCGCCTCGCAGGGCGCGGACGAGGCGACCTGCCGGGCCGTGCAGAGCGCGATCGAGGATCTGCGGCACTCTTCCGAACCGCATGGACGGGCCCTTTTCGCCCGTGCCGGCGAGGTGGTCCTCGACCCGCCGCTGGTCCGCGCCCCGCAGGCCGACTGGGCCGAATGGGCGCCGCTGCCCCGGGTCACGCCGCTGCTGGAGCTGGCCGGCGAGGACCCGGTGTGCGTCGTGGCGTACGTGGACCGCAAGGGCGCGGACTTCGAGCTGCGCCACGCGCTGGGCCGGGAGGACGCGGGCAGTGTCACCGGCCGGCAGTGGCCCGTGCACCGGACCAGTTCGGTGGACTGGTCCGAACGGCATTTCCAGCTGCGGGTGGAGAACACCTGGGAGCACAACGCCGCGGAGATCGCCGACGCGCTGGCCGTGTGCCAGGAGGAGACGCGGGCCGACCTGCTGATCCTCGTCGGTGAGGACCGCGAGCGGAAGTCCGTGCGCGAGCGGCTGCCCAAGCGGCTGCACGACCTCGTCGTGGAGGCGCCGCACGGCAGCGGCAGCCGGCTGCTCGACGAGGACGTGGAGCGGGCCCGGGCCGAGCACGTGGCACGGCAGGCCGAGGCGGAGCTGGAGCGGTTCCGGGCCGCGCGCGCCCCGGACGACGAGGGCCGGGCGGCGGCCGTGGAGGGCGTTCCCGCGCTGGTCGAGGCGGCGCGCGAGCACCGCATCGGGGAGCTGCTGATCAGGGTCGACGGGCCCGACGCGCACCGCGAGGTGTGGATCGGGGAGGATCCGGACCAGCTGGCGGTGCGGCGCACGGACCTGAAGATCCTGGGCGAGCAGCACTCGTGGCCGGCCCGGGCGGACGACGCGCTGATCCGCTCCGCCGTGGCCACGGACGCGCCCGCGCTGTCCGTGTCCGAGCAGGAGGTGCCGGTGGGCGGCCTGGGGGCGCTGCTGCGCTGGAAGTAGGAGCGGGCGGGGCCCCCGGGCCCGGCGACGGTGACGACGGTCCCTAGCGGGCCCGCTCCACTCTGCGTTCGTCCCAGACCGGGTCCGGGGTCTCCCGGACCCGGCCGTCGCTGCCGAAGACCAGGAAGCGGTCGAAGGAGCGGGCGAACCAGCGGTCGTGGGTGACCGCGAGGACCGTCCCCTCGAACGCCTCCAGGCCCTCCTGGAGCGCCTCGGCCGACTCCAGGTCCAGGTTGTCCGTCGGCTCGTCCAGCAGCAGCGCGGTCACGCCCTGCAGTTCCAGCAGCAGGATCTGGAAGCGGGCCTGCTGGCCCCCGGAGAGACGGTCGAACGTCTGCTCGGCCTGCCGGGTCAGCTCGTAGCGGCGCAGGCGGGACATCGCGGCGCCGCGGTCCTGTGCGTGCTCCTTCCACAGGATGTCCAGGAGTGTGCGGCCCTCCAGCTCGGGGTGGGCGTGGGTCTGGGCGAAGTGGCCGGGTACGACCCGGGCGCCCAGCTTCCACGTCCCCGTGTGCGCCACGTCGTCGCCGGCGAGCAGGCGCAGGAAGTGGGACTTGCCGGAGCCGTTGGAGCCCAGGACCGCGACGCGTTCGCCGTAGAAGACCTCCAGGTCGAAGGGCTTCATCAGCCCTGTCAGCTCCAGCCGCTCGCAGGTGACGGCCCGGACGCCGGTGCGACCGCCCTTGAGCCGCATCCTGATGTCCTGCTCGCGCGGCGGCTCCGGGGGCGGGCCGGCCTCCTCGAACTTGCGGAGCCTGGTCTGGGCGGCCTGGTAGCGGGACGCCATGTCGGGGCTGACGCTGGCGGCCTGACGCAGGTTCAGCACCAGCTTCTTCAGCTGGGCGTGCTTCTCGTCCCAGCGGCGGCGCAACTCCTCGAACCGGGCGAAGCGTTCACGGCGTGCCTCGTGGTAGGTGGCGAAGCCGCCGCCGTGGACCCAGGCGTCGGCACCGGCCGGGCCGGGTTCCAGGGAGACGATCCGCTGGGCGGCGCGGGCGAGGAGCTCGCGGTCGTGGGAGACGAACAGCACGGTCTTGCGGGTCTCGGCGAGGCGCTCCTCCAGCCAGCGCTTGCCGGGCACGTCGAGGTAGTTGTCGGGCTCGTCGAGGAGCAGGACCTCGTCGGTGCCGCGCAGCAGGGCCTCCAGGACCAGGCGTTTCTGCTCGCCGCCGGAGAGGGTGCGCACCTGCCGCCACTGCGCCTTGTCGTACGGCACGCCGAGCGCCGCCGTGGTGCACATGTCCCACAGCGTCTCGGCCTCGTAGCCGCGGGCCTCCGCCCAGTCGGAGAGGGCCTGCGCGTACCGGAGCTGGGCCGCCTCGTCGTCGACGGTCATGAGGGCGTGCTCGGCGGCGTCGACGGCGCGGGCCGCCTCGCGGATGCGGGGAGCGGCGACGGAGACGAGCAGGTCGCGCACGGTCGTGTCGTCGCGGACGGAGCCGACGAACTGCCGCATCACGCCGAGGCCGCCGCCGACGGTGACGGACCCGCCGTGCGGTTTGAGCTCCCCGGCGAGCATCCGCAGCAGGGTCGTCTTCCCGGCCCCGTTGGGCCCCACGAGGGCCACGACGGCCCCCTCCCCCACCCGGAACGACACATCACCCAGCAGCGCCCTCCCGTCGGGCAGGTAGTACTCCAGGTGCGCGGCTTCGAGGTGACCCATGGGCGCGATTGTCCGTGTCCGCGTGGGGAGCGGGCAAACCCATTTCGGCGGTCCCCGGCCCGGCCGCGGCGGCGGGAGCCGTCAGACGCGCTCCAGCGGCCGGTGCGCTCCGGCCGGGAGTTCCACCTCGATCGCGTCGCCGGGCCGGACGACACCGCCCTCGCGCACCACGCTCATGATCCCGGCCTTGCGCACCACGTTCCCCCGCTCGTCGCGGCCGGCCACCTGCTTCAGCAGCCCGTCCTGGAACAGGTCGATCTGCAGGCAGGGGTTGCGCAGCCCGGTGACCTCCAGGACCGCGCCGTCGCCGAGCCGCAGCAGCGCGCCGGTCGGCAGGCCGAGCAGGTCGATCCCCCGCGTGGTGATGTTCTCGCCGAGGTCGCCGGGTCCGACCTCGAACCCGGCCTCGCCGACCTCGGCGAACAGCTCCTCGTGGATCAGGTGCACCTGCCGCAGGTTCGGCCGGGTGGGGTCCTGTGCGACGCGCGAGCGGTGCTTGACCGTCACCCCGGCGTGCACGTCCCCCTCCACCCCGAGCCCCGCCAGCAGCGTGATGCTGTCGCGGTTCGGCTTGGTGAACGCGTACTCCCCGTTGCTGCTGACCGCCGTCACACGCCCGCTCATGCCCGATTCCCCCTGTCCGGTACGGATGATCACCCCGAGCCTGCCCCGGCACGACCGGTGTGTCCACCCCCCGCCAGGTACCCGCAGGGCATGAAGACGCCCGACCTGGACCTCGCGACCACGAAACCCGGGCACCCTCCCCTGCGCGACCGCGCCCTGGCCCTGGACCACCGCCTCTTCGAGACCCTGGCGTCCCGGTGGCCGGGCGCCGGCACCGCGCCGTCCCGTCCCGGCCGGAGTGCGGGCGCCGTGCTCTGGTGCGCGGCGGCGGCCGCCCTGGCGGCCAGCCGCACCCCCCGCGCCCGTCGCGCCGCGACCCGCGGACTGGCCTCCCTGGGTGTCGCCGCCGCCGCTCTGGGCGCCGTGGGCAAGCGCCCGGTCCGCCACCCCCGCCCGGCGACGGGCCGCCTCCCGCTGCCCGGGTGGCTGAGGGGGCGGCCGGTCACCACGTCGTTCCCGTCCGGGCACGCCGTGTCCGCCGCCGCCTTCGCGACCGGTGTGGCCCTGGAGTCACCGGCCTGGGGCGCGGTCGTCGCACCGGTGGCCGCGTCGGTCGCCGTCTCCCGGGTCGGCGCGGGGGCGCACTTCCCGAGCGACGTGCTGGCGGGCGCGGCCCTGGGCGCGGGCGCCGCGTTGGCCGTACGGGGGCTGGTGCCGACGCGGGGCCAGGTCACCCCGCCCGCCCGGCCCCTGGCCGAGGTCCCGGCGCTGCCGGAGGGCGAGGGGCTCGTGCTCGTGGCGAACACCTCCTCGGGAAGCGCCGAGCGCGCCCGGGCCCTGCGCGACGCCCTTCCGCGCGCCGAGGTCGTGCTGTGCGCACCGGCGGACGTGACCGCGGAGCTGGAGAAGGCGGCCGGCCGCGCCCGGGTGCTCGGGGTGTGCGGGGGCGACGGCACCGTGAACACCGCCGCCCGGGTCGCCCTGCGCTGCGGGCTGCCCCTGGCGGTCCTGCCCGGCGGCACCCTCAACCACTTCGCCTACGACCTGGGGGTGGAGGACGTCCGCGACCTCGCCCGCGCGCTGCGCCAGGGCGACGCCGTGCGCGTGGACGTGGGGCGGTACTCCTGCGGCGGCCGGCACGGCGTGTTCCTGAACACCTGCAGCCTCGGCGTGTACCCGGAGCTGGTGCGCGAGCGGGAGCGCTGGTCGCACCGGATCGGCGGCTGGCCGGCCGGGGTGCTCGCGGCCGTGCGCGTGCTGCGGGCCGACCGGCATCCGCTGGAGGCGGAGTTCCGGGGGCGGACGCATCCCCTGTGGCTGCTGTTCGCGGGGAACGGCACCTATCACCGGATGGGGCTGGCGCCCGGCCGGCGGCTGGACCTCGCGGACGGCAGGCTCGACGTGCGGGTGGTGCACGGCGGCCGCCGTCCCGCCGCGCGGCTGCTCGCCGCCGCCCTGGCCGGGCCCCTGACCCGCTCCCCCGTGCACGCGGCGGTACAGGTGGGGCGGCTGCGGCTGGACCGCGTGGCCCCGGGCACGCTCCTCGCCTACGACGGCGAGGTGACGGAGGTGGAGGGCCGCGTGACGCTGGAGAAGCTGCCCGAGGCACTGACCGTGTACCGGCCGGTCCCCGATTACTGACACTCCGTCAGTCCATATGGCAGGACGCGGGTCTCATGATGCGGGCGGACTGCGTACGGTGATCCCCTGCCGACCGGAACACGGAAGGGGTGGCGTCCGCCATGCCGGAACCACGGGAGACCGCCGTCTACACGCACGGGCACCACGAGTCCGTGCTGCGCTCGCACACCTGGCGGACCGCCGCCAACTCGGCCGCGTACCTGCTGCCTTCGCTCGAACCGGACATGAGGATCCTGGACGTCGGGTGCGGCCCGGGCACGATCACCGCCGACCTGGCGGAGCGGGTGCCCGACGGGCACGTCACCGGGGTCGACCGGGCGCCGGAGATCCTGGACCGGGCGCGGGCCACGGCCGCCGGGCGGGGGCTCGCCCACGTGGACTTCGCGGTCGCCGACGTGCACGCCCTGGACTACCCGGACGACACGTTCTGCGTGGTCCACGCCCACCAGGTGCTCCAGCACGTCGGGGACCCGGTGCAGGCGCTGCGGGAGATGCGGAGGGTCACCAGGCCCGGCGGTCTCGTCGCCGTGCGCGACGCCGACTACGCGGCGATGACCTGGTACCCGGCCTCCGAAGGGCTGGACGCCTGGCTGGACCTGTACCGCAGGGTCGCCCGCGCCAACGGCGGGGAGCCGGACGCCGGGCGCCGGCTGAGGGCCTGGGCGCTGCGGACCGGGTTCACCGACGTCACGGCGACCAGCGGCACCTGGACCTTCGCCGCCCCCGGGGAGCGGGAGTGGTGGAGCGGGCTGTGGGCCGACCGGACGGTGGCGTCGTCGTACGCGGACCGGGCGGTGCGGGGCGGGCACGCGAGCGCGGAGGAACTGCGCGGCGTGGCCGAGGCCTGGAGGCAGTGGGGCGCGCGGGAGGACGGCTGGTTCGGGGTGCTGCACGGCGAGGTCCTGTGCCGGAAGGACCCGGACCCGAGGTGAGCCGAGTGGAGCGCGCCGGGCCCTCCCCGGGACCGGACCAGTACCGGATCAGTCCCGGGGAAGCAGCGGCCCGAGCGGGCCGAGGTCCAGGTTGAGGTCCTCGGGGCGCAGGCCGTAGCGGTCGCGCAGTTCGGCCATGCGCTCTTCGAGCAGCATCAGGGTGAGCCCGATCCGCTCCTCCTGCTCCTCGCTCAGGTCGCCCACGTCGAAGCGGCGCAGCGCCTGGCGTTCCATGAGCTGGCGCAGCAGCTCCACCACCGTCAGCACGAGCTTGATCAGGTCGCGTTCGACGGTGTCGGGCTCCAGCTCCAGCCGGTTGCGTCCCGGGCGGGACTCCCGCGGGAGGTTCTCGGGCTCGGGGGACGCGGGGGACGTCACAGCAACTCCTCGAACGGTGAGGGCACCTGGGCGTTCACCGAGCTGATCAGCGCGTTGAGATCGATACGGACGAGGTCGACGTCGGCGATCCGCAGCGTGATGTCCCCCGTGATGACCACGCCGCCGGCGAGCAGCCGGTCCAGCAGGTCCACGAGGGCGACCTCACGGCGTTCCACTACGGTCACGACTTCTCCCCGCCCTTCATGTGGTGTCTCCCGCGAACGAGTAGGCCGCCCACGGGCCGGTGAGTTCGACCCGCAGTCCGGGCACCTCGCCCTTGGTGCGGTCGACCAGCTCCACGAACTCCTCGGAGTGCGCGCGGGGCACGAGATACGCGGCGTTCAGCACGTTCCGGCCCGACGCCTGGGACAGCGCCGGGTTCTGCGGCGCGTGCAGCCGGGAGTCCTCCGCGAACGCGGAGAGCTCCTCGTGCAGGCGGGTCGAGAAACTCTCGGCCTTCTGCCACATCTCCTCGTGCGACCTGGTCTGCATACGCCGCTGCCGCAGGTAGTCCCGGCCCGACGCCGCCTTCGGCGCGGGCCGGGCGCTCTCCTGCGGCTCGGACTCGGCGTACACCTTGACGCCCCACTCGACGCGGCCCTCCAGCCGGTCGAGCGTGCGCCGGAACTCCTCCTCGCGGGCCTCCATCATCGTCCGTACGCCGCTGTCGTCGTGGAAGACGGTGCCGAGCCGCAACGGCAGCGGGGTCGTGACGGTGGTGAGCGCGTCGATGACGCCCTGGTGGGCCCGCGCGGTCGCGGTGAGCCAGTCCAGGTCCTCCAGATGGGCGCGCAGCGGTTCCTCCGCGAAGTCCCGCTCCGGCACGTGGCTGACGACGGCCACCAGGCCGCGGTGGTTCAGCGCCCTGGGCGGATCGCCGGCCACCCCCGTGAGCTGGGACTGGAGCGGGGTTCCGAAGGGGCGGCAGACGGCGTAGACGTACCGCAGTCCGGTCACGGTGCCTCCTTCTTCTCCGCGCGGCCGGGCTCCAGTTCCTCCAGCCGCGCCAGCCTCTCGCGCAACTCCGCGTTCTCGCGGGTCAGTTCGTCACGACGGGCCCGCGAGGACAGTGACGGGTCGCTCTCCCACCAGTCGATGCCCATCTCCTTCGCCTTGTCGACGGAGGCCACGATCAGCCGCAGCTTGATGGTGAGCAGTTCGATGTCGAGCAGGTTGATGCGGATGTCGCCCGCGATCACGATGCCCTTGTCGAGCACCCGTTCCAGGATGTCGGCGAGATTGGCGCCGCCCCCCTGGCCGTAGGGTTCGGGCATCCTGCTGGGCATCGTCATCGCCGGCTCCCGCTCTCGGCGGGCTCGTCCTCGTACTCGACGTCCTCGTCCTCGTCCTCGTACTCGCCCTCAGGCTCGCCCTCGGGCTCCTCCTCTTCCTCCTCGCCCTCCTCGTCCTCCTCGTCGTAGTCGGCCTCTGCCTCGTCCTCGTCCTCGTACTCGCCCTCGGGCTCCTCCTCGGTGCCCTCCTCGGACTCCTCGTCGTACTCGCCCTCCGGCTCCTCGCCCTCGGGGCGCTCCTCCTCGCCCTCGGACTCCTCCTCGGCGACGGCGTCGTCGTGGCTGCGGACGACCTCGCCGTCGCGGATCTCACCGCGCCAGCCGTCCTCCGCCTCACCCTTGATCGTGATGAAGCGCACGAAGTTCTTCAGGTCGAGCCGGGCGCGGCGGCCCTGGGCGCGCCAGATGTTGCCGGTCTTCTCGAACAGGCCGGAGGGGTAGTACTCGATGACCAGCAGGACGCGGGTCAGGTTCTCGCCGAGCGAGTGGAAGGAGACGACGCCCTTCGTGGTGCCCTTGGCGCCCTCCGACGTCCAGGCGATGCGGTCGTCGGGGACCTGCTCGGTGGTCTTCGCCTTCCAGCTGCGGTTGGACCACCAGATCTTCGCCTGCCAGTCGGAGGTGGTGTCGTCGGCGCGGCTCGCGCTCTTGACGCCCTTGGCGAAGGTGCTGAAGTCCTGGTACTGCGTCCACTGGTCGTAGGCGGTGCGCACCGGCACGCCGACGTCGATGTGCTCGATGATGACGGTGGGCTTGCTGCCGGAGCCGCTCTTGCCCTTCTTTCCCTTGCCGCCGCCGACCAGGTTCTTGAAGCCGTCGGTGACCTTGTCCTTCAGGTGCGAACCGCCGGTCTCCAGGGCGCTGCGCAGCGGCCCCTTGCCCTCGGCGAGCTTGCGTCCGCCGTCGAGGGCCAGCTTGCCGAATCCGGGGCTGTTGCCCTCGGCGATGTCGTTGAGCTTGCCGGTGGTCTGCCCGAGCTTGCGGCCGAAGCCGGTCAGCAGGCGGGTGGCCTGGGCGGTCATGTAATCCTGCAGTTCGGCCTTGAGCCGGTCCGCGGCCTCACTGTGGGCCACTTCGCTGAGCGGGTTCTTCGACGTTTCGCGCGCGTCGGAGGCCGCCGATCCCACGGTGTCGGTCATCCCTCACCGCCTCCCTTCGGCGTACGGGAGCGGGCACTGCCGCCCCTGCTTCCGGCGGTCGCCTTCTTCGCGGCCGTGGTCTTCTTCGCCGTCGTCCGGCGTGCCGCCGTCTTCTTGGCGGGAGCCTTCTTGGCGGCCTTCTTCGCGGGGGCCTTCTTCGCCGGCGCCTTCTTGGCCGGCTCCTTGCGTGCCTCCGGTTCCGGTTCGCCGTCCTCGTCGCGGCCGGAGTCCTCGGGTTCCTCGTCCTCGCGCTCGTCCTCGTCGCGCTGGGCCTCGGGCTCCTCGTCCTCGTCGCGCTCGGCCTCGGGCTCCTCGTCCTCGTACTCGTCCTCGTCGGCGTCCTCGTCACGGCGGCCGGGCACCGCGCCCGTCAGCTGGTCGCGCACCTGGGCGGTACGGCCGTGCAGCCGGTCGGCGAGCGCGTCGATCTGGCGCTCGACCATGGCCCCGGACGCGGCCTTGCCGACGCCGCGCAGGTCCTCGCGCAGCTGGTCGCCGATCTCCTTGAACTGCGGGTTGTTCCGCAGTTGCTGCTGCAGCAGGTCCGCGACCATGCGCGGACTGAGGTTCAGCTTCTTTCCGGCGACCAGGCCGCCGACGGCCACCGCCATCTTCAGCTTCTTGGTGCGTCCCAGGAGATATCCGGCCCCCACCGCGAGGCCCAGTCCCACTCGGTTCATGGTGTTGTCCCGTTGCCTGTTCCCGCGCTCCTGCGCGAAGCGGTCTCCAGCCGGTCGAGGAGGTCGTCCTCAAGCCGGTCGAACTCTTCCTCGGTGATCTCTCCGGCCTCCAACTGCTCCTCGAGGCGAGCCAGTTCGGCCCGGACCGTGGCGGGGTCGTAGTAGATCCGCTCGGCTTCCTGGAGTACCTGTCTGACGGCCCAGGCGCTGCCGCGCACCGGTGCGAACGGCAGCAGCAGCACCTCGGAGATCAAGCCCACGTCGTCACCCCGCTCCGGTGTCCGTGCCACCCGCCGCGGTGCTCGCGTGCTCCGCCGGGCCGGGCTCGACGAAGCTGTACGGCGGCAGCGGGCCGTTGACCCGCACCTCCAGGTGCGGCATGTCCTTGCGGAGCTGCTCGACGGTGGCCAGGAAGGCGTCGGCCTCGTCTCGGTTCACCAGGTACGACACGTTGGCCAGCCAGCCGGTGGACTCGGGGCCGACGCTCACGTCGTCGGCGGCCCCCTCCAGGGCGCGCTGGACGGCGGCCCCGTCCTCGGCCTCCCTGGCCTTGACCGCCGCGGCGACCATCTCGCCGAGCCGGATCTTGTCGTCGTAACTGCCTCCGCCCGCCTGCCGGTTGGCCTCCGCGAGGCCGCGGATGTCGGGGCTCTCCGCCATCACCTGGTGCAGGACG
Organism: Streptomyces sp. NPDC006624; assembly: GCF_040611555.1. NCBI lineage: Bacteria > Bacillati > Actinomycetota > Actinomycetes > Kitasatosporales > Streptomycetaceae > Streptomyces > Streptomyces sp. NPDC006624. The sequence goes on along the minus strand of NZ_JBEXOM010000005.1, from coordinate 224,831 downwards.
GCCTCTTCGACGTGGTTGGCCTTGACGTTGTACTCGACCCGGTTGTCCAGCGCCCCCAGCCGCTCCTTGTAGTGCTCGGCACGCTCGGCGAGCACCCCGGTGACGGAGTTGTCGTCCGGGGCGACGCTGCCGAACCGCATGGGCAGCACGCAGCCGGCCGCACCCGCCTCGCTGAGCACGTTCTGGTGGGCGAGCAGGTCCTTCCGCTTGGGCCGCAGCCCCTCGGGCGCCTCGCTCACGACGGCCGCCAGGTCGCCCGCCCGCAGGATGCGCACCGGGCGCGGCGGGTCGCCCACGCCGCCCATGCCCTCCGGGAGGCCCGGGTGCGAGCTCGCCGCGATGCCGTAGACGTAGGTGCTCACTCCTGCTCCTCCTTCCGGCGGGCCGACGACGTCTTGCGGGCTCGCGGACGCGACTCGGTCTCACTCTCGCTGCGCGCCTGCTTGAAGGCGTCGGATATGGTCTCGGCGGCGCCCGACAGCGCCCCCTTGGACTTGCCCCGGGCGCCGGACTCGGTCATCTCCCCGACCAGGTCGGGCAGGCCCGGGTCCTTGCGCGGCCCGGCCTCCAGGTCGAGCCGGTTGCACGCCTCGGCGAAGCGCAGATAGGTGTCGACGCTGGCGACGACGACGCGCACGTCGATCTTGAGAATCTCGATGCCCACCAGGGACACACGGACGAACGCGTCGATCACGAGCCCCCTGTCCAAGACGAGTTCGAGCACGTCATAGAGACCGCTGCTGCCGCCTCCGCCGCCGGACTGCTGTGCCGGTACGACACTCATGCCGGATGTTCCTCCTTGTGCGTACGTACGGGTTGTGGAAGTACGGGACCGGTCGGGCGGCCTAGCGGCCGCCGGACCTGCGCGCGTCGGAACGACCGCGTTCATAGCGGCGGACGCGCCGGTAACCCGTGAGCTGCCCCTCGCTGTCGAGCTCCACCTGGTAGCTCGCCATCAGACTCATCGTGTCGGGCACGCGCTCGAGTTCGAGCACCTCGACCTCCAGCGCCCAGCCGTCCTCCGTCTGCTCGAAGGACGACACGGACTCGGCCTCCATGCCGGTGAGTTCCGCGAGCTGGCCGCGCGCCTGGCGCAGCACCTCCATCGGGTTCGGCCGCTTGGGGGCCGACTCGTTGTCCTTTGCCTTGCTTGTGCCGCTCGAATTCCGTGAGTCCTGAGAATCCTGTGAACTCTGTGACTCTTGCGTGTTTTTCGTGTTCGACATGGCCACCTCCCCCTCCGTGTGGCCGCAAGCGTGTACGCCAAACCTCTGGGGACGCATGCATCTGCCACCCGCCTGGCCGGAGGCGGGTCGCGTCAGCCCCGCAGGGCCTCCAGCCGCCGCCGGGCCGGACCCAGTGAGCGGCCCCGGGCGAGCAGGCCCGACCAGGGATCGGTGCGGGCCTGCTCGACGGCGTCGGCGATGGTCCAGCGGCGGGCGTGCAGCTCGGGGTCGTCCAGCTGCCGCCAGGTGATCGGGGTCGCCACCGGTGCTCCCGGGGCGGGCCGGACCGTGTAGGGCGCGACGGCGGTCTGCGCGTAGGCGTTGCGCTGGATGTCGAGGTAGAGCCGCTCGCCTCGGTCCTTCTTGCGGGGTGCGGTGGTGAGCCGGTCGGGGTGCTCGGCGGTGAGGGTGTCGGCCACGTCCCGGGCGAATGCCCGCACGTCCTCGAAGTCGTGCCGGCCGTTCAGCGGCACGATCACGTGCAGTCCGCGCGAGCCGGTGGTCATCAGCGCCGAGGGCAGCTCCAGCTCCTCCAGCAGCCGCCCGAGCAGCCGGGCGGCCTCGCGCACGGCCTCGAAGTCGTCGCCCGGCGGATCGAGGTCGAAGACCATCCGGTCCGGCCGCTCGGCGCTGTCGGCGCGGGACAGCCAGCGGTGCAGGGTGATGCTCGCCTGGTCGGCGAGGTACACGAGGGTGGCGGTGTCGTCGCAGACGGTGTGGCAGACGGTGCCGCCCTCCTTGGCCAGCTCGACGCGGCCGATCCACTTCGGGTAGTGCTCCGGGGTGTTCTTCTGCATGAAGCGGGGCCCGTCGAGACCGTCCGGGTGGCGCTGCAGCATCAGCGGCCGTCCGCGCAGGTGGGGCAGCATGAAGGGCGCGACGGCCCGGTGGTACTCCACCAGGTCGCCCTTGGTGTACTCCTCGGCTCCGCCGCCACCGGGGAAGAGCACCTTGCCGGGCCGGTGCACCTCCACCGTGCGGCGGCCCGCCCGCACCTTCAGCCCGCCGTCGCCGCCGCTCACCGCACGACCGCCTCCTCCACCAGCAGCCGTCCGGCCGCCGCGATGGACTCCGCGTCGATGCCCGCGGCGTGCAGCTGCTCCTCGGGCGACGCCGAGCCGGGCATCGCCCGCACGGCCAGCCGCACCAGGCGCGGCACGGGCCGCCCGTCGGTGAAGGCGTCCAGGACCGCGTCCCCGATGCCGCCCTCCGGGTGGTGGTCCTCCACGGTCACCAGGCAGCCGGTCTCCTCGGCGGCCCGGCGCAGGGTGGCCCGGTCGACGGGCTTGACGGAGTACAGGTCGACGACCCGGACACGGATGCCCTCCTGCTCCAGGGCGTCGGCGGCGGCCAGCGCCTCGTGCACGGTGACGCCCGCCGCGACCAGGGTCAGCCGGTCCTCGCCGGAGGAGCGCAGCACCTTGCTGCCGCCGACCGGGAACTCCTCGTCCGGGCCGTAGATCACCGGGCTCTCGCCGCGCGAGGTGCGCAGGTAGCGGATGCCCTCCATACCGGCCATGGCGCCGACCAGCCGCGCGGTCTGGTTGGCGTCGCAGGGGTACAGCACGGTCGAGCCGTGCACCGCCCGCATCATCGCCAGGTCCTCCAGGCCCATCTGGCTGGGCCCGTCCTGGCCGATGGCGACACCCGCGTGGGAGCCGACGAGGTTGATGCCGGAGCCGCTGACGGACGCCATGCGGATGAAGTCGTACGCCCGGGTCAGGAACGCCGCGAACGTGGCGGCGTACGGCACCCAGCCGCGGGCGGCGAGCCCCACCGCGGAGGCGACCAGCTGCTGCTCGGCGATGTAGCACTCGAAGTAGCGGTCAGGGTGCTCCTTGGCGAAGAACTCGGCGCGGGTGGAGTCGCCGACCTCGCCGTCCAGGGCGACGATGTCGCCGCGGCCGGTGCCGAGCGCGGTCAGGGCCTGGCCGAAGGCGTCGCGGGTGGCGACCTCGTCGCCCTTGTCCCAGGTGGGGAGCTCGAAGTTCCCGGTCTGCACGGAGTGCAGCATGCGGGTGGCGGGCGGCTCCTGCACCCGGACGCGGATGTCACGGGGCCCGCCGAGTTCGGCGACGGCGTCCTCGGCCTCCGGCAGCGGCTTGCCGTGCAGGCCCTCGCGGTCCTGGACGGCCTCGACGCCCTTGCCCTTGAGGGTCCGGGCGAGGATCGCGGTGGGCTGGCCCTTGGTGGAGGCGGCCTCTCCGTAGGCGCGGTCGACGGCGTCCACGTCGTGGCCGTCGATCTCGATGGTGTGCCAGTCGAAGGCCTGGAAGCGCCGGGCGTAGGCGTCCAGGTCGTGACCGTGCCGGGTGGGGCCGCGCTGGCCGAGCCGGTTGACGTCCACGATCACGGTGAGGTTGTCGAGGTGCTCATGCCCGGCGTACTCGGCGGCCTCCCAGACGGACCCCTCGGCCAGCTCGCTGTCGCCGCACAGCACCCAGGTGCGGTACCCGGTGCGGTCCAGCCGCTGGCCCGCCAGCGCGATCCCCACGCCGACGGGCAGCCCCTGCCCGAGGGAGCCGGTGGCCGTCTCGACCCACGGCAGGCGCTGCGGGGTGGGGTGCCCCTCCAGGCGGCTGCCCAGCTTGCGGAAGGTGAGCAGTTCCTCGTCGTCGATGGCGCCGGCCGCCTTGTACGCGGCGTACAGCAGCGGCGAGGCGTGGCCCTTGGACAGGACGAAGCGGTCGTTGCCGGGGTGGGCCGGGCGCTCGAAGTCGTAGCGGAAGTGGCGGGCGAGCAGCACGGCCACCAGGTCCGCGGCGGACATCGAGGACGTCGGATGCCCGGAGCCCGCGGCGGCGGCCGCGCGCACACTGTCCACGCGCAGCTGCCGGCCGAGTTCGGTGAGTTCACCGGTGTTCATGAGTCTCCTTTCGCGGAGTCGTCGGGAACGCCGTCCCGCTTGACGGGGCCGGGAGCGGTACCGGGCCCCGGCGGGGGCTGGTGGGGCGGGGGCTGGGGGGAGGGAACGGGCTGATTCTTGGCGGGCTCGCCACCGGGCTGATTCCTGGCGGGCTCGCGGCCTGGCTGGTTCTTGGCCGGCTCGCCGCCCGGCTGGCTCTTGGCGGGCTCGCTGCCCGGCTGATTCCTGGCCGGCTCGCCGCCCGGTTGATTCCTGGCCGGCTCGCTACCCGGCCGGCTCCGCGCGGTCTCGTCACCCTGCCGGCTGGCAGTGGGCTCGCCGCCGGGTTGGTTCCCGGCGGGCTCGCGGCCTGGCTGATTCCTGGCAGGCTCGCCGCCCGGCTGGTTCTTGGCCGGCTCGCCGCCCGGCTGGCTCTTGGCCGGCTCGCCGCCCGGCTGATTGCTGGCCGGCTCGCCGCCCGGCTGGCTCTTGGCAGGCTCGTCACCCGGGCGATCCCTCACCGGCTCACCGCCCCTCCCGGCCGGCTCCGGATCCGGCCGGTCGTTGGCGGCGGCACGCGGCGGCGGGGACGGCTCGGCCGGGCGGCCCTTCGCCGTGTCGGCCTCCGTCGGACGTAGCTGCGCGCCGCCCGTGTCCTGCCGTTCGCCCTGGTCACGGGCCGGGCGGCCCTTCGCCGTGTCGGCCTCGGTCGGTTGCAGCCGCGCGGCCCCGGGTCCGGGCCGCACCTGCGTCGTCCCGGACCCGGGGTGCCCCTTCGCGGGCTCGTCGCCGGCACGGCCGCCCTCGCCGGGCTCCGCCGTGCCGGTCTGCCTGTCGTGGGAGCCGGGCGTGCCGGTCCCGGAGTCGTGGATGTCCGACTCGAGCGCCGCCCCCGGTCCGGACCGGGCGTCGGCCTCCTGCCGCCGGCCCGGTCCGCCCGGCACCCGGGCCACCTCGGGGGACGACGTGTCCAGCGGCACCGACCAGGACCGCACCAGCCCCAACTGCACGGCCTGGCGCGGCAGCACCGCGTCCAGCAGCCAGTCGGCGGCGACCCGGACGCGGTTGCCGGGCATCGCGGCGAGGTGGTAGCCACGGGTGACCACGCCCGCCGGTACGCCGGACAGGGCCACACCGAGCGGGTTCGCCGCGGCCTTCGCACCACCCAGGTCGACGACGAAGCCCAGGTCACGGTGGCGGTAGGGCTTGCGCGCCCCGCCAAGACCCAGCGACGCGGCCACGTTCTCGGCCGCGACCTTGCCGTGCCGCCAGGCGTGCTGCGCGGTCATCGGCGTGTAGCTGCCCGGCTTCTCCAGATCGGGCACCGCCGCCACGTCACCGCACGCGTACAGCTCGGGCCGGCCCGGCACCTGCAGATGCGGGTCGACCAGCAGCCGCCCCTTCTCCATCGGCAGCCCCAGGGACTCGACCAGCGGATCGGGCCGTACGCCCACGCACCACACCAGCGTCCGGGTCGCGACGAACTCGCCGTCGGTCAGCACGACGCCCTCGTGCGTGGCCTCCTTCACGGAGGTGCCCATCCGCACGTCCACGCCCCGCTGCCGCAGCACCCGGTCGGCGGTGGCGGACAGCTTCTCGTCCATCTCGGGCAGCACCCGCGGCGCCACGTCGAGCAGCATCCAGCGCGGCCGCATGCCCTGCCGCAGCGGATGCCTGCGGACCTGCGCGTCGGTGAACATCTGCCCGTGGGCGGCGACCTCGGTCCCGGTGTAGCCGGCGCCCACCACCACGAAGGTGCAGCGCGCGGCGCAGGTGTCGCCGTCGTCGGCCCCGGCGGCCAGCTCCACCTGCCGTGTCACGTGGTCGCGCAGGTACAGCGCCTCGGGCAGCCCCCGGAAGCCGTGCGCGTGCTCGGCGACGCCGGGGATGGGCAGCAGCTTGTTCACGCTGCCCGCGGCGAGCACCAGCCGGTCGTAGGCGAGCGTGCCGTCCTCGCCCTCGGGCCCGGTGTAGTGCACGGCCCGGTCGTCGAGGTCGATCCGGTCGGCCCCGCCCAGGACGAGCCGGACGTTCGGCAGCGAGTCCGACAGGGAGACCGTGACCCGGCGCGGCTCCAGGATGCCGGCGGCGACCTGGGGCAGCAGGGGCAGATACAGGAAGTAGTCGGTCGGGTTCAGCAGGGTGATGTGGGCCCGGCCCCGGGTGAGCCGGGACAGGGTGCGGGCCGTGCGGTATCCGGCGAAGCCGGCACCGACGATCACGATGCGGGGTCGACTCACGGTTGACTCGCCTCCGGCGCTGTCGCGTACCTCGGAAGCCTTCCGCGTCCCCCTGGCCAGGGCACCCAAACGTCCGCGGGTGCCCATCGGGCCGGACGCGACGGTTTCCGGACCCGCGCCCGGGAAACCCGGTGCGGGATACGGACCGCCCACGTCGCGGAGGCACTCCCCCATGGCCGACTACGGTTACTTCCTCTCGTGCGAGCAGTACGGACCGGCCGAGCTGATCGAGCAGGCGCGGATGGCCGAGCAGGCCGGCTTCCAGGCGCTGTGGATCTCCGACCACTACCACCCGTGGAACGACGAGCAGGGCCAGAGCCCGTTCGTGTGGTCCGTGATCGGTGCGCTGTCGGAGGCGGTGTCCCTGCCGATCGAGACGGCGGTGACCTGCCCGACCGTGCGGATGCACCCGGCGGTGGTGGCCCAGGCCGCCGCGACCAGCGCGGTGATGACGGGCAACCGCTTCCGGCTCGGCGTCGGCTCCGGCGAGGCGCTCAACGAGCACATCCTGGGCGATCCCTGGCCACCGGCCCACGTCCGGCTGGAGATGCTGGAGGAGGCCATCCAGGTGATGCGCCGGCTGTTCACCGGCGAGGAGGTCAACCACCGCGGCCCGTACTACACCGTGGAGAACGCCCGGCTGTACACGCTCCCGGACGAGCCGATCCCGATCGACATCTCCGGCTTCGGCCCGGCGGCGACCAAGCTCGCCGCCCGCGTGGGCGACGGCTACATCACGGTCATGCCGGACGAGACGATGGTGGAGCAGTACCGCAAGGGCGGGGGCGGCGGGAAGCTGGTCAGCGGCGGCACCAAGGTCTGCTACGGCACCGACAGGGACGAGGCCGTGCGCACGGTGCACCGGCTCTGGGCGAACGAGCAGCTGCCGGGCGAGCTGGGGCAGGTGCTGCCCTCCCCGAGGCACTTCGAGCAGGCGCAGCAGCTGGTCACCGAGGACATGGTGCGCGCGAACCGGGTGTGCGGCGACGACGTGGACGAGCACGTCGCGGAGCTGAAGCAGTTCGCCGACGCCGGCTTCGACCGGGTCTACGTCAACCAGATCGGCCCCGACCTGCGCGGCTTCTTCGACTTCTACCGTACGAAGGTGCTGCCGCAGCTCCAGCAGGGCCTCTGACGAGGACGGAGCGCGCGATGAGACTGCACCGTCCCGTCGTCTCCGTCTACACGGTGCCGACCGACGCGCCCGAGGCCGACGGCACGCTGGCCTGGGAGGTGACGCCCGTGGTGGTCTGCGAGGTCGCCGCGGGCGCCGAGACGGGCACGGGCTGGACGTACGGCCCGCCGGCCGTCGCCGACGTGCTCTCGCGGCAGCTCGCGCCGCTCGTCGAGGGCATGAGCGCCCTGGACATCCCGGCCGCGCACGACGCCATGGGGCACGCGGTGCGCGACATCGGCCGCCCGGGCATCGCTTCCTGCGCCGTCTCGGCGCTGGACATCGCCCTGTGGGACCTGAAGGCCCGGCTGCTGGAACTGCCGCTGGCCCGGCTGCTGGGCGTGCGCGGCGAGCGCGTGCCGGTGTACGGCAGCGGAGGTTTCACGACGTACCACGACACGCATCTGGCCGCGCAGCTGCACGGCTGGGTGCACGGGCAGCACATCCCGCGCGTGAAGATCAAGATCGGGGAGGGGTGGGGCCGCGAGGTCGCGCGTGACCTGCACCGCGTCCGGGCGGCACGCCATGTGATCGGCGACGGGGCCGAGTTGTACGTCGACGCCGACGGCGCCTACGCCCGCAAGCAGGCGGTGCGGGTCGGCCACGCCCTCGCGGAGCACGGCGTGGGCTGGTTCGAGGAGCCGGTGTCCTCGGACGACCTGACGGGGCTGCGGCAGGTGCGCGACGCGGTGGTCAGTGACGTGGCGGCCGGGGAGTACGGCTTCGACTTGCCCTGCTTCGCCCGGATGATCACGTCCGGGTCGGTCGACTGCCTCCAGGTGGACGCGACGCGCTGCGGCGGCCTGACCGGGTTCCTGCGCGCGGCGGCCCTGGCGCACGCCCACGGACTGGAGGTCTCCGCGCACCGCGCCCCGCACGCCCACGCGGCGGCCTGCGCCTCGATCCCCAACCTCCGCCACGTCGAGTGGTTCCACGACCACGTCCGCATCGAGGACATGTTCTTCGACGGCGCTCTGGACCCCACGGGCGGCACGGTCCGTCCGACGCAGGGCGTGGGCCACGGGCTCACGCTGCGAAATCAGGAGGTGGAGCGGTACCGGGTCGCCTAGAGTCGCCGGCATGTCTGTGCGCCTGCGTCTGCGTGACGCCCTTCCCGCCGCGATGCGTGCCCGTGACAGGGCCGCGGTGAGCGCCCTGCGCGGTGCGCTGGCCGCCCTGGACAACGCCGGGGCGGTGCCCGTGGGCGAGACGGTGCCCGGTGCCGCGGCCCTGGAGGCCTCGCCGGCCGGCGCCGGTGCCACCGAGGCGGACCGGCGCGAGCTGAGCGAGAGCGACGTGCTGGACATCGTCCGCGCCGAGGCGGCCGAACGGCTGGACGCGGCAGACCGGTTGACCTCGCCCGCGCACGCGGACAGGGCCGCGCGGCTCCGGGAGGAGGCGGCGGTCCTGCTCCGCTTCCTCGACGGCGACGGCAACGGCAACGGTGACGGCGTCGGCGTCGGAGACGGCGCGGGCGGTCCGGTCCGGCTCTAGCGGCGGACCGGACCGGCCAGCCTGCGCGCCGCGAGGGCGCCGGCCCCGGCGGTCAGCGCGGCGCCCAGCCATCCCCGGTGACGCGACAGCCACTGCTGCGGGCTGCGGCCCTTGGCCTCGTGGTCGAAGCGCCCGTGCGCCCCGAAGTCCCTGCCGTGCGGCCCGTCCGCCGGGACCCACAGGTTCGCGGGCCCGTCGTGCGGGCCGTCGTCCTGCTGGGCGTCGACGTTGGTGCGGGCCAGGTAGCGGTCCAGCAGCCCGGGGGCGACGGCGTTGGCGAGGAGCGCCGCGACCGCGGCGCCGCCCACCCAGTACTCGCGGCGCCGGGCGTGCGACGCCGCGTGCACGACGGCGCGGGCCGCGACCTCCGGCTGGTACACGGGCGCGACGGGGCGAGCCCGGCCCGGCATCCGGTTCAGCACCCAGTCGAACTGGGGGGTGTTGACGCCCGGCAGCTGCACCATCGTCGTGCGCACTCCGCTGCGGGCGTGCAGCAGCTCGCAGCGCAGGGACTCGTTGAACCCCTGGATCGCGTGTTTGGCCCCGCAGTACGCCGACTGCAGCGGGATGCCCCGGTAGGCGAGGACGGAGCCGACCTGCACGATCGTGCCGCGGTCCCGCGGCAGCATGTGCCGCAGCGCGGCCCGGGTGCCGAACACGTAGCCCAGGTACGTCACTTCGGTGACGCGGCGGAACTCCTCCGGGGAGACCTCCGTGAACGGCGCGAGCACACCGGTGAAGGCGTTGTTGACCCAGACGTCGATGTGCCCGAAGGCGTCGGCGACCTGCTGGGCGGCGTCCTCGACGGCCTGGGCGTCGGAGACGTCCACGCCGACGACGAGCGCCTCTCCCCCGGCGCGCTGCACGTCGTCCGCCGCGGCGGCGAGCCCTTCACGCCCACGTGCGAGCAGGGCGACCTTGTCGCCGCGGGCGGCGAAGGCCCGGGCCGTGGCCCGTCCGATGCCGCCGCTGGCTCCGGTCACCACGACCACCCGGCCGCGCCGGTGCGGGGTGCGGGGCGCGCGCACCGGTCTCACCCCTCGCGGCGCGGTACGTCCGGGGCCTGCGCCGGCGGCGGGGGCACGGCGTCCGTGGCGCCCGCGGCGGGCGGGGCCGGCGGCACGGGCGGGTAGGGCAGGCCACCGGCCGCGGCGGCGGCCTGACCGGCGCCCTCGTGCCCCGGGACCCCGTCGGCCGTGTGCCCGGCACCCGGGCGGGACGGCCGGGCCATCGAGCGCAGCACGAACGCCGAGACGGCCAGGACGGCGGCGGTGATCAGCGCCGCGGCCCAGTCGGGCAGGCCGAGGGCGAGCGCCAGGCCCACGGCGAGCGCGAGGGCCGCGCCCGCGTACAGGGCCAAGGCGCCGGACGCGGCGTACAGCGCGGCCTTGCGGCGCTGCTTGCGGGTCTGCTCGCGCAGTTCGTCCCGTACGGTCTCACGTGCCACCTGTGCCAGTTCGTCGACCAGGTGCCTGTCCAGATGCTCCAGGTGATCCATCGGCTTCATGGGCGACCGGGTACCCTCGGCCCCCTGCGCGTAACTAGGCTCGTCCTCATGGAGATTCTGGGTGCGACCCTGCGCGTCTGCGTCGACGACCTCGAGACCGCGATCCCCTTCTACGAGCGGCTGGCGGGCGGCAGAGCCCAGCGCTTCGAGCGGCGCGGGGTCCAGGTGGCGGCGATCGGCTGCTTCCTGCTGATGAGCGGTCCGCCGGCCGAGCTGGAGGTGCTGCGCAAGGTCGCCGCGACGATCGCCGTGACGGACGTGGAGGAGACCCACAAGGTCCTCACCGAGCTGGGCGCCCACATCGTCGCCGGCCCCATCGCCTCCCCGGCGGGCCGCAACCTGATCGCGCTGCATCCGGACGGGTCGGTCTACGAGTACGTCGACCGTCAGGCCTGAGCGGGCCCGGGGCCGGGCCGGCGCCTCCCCGGCCCCTCGATCATCTCGCTGGTGATCGCCCAGCGCTCGTGGTCGCGCCAGGCTCCGTCGACGAAGAGCATCTTCGGCGAGAAGCCCTCCAGGCGGAACCCGCAGCGGCGGGCCAGCGCGATCGACGCGGTGTTGCGCGGCTGGACGTTGATCTCCAGCCGGTGCAGCCGCATCGGGCCGAAGGCGTGCCGCACGACGAGGTCGAGCCCTTCGCGCATCAGCCCGCGTCCGGCGGCGTGCGCGAAGGCGCCGTAGCCGAGGGCGCCGCACTGGAAGCCGCCCTCGACGATGTTGTTGATGTTGATGAACCCGGCGAGGGCGCCGCTGTCCTTCTCGCACACCAGGAACCCGGCCTTGGTGGGGTCCTCGATCAGCCGGCCCGCGTAGGCGGCGTAGGCCTGGGCGGTCAGGGGCGGGAAGAGCCACGGGTGGTGCAGGTCCTTGCTCTCCCGGGCGCGGGCGGTGAACTCGGCGGCGTCCGCGTGGGTGAAGGGGCGCAGGCCCACCCGGGGGCCTTCGGCGAGGTGACGGGATGCGGTGTGCGGCACCCCGCCACAGTAACCGCGTCACCGGTGTCCCTTCGGTCCGCCCCGGTCAGGGGCCGGTGACGGGCAGCCGGAGCACACCGGTGTCGCGCGGTCCGCTGACGACGGTCACCGGCTTGATGCCGCGGTTGCCGAAGTACGCGTCGTCGCTCGCCGCGATCACGAACCGCAGCCGGTGTCCGGCCTCGTACCGGTGCACGATGCCGGGCAGGGTGACCGTGAAGCTCCTGGTCACGTCCGGCACGCGGACCGGGGCGACCAGCCGGCGCACCAGCGTGCGGCTGCCGTCGGGGGCGACGTCGTAGAGCTTGGCGAACAGGACCAGCTTGTCGGCGGCGTCGCCGGAGGTCTGGGCGCGCTCGGCGCGCGGGGAGACGACCCTGAGCGTGGCCCGGGGGGCGCCGACGACGTCGAGGGGCCGTTCCAGGGGCGCGCTCGTCCAGTCGGCGTAGGTGCCCTTCAGGTCGCGGGGCGGGGTGTCCGGCACGCCGAGGAGCCCGGCCAGGGAGCTCTCCGAATGGCTCGTCGGGGTCGGCAAGTTGGTGTAGCTCCGGCTGCCCCGGACCACGTCGCCGCGGTGGCCGACGAGCCTGCCGTCGCCGGAGAGGTACAGCGTGCGGCTGAGGGCGGGCAGTCGGCCGGCGGTGGCGTAGGTGCGGTCCGGGTCGGTGATCCAGTCGCGGTAGTAGGCGAAGGCCGGTCCGGTGTCGGTGTGGGCCCGCTTGCGCAGGTGCCGGTCGAACCAGGCGAGGACGCGCCGTCCGACGTAGCTGGTCTCCAGGTTGCCCCGGGACAGGTCGAGTTCGCCGGTGGCGCCCGCGGGGATGCCGGCGCTGTGCCCCCAGGACTGCCAGATCATCTTCACGGGCGTGCCCTGCGCCCTGAGGGTCCGGTACGTCGCCGTCGCCTCGTTGAGGTTGAAGAGCGTGTCGGCCTGCCCCTGGACCAGCAGGGTGGGGGTGCGGACCCGGTGGAGGTAGGACACCGGGGAGACGCGGCGGGCGAAGGCGAGCAGCTCGGCGGTGCGGTCGGCTGGGTAGCGCCCGGAGTTGAGGGTCCGCACGGTCCGGCAGGCCTCGGTGACGAAGTGCAGGCAGGCCAGGGAGTTGACGCGGGACGGGTCGAGGCTCGGCTGGAGCAGCGGCTGTCCCTCGCCGATGAGGTAGAAGCCGTTGGTCCACTGCCACTTGAAGGCGCCGGGCACGTGCCGGCTGCCGGCGGCGCTGTTGGGGTCGAGCGAGTACGCCAGGTCGTTCCAGGTGATCATCGGGACGAGGGCGTCGAGGCGGTGGTCGACGGCGGCCGTGGCGAGCTGGACGGCGCCGCCGTAGGAGCCGCCGATCATGCCGACGCGCGGGTCCCCCGGGGCGTCGAGGGTGACGAAGTCGGCGGTGGTGCCGTCGTCGGCGGCGCGTTCACCGCCGAGGAAGTCGACGAGCCGGGAGGCGGCGGCGCCGTCGATGGCCGGGTCGTCGAGGGAGATGAGGCAGCCGCTGCGGCCGAATCCGAGCCCCGAGTAGACGAGCGAGACGTATCCGCGCGCGGCGAAGGCCTTGCCGATGGTGTCCGTGGAGCCGTCGGTCTTGCTGCCGCCGAAGCCGTTCGTGGCGAGCACGGCGGGCGCCGGGTGGTCGCGGTCGGCGCCCGCGGGGCGGTACAGGTCGGCGTCGATCGTGCAGGTGCGCTCGCCCGCCCGGACGGTGAACGTCAGCGGCGTGACCGTGGAGGAGCCGGCGGCGGTCGCGGGCGGGGGGAGGGTGAGCGGGACGGCCAGGGCGGCGCCCAGAGCGAGAGCGAGGGGTGCGCGGAATCTGGGCACGCGTCGGGACACTCGGACCTCCACGGTGGGGACAACCCGGATACCGACCGGTAGGTACCGGCCGGTAGTCATCGTGTGACACGTGTCAGATGCCGTCAATCACCGAAACGGAGGTTTCTTGACGCGGTTTCAGCGGCGGCCCGTTCAGCTCAGGGCGGGCACGTCGAGCGTCAACGTGCCCGCGTCGGCGTCCAGTTCGGCCGGGACGCCGAGCGGCATCGTCAGCGCGCCCTCGCCGTGCCCGAACCCGAACTCCTCCACCACCGGCACCCCCAGCCCGCCGAGCCGGTCGGCCAGGACCGTGCGCAGCACCTCGTAGGGCCCGCAGGCCGCCCAGGAGCCCAGTGCGATCCCGGCGACGCCGTCCAGCCAGCCGGAGCGCAGGAGTTGGGTCAGGTAGCGGTCCAGCCGGTACGGGCTCTCGCCGACGTCCTCCATGAGCAGCAGAGCGCCCCGGGCCCCGGTGTGGGCGTGCGGGGTGCCGAGGTCGCTCGCGAGCAGGCTCAGGCAGCCGCCCAGGGTGACGCCCCTGGCCCGGCCGGGCACGAGCGGACTGCCGCCCGGGGGCACGGCGGTGAGGGTCCGCACCGACTCGGGTGCGAAGAGGGTGGCCCGCAGGTGCTCCTGGGCGCGGGCGTTCTTCAGGAAGTCGACACCGGCGGCCGCGGGCCCGTACAGGGTGACCAGGCCCAGCCGGGTCGCGAAGGCCTGGTGCAGGACCGTGATGTCGCTGAACCCGGCGAACACCTTCGGGCCCGCCGCCCGCATCGCGTCCCAGTCCAGCAGGTCGGCCATGCGCTGCGCGCCGTAGCCGCCCCGGGCGCACAGCACCGCGGAGACCGACGGGTCGCACCAGGCCTGCTGCAGATCGGCCGCCCGCTGCGCGTCCGTGGCCGACAGGTAGTCCAACGTGCCGTGCCGGCCCAGCACATGGGGCGCCACCACGGGGTCGAGGTCCCAGCCGCGCAGGACGTCGAGACCGGCCTGCAACCGCTCCTCGGGCACCGGCCCGCTGGGGGCGACGACGGCGACACGGGCGCCGGGGGCGAGCCGGGGCGGCCGGACGAGCGGTCTCACCTGCCGAGCTCCAGGGTCGGGACGCCGGGCGGTTTCAGGCCGAACACCTGGGCGTACAGGGAGAGTTCGGCCTCCAGGGCGCGCACCATGGTCTCCGCCCTGCGGAAGCCGTGGCCCTCCCCCTCGAAGACGAGGTAGGCGTGCGGCACCTCGCGGTCCCCGAGCCGGGCCAGGAACCGCTCGCACTGGACGGGCGGGCAGATCACGTCGTCGAGTCCCTGCAGCAGCAGGAACGGCACGTCCAGGCGGTCGGCGTGGGTGGCGGGCGAGCGCTCCGCGTAGCGCGCGGGCACCTCGGCGAGCGGGCCGATCAGGCTCTCCAGGTACCGCGACTCGAAGTCGTGGGTCTCGCCCGCGCCCCACCCGGCGAGGTCGAGGATCGGGTACTTGATGGTGCCGCAGGCGTAGACGCCGGTCGTGGTGAGCGAGGCGGCCGCGGTCCAGCCGCCCGCGCTGCCGCCGCGCACGGCGAGCCGGTCGCGGTCGGCGGTGCCCTCGTCGGCGAGGGCCAGGGCGACGGCGGCGCAGTCCTCGACGTCCACGACGCCCCACTGCTCGCGCAGCCGCTCGCGGTAGTCACGGCCGTATCCGGTGGAGCCGCCGTAGTTGACCTCGGCCACGCCGATGCCGCGCGAGGTGAAGTAGGCGATCTCCAGGTCCAGCACCAGCGGTGCCCGGCCGGTGGGCCCGCCGTGCGCCCAGACGACGTACGGCGGCAGCTCGTCGCCGGGCGCGACGCAGCCGGGGTGGTGGGGCGGGTAGACGTGGGCGTGGATGTCGCGGCCGTCCGGGCCGGTGAAGGTGCGGATCTGCGGCTCGGGGTAGTACGCGGGGTCCACGGCGTCGTCGTGCTCGGCGCCGATGACGCGGGCGCGGCCGGTGCGGGTGTCGAGCTCGACGACCTCGTGGGCGCTGCGCGGGCTGGCCCCGACCGCGACGACCCGCTCGCCGTGGGCGGCGAGGGTGGGGGCGAACTCGGTCCAGGGTCCGGCCGCGTCGACGACCTCGCCCGTCTCCGGGTCCAGGACGCCGAGGGCGGTGGCGCCCCGGCCGTGCACGACGGCGACCAGTCCGCTCTCCAGCGGGGCGAACCAGGCCGACCCCAGCTTCCACAGC
The DNA here is from genome assembly GCF_040611555.1 of Streptomyces sp. NPDC006624. NCBI lineage: Bacteria > Bacillati > Actinomycetota > Actinomycetes > Kitasatosporales > Streptomycetaceae > Streptomyces > Streptomyces sp. NPDC006624. Next base: position 209,362 of record NZ_JBEXOM010000005.1, on the reverse strand, counting down.
GGTCCGCCGAACTCCTCCTCGCGCGGGCACACCGGCTCCCCGTCGAGGTAGAGGTTCCACCAGCCGGAGCGGTCGCTCGCGTACAGCAGGCGGCCGTCGCGGGTGAAGCAGGCCTGGGCGATGGCCTCGCCCGGCCCGCCCGCGACGGTCCGGGCGCCGTGCAGGGTGCCGTCGGGGCGGATGCCGGCCAGGACCAGCTCGGTGCCGTCCCACGGCATGCGCGGATGGTCCCAGGCGAGCCACACCGCCCGCCGCCCGTCCGGCGAGAGCTTCGGGCCGGTGACGAACCGGTGCCGGTCGTCGGTGAGTTCGCGCACGGCGCCGCGGTCCTGTGCGGCGGACCCGTCCAGCGGTACGGCGGCCAGGACGCGGCGCACGTCCGTGGGCCCGTCGCCGGTGAACTCCTCCAGCACGCACCACACCTCGCCCCGCTCGGGCAGCGGCAGCGGCTCCGCCCAGCGCAGGCCCCCGCCCACCGGGGACAGGGGCGTCAGCGCACGCGGCTCGCGGCCCGGCCGGAAGAGGTACAGCCGCTGGTCGGCGAAGTTCACGAACACCGCCGTCGGGCCGTCGTCGCCCGGCACGGCGGCCCAGGGGTGCCCGCCGTACTCGATGACCCGGCTGCGCACGTTCCACGGCGGGGGCAGCAGCGGCTCCTCCCGGCCGTCCGCGTGCCGCCGCACCAGGGTGCGCCGGCCGCCCTCGGCGGGGCGCGGCTCCGTCCACCACACCTCGTCGCCGACGAAACCCACGTACTCCGGGTGCCCGTCGCGGGCGGCGGCCGTCGCCGCGTCGATCGGCGAGGGCCAGGCCCCGTACGCCAGCGTCCGCACCGTCTCCCCCACTCGTTCAGGCCGTCCGCAGGAACCGGTCGAGCACGCGGACGCCGAAGTGCAGCGCCTCGACCGGTACCCGTTCGTCGACCCCGTGGAACATCGCGGCGTAGTCGTAGCCCTCCGGAAGCCTCAGCGGCGTGAAGCCGTAGCCGGTGATGCCGAGGCGCGAGAACTGCTTGGCGTCGGTGCCGCCGGACATGCAGTACGGCACCACGTGCCCCTCCGGGGCGAACTCCTCCACCGCGGCCTTCATCCGGGCGTACGTCGGCGAGTCCAGCGGCGACTGGAGGGCGACCTCGCGGTGGTGGAACTCCCACTCCACGTCCGGCCCGGTGAGCCGGTCGAGGGTGCTGCGGAACTCCTCCTCGCAGCCGGGCAGACAGCGGCCGTCCACGTACGCCACGGCCTCCCCGGGGATCACGTTGACCTTGTAACCGGCGTCCAGCATCGTCGGGTTGGCGCTGTTGCGCACGGTCGACTCGACGAGCTTCGCGGCCGGGCCCAGCTTCTCGAGCAGCGCGTCGACGTCGGTGAGGTCGCTGTCGATGCCGTGCAGCGCGGCGAGTTCGGTGAGCGCGGCACGGACGGTCGCGGTGAGGCGCAGCGGCCACTCGTGCTCGCCGATCCGGGTGATCGCGGCCGCGAGCCGGGTCACCGCGTTGTCCCGGTTCACCTTGGAGCCGTGCCCGGCGCGTCCGCGCGCGGTGAGCTTCAGCCAGGCGGTGCCGCGTTCCCCGGCCGCGATCGGGTAGATCTGCCGGCCCTCGCCGTCGTGGAAGGTGAAGGCGCCCGACTCGCTGATGCCCTCGGTGCAGCCCTCGAACAGGCCGGCGTGCCGGTCGGCGAGGAACCCGGAGCCGTCCTCGGCGCTGGCCTCCTCGTCCGCGGTGAAGGCGACGACGATGTCCCGGCGGGGCCGCACGCCCAGCCGGGCCCAGGCACGGACGACGGCCAGGATCATCGCGTCCATGTTCTTCATGTCGACGGCGCCGCGCCCCCAGACCACCCCGTCGCGGATCTCCCCGGAGAACGGGTGGACGCTCCAGTCGGCGGCCGCGGCGGGCACGACGTCGAGATGGCCGTGGAGCAGCAGCGCGTCGGCCCCCGGGTCGGTGCCCTCGACGCGGGCGACGACGTTGGTGCGGCCCTCGGTGCGCTCCAGCAGCGTCGGCTCGACGCCGGCCTCGGCGAGTCGCGCCGCGGCGTACTCGGCGGCGGGCCGCTCCCGGCAGTCGCCGCCGCCCCGGTTGGTGGTGTCGATCCTGATCAGGTCGGACGTGAACGTCACGACCTCGTCCAGCGCCCGCTGGTCCGTCTGCTCAGCCATACTGCTCCTCCACCGCGGCCGCGACGATCGTGGTGACCGCCTTGAACGCGCGGATGCCGTCGTACATGGTCGCGCTCGTGCAGGCCACCTTGCGCTCCCCGATCCGCTCCACCCCGGGCACCACGGTGGCGCCCATGGCCAGGTGCTCCGCGTCGAACTCGACGGCGACGGTGAACGGGCCGCCCCGCACGGGTTCGTGACGGACCGCCAGCGCGGCGGCCTCCTTGGCGGCGGCCCGGATGTCGGCCGCGGTCCTGGCCGGGGTGCGGCAGACGGCCGCGTACCGCGACACATGGTCCTTGACGGCGACCTTGAGCGCCCCGGGCGCGTACCCGAGCGCGTCCTCGCAGGCCACGTCGTCGCCGGTGACCAGCACGACGGGCACCCCGTACTCGGCGACGACACGGGCGTTGAGCAGTCCCTCGCTCGCCCGTACGTCGTTCAGCCACACGCCGGTGATGGAGTTGGCGAGGTAGGTGTGCGCCAGGACGCCCTCCATGCCGGCGCCCGCGTGGTAGCCGACGAACGCGACGCCGTCGACGTCGCCGTGCTGCACGCCCTCCACCATGGACAGCGCCTTGTGCCGGCCGGTGAGCAGCTGCGCCCGCTCGTCCAGTTGCTCCAGCAGCAGGTTGCGCATCGTCGCGTGCGCCTCGTTGATGATCACCTCGTCGGCGCCGCCGTCGTAGAAGCCGAGGACGGCGGCGTTGACGTCGGAGGTGAACAGCGCGCGGCAGCGCTCCCACTGCGAGGCGCCCGGCAGCACGTCGTCGGGCCAGGTGACTCCCGTGGCGCCCTCCATGTCGGCGCTGATGAGGATTCTCATGACGAGCCGTCCCGGGTGCAGATCTTCATGGTTCGTCACGTTACGCGCTGCGGGCGCGACCGGCTACGAGGCGGTCACCATCGTATCGGCAGGCCGGCCAGGAACGCGGTGAGCCGGTCGGCGAGGAGCCGGTGGTCGCGGGCCGAGTAGTGCCAGTGGCAGCCGGTGAAGTCCAGGCCGGTGGCGTCCAGGGGCCAGTGGTGGACCCCGCGGTCCCCGGCGCCGTTGCGCTCCCGGACGACCTGCTCGACCTGGCCGGTGAAGGAGCCGGCGCCGACGGCCACCAGGGTCGTGCGGGGGCCGTAGCGCGAGCGCAGCTTCTCCAGGAAGCCGCTGTAGGCGCCGCGGTAGGCGGCGGCGAGGCTCTCGTCGGTCCACGGCTCGTCCGGGCCGGGCGGGGTGGAGAAGTCGTTCGTGCCGAGGTGGACGACGACCAGCCGGGGCCGCCAGGTGCCCGGGTTGTGCCAGACGTCGTCCGGCTCGTTCAGCAGGGCCCGGTCGTAGAAGGTGCGGTAGGTGACCTCCGGTGAGCCGCCGCCGTAGTTGCGCACTATGCCCAGGCCCGAGTAGGCGTTGATCTGGTGGTCGGCGCCCAGCCGCCGGGCGGTGAGGGCCCCGTAGCCCACGTCGGCGTTCGTGGTGCGCCCCAGCTGCTCGGCGTCGCAGTCGCGGGAGGCGGAGAGGTTGCCGTAGCCGGCGGTGAGGGAGTCGCCGATGAACTCGATCTGGCGGCTGCGGGCGGCCGGCGGGGCCAGCACGGCGCCGCCGGGCGCGGCGCGGAAGCCGCCGAAGGAGCTGGTGGACCAGGGCGTGTCGTTGCGCTTGACGAGCCGCACGGTGTGGACGCCGTCGCGCAGGCCGCGGATCCAGTGGGTGGTCCTCCCGGGGGTGACGAGGGTGGCGACGGTGGTGCCGTCGACGCTGACGTCGTAGTCGGCGGCCGGGTCGTCCAGCACGACGCCCACGCCGGTGCCGCGGACCCGGCCCTCGAAGTACACGCCGGGCCAGCTGTAGCGCAGCACGTCCCCGGCGTCCTGCACCCGCCCGGCGGTGTGCACGCTCGCCGACACGCCGCCGTCGCGGTCCGGTGCCGCCGCGGTGGCGCCGGTGGAGGTGCCGAGCAGCAGCAGTGACGCCGCCGTGGCGATCAGTGTGCGCATCCGGGGCAGCGGCATGACGGTCCTCCGGACGGCGGGGCAGGTGCACACGGACGGGAGAGGAGTGACCGTACCCCGGCGCGAACGCCGCCGGACAGACCGCTTCCGGTCAGGCGGCGCGCCCCGCGACCAGCCAGGTGGACGGCAGCTCGATCCGGGTGCCGTCGGGACGGTACTCCGTGGTGACGAGGGGCAGTTCACCGCGCGCCAGGACCGTCAGACCCGCCGCGCGCAGATGCGCGGGGACGGCGTCGTCGGCGACCTCGCCGGGTGCGATGCCGTGCCGGAACACCGGCGCGAGCTTGGCGGGGGGACCGTCCGGGCCGCTCGCCAGGCCCGTCAGCACCTGTTTGGCGGCCTGGGACGGCTCCACCAGGAAGACGCGGCCCCGGGCGCCGGCCAGCGTGGCCGTGCCGTCGACGAGGTCCTGCCGGGCGTCCGGCTCGCACTGGTGCAGTACCCCGCGTACGTAGACGTTGCTGTCGCCGAGCTCCGCGTGCAGCGTCTGCGTGGCGCCCTTGTCGGCGGCGTCCAGCCGCCGGTAGGCCGCACGGCCCGCGGGGTCGGCGCGCCGGGCGTGCTCCAGGGCCGCCGCCGACAGGTCGGCGCCCAGGACCCGCGGGAAGCGGTCGGCGAGGTAGCGGGTCTGGGTGCCGTTGCCGCAGCCCAAGTCCACCAGCGGCAGCGCCGGATCGGCCAGGTACGGCTCGAACAGGGCGAGGTGCGGGCCGATGGTCAGCGCCGGCTCCGCGTCCCAGAACACCGCCCCCGGTCCCTCCGGCGCCTCACGCCAGAACCCCTCCCACGCCTCCCGGTACCGACGCGTCACACTCATGCCCAACTCCCCAGGATGCGAACGGATCCCGCCGGGTGCGACGGGCGAGTACGGTGTACCGCGCCCCGGTCACGGCGACAAGGACACGGCGCGATCCTTCACCTCCCTTTCGAGCGGGGGGTGTTCAGCGGCGCGGCAGCGTCAGCTCGAACCAGACCGTCTTGCCGGCCCGGGTCCGGCTGGTGCCCCACGCGCGGGACAGGGTGCTGACCACGCGCAGTCCGCGTCCGGCGTCGTCGAGCGGGCCCGTGCCGAGGAGGGTCGGCAGCTCGTGGTCGTCGTCCTCGACCTCGCACAGCAGGGTGTCGCCGCGCACCAGACGCAGCTGGACGGGGCGTGCGTGGGAGTGCCGTACGGCGTTGGTGACCAGTTCGCTGACCAGGAGCTCGGCGGGGGCGGCGAGCCCGGCCAGCCCCCAGTCGTGCAGCTGCTCGCGGACCACCGCGCGGGCCCGGGCGGCCTGGGCCGGGTCGAGGGCGAGTGTCCATTCGGCGACGTCGTCGGGCGCGATGCCGCCCAGGCGGGCCATCAGCAGGGCGACGTCGTCCTTGCGGCCGCCCCGGTTGTTGAGGGCGCGGATGATGGTGTCGCAGGCGTCGTCCATCGACGCGGCCGGATGGGCGGCCGACTCGCACAGGGTCGCCAGTCCCACGCCGATGTCCTCGCCGCGCACCTCGACCAGCCCGTCGGTGCACATCACCAGCCGGTCGCCGGGCTCCACCCGCACCCGTACCGCCTCGAAGGGCACTCCGCCGACGCCGATGGGCGCGCCCGTGGGCAGGTCCAGCAGTTCGCTGCGGCCGTCCGCGGCGCGGACCAGGACGGGCGGGATGTGCCCGGCGTTGGCGAGGTGGAGTTCGCCGGCGACCGGGTCGTACACGGCGTACAGGCAGGTCGCGAGGTAGCTGTCGCCGAGGCGCTGGGCGAGGTCGTCGAGGTTGCGCAGCAGCTGCGCGGGCGGCAGGTCGAGCCCGGCCATGGTCTGCACGGCCGTGCGCAACTGGCCCATCATCGCCGCCGAGTTCAGACCGTGTCCCATGACGTCGCCGACGACGAACGCGGTGCGCCCGCCGTGCAGCTTCACCGCGTCGAACCAGTCGCCGCCGACCCGCCCGAGCAGGGTGCCCGGCAGGTAGCGCGTGGCGATGTCGCAGCCGGTCATCCGGGGCGGGATGTGCGGCAGCATGCTGTCCTGGAGCGTCTCGGCGACGTTCTCCTGGAAGGTGTACATACGGGCGTTGTCGAGCACGAGGGCCGCCCGGGCGGCGAGTTCGGCGCCGGTGACGCGGTCCATGTCGTTGAAGACCGGCCGCTCCGGGTGGCGCAGCAGGATCATGAAGCCGAGGACGACGTTGCGCGCCTTGAGCGGGACGACCAGCATGGAGCGGCCGGTGATGAGCGGCCGGATGTCGCGCTTGTCGAACTGCGCGGCGATCGCGTGGCCCAGCTCCTCGGAGATGCGCGGCACGAGCACCGGCTCGCCGCTGGTCATGCACTGGAAGAACGGGGTGTGCGCCGGGAAGGGCATGGCCTCGCCGACCGGCACGACGTCGTCCCAGCGGCCGGGCTCGTCGGTGTGCTCCAGGGCCACGCGGTGCCACATGGTGGTCGTGTCGGGCACGCCGTCCGGGAAGCCCTCGCCCGCCACGACCTGTTCGCGCAGGTAGGTGCCGGCGACGTCGGTGAAGCGGGGCACCACGGCCCTGCTGACCTCGACGATCGTCCGCGCCAGATCGAGGGAGGTGCCGATGCGGCCGCTGACCTCGTTGAGGAACTCCAGACGCTCGCGGACGGCGGCGTACTCCAGGTCCTCGCCCTCGTCGCGCAGTTCCCGCGGCACGGGCTCGCCCGCGGCCAGGGCCCGCGCGGCCCGCGCCCGGCGGGCCTTGCGCTCCGCACGCCGGGCCACGCCCCAGTCCGGGGTGACCGGCACCCGGTCGTTCTGGCTGAACTCCAGGACGGGATAGCCGAGTTCGAGGACCTGGGCGACGATGCGGGCGCTCTCGCCGACGCTCATGCTGGGCAGGATCTCGGGCAGCCGGCGCGCCAGGTCCTCCGCGCCGGGGAGGTCGGTGTGCAGCGCGAAGCCGGGCGCGATGCGCTCGAACTCCCCGTCCGACGGGCGCAGTCCGTCGGCGTCGGCGGCGAGGACGAGCAGCCGCTCGGGCCCGGGACCGACCAGCGGGTAGGCCCACCACAGGACGTCGACCCGGTCGGCCGCGGGCGCGGCGAGCCGGGCACGGCCGGCGGCGGGGTACGAGAGCCCTCCGTCGAGGGAGAACTCCAGGCCCGGGCCGAGGCCGTCGTCGACGGCGTAGGAGACGGTGTCGGGCTCCCCCGGCAGGGCGCCCGATATGGGGAGCAGGTCGACCGCCGCACGGCCGATGGCCTGTTCCTTGGCGACGCCGAACAGGCGTACCGCGCCCCGGCTCCAGTGGGACACGAGGCCCTCGCGGTCGACGACGACCACGGCGAGGGGCACCCGGCCGGGCTCGGCCGCTTCCGTCCGCGTGCCGTGCCCCGCTGCGGGGCCGGGAGGTGTGTCCCTCTCGGTGCCACGGTCCATGGCCCAGGCCCTCTCTCCCCACGGATCCGCAAGATCTGTGCCAGCGTCACCACCGTACGGGGACGGCCTGTCGCGATGTGCGGCATCGCGGGAATTCGCCCGCGCGGGGGCGCACCGGAGTGCGACCCCGCGCGGTCGCGGTGTCAGCCCTCGTGGCCGGGCTGCGGATCCCGCTCGGTGCGGCCCCGGCCCGGACGGCCCGGCTCAGCCCAAGAGCGACAACCACGGGCGAGCGCGACGAGCCACGGCACGGGACCGAACGGAACGGGGATCGCCCGCACCGGTGCGGGAGCGGCAACGGCCCCCGCACACAGGCCCTTTGACGGGGCTGCTACTCGACTTGCCGAGGGTTACTCCTCGAACTCGTCGGGGCTACTTCTCCACCTCGGCGGCGAGCCGGGCGAGCAGGGCGTCGTAGATCCGGCCGAGGCCCTTGGGGGCGAAGGTCCTCTCGAAGAAGCCGCCGATGCCGCCGGCACCGGTCCAGGTGCTGGTCACGACGACCCGCGCCCTGCCCTCTCCGGCCGGGGTGACCCGCCAGGTGGTGACCATGGACGAGTTGCGGTCCTTCTCGACGAGTTCGCCGTCGGTGGGCTCGGTGACCTCCAGGAGGCAGTCGCGCACCCGCTTGCTGGTGGCCTGGAGCTTCCAGTGGACGAGGGTGCCCTCGCCGTCACCGCCCTCCCGGACCTCGTACTCGCTGAACTGCTCGGGGAGCACCTTCGCGCGCGTGCCGCTGTAGTCGGCGAGGGCGTCGAACACCGTCTCCGCGTCAGCCGCGACGATCCGCTCCGTAGTGGCCTCGACCTGCGCCATCGCATTCCTCCAGGACCTGGTTGCTCGGGGGTCGGGGCAAGCCAACCACCCCGCCGCCCGGCCGCCCAAATCGGGGTGGCCGAACCCGGTCGAACGCGTTCGGAAAACGCCCTCGCACGATCAAGGGAACATGTGTTCTATTCTGTGGTCAGTGCTACCGAGGAGGCGTCATGCGCTGGGAGAACCTCACCGTGGACCCCGAACACACCCGGGCCGATCCCGCGCTGTTCGGCGCGGACGCGGTGACGACGCGTACGTTCGACTCGCCGGAGTTCCGGGGGATCACGTTCCACGAGATCCGGGCCCGCTCGATCATCAACCGGGTCCCGGCGGTCTCCCGGATGTCGTTCCAGTGGACGGTCAACCCCTACCGCGGCTGCACGCACGCGTGCGTGTACTGCTTCGCGCGCAAGACGCACAGCTACCTCGACCTCGACACGGGCCTCGGCTTCGACAGCCAGATCGTGGTCAAGGTCAACGCGCCGGAGCTGCTGCGGCGCCAGCTCGGCTCGCACCGCTGGCAGGGCGAGCACATCGCGATGGGCACCAACGTCGACTGCTACCAGCGCGCCGAGGGCCGTTACCGGCTGATGCCGGGGATCATCTCGGCCCTGCGCGACCACGCGAACCCCTTCTCGATCCTGACCAAGGGCACGCTGATCCTGCGCGACCTGGACCTGATCCGGCAGGCCGCGGAGGTGACCGACGTCGGCATCTCGGTGTCGGTCGGCTTCACCGACGCCGCACTGTGGCGCACCGTGGAGCCCGGCACTCCCGCGCCGGAGCGGCGTCTGGACGTCGTACGCGCCTTCGGCGAGCACGGCATCGGCTGCGGGGTGCTGATGGCGCCCGTGATCCCCTTCCTCAGCGACCACCCGGACCGGCTCCGGGCCACGGTCGAGGCGATCGCGGCGGCCGGCGCCACGTCGGTCACCCCGCTGGTGCTGCACCTGCGCCCCGGCGCCCGCGAGTGGTTCATGACCTGGCTGGGGCGGCACCACCCGCACCTGGTGCCGCGCTACGAGCGGCTGTACGCGGACGGCTCGTACGCGCCGAAGTGGTACCAGCGGCGGATCACCCGTCAGGTGCACGAACTGGCCGAGGAGTACGGCATCGGGCCCACGCGCGCGCAGACGCCGCGCCGGATCCGGCCCTCCGAGCCCGCGCAGGAGCCGCCGGCGTCCGGGCCGACTCAACTGTCGCTCATTTAGGAGCATACGAGGGCAACCGAAGATCCAATCGGGTCATGAGTTTTACGGAATGAGTTCTTCCGGGGCTGCTTTCCGGGACGATGCCGCGAGGACGGTGACCTTCGCGGTCCTCCACCCCGCCGTCCTGGGAGGACTCCATGAGAAAACGCGCAGCCGCGCTGTGCGGCGCCGCCGTCGTCATGGCCGGGACCTTCACGGCCGTTCCCGCCGAGGCGAGCGCATCCGGCACCACGGCATCCGTGCGCACCGCGCCCCTCGCCTGGAAGGACTGCGCCACCGACAACTACCCCACCCTGCAGTGCGCTTCGCTGAAGGTGCCGCTGGACCACCGCAGGCCGCACGGGAAGCAGATCACCCTCGCGCTGTCCCGCGTCCCGCACACCGCCAAGACCTACCAGGGCCCGCTGCTGGTCAACCCGGGCGGTCCGGGCGGCAGCGGTCTGACGCTCGCCGGGTTCGTCGCGTCCTCGCTGCCCGAGAAGGTGGCGGCCCAGTACGACGTCATCGGCTTCGACCCGCGCGGCGTGGGCGCGAGCAAGCCCGCGCTGGACTGCCGGCCGGGCCACTTCGACCCGGTCCGCCCGGACTCCCTGCCGGCCACGCCCGCGATCGAGAAGGCCAACCTCGACCGCGCCAGGTCCTTCGCCGCCGCCTGCGGGAAGAAGTACGCGCACCTCCTGCCGTACATCAGCACCACCAGCGCCGTACGCGACATGGACGCCATCCGGCAGGCCCTCGGCGCGAAGAAGCTCAACTACTTCGGCTACTCGTACGGCACCTATCTGGGCGCGGTCTACGCGAAGTTCTTCCCGGAGAGGGTGAGGCGCCTGGTCCTGGACTCCGTGGTCGACCCGACCGACGTCTGGTACGAGGCCAACCTCAACCAGGACGTCGCCTTCAACGACCGCCACCGCGCCTTCCTGGCCTGGGTCGCCCGGCACGACGCGGCCTACGGGCTGGGCACCGATCCGGAGCGGATCGAGGCGAAGTGGTACGCGATGCGGTCGGCCCTGGCGAAGAAGCCGGCGGGCGGCACGGTCGGCGCCGCGGAGCTGGAGGACACCTTCCTCCCGGGCGGCTACTACAACGGCTACTGGCCGGTCCTGGCCGAGGCGTTCGCGGCGTACGCGAAGGACGGGAACGCCGAGCCGCTCGTCGAGGCGTACGAGGACTTCGGCGCGGTCGACACCTCCGGCGACAACGGCTACAGCGTCTACACCTCGGTGCAGTGCCGGGACGCCGACTGGCCGCGCGACTGGCGGCAGTGGCGCGAGGACAACTGGGCGGTCTACGCGAAGGCGCCGTTCATGACCTGGAACAACGCCTGGTACAACGCGCCGTGCGCGTTCTGGCCGACGGAGTCCCGGCGCCCGGTGAACGTCGCCAACGGCAAGCTGCCGCCCGTGCTGCTGTTCCAGGCGACCGGTGACGCGGCCACGCCGTACGAGGGCGCGGTCACCACCCACCGTCTGCTGGCCCGTTCCAGCCTGGTCGTCGAGGAGGGCGGCGGCAACCACGGCATCACGCTGAGCGGCAACGCCTGTCTGGACGAGCACCTCGCGGCGTACCTGTCCGACGGCACCGTGCCGCGCGGCCACGGCGAGGCGGACGCGGTGTGCGAGGCGCTGCCGGACCCGAAGCCGGCGGCCGCCGAGTCGGCGGCGGCGAAGAAGGCGGCGAAGGCGGTGAAGGGAGCCTCGAAGGGGGCGCCGGCGTCCTCGAACGGCTCGGCACTGCACGGCCTGCTCGGTTTCCGCGGCTGAGCGGCCGGCAGTCTGCTTGTCCGTCCGCCCGTCCGTCCGTCCGTCGGGGGCGCTGTCAGACCCATGGTCCACCATGGCCCCATGAGTGAGCTGACGAGGATCACCGCCCCCGACGGAGTCGCCGCCGCGGCGCAGTACAGCCATGTGGTCTCCGGCTCGGGCCGGTTCGTGGCGGTGGCCGGTCAGCTCCCGCTCGACGAGCGGGGCCGGCCGGTCGGCGAGGGCGACCCGGCGGCACAGGCCCGCCAGGTCTTCGAGAACCTCCGGCGGTGCCTCGCCGCCGCCGGGGCGACCTTCGACGACGTCGTCAAACTCACCTATTTCGTCACGGACATGGCCCACATGCCCGCGATCCGCGCCGCCCGGGCCGCGCACATACCCGACGACCGGCTGCCGGCCGCGTCCGCGGTGCGGGTCGCCGGGCTGGTCCGGCCCGAGTGCCTGATGGAGATCGAGGCGTTCGCGGTGCTGCCGGAATGACGGGCCTGCGGATACGGGAGATGACCCCGGCCGACTGCGACCGCGTCGCGGAGATCCGCGTCCGCGGCTGGCAGCACGCGTACCGGGGCCTGATCCCGCAGTCCTACCTGGACGGGCTGAGCGTCGCGGCGGACGCCGAGCGGCGCCGCGCGTCTCTCACCCGGGCCGACGGCGGTGTGGTGAACCTGGTCGCCGAGGACGCGGGCGGTGAGGTCGTCGGCTGGGCCTGCCACGGACCGTACCGGGACGGCGAAGTCCTCAGCGCGGACGGCGAGTTGTACGCCCTCTACGTCCACCCGGACCACGTCGGCCGGGGCGCGGGCCGGGCCCTGCTCGCGGAGTCCGCCACGCGCTGCGCCGCCGCGGGCCACGGCCGTCTCCTGCTGTGGGTGCTCAAGGAGAACGTCCGGGCCCGCCGCTTCTACGAACGGGCCGGTCTGCGGCCGGACGGCGCACAGGAGCCCTTCGAGGTGGAGGGGGTGGCGGTGCCGGAGGTGCGCTACGCCAGGCCGCTGTGACTCACCTCTGTTTCGGAATCCGCCCCAGGGCCCGTACCGCCGCCTCCGCCAGGGCCGGATGCGCCAGGGCCTCGTTCAGCACGGGTCGGGCCCGGGTGTCCCCCAGCGTGCCCAGGCCGTCCACGCAGGCGAGGGCCACGCGGCGGTAGGGGTCGTGCGGGCGCAATCGGCGCCGGAGCGTGGTGATCAGCGCGGGCACGGCCTCCGGGGCGCGCAGCTCGACCAGGAGGCGGACCGGGTGCAGGGCGTAGGCGACGCGCAGCTCGTTGGTGGCGAGGGCGGCGGCGGCGCGGGCCGTGCGCGGGTCGCCGAGGCGGGCCAGGGCGTGGGCCGCGGAGGCGCAGCGGGGCGGGTCACGGTGGTTGAGCAGCAGCACCAGGGCCTCGAAGGCCCGCCGGTCCCGGGCGAGCCCCAGCCGGAACGCGGCCAGCTCCCGCGCCCAGAGGGGCTGCCCGGGTTCGGTCAGCACCGCCGCCAGGGCGTCGAGGTCGCCGGTCGCCACGAGCCGCTCGAACGCGGGCGGTGCCCCCGACTCCTGCCGTAAGCGCTCCGTGAGTGATCGCAACTCTTCGTCCATGACGGAGAGGTTAGGCGGGCCGTGAGCCGCGCGGGACGTACATCACAAACACGGGGGCTGGCGCGCTCGTTACCCGCCAGTTAAGCTCAGACGAGCGAGTTACCCACTCGCATCGCTCGCGGCGGTCTGGTGACGCGGCCACCGTGAGAGCAGTCGGTTCGGTACGTCAGGTACCGCAGGACGACTCGGCCCCGGGACAGGGCCGGTCGGACCGCCGATCCCCCTCGGGCGTGTGCACGCCCGCGGAGACGGCATCCGGGCGTGTGCGCATCGCAGCCCGGCCCACACCCGCACTCCTCACGCACTTCCCGGTGCGCCGAGGCCCGGCTCCCGCCGGGCCGTGTCCGGCGCACCCGGGGCGCGTTCCCCGTCGTCACCCTCATCCTGGAGTCCCGCGATGGCCACTCCCCTTTCCGACTCGTCCCCGTCCCCGCTGCGCACCGTCGCCGTCGTCGGCCTCGGCACGATGGGCACCGGCATCGCCGAGGTCCTCGCCCAGGCCGGCCGCGAGGTCGTCGGCATCGACATCAGCGAGGCCCAGGCCGCCAAGTGCGTCGCCGCCCTGGAGGCCTCCACGGCCCGCGGCGTCGAGCGCGGACGGCTCACCGAGCAGGACCGCGCCGGCATCCTGGCCCGCGTCCGCACCTCCGCCGACCTGCGGGCCGCGGCCGACGCCGACCTGGTCATCGAGGTGGCGCCGGAGTCGTACGAGGTCAAGCAGCAGATCTTCCGGGAGCTCGACGGGATCGTGCGCCCCGAGACGATCCTGGCGACCGGCACCAACGCCCTGTCCGTGACCCGGCTGGCCGCCGACTCGGCGCGTCCCGAGCGGGTGCTGGGCCTGCACTTCTTCAACCCGGCCCCGGCGATGCGCCTGGTCGAGGTCGTCTCCTCGGTGCTGACCGCGCCGGCCGCCGTCAGCGCGGTCACCGACCTCGCGCTCGACCTGGGCAAGGAGCCCGTCGCGGTCGGCGACCGGCCCGGCTTCGTCGCCGACGGCCTGCTGTTCGGCTACCTCAACCAGGCCGCCGCGATGTACGAGGCGAAGTACGCCTCCCGCGAGGACATCGACGCCGCGATGCGGCTGGGCTGCGGGCTGCCCATGGGCCCGCTGGCGCTGCTCGACCTGATCGGCGTGGACACCGCGCGCACGGTCCTGGAGGCCATGTACGCCGAGTCGCGGGACCGGCTGCACGCCCCCGCGCCGATCCTGAAGCAGCTCAGCGAGGCCGGTCTGACGGGCCGCAAGGCGGGGCGCGGCTTCTACACCTACGAGGCGCCCGGCAGCGGCACGGTCGTGCGGGACGCGCTGACCCCGCTCGACGGCGGTGACCTGGTCGCCGGCCGTCCGGTCCGCTCGGTGGGCGTCGCGGGCTCGGGCACCATGGCCTCCGGCATCGCCGAGGTCTTCGCCAAGGCCGGGTACCAGGTCGTGCTGGCCGCCCGCAGCGAGGAGAAGGCCCGGACCGCCAAGGCCCGGATCGGCAAGTCCCTGTCCCGCTCGGTCGACAAGGGCCGGATGACCGCGGAGGCCGCCGCCGAGACCCTGGACCGCATCACGGCCACGGGCACGTACGACGACTTCGCCGGTGTCGACCTGGCGGTGGAGGCGGTCGCCGAGGACCTGGAGGTCAAGCGGCAGCTGTTCGCCGCGCTGGACAAGGTGTGCAAGCCGGGCGCGATCCTGGCGACCACCACCTCGTCCCTGCCGGTCGTCGCCTGCGCCCGGGCCACCTCGCGCCCGCAGGACGTGATCGGCATGCACTTCTTCAACCCGGCGCCGGCCATGAAGCTGGTCGAGGTCGTGCGGACGGTGCTGACCGCCGACGACGTGCACGCGACGGTCCGCGAGGTGTGCGGGCGGATCCGCAAGCACCCCGTCGACTGCGGCGACCGCGCGGGCTTCATCGTGAACGCGCTGCTGTTCCCGTACCTCAACAACGCGATCAAGATGGTCCAGGAGCACTACGCCTCCCTCGACGACATCGACGCGGCGATGAAGCTGGGCGGCGGCTACCCGATGGGCCCGTTCGAGCTGCTGGACGTCGTCGGGCTCGACGTCTCGCTCGCGATCGAGAAGGTCCTGCACCGCGAGTTCCGCGACCCCGGGCTCGCCCCGGCGCCGCTGCTGGAGCACCTGGTGGCCGCGGGCTGCCTCGGCCGCAAGACCGGCCGTGGCTTCCGCGAATATGCCAAGCGCTGAGCGTCCCGGCGACCGGTTCCGGTCCGGCTCCGAGTGGGGCGGCCTGCTCGGCCCGGACCGGTTCCCGCCCCCCGCCGGCGGGGGCGGAGGACCAGCTCATGCGCACCGAGCTGCGCACATGCAGTACGTTCAGGGCATGTCCCAGCCCGCCAAGTCCTCACGTACACCAGCGGCGACCGACGCGCCGGAGAGTGCCGCCGGCTCCCGCGCCGCCGCCCAGCGGCTCAAGATGCGCCGGGAACTGGCGGCCGCCGCGATGGAGCTGTTCGCCACCAAGGGATACGAGGCGACCACCGTCGACGAGATCGCGGCCCAGGCCGGGGTCGCGCGCCGCACCTTCTTCCGCCACTTCCGCTCCAAGGAAGAGGCGATCTTCCCCGACCACGACGACACCCTGATCCGCGCCGAGGCGGTGCTCAACGCCGCGCCGGCGCACGAGCATCCGCTCGACACGGTGTGCCGCGGCATCAAGGAAGTCATGAAGATGTACGCGGCGCGGCCGGAGATCTCCGTCGCCCGCTACAAGCTGACGCGCGAGGTGCCCACCCTGCGCGAGGCGGAGATCGCGTCGGTGGCCCGCTACGAGCGCCTGTTCACCCGCTACCTCCTCGGCCACTTCGACGAGCGCGCGCACGCCGACGACGCCAACGACGACCCGCTGCTGGCGGAGGTCGCCGCGTCCGCGGTCGTCACCGCCCACAACCACGTCCTGCGGCGCTGGCTCAGGGCGGGCGGGCAGGGGGACGTGGAGGCGCAGCTGGACCACGCGTTCGCCATCGTGCGCAAGACCTTCGGGACGGGCATCGGGGCGGGCCGCTCCACGGAGCCGCAGCCGGCCGCCGCCACGGCCTCCACGCAGGGCGAGGTGCTGGTGACCGTGGCCCGGACCGACGCGCCGCTCGACGAGGTCATGCGGACCATCGAGCAGGCCCTGAAGGAGCGCTGAGCGCCCCCTCCCGCGCTTTTCCCGCTGTGATGACGGCCACCCCCCGGGGTGGCCGTTTTGCCATGTCAGGGGCGGTTTTGCAGACCCTCGGACGGCCCGTTCGATCGATCATCGCTCATCTGTCGCGTAAAGAATTCACTTGAGAGCAACTTCTGGCACTCAGTGCCTTGCGGGGTGACACGCGGTGTCATACGTTGAAGAGGTCGGGGCGACGTCCCAGCGGGCCCAGCGCCTGCTCGCCCGGACGCCTGCGTCACAGGCAACCTCCCGCGCCACCAGCGCTGCCGAACAGCACCACCACCGCCGAACCGACGGCACACCCGCACCCCTCAGCAGCACCGACGTAACCATCGGCGCCCCTCCCTCAGGGCGCTCACCGCCGGAGGCAACACCGTGACCGTGAAGGACATCCTGGCCGCGATCCAGTCGCCCGACTCCACGTCGGAGGACTTCGCCGCCCTCCCGCTCCCCGAGTCGTACCGCGCGATCACCGTGCACAAGGACGAGACGGAGATGTTCGCCGGGCTCGCCACGCGCGACAAGGACCCCCGCAAGTCGATCCACCTGGACGAGGTGCCGCTGCCCGAGCTCGGCCCGGGTGAGGCCCTGGTGGCCGTCATGGCCTCGTCGGTGAACTACAACTCGGTCTGGACGTCGATCTTCGAGCCGCTGTCGACGTTCGGCTTCCTGGAGCGCTACGGCCGCACCAGCGAGCTGGCCAAGCGCCACGACCTGCCGTACCACATCATCGGCTCCGACCTCGCGGGCGTCGTCCTGCGCACCGGCCCGGGCGTCAACGCCTGGCAGCCCGGCGACGAGGTCGTCGCGCACTGCCTGTCGGTCGAGCTGGAGTCGTCCGACGGCCACAACGACACGATGCTCGACCCGGAGCAGCGCATCTGGGGCTTCGAGACCAACTTCGGCGGTCTCGCCGAGATCGCGCTGGTGAAGTCCAACCAGCTGATGCCCAAGCCGGACCACCTCAGCTGGGAGGAGGCCGCCGCCCCCGGTCTGGTCAACTCCACCGCCTACCGGCAGCTGGTCTCCCGCAACGGCGCCGGCATGAAGCAGGGCGACAACGTCCTCATCTGGGGCGCGAGCGGCGGACTGGGCAGCTACGCCACGCAGTTCGCGCTGGCCGGCGGCGCCAACCCGATCTGTGTCGTCTCCTCGCCGCAGAAGGCGGAGATCTGCCGCGCGATGGGCGCCGAGGCGATCATCGACCGCAACGCCGAGGGCTACAAGTTCTGGAAGGACGAGCACACCCAGGACCCCAAGGAGTGGAAGCGCTTCGGCAAGCGCATCCGCGAGCTCACCGGCGGCGAGGACATCGACATCGTCTTCGAGCACCCCGGCCGCGAGACATTCGGCGCGAGCGTCTTCGTCACCCGCAAGGGCGGCACCATCACCACCTGCGCCTCCACCTCGGGCTACATGCACGAGTACGACAACCGCTACCTGTGGATGTCGCTGAAGCGGATCATCGGCTCGCACTTCGCCAACTACCGCGAGGCCTGGGAGGCCAACCGGCTGATCGCGAAGGGCAAGATCCACCCGACCCTGTCGAAGGTGTACTCCCTGGAGGACACCGGGCAGGCCGCGTTCGACGTGCACCGCAACCTCCACCAGGGCAAGGTCGGCGTGCTGTGCATGGCCCCCGAGGAGGGCCTGGGCGTGCGCGACGAGGCCAAGCGCGCCCAGCACATCGACGCCATCAACCGCTTCCGCAACGTCTGAGGAGCGCTGCATGACTGAGCGTCAGCCCGCCGACGGCGTGCGGGAGAAGGACCGGCCGTGGCTCATGCGCACGTACGCCGGTCACTCCACGGCCGAGGCGTCCAACGAGCTGTACCGGCGCAACCTCGCCAAGGGCCAGACGGGCCTGTCGGTGGCGTTCGACCTGCCGACGCAGACCGGCTACGACTCCGACCACATCCTCGCCCGCGGCGAGGTCGGCCGGGTCGGCGTGCCGATCGCGCACGTCGGTGACATGCGCCGGCTGTTCCAGGACATCCCCCTGGAGCAGATGAACACCTCGATGACCATCAACGCCACGGCCATGTGGCTGCTGGCGCTCTACCAGGTCGTCGCCGAGGAGCAGGGTGCCGACATCACCAAGCTCCAGGGCACGACCCAGAACGACATCGTCAAGGAGTACCTGTCCCGGGGGACGCACGTCTTCCCGCCGGGACCGTCCCTCCGCCTGACGACGGACATGATCGCGTACACGGTCTCCCACATGCCGAAGTGGAACCCGATCAACATCTGCAGCTACCACCTGCAGGAGGCGGGCGCCACCCCGGTCCAGGAGATCGCGTACGCGATGTCCACCGCGATCGCCGTGCTCGACGCCGTGCGCGACTCCGGCCAGGTGCCGCAGGAGCGCATGGGCGATGTGGTGGCCCGTATCTCCTTCTTCGTGAACGCGGGCGTCCGCTTCATCGAGGAGATGTGCAAGATGCGCGCCTTCGGCCGCATCTGGGACAAGGTCACGCGCGAGCGGTACGGCATCGAGAACCCCAAGCAGCGCCGCTTCCGCTACGGCGTCCAGGTCAACTCCCTGGGCCTGACGGAGGCGCAGCCGGAGAACAACGTCCAGCGGATCGTGCTGGAGATGCTGGCCGTGACGCTCTCCAAGGACGCCCGCGCGCGTGCCGTGCAGCTGCCCGCCTGGAACGAGGCCCTCGGGCTGCCCCGCCCCTGGGACCAGCAGTGGTCGCTGCGCATCCAGCAGGTGCTGGCGTACGAGAGCGACCTGCTGGAGTACGACGACATCTTCGAGGGCTCGAAGGTGATCGAGGAGAAGGTGCAGGGCCTGGTCGAGGCGTCGCTCGCCGAGATGGACCGCATCGAGGAGATGGGCGGCGCGATGGCGGCCGTCGAGTCCGGCTACCTCAAGTCGCAGCTGGTCGCCTCGCACGCCGAGCGCCGGGGCCGGATCGAGTCCGGCCAGGAGAAGATCGTCGGCGTCAACATCTTCGAGGGCACCGAGCCGAACCCGCTCACCGCCGACCTGGACACCGCTATCCAGACGGTGGACCCGGCGGTCGAGGCCCGGGTCATCGCCGCGCTGCAGCAGTGGCGCGACACCCGGTACCAGCCGCCGTTCAACCACCCGCGGCCCTGCAAGGCGCTGGAGCGGCTGAAGGAGGCCGCGCGCGGCAACGAGAACCTCATGGAGGCCACCCTGGAGTGCGCCCGCGCCGGCGCCACGACCGGCGAGTGGGCCGGGGCGCTGCGCGAGGTGTTCGGCGAGTTCCGGGCGCCCACGGGTGTCTCGTCCGCGCCGGTGGCCGTTCCGGTCGAGGAGGGCAGCACGCTGGCCCTCGTCCGCCGGAAGGTGGATCTCACCGCCAAGGACCTGGGCGTGGGCAAGCTGCGCTTCCTGGTCGGCAAGCCGGGCCTGGACGGGCACTCCAACGGCGCCGAGCAGATCGCGGTGCGCGCCCGCGACGCCGGCTTCGAGGTGGTCTACCAGGGCATCCGGCTGACGCCTGAGCAGATCGTGGACGCGGCCCTCGCGGAGGACGTGCACGCGGTCGGCCTGTCCATCCTGTCCGGCTCGCACGCCCAGCTCGTCCCGGACGTCCTCGAACGGCTCCGTGTGGCCGGTGCCACAGACATCCCGGTGATCGCCGGTGGCATCATCCCGAATGGTGACGCCGAGCAGCTCAGGGAAGCCGGAGTGGCCGCGGTCTTCACCCCGAAGGACTTCGACATCACCGGAATCATCGGCCGCATCGTCGACGAGATCCGGAAAGCGAACAAGCTCGACCCCCTGGAGGTCCCCGCATGACCACGCCTGTCAACCGTCTCCGTCCGCGGCGTTCCTGCCTGGCGGTGCCGGGCTCGAACCCGCGCTTCCTGGAGAAGGCCCAGGGCCTCCCGGCGGACCAGGTCTTCCTCGACCTGGAGGACGCCTGCGCCCCGCTGGCCAAGCCCGAGGCGCGGCACACCATCGTGAAGTTCCTCAACGAGGGCGACTGGACGGGCAAGACGCGCGTGGTCCGGGTCAACGACTGGACGACGGAGTGGACGTACCGCGACGTCGTCACGGTCGTCGAGGGCGCCGGCCCGAACCTCGACTGCATCATGCTGCCGAAGGTCCAGAACGCCCAGCAGATCGTCGCCCTGGACCTGCTGCTGACGCAGATCGAGAAGACGATGGGCTTCGAGGTCGGCCGCATCGGCATCGAGGCGCAGATCGAGAACGCGCAGGGCCTGAACAACGTCAACGAGATCGCGCAGGCCAGCCCGCGCGTGGAGACCATCATCTTCGGCCCGGCCGACTTCATGGCCTCCATCAACATGAAGTCGCTGGTCGTGGGCGAGCAGCCGCCCGGCTACCCGGCGGACGCCTACCACTACATCCTGATGAAGATCCTGATGGCCGCCCGCGCCAACGACCTCCAGGCGATCGACGGCCCCTACCTGCAGATCCGCAACGTCGAGGGCTACCGCGAGGTCGCGCAGCGCGCCGCCGCGCTCGGCTTCGACGGCAAGTGGGTGCTGCACCCGGGCCAGGTCGAGGCGTCCAACGAGATCTTCTCGCCGTCGCAGGAGGACTACGACCACGCCGAGCTGATCCTGGACGCGTACGACTACTACACGTCCGAGGCGGGCGGCAAGAAGGGCTCGGCGATGCTCGGCGACGAGATGATCGACGAGGCCAGCCGCAAGATGGCCCTGGTCATCGCGGGCAAGGGACGCGCCGCCGGCATGCGGCGCACCAGCAAGTTCGAGATCCCGGAGGGCTGAGCGCGATGCAGTTCGGGCGCACCTACGAGGAGTTCGAGGTCGGGGCGACGTACAAGCACTGGCCGGGCAAGACGGTCACGGAGTACGACGACCACCTGTTCTGTCTCCTCACCATGAACCACCACCCGCTCCACATGGACACGAACTATGCGGAGAAGACGACGGACTTCGGCAAGAACGTCGTCGTCGGGAACTACATCTACTCCCTCCTGCTCGGCATGTCCGTGCCGGACATCTCCGGCAAGGCCATCGCCAACCTGGAGATCGAGTCGCTCAAGCACGTGGCGCCGACCTTCCACGGCGACACGGTCTACGGCCAGACGACCGTGCTCGACAAGTGGCCGTCGAAGTCGAAGAACGACCGCGGCATCGTCTACGTCGAGACCAAGGGCTACAAGCAGGACGGCACGCTGGTCTGCGTGTTCCGCCGCAAGGTGATGGTGCCGACCGAGACGTACATCAAGGAGCGCGGCGGCGAGCAGCCCGGCCGCCCGGAGCTGCGAGAGCAGGAGAAGTAGTCATGGCGCGACTCGCCCAGACCGCCGGTCTGACGGACGTCCAGCAGGAGATCCTGTCCACCGTCCGGGACTTCGTGGACAAGGAGATCATTCCGGTCGCCACGGAGCTGGAGCACCGCGACGAGTACCCGCAGGCGATCGTCGACGGGCTGAAGGAGTTGGGCCTGTTCGGCCTGATGATCCCCGAGGAGTACGGGGGCCTGGGCGAGTCGCTCCTGACGTACGCGCTGTGCGTGGAGGAGATCGCCCGCGGGTGGATGTCGGTGTCCGGCATCATCAACACGCACTTCATCGTGGCGTACATGCTCAAGCAGCACGGCACGCAGGAGCAGAAGGACCACTTCCTGCCGAGGATGGCGGCCGGTGACATCCGGGGCGCGTTCTCGATGTCGGAGCCGGCCCTCGGCTCGGACGTGTCGGCGATCACGTCGAAGGCGGTGAAGGACGGCGAGGAGTACGTCCTGAACGGCCAGAAGATGTGGCTGACGAACGGCGGAACGTCGTCGCTCGTGGCCGTTCTGGTCAGAAGTGACGAAGGTCACCCCGAGGGCACCGCGCCCCACAAGTCGATGACGACCTTCCTCGTGGAGAAGGAGCCCGGCTTCGGCGAGGTCCGTCCCGGCCTCACCATCCCCGGGAAGATCGACAAGATGGGCTACAAGGGTGTCGACACCACCGAGCTCATCATGGATGGCCTGCGGATTCCCGCGGATCGCGTGCTCGGCGGGGTCACCGGCCGGGGCTTCTACCAGATGATGGACGGCGTGGAGGTCGGCCGTGTGAACGTCGCCGCGCGTGGCTGCGGCGTCGCCCAGCGTGCGTTCGAACTGGGCGTCCGGTACGCCCAGCAGCGCCACACCTTCGGCAAGCCGATCGCCCAGCACCAGGCGATCCAGTTCAAGCTGGCCGAGATGGCTACCAAGGTCGAGGCCGCGCATGCCATGATGGTGAACGCAGCACGCAAAAAGGACTCCGGGGAGCGAAACGACCTCGAGGCCGGGATGGCGAAGTACCTCGCCTCCGAGTACTGCAAGGAGGTCGTCGAAGACGCCTTCCGGATCCACGGCGGCTACGGCTTCTCCAAGGAGTACGAGATCGAGCGCCTCTACCGCGAGGCGCCGATGCTGCTCATCGGTGAAGGTACCGCCGAGATCCAGAAAATGATCATCGGCAGGCGGCTGCTCGAAGAGTATCGATTCCAGGGCTAGATGTCCGGATACGGGGTGTTTTCTTGGAGAAGAAGATCACACCCCGTCAGCACTCTTCGGAAGCCGACTCGGTTGCCTGGCTTACCCAGTTAGGGCCCCGAGCCGCTACGATCGCCGGAAAGCCGCCGTCCCCCGTCAGAGTGCGGCATCATCCGCTACGAAGGTCATCCATGCCCCACAGCCAAACCTCTGCACCTCGCGACAGCCGGGCCGGCGTACGCCTCGCGCGCGGAGCATCGCCGTGGCTCCTTCCGACCGTCGCCACCGCAGCCCTCAGCCTGGCCCGCGCCCGCCGCTCCGGTGCGGCCAAGGCCGTAGCCGTTCCCGCCACCGCGCTGGCGGCGGGGATGCTGTGGTTCTTCCGCGACCCCGAGCGTGAGATCACCCAGGGCCGGGTCATCTCGCCCGCCGACGGTGTGGTGCAGAGCATCATGCCGTGGAAGGACGGCCGCACGCGCGTCGCGATCTTCATGAGCCCGCTCAACGTCCACGTGAACCGCGCCCCGCTGGCCGGCACGGTGACGTCGGTCGAGCACGTTCCCGGTGGCTTCGTTCCCGCCTTCAACAAGGAGAGCGAGAACAACGAGCGGGTCGTGTGGCACTTCGACACCGAGCTCGGCGACATCGAGATGATCCAGATCGCCGGCGCGGTCGCCCGCCGCATCGTCCCCTACCTGCCGCAGGGCACCAAGGTCGAGCAGGGCGAGCGGATCGGCCTGATCCGCTTCGGCTCGCGTGTCGACCTCTACCTGCCGGAGGGCGTGGAGGTGGCGGTCGAGGTCGGTCAGAAGACCGTGGCAGGGGTGACTCGCATTGACCGTGATTGATCCGGATACCAAGGCCGGCTGGGGGCCGGACGCCGACGAGGTCGACGAAGAAGAGGAGATGCCCCTCTCGCTGCGCCTGTCGATAGCGGACACCCTGACGCTCGGCAACGCCACGTGCGGCTTCATGGCGGTGTACTTCACCACCACGGGCATCCTGATCCCGCACCTCACGGGCAGCCAGGAGACCGGCATGGCCCGCCACAGCGCGGCCACCGCGGTCATCCTGATGCTCTGCGCTGCGGTCTTCGACCTGTTCGACGGCCTGGTGGCGCGCAAGCTGCGCTCCTCCCCCATGGGCGCCGAGCTGGACAACCTGTCCGACCTGATCAGCTTCGGCCTGGCGCCGGCGTACTTCGTGCTGGTCTACGGCATGGTCGCCGACGACGCGCACCAGAGAGTGGCCGCGGTCGGGGCGATCGTGGTGCTGCTGGCGGTGGTGCTGCGGCTTGCCCGGTTCTCCTGCGTCACGGTCAAGGACGGCACCTTCCAGGGCATGCCCTCGCCGTTCGGCGCGCTGACGGTGGTGTCCATCGTGCTGCTGGAGCTGCCCTTCGTGGCGACGCTCCTGGCGATCCTGGGCACGGCGTGGCTGATGGTGAGCCGCGTGGAGTACCCCAAGCCGCGCGGGCGCCTCGCGGTCGCGATGCTGTCGTGGATCGTGCTGAGCATGGGCCTGCTGGCGGCCTGGGCCTTCGACGCGCCGAGCGGTCAGCTGCTGCTCCAGACGGGCTGCGCGCTGCAGCTGGTCATGGGCGCCGTGATCCCGCTGTTCGCGACGGCCCGGCGGGTGAACAACTTCCGCGACAACCGGCGGGAGGCGCGGGCGGCCCAGCTACCGTGACCTCGCAGAACCACTGACGGGTGTGGCCCGGGCCTTTCGAGGCCCGGGCCACACCCGTTTCGCATGACGGTTCAGGCCGGGTGACGGTTCAGGTCAGGAAGTCCCGCCCGATCCGCTCCGCGACCCGTTCCAGGATCGGGCCCGCCTCGGCGATGCACTTCGCCACGTCCGGCTCCTCCTGCGTCAGGGGGTAGGCGCGGCGGATGCCGGCCCGGCCGAGGGCCTCGGGGGGCAGGGCGAGGCGGCCGCAGACCGCCACGACCTCCTTGCCTGCGGCGCGGGCCGCCGCGGCGACGCCCGCCGGGGCCTTGCCGTGCAGGGTCTGCTCGTCCAGCGAGCCCTCACCGGTGATGACCAGGTCGGTGCCGTCCAGGGCGGGGCCGAAGCCCAGCACGTCGAGCATGACCTCGATGCCGGGGCGGAAACGCGCGCCCAGCAGCAGCGCGCCGTAGCCGATGCCGCCGGCGGCTCCCGCGCCCGGCGACGCGGCGTACTCGGCGGCCCGCGGGCCCACCGCGCCTTCCAGGACCTTCGCGAAGTGCGCGAGGGCGGCGTCCAGGGCCGCCACGTCGTCCGGTGAGGCGCCCTTCTGCGGCCCGTACACCGCCGGTGCGCCCGTCGGGCCGGTCAGCGGGTTGTCCACGTCGCTCGCCAGCACCAGGTCGACCTCGGACAGACGGGGGTCGAGGGCCGACAGATCGGCGGTGGCCAGCTCGGCCAGGCCGCCGCCGCCCGGGGGCACCGGCTCCCCGTCCGCGTCCAGGAACCTCGCGCCCAGCGCCGACAGCATCCCGGCGCCGCCGTCCGTGGTGGCGCTGCCGCCGACCCCGAAGACGATCGTGCGGGCGCCCGCGTCCAGGGCGGCCCGCAGCACCTCGCCGGAGCCGTACGTGGAGGAGGTGAGCGGGGCGAAGACACCGGCCGGCAGCCGCTGGAGTCCGCTGGCCTCGGCCATCTCCACGACCGCGGTGCCGTCGCGCAGCGCGAACGCCGCGGTCACCTCGTCCCCGAGGGGGCCGGCGACCCGGACCTCCCGGCGCTCGAACCCGGCCGCGACCGCCGCGGCCACGGTCCCGTCGCCGCCGTCGGCCACGGGCAGCGCCTCGACCTCCAGGTCCGGCACGGCCCGGCGCAACCCGGACGTCACCCGTTCGGCGACCTCCACGGCCGTCAGCGACCCCTTGAACTTGTCCGCGGCGACGAGCACCCGCCGGGTCCTCCGGGCCTCGCTCACTGCAGCGTCCGCCACTTGCACTCCCCTTGCTCTACGGGCCCGGTCCGGGCCGGTCGCGCCGCTGTGACCTTAACCGCAGGACACCCCCGGCGTCAGCCCGTGCCCACCCCGTGGACCGGTGCCGCCGGGGCCCCGGAACGGAACACACCGCAGCGCCCGGCGCGAAACGGGTAAGCCGTAACCATGAGCCCCGCACGCACCGCGACAGACACCGCGACGGACCTGGCGAACCGCATCCTCGGCGGCTGGCTGGGCCGCATCGCGGGGAACATGCTCGGCAAGCCCGTGGAGCAGGGCGAGGTCTGGACCCGCGACCGCATCGACCGCTATCTGCGGCAGGCCGCCGCCCTGCCCCTGACCGACTACCTGCCCGAGCCGCCCACCGACCGCGACGGCTTCGAGCTGCGCCCCGAATGGCGCCAGTGCGTGCGCGGCCGCATCCACGGCAGCTGCCGCGACGACGACGTCGACTACGCGATCCTCGGCCTGCACCTGCTGGAGACGCACGGCTTCGGCTTCAGCACGGAGCAGGTCGGCGACCTGTGGCTGCTGCGGCTGCCGTACCTGCAGACCTTCACGGCGGAGCGGGCGGCGTACCGCAACCTGGCCAACGGGCTGAAGCCGCCGCTGACGGCCACGTACGACAACCCGTACCAGGAGTGGATCGGCGCCCTCATCCGTGCCGACGTCTACGGCTGGACCTGCCCGGGCGTCCCGCGCCGCGCCGCCTCCCTGGCCCGCCGGGACGCCGTGCTGTCGCACACCGGCAACGGGGTGTACGGGGCGATGTGGGCGGCGGCGCTGATCGCGGCGGCCTTCACGGCGCCCACCGTGCGGCACGCCGTCGACGAGGCCCTGGC
The DNA here is from genome assembly GCF_040611555.1 of Streptomyces sp. NPDC006624. Lineage (NCBI taxonomy): Bacteria > Bacillati > Actinomycetota > Actinomycetes > Kitasatosporales > Streptomycetaceae > Streptomyces > Streptomyces sp. NPDC006624. The sequence continues at coordinate 183,055 of NZ_JBEXOM010000005.1, read as the reverse complement.
GGTGATCCCGGCCAGCAGCCGTCTGGCCCGTACGGTGCGCCGGGTGGTGTCGCTGCACGACACCCGCCTGTCCTGGGAGGACACGCTCACCACGGTCGCCGAGGAGACCGCCGGCATGGGCTGGATCCACACCGTCCCGAACGCCGCAGTCCTCACCGCCGGTCTGCTCTACGGCGACGGCGACTTCACCCGCACCATCACCCTGACCGTGCGCGGCGGTCTGGACACCGACTCCAACGGCGCCACGGCGGGCTCGGTGGCGGGGGTGTTCGGCGGGGCCGCGGCCATCCCGGACCAGTGGAAGCTCCCGCTGGAGGACACGGTGCGCAGCGCGGTGTTCGGCTTCGACGGGGTGCGGATCAGCGAGCTGGCGGAGCGGACGGTGCGGCTGGCGGAACTGGAGGCCTGAACCGGACGCGTCCGCCGGATGGATACCCTGCCCCCCATGACCGCCTCTTCCGACTTCGCCGCCTACATCGCGTCCCTGCCCCGAGTCCTGGCCGGCGCCGCCGCCCTGTTCCGGGACGGCGAGGGCCGGGTGCTGCTCGTGGAGCCCAACTACCGGGACGGATGGGCGCTGCCGGGCGGCACCGTCGAGTCCGACGACGGCGAGACCCCGCGGCAGGGCGCACGCCGCGAGACGGCGGAGGAGATCGGCCTGGACCGGGAGCTCGGCCGGCTGCTGGCGGTGGACTGGGTGCACGGCGCCGGCCGTCCGCCGCTGGTGGCGTACCTGTACGACGGCGGCGTGCTCGACGAGGACGACCTCAAGGCGATCCGCCTCCAGGAGGAGGAGCTGCTGTCCTGGCGCCTGGTCCCGCGCGAGGAGCTGACGGACCACCTCCCGGGCGCCCTCGGCCGCCGCGTCCTGGCCGGCCTGGACGTCCTGACGGACGGCTCGGGCACGGCGGAGCTGGAGAACGGGCACCGGGTCGGCTGACGGAGCGACCCGCTCCCCGGGTGGCCCGCTCCCCCGGGGTGTTCCGCTCCCGTGGGGTGTCCCGTGCGAAATACGCTCGCCGCTCCTCCGCGGCCCGGCCTACGCTCGGATCATGGCCAAGCCCCTCGTCGCCCTCCTCACCGGCGCCGGTGTCAGTACCGACTCCGGGATTCCCGACTACCGCGGGCCCGACGGGCTGTGGCGGCGGGATCCCGAGGCCGAGAAGCTCGTGACCTACGACTGCTACATGAGCGATCCGGAGATCCGGCGGCGGTCCTGGCAGATGCGGCGGCGGACCGAGGCGCTGGGGGCGGAGCCCAACGCGGCGCACCGGGCGGTGGCCGCGCTGGAGCGGTCCGGGGTGCCGGTGCGGGTGATCACGCAGAACGTGGACGGGCTGCACCAGCTCGCCGGGATGCCCGCCCGGAAGGTGCTCGAACTGCACGGCAGCGCGCGGAGTGTCGTGTGCACCGGGTGTCATGCCCGGGGGCCGATGGCGGACGCGCTGGCCCGGGTCGAGGCCGGTGAGGAGGATCCGGCGTGCCTGGAGTGCGGCGGGATCCAGAAGCCGGCGACGGTGATGTTCGGGGAGCGGCTCGACCCCGTGGTCCTGGGCGACGCGGTCGCCGTCACCAAGGCCTGCCAGGTGTTCGTCGCCGTGGGGTCGAGCCTTCAGGTGCAGCCGGCCGCCGGCCTGGCCGGTGTCGCCGCCGACCACGGGGCCCGGCTGATCATCGTGAACGCCGAGCCGACCCCGTACGACGACCGCGCCGACGAGATCGTCCGCGAGCCCATCGGCAGGGCCCTGCCGGAACTGCTGCGCGGGCTGACGGGTCAGGAGCGGCCGGCGGGGCCTCAGGGCGGCTGAGGGCGGTCCGGGCGGGGGTGCCGCGCGGTGCCCCTCAGGACGGGAAGAGTGTCGCTCCCCGCTCGAAGTCCAGCAGGCGGCGCTTGCGCTCCAGGCCGCCGCCGTAGCCCGTGAGGCCGCCGTTCGCGCCGATGACGCGGTGGCAGGGGACGATGATGCCGACGGGGTTGCGTCCGTTGGCGAGGCCGACCGCGCGGGAGGCGGTGGGGGCGCCGAGGGCGTCGGCCAGCTGGCCGTAGGTGCGGGTCTCGCCGTACGGGATGCGGCGCAGCTCTTCCCAGACGGTGCGCTGGAACGGGGTGCCGTGCAGGCGCAGTTCGACGGTGAACTCCTCGAGGTCCCCGGCGAAGTAGGCCTTGAGCTGCTGCTCGGTCTCCGTGAAGAGGGTGTCGTCGCGCGGGCCGAAGGACTCCTCCGGGGGGCGGTGGCGCTGGTCGGTCATGTAGAGGCCGCACAGCACGCCGTCGTCGGCGACGAGGGTGAGGGGGCCGTAGGGGCTGTCGGTCACGGTGTGCTGTTTCATCGGACGTCCCTATACCGGAAGGAAGTTGATCGGGTGGCTGTCGGTCGCCCAGAGGTACTGGACCGCGTAGGCCCGCCAGGGGCGCCAGGCCGCCGCGCGGGCGGTGAGTGCGGCCGGGGTGGAGGGCAGGCCGAGTTCGCGGGCGGCGCGGCGGATGCCGAGGTCCGTGGGGAGGAAGGCGTCGGGGTCGCCGAGGGCGCGCATGGCGATGACGTCCACTGTCCAGGGGCCGAAGCCGGGCAGCGCGAGGAGCTGGGCGCGGGTCTGCGGCCAGTCGCTCTCCACGCCCAGGTGGAGATCGCCGTCGGCGAGGGCGCGGACCAGGGTGGTGAGGGTGGTGCGGCGGGTGCGGGGCATCGCCAGGGACTCGGGGTCCAGCGCCGCGAGGGCCTCGGGAGCCGGGAAGAGGTGCGTGAGGCCGCCCTCGGGGTCGTCGACCGGTTCGCCGTGCGCGGTGACCAGGCGGGCCGCGTGGGTGCGGGCGGCGGCGGTGGAGACCTGCTGGCCGAGCACGGCCCGCACGGCGAACTCCGCCTCGTCGATCGTGCGCGGGACGCGCCGCCCGGGTGCCTTGTCGACCAGCGGCGCGAGGACCGGGTCCGTGCGCAGCTGGTCGTCCACGGCCACCGGGTCGGCGTCCAGGTCGAGCAGCCGGCGGCAGCGGCTGATGGCGACGGTCAGGTCCCGCAGGTCGCTCAGGGTGAGGCGGCAGGCGATGTGGTCGGGGCGCGGGGTGAGGGCCACGATGCCGTGGCCGTAGGGCAGGCGCAGGGTGCGCCGGTAGGAGCCGTCGCGCCACTCCTCCACGCCGGGTACGGCCGTCGCGGCGAGGTGGCCGAAGAGGTTGTCGGGGTGGAGCGGGGCGCGGAACGGCAACCGCAGGCAGAGTGCTCCGGGGGTGCTCGCGCCCTGCCGTTTCGGGGCGCGGGCGCGCAGCTCGCTCGGGGGCAGGGCGAAGACCTCGCGGACGGTGTCGTTGAAGGTGCGGATCGAGGCGAAGCCGGCGGCGAAGGCGATCTGTGCCATGGGCAGGGCGGTCGTCTCGATGAGCAGCCGGGCCGTCTGGGAGCGCTGGGCGCGGGCCAGCGCGAGGGGGCCCGCGCCCAGTTCGGCCTGGAGCTGGCGCTCGATCTGGCGGGTGCTGTAGCCGAGCCGGGCGGCGAGCCCGGGTACGCCTTCGCGGTCCACGACGCCGTCGGCGATCAGCCGCATGGCGCGGGCGACGAGGTCGGCGCGCCGGTTCCACTCCGGGGAGCCGGGGCTGGTGTCGGGGCGGCAGCGCTTGCAGGCCCGGAACCCGGCCTGCTGGCAGGCCGCCGCGCTCGGGTGGAAGACCATGTTCTGCGGCTTGGGCGGTGTGACGGGGCAGCTGGGACGGCAGTAGATGCCGGTCGTCAGGACGGCGGTGAAGAACCATCCGTCGAAGCGCGCGTCCTTGGAGCGGACGGCGCGCACGCAGCGCTCCGTGTCGGTGTGCATCCCCGTGTGCATGGCTCCAGCATCGGGCACCGGGCGGGACCGGGCTGGCGGGAATCCGACATCGATGTGCCCCCGTCCGCCGCCCCGCAGGGACAGATGAAGACTCATTCATGTGTCAGTGGGCGCCCGGTACGATGACGGCATGGGTCATGGAGCCGTCATCCCCGCGCAGGACGCCGCCGAGCGGGTACGCCTGGACGCGGACAACGTCGCGAAGGTCGCCACCACGCTCCAGGCCCTGTCCACGCCGTCCCGGCTGCTGATCCTCGCGCGGCTGCGGGAAGGCCCGCTGCCGGCCACGGAGCTGGCCGCCGAGGTGGGCATGGAGCAGTCGGCCTGCTCGCACCAGCTGCGGCTGCTGCGCAATCTGGGCCTGGTGGTCGGCGAGCGCCGGGGCCGGTCGGTGGTGTACGCGCTGCACGACCACCATGTCGCCGAGCTGCTCGACCAGGCGGTGTACCACGTGGAGCATCTGCGCCTGGGCCTCAGCGACGCCGCCGACTGAGGCGGCGCCGCCGGGGCGCGGGGCGGTTCCTACTCGGTGGCGGTGGGCCGCCGTGAGGCCCGCATCGCCTCGCTCAGGCGCGTCAGCGGACGCAGCCGGTAGGTGTAGGCGTAGTCGCGGTCCGCGAACAGCTTGAACTCGTCGTGGGTGTGCGCGCCCCAGCTGTTGTCGCCGCCCACGCCCATCTGCCGGTGGTTGATCCGCAGCACCACCGCGTCGCGGGGGGTGAGCTGGTAGTCGTGGCGGACGCCGGCCGACAGGTCCTCGGGCGTGAAGTGCGAGGCGCCGACCTCCAGCAGCGGCTCACCGCAGACCAGCAGTCCGCGTCCGCCGCGGTCGGTCAGCGCGGCCCAGCGGACGTCGGTCTTGTTGCCGTTCTCCTGGGGGCGCAGGTAGGGGGTCCACTGGCCGGAGACGGTGCCGGAGTGGAGGCCGACGTCGGTGGCGTTGTTGCGGTCCCACATGTTCTCCTCGGGGCCGCGGCCGTAGTAGTGCAGCCGGTCCAGGCGGCGCGGCAGGAACAGCAGGGTGCCGACCTCGGGGATGTACGGCAGGTCCGGTGCGCCGGGATGCAGGGTGGCCTCGACCTTGATCTCGCCGTTGCCGAAGACCGTGTACGTCGTGCCGAACGCGGACTCGGCGCCGGTCGGCAGGGTGCCGGTGAAGGCGATCTCGACGGCCCGGTCGCCCAGGGGCCGGACCCGTACGTCCGTCACCTCGCGCCGCGCTCCGGCGTCGCGCCACACCTGGTTGCGGGTGTGGTGGCCGTTGCCGCGGTCGTTGTCGGTGGGCGCCCGCCAGAAGTTCGGGACGGGGCCGGAGGTGACGAGCCGTTCGCCGCCGGCCTCGAAGGAGGTGAGGGTGCCGGTGGTCTTGTCGACCGTGACGGAGAAGCCCCTGCCCCGGACCGTGACGGTCCGGTCGCCGTCGGTGTGCCGCAGGGCGGGGACGCCGCGCAGCGGCGCCGGTGTCACGGCCGGGCTGCCCGCGTCGAGGGCGAGCTGCTGCTTGGCGACTTCGAAACCGGCCTCCGCCCACGGCGTGGCGTCCTTGGTGGTGAAGGAGAACTGCAGGAAGTACTCGGTGCCGGGCGCGGGCTTCGCCGGGAGCCGGACCGGGATCTCGACGTCCTTGCTGCCGAGCGGGGCGACGGTCAGCTGGTCGCGGGTCAGCCGGCCGCGCTGGACGACCTCGCCGTCCGCGACGAGGGACCAGCGGCCGTCGAACTCGCGGAGGTCGGTGAACAGGTACTCGTTGGTGAGCGTGACGGCGCCGGGGCCGCCCGGCGCCTCCGTCACGTTGATCGCCTGGTAGATCTGCTTGACCTCGGCGGACTTGCCGGTGAGGGTGCGGTCGGGCAGGACGATGCCGTCGCCGGCGAAGGCACCGTCGTTGGGATTGTCGCCCCAGTCGCCGCCGTACGCGTGGAACGTCTGGTCGCGCGGGCGCTTCTCGGTGAGGCCGGCGGTGGCCGCGTCGAACCAGAGGCGCACGCCCTCGTCGTCGGGCTTGCGGGTGTCCGAGGCCAGTTCCGTCGCGCTCAGGGCACGGGCGTACACGCGGGCCCGGCGGATGGTGCCGCTGAACTCCCGCGTCGGGTTGTCGATGTCGGTGGCGAGCGACAGCGACGCGGTGTTGACGTCAGGGCGGCGGGTGGTGGTGCGGGTGCCGCGCACCTGGCCGTCGACGTACAGGGTGAGGGTGCCGGCGTCCGCGTCGAAGACACCGGCGATGTGGTGCTCCCTGCCGGTCCAGCCGTCGGGCAGGGCCCAGCTCGCGGTGACCCACTGGCCGCCGCCGTGGATGAAGAACTCCAGGTTCCCGTCGGTCTGCTTGAGGGCGTACTGGGTGTCGCCCTTGGCGATGACGGGCTGATGGCCGCCGGTGACGTCCGGGGTGACCCAGGCCTCCAGGGTCAGGGAGCCGGTGAGGTCGAGGCGGGGGTCGCGGGGGAACACGGTGCCGCCCGAGACGCCCTTGGCCCGGTCGAAGGTGCCCGCGGGCGCCATGATCTCGCCGCGCAGCGCGCCCGGCCCCTCCTCGGTCAGCAGCTTGCGCGTCGGCGTGGGCCAGCGCAGCGCCTGGTCCGCGAAGTCCCAGATCCAGCCGCCCTGGAGGACGTCGTGGCGGCGGACGACGTCCCAGTACTTCTTGAAGTTGCCGTTGGAGTTGCCCATGCCGTGGGAGTACTCGATCATCACGTACGGGCGGGTGTCGTTCGTGTCCTCGGCGCGCTGCTCGACCCGCTGCGGGCTGTCGTACATCTCGGAGCGGATGTCGCTGATGCCGGGGCGGTCGTCGCCCTCGTACTGGATGACCCGGGTGGGGTCGTAGGAGCGGATCCAGTCGTACATGGCGTTGAAGGTGGTGCCGCCGCCCGCCTCGTTGCCGAGGGACCAGATGACCACCGAGGCGTGGTTCTTGTCGCGGTGGACCATGTTCCGGGCGCGGGCCAGGCACGCCTCGGTCCACTCGGGGTGGCCGCTGCCCGGGTAGGTGTCGCGGATGCCGTGGGTTTCGAGGTTGGTCTCGTCGACGAGGTACAGGCCGTACTCGTCGGCGAGTTCGAGCCACAGCGGGTTGTTGGGGTAGTGCGAGGTGCGGACGCTGTTGATGTTGAGGCGCTTGATGATCCGGATGTCCTCGACCATCTGCGCGCGGGTGAGCGCCGAGCCGGTGACCGGGTGCATCTCGTGCCGGTTGGTGCCGCGGAAGGAGACCGGCTTGCCGTTGATGCGCATCAGGCCGTCCTTGAGCGCGAACTCGCGGAGGCCGACCCGGTGCGAGAGGGTCTCGACCACCGTGCCGGCCGGGTCGCGCAGGCGGAGCACGGCGGTGTAGAGGTTCGGGTGCTCGGCCGACCACAGCTTCGGCGAGGGGACGGCTCTGGACGCCTCGACGGTGGCCTCGTCGCCGTCGGGGACGTCGACGGGCCGGTTCAGGGGCCGCGACCAGACCGCGTGGCCGCGCGCGTCGTACAGCTGGGTCTCGACGGTGTAGCGCCCCGCGCCCTTGCCGCCGTAGTCGCGGACGTGCGCGGTGACCTTGAGTTCGGCGGAGGTGTAGCCGTCGCCGAGCGGGGTCTCCAGGCGGAAGTCGCGCAGGTGCACGTCGGGCGTGGAGTAGAGGTGGACCGAGCGGAAGATGCCGCTCAGCCGGATCATGTCCTGGTCCTCCAGCCAGTCCCCGTCGGAGTAGCGGTACACCTCGACGGCGATCTGGTTGGTGCCCGGCTTCAGGTGGCGGGTGATGTCGTACTCGGCGGAGGTGTAGGAGTCCTCGTGGTAGCCCGCCAGCTCGCCGTTGATCCACACGTAGTGGGCGGACTTGACGCCCTCGAAGTGCAGGAAGGTGCGCCGGCCCTGCCAGTCGCGCGGGACGGTGAAGGTCCGGCGGTACTGGCCGACGGGGTTGTGGCGGGTCGGGGCGGCCGGCGGCCGGGCGTTCTCGCCGCGGCCGTTGGGGCCCCACCAGGGGTAGGTGATGTTGACGTAGATCGGGGCGTCGTAGCCGTGCAGTTGCCAGGCGGAGGGCACGGGGACGGTGTCCCAGCCGGAGTCGTCGACGTCGGTGCGGTGGAAGTCGGGGTCCCGGTCGTCGGGGCGGTCCGCGTAGGCGAACCGCCACGTGCCGTCCAGGCTCAGCCGGAACGGCGAGCGCTCGCGGTCGCCGGCCAGGGCCTGGCCGAGGGTCGCGTACGGCATGAGCGTGGTGTGCGGCGGCTCGGTGCCGACGCTGTGGGTGGCCAGGCCGTCGTTCCACTCCGGGGGGCCGTCCGCCGCGGGGCGCCGGCCGGCCGCGTGCGCGGCGCCGGGCGACGCGGACAGCGCGAGCGCGCCGAGCACGGCGGCTCCTCCCTCCAGCAGGCGGCGGCGGCTGACGACCGGCCGTTCGGGCGGGGCGGGCCGGTCGGCGGGGGACGGGTGCGGGTGCGGCATACCGTGGCCTTCCTCGGTTCGACAGGGTGCTGCTGCACGGACTGAGGGCACGTCAGACGCCGTCCACAACGGCCCGGTGGGCAGGGGCGTTTCTGTTGGGACGCGTGACAACTGACGGTGACGGAGCAACTGCTGAGCAGGCACACCCTAGGACTCGAACACAACCGAAGCAATGACCCCGTCGGTCTTTGTTCGATCCTGATGGTTCCGGGCGGGCGCCGGGCCGTTGTCACGCGTCGGGGCGGGAACGCATCCCTGAGGCGCCCGGACCCGGAAGGTCACACGTGAAGGTGGTGGCCGATGGCGGCGAGCGCGGCGGTGATCCCGTGCCGCGGGTACGACGGGAAGGGCGTCCCCTGCGGCGTCCCGGCGCGACAGCGCCGCGCCACCGACCGTACCCTGACCTCATCGGACACCCCGCGCGACGGATCCCGGCGGTGACTCCGCCGCGCCGGAGGGAGCGGCTCGCATGAACGGGTACGCGACGCCGGACCGCGACGCCGTCCCGGCCGCGCCCGGCGGGCTGCTGGACCTGCTGAAGGTCGCGGCCGTGGTGCTGGACCCGGGCGGGCACATCGCCCTGTGGAGCCCGGAGATAGAGCAACTCCTCGGCTACACCGCCGAGGAGGCCCTGCGGCAGCGCGCCGACACCCTGCTGGTCTCCCCCGCGGAACGGTCCCGCGGACGGGAGCTGTTCGCGCAGGTCAGCTCGGGTGCCCGCTGGGCCGGGGTCTTCCCGCTGCGGCACCGCGACGGCACGGAACGCCCCGTGGAGTTCCGTACGATGCGGCTGCTCGACCCCGACGGCCGGCCCCATCTGCTGGGCCTCGCCACCGACGCGACGACCGTGCGGAAGGTCGAGCGCGACCTCGCCCTCTCGCACAGCCTCGTCCACCAGACCCCGCTGGGCATCGCCGTCTTCGACAACGACCTGCGCTGGGTCGGCGTCAACCCCGCGCTGGAGCGGATCAACGGTGTGCCCGAGGACGCCGTGCTGGGCCGCCGGGTCGGCGAGGTGCTGCCCGACCTGGACGTGGCGGCCATCGAGTCCCGGATGCGGCACGTGCTGGAGACCGGCCGCCCCCTGATCGACCAGCAGACCGTCGGGCGGACCGTCGCGGACGTCCGGGACCGCGCCTACTCGGAGTCGTACCACCGCATCGAGGACACCGAGGGGCGGGTGCTGGGACTCGCCATGGCCGTCCTGGACGTCACCGAGCGCCAGCGGGCCGCCGCCGAGGTCGCGCAGGCGCGCCAGCACCTGTCGGTGATCGCCGACGCGGGGGTGCGGATCGGCACCACGCTGGACCTGGGGCAGACCGCCCGGGAACTGGCCGACGTGGTGGTGCCGCACCTGGCGGACCTGGCCGCCGTGGACGTCCTGGAGTCGGTCGTGGCCCACGGCACGATAGCGCCCGTGTCGGGCGGCGCCCCCGCCGAGTTCCGGGCGCTGGCCGTCGCGGCCGGCTACCCCACCGACGCCCTGCACGCCGCCGACCCGGTGGGCGAGCTGGCCGCCTACGGGGCGTCCCGCGTGATCACGCAGTGCGTGCTCAGCGCCCGCCCGGTCCTGATCGCGCACGTGGACGCCGGGACGCTGCGGCGCCTGGCCCGCGACGAGCGCTCCGCCCGGGCCCTGCACGAGGCCGGTGCCCACTCCTATCTGGCGCTGCCGCTGCTGGCCCGGGGCCGGGTGCTGGGCACGCTGTCGCTGTTCCGCACCGTCAACGAGCGCCCCTTCGACGACCGGGACCAGGTCCTCGCCTCGGAGCTCGCCGCGCGCGCCGCGATCTGCATCGACAACGCCCGCCTCTACGGCCGGGAGCGCGGCACCGCGCTGACCCTGCAGCGCAGCCTGCTGCCTGTCGCGCCCGCCGAGCAGGAGGGGCTGGACATCGCCGCGCGGTACCGCCCGGCCCTCAGCGAGGTGGGCGGCGACTGGTACGACGTGCTGCCGCTGGGCCCGGGACGCACCGGGCTGGTCGTCGGGGACGTCATGGGCAAGGGCGTCCAGGCCGCGGCGATCATGGGGCAGCTGAGCACGGCCACCCGGGCCCTGGCCCGCCTGGACCTGCCGCCCGCCGAGCTGCTGCGGCACCTCGACGACATCACCGGCTCGCTCGGCGACACGATCGCCACCTGCGTGTACGCCGTGTGCGACCTGCGGCGCGGCACCTGCGAGCTGTCCAGCGCGGGGCACCTGCCGCCGGTGCTGGCCGGGGCGGACGGCGGGGCGCGGCTGGTCGACGTGCCCGGCGGTGTGCCGCTCGGCGTGGGGGGCGTGGCGTTCGGCACCGCGCGGGTGGAGCTCGCCCCGGGCTCCGTGCTGGCGCTGTACACCGACGGACTGGTCGAGAGCCGCGGGGAGCCGATCGACACCGGCCTGGCCACGCTGACCGGTCTCCTGGAGCACGTGGACCCCAGCCTGCAGGACACGAGCGACCGCCTGATCGGCGCCCTGAGCCCGGCGCCCGACGACGACGTGGCCCTGCTGCTGGTCCGCACCCGGGCGTGAGCCGCGCCCGCACACGGGGTCCGCACGCGGGCGTGAGCCGCGCCCGCGTGCGGACGCGGCTCACGGCGTTCACCTCCCGGGCTCACCTCACGGGTTGCCGGAGTTCTGGTCGAAGGGCCGCCAGGCGTCTTCCCTGCGCACGGTGCACAGGCCCCAGATGACGAACCCCGAGATCGCGATCATCACGACCGACCAGACCGGGTAGTACGGCAGGAAGAGGAAGTTGGCGATGATGACCAGGCTCGCGATGGCCACGCCGGCCACGCGGGCCCAGGTCGACGCCTGGAACAGCCCGACGCTGACGATGACGGCGACCACGCCGAGGGCCAGGTGGACCCAGCCCCAGCCGGTGAGGTCGAACTCGAAGACGTAGTTCGGGGTGGTGACGTAGACGTCGTCCTCGGCGATGGCGGCGATGCCGCGCAGGACGCCCAGGATCCCGGCGATCATGAGCATCACGGCGGCGAAGGCCATCAGGCCGACGGCCCATTCGCGCTGCGCCCTGGACGGCGCCTGCGTGGGGTGTGTGGCGGTCATCCTGGTGCCTCGATTCTTCGGTGCCCGGTGCGTGCGGCGACCGGGGGGTGGAGAGGGGGAGCCGGAGGGTCACGACGGTCGGGGACCGCTGAGCACCAGCTCCTTCGCCCTGCGGTACTCCTCGTCCGTGATGTCGCCGCGGGCGCGGATCTCGGAGAGCCTGGCGAGCTCGTCGACGCTGCTCGCTCCGGTGCCGCCCTTGGCGGTCTCCCGGATGTAGGTGTCGAGCGCCTCCTGCTGGGAGCGGGCCTGGGCGGTCTCGCGGCGGCCCATGTCCTTGCCGCGGGCGATGACGTAGACGAACACGCCGAGGAAGGGCAGGACGATGCAGAACACCAGCCAGCCTGCCTTGGCCCAGCCGCTCAGGGTGTCGTCGCGGAAGATGTCGAAGACCACCCGGAAGAGCAGCACGAACCACATGATCCACAGGAAGAACCACAGCATCGCCCAGAAGGCGCTCAGCAGCGGAAAGTCATAGGCCAGGTAGGTCTGTGCGGTCATGTCACGCCTCCGTCCCGGGCATCCGCCCGGCAGTGGTTCCCCGGGCACTTCCAGCCTGCGCGGGGCGGGGCCGGGCTGCTTCACCCGGGGCGGGTGAGCGTGGGGCCCGTGGCTGTGGCTGTGGCGGCGAGTGTCTCCAGGAGGAGCAGGACCACCAGGACCAGGCCGGCGACCAGGGCCACCGCGCCGGCCGTGGGGTGGTTCCACAGCAGGAGGGTCAGGACGCCCGCGCCGACGACGACGCCGGTGGTCCACGGGCGGTGCGCCGCAAGGGCGCGCCCGGGCGCACCGGTGCGCACCCCGGCGCGCGCCAGGCCCCGGCCGGCGGCCGCGGTGCCGCGCCGGGCGAACCCGCGCACGGCGACGGCGGCCCGGCCGGGGCCGTACAGGTATGCGGCCAGCGCCGTGATCACGGCGACCACCAGGAGGGTGCGGGTGCTGTCGCGCAGGAAGCGGACGAAGGTGTCGTAGATCACCGCGGCGGCGTCCGGGGGCAGGGTCGTGGCCGGCACCGCGTCGAGGTAGACCCGCCGGGCGACGGCGAGCCCGACCAGCAGCAGCACCATCATCACGCCGACGCCTACGGCCGTGATCAGCAGCGTCAGCCGGTGCCGGGGAGCGGTCCACACGGCGAGTCCGGCCAGCACCACGGTCAGCACGGGCAGCCAGGTGCCGACGACGTCCAGCAGCCGCATCGCGTCCTGCGCGGTGGACAGTTCCTCGGTGCGGAACAGCGTGACCGCGCGGTCCGTGTCCGGGATGGCCGCGGCCTGGCCGAGGCCCGCGTCGACCAGACGGGTACGCACTTCGTCGACCACGGGCCCCAGATCCAGCTGCACGGTGTCGCCGGAGACGCGCAGCGGGCCCTCGCCGGACCCGGTGAGCATGTGCACCACGGCGGAGTGCGCCCGTTCGTTGGCGGTCTCCCACGCCTGCTGGAACGCGTCGCTCGTCACGACGCGGGTGACGACGCCCTCGACGACGCCCCGGACGGCGGAACGCAGCGGTACGGTCAGGTTCTCGGCGGCCTCGGCCACGCCGGGCGGGGCGCCGGCGTCCAGGAGGGCCTTCGTGAGGGCGTCCGTGACCGCCTCGACGTTCACGTTGGCCACCACACGGTCGGTCAGCCGCTCGATCATGACGTCCTGGACGGCCGGTTCGGACGCCAGCGGCGCCACGGTCTGCACGTACCGGCCGGTGTCGGAGACCTCGTCGTCCACCCAGAAGGCGACCACGGCCAGCGGCGCGAGCAGCAGCGCCAGCACGAGCAGCACACCGGCGCCCGCGCCGCGCGCTCGGCGGTGCCGTACCCGCGCGGCCCGGCGCAGCCGGTCGTACTCGGCCTGCTCCTGCGCGCTCAGGACACGGCCGGACGCCCCGGACCCACCGGAAGGGGGCGGGGCGGATGCTCCGGTCGGGGCCATGGCACCTCCTCGTGGGGCGGACGGCGCGGCCCGGGGCCGCGTCCACCGGGGTCAGGTGGTCGTGGGGGGCCTGCGGGACGCGCCGGCGACGCCCGCTCCGCGCAGCGCGGCCCGCCAGGTGAAGGCCAGCCCCGCCTCGGCGAGTCCGAGCAGCACCAGCCACAGACCGAGCAGTCGCGTCAGCGCCCGGGCCGACTCCGCGGGCAGGGCCAGCACCACGACGCCCGCGACGAGGGCCAGCACGGCGACGCCGAGGACGAAGCCGCGGTGCGGCAGGTCCGTGGCGGCGAGGGCGGTGTAGAGCGTCAGCATGCCGGACACGAGCCAGACCAGTCCGACGATCAGGGACAGCGCGGTGATGGTCTGCAGCGGATTGCGCAGGCACAGCACCCCGGCCAGGACGAACAGCACGGCCAGCAGGAGACTGGGCAGGCGGTGGCCCTGCTCGATCCGGGCGAAGGTCTCGACGAACCGGAACACCCCGGCGGCCAGCAGGTACAGGCCGACGAGGACCGCCACGACCTGCAGGGTCGCCTCCGGCCAGACCAGCAGCAGGACGCCCGGCACGAGTGTCGCGACGGCCGAGGCGAGGAGCCAGGTCCAGGACCGCCCGAGGGTCGTCAGGACCTGCGCGGGATCCGCCCCGCGGGCGGGTCCGGGGGCTCCGGGCCCGTACCCGGCGCCGGGGTGCGGTGTCCGGCCTGGCGAGGCGGTCATGGTTCCTCCTGGGGGCGGGGCGCTCCCGGACCGCCGCAGGCGGCGGGCCCTCGGACCAGCGTCGCGGCGGCCGCCGGGCGCCGGGTCACCCGCGGCGGGTGATCCGTGGCCGGGGCACGCGGCGTTGAGGTGGTAGTCAGCGCGCACCGGTTGCCCGCGGGCCGGGCACAGGAGAGACATGAGAGATGAACCAACCAGCGGGCGACCCGATCGGGCACGACTTCAAGCGCCACCTGCGGCAGCCGGGGGCGCGGCGGCGCGCGGCGATCATCGCGCTGGTGCGTCCCGCGCTCATCGCGGCCGGACTCGTCGCCGTCTACTACGTGCTGCCCCTGGACGGGCGGCGTCTGACGCCCGGTGACGAGGTGGTGCTCGCGAGCGGCCTGCTGCTGGTCGTGGTGGTCTTCTGGTGGGAGGTGCGGGCCATCGTGCGGTCGTCCCATCCCCGTCTGAAGGCCGCCGAGGCGCTGGCCACGACGCTGGCGCCGTTCCTGCTGCTGTTCGCGAGCTCCTACTTCCTCGTCGAGCACACCACTCCGGGCTCGTTCAGCGAGCCGCTGACCAAGACGGACTCCCTGTACTTCACGCTCACCACGTTCGCCACCGTCGGCTACGGGGACATCGTGGCCCGCTCCCAGACCGGGCGGGTGCTGGCCATGCTGCAGATGGCGGGCGGCCTGATGCTGGTCGGCATCGCCGCGAAGATCCTCGCCGGCGCCGTGCGGGCGAGTCTGCGCCGGCAGGGCCGGCACCCGGAGGACCCCCCTCGCGACCGGAGGACAGAACCATGACCGCAGCGAGTTCCACCACCGGTTTCCTGTCCCCCGCGGAGCGGGCCGCCGAGGGCCGCAACGCACGGCGGCGCTCCCCGCGTTCGTCGCACGCCGGGTTCGAGCCGGGGCCGGGCCGGTTCGACCCGGTCGAGGTGGTGGAGCGCCAGTCGGCGACGCGCGTCCCGGAGTTGGTGCCGATCCGCTACGGCCGCATGCTCGAGTCCCCGTTCCGTTTCTACCGGGGCGCCGCGGCGATCATGGCGGCGGATCTCGGGGCCCGGGCCGACACCGGGCTGCGCGTCCAGCTCTGCGGGGACGCCCATCTGCTGAACTTCCGGCTGCTGGCCTCGCCCGAGCGCCATCTGGTGTTCGACATCAACGACTTCGACGAGACGCTGCCCGGCCCGTTCGAGTGGGACGTGAAACGGCTCGCGGCCAGCTTCGCCATCGCCGGACGGGCCGCCGGCTTCACGCCGGAGGAGCAGGACAGGGCGGTGCGGACCTGCGTCCAGGCGTACCGGCGGCGGATGCGGGAGTTCGCGGGCATGCGCACCCTGGACATCTGGTACGCGCAGGACGACGCCGACCGCATGCGGGAGCTGATGGCCGCGTCGATGACCAAGGAGGTGCGGCGCCGCACCGCCGAGGCGACGGCGAAGGCCCGCACCCGCACCCACCTCCAGGCCTACGCGAAACTCACGGCGGCCACCCCCGGGGGCCGGCTGATCGCCCCGGACCCGCCGCTGATCACCCCGCTGCGGGACCTGCTGACGGGCTCCGCCTCGCACGCGCAGGAGAGGGAACTGCAGAACGTCCTGGACGGCTACGCCCGCTCCCTGTCGTCGGAGCGGCGGCATCTGCTGCGCCGGTTCCGGCTGGTGGACATCGCCCGCAAGGTCGTGGGCGTCGGCAGTGTCGGCACCCGCTGCTGGATCGTGCTCATGCTCGGCCGGGACGACGACGATCCGCTGCTGCTCCAGGCCAAGGAGGCCCAGGAGTCGGTGCTCGCGCCGCACACCGACGGCATCCGTTACGACAACGAGGGCCGCCGCGTGGTCGCGGGGCAGCGGCTGATCCAGACGACCAGCGACATCCTGCTGGGCTGGACGCACGCCGTGGGCCTCGACGGGAACGAACGGGACTTCTACGTAAGGCAGTTGCGCGACTGGAAGGGCATCGCGCGTCCGGAGACCATGGCCCCCGGGATGCTCCGGCTGTTCGCGCGGCTGTGCGGGGCGAGTCTGGCCCGGGCCCACGCCCGCTCCGGCGACCCCATCGCCATCGCGGCCTATCTGGGCGGCGGCGACCGCTTCGACCGCGCGCTCGTCCTGTTCGCCCAGGCCTACGCCGACCAGAACGAGCGGGACTTCGAGGCGCTCGGCGCGGCGGCGCGCTCCGGCAGGGTCAGCACGGCGTCTCTGTAAGGGCCGCGAGGGACGGGGCGTGACGGACGTGACGGACGTGACGGGCGTCGGGCGCCGGGCGTGACGGAAGCCGGTGTCGCTCCGCCCGGCCGGTGTCGCTCCGCCCGGCCGGGGTCACTCCGGCAGCTGGCGCATCTCCACGACCCGCAGCCCCAGCGACTGGAAGCGGGCCAGCAGCTCGTACAGGTGCGCCGAGTCGACCACGGGGCCGAACAGCACGGTCTGACCGGCCATCACCACGTGGTCCAGCTCCGGGAAGACCTTGGCCAGGGTGTCGGACATCTGCCCGTCGACGCGGATCTCGTACTGCATGTGCTGCTCCCGGGCGTGATACCGCAGGGCTCACAGCAGCCGCAGGTCGCGGGCGCGGCGGACCGCGTCGGCGCGCCGGCTCACCGCGAGCTTGCGGTAGATGCTCTTGAGGTGGGTCTTCACCGTGTTCACGGACACGTGGAGTTCGGCGGCGATCTCCTCGGTCGACATCATCTCGGCCAGCGCGAGCAGGACGTCCCGCTCGCGCGCGCTCAGCTCCTCCACGGCCAGGGCCGGGACCCGGGCGGGCGGGGCGGCCCCGGGGTCGCGCGGGGCGCGGGACCGGTCCGGGTCCAGGACGAGCCAGCCGCCGGCCAGCTCCCGCAGCCGGCCGGTGCCGAGCAGCGGGCGGATCCAGGGGCCGGCCTCCAGGAACGGCCGGCGCAGTTGTTCGCGCCGTCCGTCCAGGAGCGCGCGGGCCACGAGGCGGCGGGCGAGGGCCGGGTCGCCGGTGTCGTGAGCGGCCTGGGCGTGGACGAGCGTGGCGCGGACGGTCACCGCGGGGCCGGGCCGGTCGTCCCCGGGCAGGTTGCCGACGATCGCGAGCGCCTCGTGGGGGCGGCCTTCCGCGAGCCGGGCCCGGGCCGTCTGGACCGCGCCGGCCGTACGGTGGTGCGCGAGTCGCTCCACCGCCTTTCCGGCCGGGCCGGGACGTCCCTGGGCCAGGTGGGCCGCGGAGGCGAGCAGGGCGCTCTGGTCCCGCACCCAGGGTGAACTCTCGGCCGCCGGTACGGGCGTGTCCGCCGCCGCCAGCGCGGCCCGGGCGTCCCCGCGGGCGAGCAGCAGCCGTCCCCGGGTGAGGGCCCGGCCCGCGGCGACCACCGGGTCCTCGGCCGGCCCGGCGGGCGCCGCCTCGTCGAGGAGTGCCTGGGCCTCGTCGAGTTCGTCGCGGTCGATGTGCACGGCGGCGAGGACCACGGGCCCGAGTCCGGCGCCGGGCCGCCGGGGCAGGCCGTAGCGCTCCGCCTGGAGGGCCGCCGCGAGGGCCTTGTGCTCCGCCCGGCCGGGCCAGCCGTTGAGCTGGTCGATCAGTGCCAGATGGCCGAGGGCGTCCCACCGGGGCAGCGCCATGTCCGCTCCGCCCGGGCGTCCGGCGACCGCCGCCAGGGTGGCCCGGGCGTCGTCGAACCGTCCGGCCCACAGCCGGGCGGCTCCCAGGTGGGTGAGGAGGAGGGCGGTGAGTTCCGGGTGCTCGTCGAGGAGCCGCGCGGGCACGTCCTGCCGCAGGAGCCGGGCCTGCTCGGCGGCGGACTCCGCGCGGGCCGGGGAGCCGGTCAGCCGGGCGGCCAGGGCTTCCAGCAGGGCGAATCCGAGCCGGACGGGTGCGGGCGCGGTCTCGTCCCGGGCCAGTTCCTCCCCGGCCCGGCGCAGCGGGGGCAGGGCGTGTTCGAGGTCGCGACGGGCCAGTTCGCGGGCCGCGCGGACGAGGTCTGGTGCCGGGCCGGTGACGTCGGGGCTCATCCGCGCGAACAGGCCGGCCAGGTCCTCGGAGCGCAGGCCGGTGAAGAGCCGGCCGAGCGCGAGGTCGTCGACGAGGGCGCGGGCGGTGAACTCCCAGTCGTCCGCCGCGGCGCCCTGCACGAGCGCTTCGCGCAGCGCTCCGGAACGCCGCAGCCACCGGGCGGCCCGGCCGCGCAGCTCCGGCTCCAGGCCGGGCGAGCGCTCCCGGAGGTGGGCGCGGAGGATCTCCGCGAACAGCGGGTGCAGGCTGTACCACGACTGTCCGAGGTAGTGGACGAACGCGTTGTCCCGGTGCAGGGCGGCGAGGACGGTCCCGGCGTCGGCGCGCAGGGTGAGCGCGTTGACCAGGTCGGGGCAGAAGCGGTCCAGGACGCTGATGCTGAGCAGCAGGTCCTGGGTGCCGGGTGCCTGCCGGGCGAGCACCTCGGCCAACAGGAAGTCGGCCACGGCGCTGTGGTCGGCCTCGAACTGCTTGACGTAGGCGTCGGGGTCCGTGCTCTGCCGGGCGGCGAGCGCGCACAGCCGCAGCCCGGCGGCCCAGCCCTCGGTCCGCTCGACCAGGGCCCGCACAGCCGTCGCGTGCAGGTGCAGGCCGTGGCGTGACAGCAGTTCCTGGGCCTCCTCGGAGGTGAAGGCCAGCTCCGCGTCGCGGATCTCCGTCATCTCGCCCGACGCCCGGTAGCGGTGCAGCGGCAGCAGGGGTTCCGTGCGGGTGACCAGGACCAGGCGCAGGCCTCGTCCCGCGTACTGCAGGACGAACCGCAACTGCTCCGCCGTCTCGGGCGAGGTCACCCGGTCGAACTCGTCGAGGACGACGACGGTGGGGCGGTCGCGGCGCTCCAGGGCGGCGGCGACGCGGGCCAGGGTCTGCCGGTCGACGCGGCTCCCCTCGGCGGGGCGGCCCGCCTCGCCCGGCACGGGGACCCCGGCGGCGCGCAGCGCCTCCAGCAGGTAGGCCCAGAAGATGCCGGGCGCCTGGTCGGCGGTGTCGGCCGTGAGCCAGACGACGGGGTCGCGCAGCCCCGCGGCCCAGTCGGCGACCAGCAGGGTCTTGCCGGCCCCGGCCGCCCCGTTGACCACCGTCAGGGGTGTGCCGAGCGCCTGGTCCAGGTGCCGGGTCAGCCGCGCCCGCCGTACGAAGGTGCCGGGACGCTTCGGTACCGCGAATCGGGTGCGCAGCAATGTCTCGCCCACAGGGTCGACGCCCGCCGGAGGCGGCTCCACGTCGATCTCGCCCGTCCCGGCCATAGGCTCACCACCGCTCACCGTCCGCCGGATCACGAACAACGCTCGTCTCCAGGTTCGCAGCATCGACGCTCAGACGCATGTGCGAGCGGGGAGGGCTGCCCGGGGGCAGGGATGAGGAGCGGGGTGCGGGCGAGGGAGAACCGCAGGCCAGGGGCGGGCGAGTGCGGATGGGCAGGGCGACAGGTCAGATGCCCGGGCGGCGGGAGAGCGGGGCGGCAGGTCAGTTGCCCGGGCGGCGGACGAGCGGGGCGGCAGGTCAGATGCCCGGGCGGCGGACGAGCGGGGCGACAGCCCCACGACCAGCCGGGAGCGGGCCCGGCAGGGCGGCCGCCCCGCGGCAAGCCCACCCGGGCCAGGCAACGCCACACCCCCGCGGCAAGCCGAGAGCGGGCCAAGCCGCGCCACACTCCCGCGGGCAACCGCACACGAGCCAAGCCGCGCCACACCCCCCCCGGGCGGGCCGGGCAACCCGGCAGCCCGATGGGGCGGAGCGTGCTCGCACGTGTCGGCCGTGACCACCCGTGGCGGGCGATGTGGCCGCCCCACCCGGCGCGGTTCGCTGGGACGGTACGCGTCGTCCGCCCGGCGGCGCGTGGGAGACGCCATCGCTCACGGAGCCGCACGGCAGCGCCGGGGCGGCTCGGAACAGGGGAACCGATCATGTGCCGCTGGCTCGCCTACTCGGGCACCCCCGTACTGCTCGACGACATCCTCTACCGCCCGAAGCACTCGCTGATCGACCAGAGCCTGCACGCGCGGATGGGCGTGGAGACCACCAACGGCGACGGGTTCGGCGTCGGCTGGTACGCCTGGCACCTGCGCACCCCGGCCGTCGTCCGTGACACGGGACCGGCCTGGAGCAACCGCAACCTCCGGGAGATCGCCGACCACGTCCGCTCGCCGCTGTTCTTCGCGCACGTGCGCGCCTCCACCGGCACGGCCGTGCAGCAGACCAACTGCCACCCCTTCCGCCACGAACACTGGATGTGGATGCACAACGGGGCGATCAGCGGCTACTCCGCCCTGCGCCGGGACCTCATGATGGCCGTGGACCCGGACCTGTTCTCGTCGCTTGAGGGCACGACGGACTCCGAGGTGATGTTCCACGTGGCTCTGACCTTCGGCCTGGACGGCGACCCGCCCGGCGCGGTGGCCCGGATGGCGGGGCTCGTCGAGCGGCTGGGCCACGAGCACGGCGTGCCCGATCCGCTCCAGATGACGATCGCCGTGACCGACGGCGAACGGATGTGGTTCTTCCGCTACTCCAGCGGCGGGGAGTCACGGACGCTGTACTACAGCAGCCAGGTCGAGGACATCCGGGCCCTGCACCCCGACATCGCGTTCCTTCGGCACATCTCCGACGAGACCCGGCTGATCGTGTCGGAGCCGCTGGGCGATCTCCCCGGCGTGTGGAACGCCGTGCCGGAGAGCAGTTACGGCGTCGTCCAGACCGGCCGGGACGTGCTGCGGCACTTCGAGCCGGAGCCCGTCTGAGCCGGCCCCGGCCGCCTCAGCCCAGCCGCGCGGCGAACACCTCGTACGCCTGCCGGTCGAAGAGCACGAACCTGACCTTCTCGACCGCCGTGTCCGCCGCCCGTACGGTCTCGACCGCGATGCGCGCGCCGTCGTCCATGGGCCAGCCGTAGACGCCGGTGGAGATGGCGGGGAACGCGACCGTGCGGGCGCCGAGTTCGTCGGCGACGCGCAGGGACTCGCGGTAGCAGGAGGCGAGCAGCCCGGAGCGGTCCTCGGTGGCGCTGTACACGGGGCCGACCGTGTGGATGACCCAGCGGGCGTCCAGGTCGCCCGCGGTGGTCGCGACCGCCCGGCCGGTGGGCAGGCCCTTGCCGAACCGCGAGGCCCGCAGCGTGCGGCAGGCGTCGAGGATGGCGGGGCCGCCGCGCCGGTGGATCGCTCCGTCGACCCCTCCCCCGCCCAGCAGCGAGGAGTTGGCGGCGTTGACGATGGCGTCGGCGCGCTCGCGGGTGATGTCGCCCTGGGCCAGTTCGATGGTGGTCACGTCTGCCTCAGTCGCTTCCAGACGGCCTTCGCCGCGTTGTGCCCGGACATCCCGTGGACCCCGGGGCCCGGCGGGGTCGCCGACGAGCAGAGGAACACGGCCGGGTGGGGCGTGTGGTAGGGGAAGAGGGTGAGCTTCGGGCGCAGCAGGAGCTGGAGACCGGAGGCCGCTCCGGAGGCGATGTCGCCGCCGACGTAGTTCGCGTTGCGCGCGGCGAGTTCGCGCGGTCCGGCGGTGGCGCGGGCCAGCACCCGGTCGCGGAATCCTGGGGCGAAGCGCTCCAGTTGACGCTCGACGGCGTCGGTGAGGTCGCCCGTCCAGCCGTTCGGGACGTGTCCGTACGCCCAGAAGACGTGCTTGCCCTCGGGGGCCCGGGTCGGGTCGACGACGCTCGGCTGGACCGTGATGAGGAACGGCTTGTCGGGGGCGCGGTTCTCGCGGGACGCCGCGTTCAGGGCGGCGCCGATCTCCGCGCGGTCGGCTCCGATCTGCACCGTGCCGGCGGCACGCGCCTCCTTCGCGGTCCACGGCACGGGCCCGTCCAGCGCATAGTCGATCTTGAAGACGCCCGGCCCGTAGCGGTAGCCGGCGTAGTGGTCGCCGAAACCGGCGATGCGGGCCAGGGCCGTGGGCGAGGTGTCGAAGACGTACGCCCGGGCGGGCGGCAGGTCGTCGAGGCGCTTGACCTCGAAGTCGGTGTGGACGCTGCCGCCCAGGTCGCGAAGATGGGCGGTGAGGGCGTCGGCGATCGCCTGGGAGCCGCCGCGGGCGACCGGCCAGCCGCGGGCGTGCGCCGCGAGGGCGAAGACCAGGCCGACGGCGCCGGTGGCGAATCCGCCGAGGGGGGCCATGACATGGGCGACGAGCCCGGCGAACAGCGCCCTGGCCGGTTCGTCGCGGAAGCGGCGCATCAGCCAGGTCGACGGCGGCAGGCCGACGAGGCCGAAGCGGGCGAGGGTGACCGGGTCGCGGGGCAGTGCGGTGAGCGGCAGGGACATGAAGTCCCGGGCGAGCGCGTCCCACTTGTGCAGGAAGGGCTCGACCAGCCTGCGGTACGTGCCGGCGTCGCGCGGCCCGAAGGAGGCGGCCGTCTCACCGACCGACCGGGAGAGCACGGCGGCCGTGCCGTCCGGGAAGGGGTGCGCCATGGGCAGTTCGGCGTGCAGCCACTGCAGTCCGTAGCGCTGCAGGGGCAGGGCGCGGAACGCCGGGGAGTTGACCGCGAGCGGGTGTGCGGCGGCGCACGGGTCGTGCCGGAAGCCCGGCAGGGTGAGCTCCTCGGTGCGCGATCCGCCGCCCACCGTGTCCCGGGCCTCGAAGACGGCGACGGAGAAGCCGCGGCGGGCCAGCTCCACGGCCGCGGTCAGCCCGTTCGGTCCCGCACCCACTACGACGGCATCGAGCATCGACGGCACCTTCGGACCCCTTCGTCAGCCGACGGCCACTGATGGTCAGGATATGCCCGGGGGCGGACCGTCACCGGCCGTGGGTGACGTCCGCCGCGGAGGGCGGCCCTCCGGCCGCACCGGCCACCCGGCACACACGCCGGGTGACCACCCCGCTGCGGCCGCCGGGCTCCGGGCTCCCGCGCTCGGTCACGCCCCGCCCGTCACCCGGTCACGTCACGCCCCTCCCGCCAGCAGCGCCGCCACCCGGCGGGCCGTGGCCGCGTCGCGGGCCGCCGTGAACGGCAGGGCGTTGCCGCCGGTGATGCGGAACGGCTCGCCCGTGCGGGTCAGATGGGCGCCGCCCGCCTCCTCCACCAGGAGCAGACCGGCCGCGTGGTCCCACGCCGCCTCCCAGGAGAAAGCGGTGGCGTCCAACTGCCCCCGGGCGATGGCGAGGTACTCCAGCCCGGCCGAGCCGCACGGGCGCGGTGCCAGGCCCTCGGTGCGCAGGCCGAGCAGGGCGTGCTTCTGCTCGTCCGTCGTGTAGTCCGGGTGGGAGGTGGCCACGCGCAGGTCCCGGCCGGGCTCGGGCACACCGGCGAACAGCCGCTCCCCGTCGAGGTAGGCGCCCTTGCCGCGCTGGGCGGTGGCGAGCCGGTCGCGGGCGGGCGCGTAGGTCCAGGACGCGAGCACGCTGCCGCCGAGGGCCAGCGCGACCAGGGTGCAGAACCCGGCTTCGCCGCGCACGAACTGCCGGGTGCCGTCGACCGGGTCGACGATCCAGACCGGGGCCTCGCCGCGTATCGCCTCGTAGGACGCCGGGTTGGCGTGGACGGCCTCCTCGCCGACGACGACCGAGCCGGGCAGCAGGTCGACGAGGGCTTCGGTCAGATACAGCTCGGCCCTGCGGTCGGCGTCGGTCACCAGGTCGTGCGGGCCGCTCTTCTGGTCGATCTCGTGCGCGGCGAGCTGACGCCAGCGCGGCATGATCTCGGCGGCCGCGGCCTTGCGGACCGCGTCCTCGACGTCACGGGCGTGCTGTGCGAGAAACTCTTCGATGGTTTCGTTGCTGTCGATCACCCCTCCATCACAACACGCGCCACTGACAAACCCCACCCGCCGGGTGGAGCGGGGGCGGCGCCGCGGTGAACAGCGGCGCCCGCGGGCCGGTCAGCGGCCGACGGCGTAGCCCTGCATGCCGCGCGGGTTGGCCGCCGCCGACAGGACGCCGGTCTCCGGGTCCCGGGCGACCGCGCACAGCCGGCCCTCCGACCAGGGGGCGCCGACGGTCACGTCGTGGCCGCGCCGCCGCAGCCCGGCCACGACGTCCGGGTCCGTGCGGGCCTCCACGGTGACGCTCCCCGGGAGCATGCCGCGCGGGTAGAACGAGCCCGGGAAGCTGTCGTTGTGCCAGTTCGGGGCGTCGATCGCGCCTTGCAGGTCGGGGCCGCCGCGCACCGGGCCGCGCAGCGCCACCGCCAGCAGGAAGTGCAGCTGCCACTGGTCCTGCTGGTCCCCGCCGGGCGTGCCGAACGCCATGACGGGCACGCCCTCGCGCAGCGCGATCGACGGGGACAGGGTGCTGCGGGGACGGCGGCCGGGGGCGAGGGAGCTGGGCAGGCCCTCCTCCAGCCAGGTCATCTGCAGCCGGGTGCCGAGCGGGAAGCCCAGTTCGGGCACCACGGGGTTGGACTGCAGCCAGCCGCCGCTGGGCGTGGCCGAGACCATGGTGCCCCAGCGGTCGACGATGTCCAGGTGGCAGGTGTCGCCGCGGGTGGTGCCGTCGGAGAGGATCTGCGGTTCGCCGGGCACGGGGGACGTCGGGGGCTTGGCGACGGTCGGTTCGCCGATGCCCAGGGCGTCGAAGCGCTCCTGGGCGCGGGCCGCCCCGCGCGCGTGCGCGGACAGGCGCGGGGTCCGTCCGCCGGGGCTGCCGGGCCTCAGCTCCCGGGCCGCCCGCTCGCCGACGAGGGCGCGGCGGGCCGCGTTGTAGGCGTCGGACAGCAGGTCGTCGAGGGGCACGTCGGCGGCGTCGCCGTACCAGGCCTCCCGGTCGGCCATGGCGAGCTTGCAGTTCTCGACCAGGAGGTGGACGTAGTCGGCCGAGCCGTAGCGGGGCAGCTCGGGCGGGAGCAGGGCCAGTTGCTGCAGGAGGACCGGGCCCTGGCTCCAGGGACCCGGCTTGCAGACGGTCCAGCCGTTCCAGTCGTACGTGACCGGTGTCTCCCAGGTCGCGGACCAGGCGGCGAGGTCGTCGGCCGTGAGGGTGCCGGTGTGGTGGGTGCCGCTGGTGTCCAGGGTGGGGCGCGCGGCCTGCCGGACGAGGGCCTCGGCGATGAATCCGGTGCGCCACACCCGCCGCGCTGCCTCGATCCGCGCCTCCCGGTCGCCGGCCCCGGCGGTCTCGGCGAGCAGCCGCTTCCAGGTGGCGGCGAGCGCGGGGTTGCGGAACAGCTCGCCGGGGCGGGGGGCCTTCCCGCCCGGCAGGTAGACCTCGGCGGACGAGGTCCACTCGGTCTCGAACAGCGCGCGCACGGTCTCGACGGTCTCGCCGACGCGCTCCACGGGCGCGTGGCCGTGCTCGGCGTATCCGATGGCGTACTTCAGGACGTCGTCGAGGGACTTGGTGCCGTGGTCGCGCAGCAGCAGCATCCAGGCGTCGAAGGCGCCCGGCACGGCGGCGGCGAGCGGGCCGGTGCCGGGGACGAGGTCCAGGCCGAGACCGCGGTAGTGCGCGACGCCCGCACCGGCCGGGGCGACGCCCTGCCCGCACAGCACCCGCACCCGGCCGTCGGCCGGCGCGAGCAGGATCGGCACCTCTCCGGCGGGGCCGTTGAGGTGCGGCTCGACGACGTGCAGCACGAAGGCGCCGGCGACGGCCGCGTCACAGGCGTTCCCGCCGTCCTCCAGGACGGCCATCGCGGACTGCGCGGCCAGCCAGTGGGTGGACGACACCATGCCGAAGGTGCCCTGCAGGGTCGGGCGGGACGTGAACATCGCGGTCGGTCACCTCTCGTCGTCGTGCGCCACGGGTCCCCCTGCCCTTGTCGCGGCCACGGTGAAACCTCGTGGCGGGCCGGGCCCGACCAGGCACAAAGCGCCCACGCGCCGCCCAAACCACCGAAACCACGACCACCGACGTCGAGCCACCGTCACCGCGCGGGCACGGAGCGAGTTCGCTCTTCCGCCCCACAGGGACTCGTGTGAAACTGTCGTCCCGTCCGCCGTGCGGACCCGTTCCGCACCGTCCGTTCCCCCACCTGAAGGGCGCCGTGCGTTCACTGTCCCTGCCCCTGGCCCTGACCGCCCGCCTGTCGCCGGTGGCCGTGCTCGCCGTGGCGGGCTGGGCCCTGTCGTCCGGTCCGCTCGCCGCGCCGCAGGCCGCCGAGCACAAGCCGGCGGAGGAGAAGACCGAGACGCAGTCGGCCTCCGCCCCGTCGACGGCGACGGTGTCGAAGACGTACACGGCCGCGCCCGCCCCGTGCGAGAGCGTCGCCGAGAAGACGATCGAGTCGCTGGTGCCGGGCGCCAGGACGGCCGGCAAGGAGATCCCGTCCACGGACTCCGACCTGCGCCGCACCTGCTCGTGGAACGCGCTCAAGGGGTACGACTACCGCTGGCTCGACGTGTCCTACGAGGTCATGGCGTCCGACGAGGCGGCGGAGAAGTCGTACCGGACGCGCCTCGAGGAGAAGAGCGGCGGCGGGGCCGTGCCCGGTCTGGGCGACAGCGCGTACTCGGTCGTGAACCTCACCACCGAGGACAAGCAGCAGACCCGCGAGGGCGTCGTGGTCGCCCGCGCCTCGAACGCGCTCGTGGTGATCACCTACAACGGCAGCGACTTCGAGTCGAAGAAGGCGCCCGACACGGACACGATCAACAAGGGCGCCATCAAGGCCGCGAAGGAAGCGGTGGCGGCGCTGGAGAGCGAGAAGGACTGAGCGCTCCCCAGCGCGGCGGCCCGCCTCAGCCGGTCCTGCGGCGGCCCGGCGCCATCAGCAGCAGGTACAGCAGCATCGACGTGCCCAGGCCCACCGCCCAGCCGTAGTCGGCGAGACCGGCGAGCGCCGGGACGGGGCGGCCGTCGATCAGCGGCTCGAAGCTCGCGCCGCCGACGGCGAGCACGCCGCCCGCCGCGAAGGCGACGACGGCCCGCCAGTTCCAGCCGCCCGTGTACCAGTACCGGCCGCCCGTGCGGTACAGGTCGGCCAGGTCGAGCCGGGAGCGGCGCAGGATCCAGTAGTCGGCGATGAGGATGCCCGCGACGGTGCCGAGCAGCCCGCCGACCAGGCCGAGCCAGGTGAAGATGTAGCCCTGCGGGTCGGAGTACAGCTTCCACGGGAGGATCAGCACGCCGAGGACGCAGGTGGCGAGGGCGCCGGCGCGGAAACTGACGCGGCGGGGCGCGATGTTGGAGAAGTCGAACGCCGGGGAGACCAGGTTGGCCGCCACGTTGACGGACAGGGTCGCGACCAGGACGGTGATCAGCGCGAAGAGCAGGCCCACGGTGTTGTCGGTCTTCGCCGCGAGCTGCACCGGGTCCCAGACGGCCTCGCCGTAGACGGCCTGGGAGCCGGAGGTGACCATCACCGACAGGAACGCGAAGAGGGTCATGGTGGTCGGCAGGCCGAGGGCCTGGCCCCAGGTCTGCGCCTTCTGGCTCCGGCCGTAGCGGGTGAAGTCCGGGATGTTCAGCGACAGGGTCGACCAGAAGCCGATCATGCCCATGAGGGCGGGGGCGAACAGCGTCCAGAAGTCGGCGCCCCAGCCGAGCCTCGAGGGCTGGTCGAGCAGCGGTCCGAAGCCGCCCGCCTTGTCGCTCATCCACCACAGCATCACGAAGGCGCCGACGAGCACGAAGGGGGCGGCCCAGTTCTCGAAGCGGCGGATGGTCTCCATGCCGCGGTGGATGATGACGACCTGCAGCGCCCAGAAGAGCGCGAACGACAGCCACATGGTCCAGGGGTGGCCGCCGACCCGCGCGGCGTCCGTCCAGCCGCCGCCGATCAGCTTCCCGGCCAGGAAGTAGATGGCCTCGCCGCCGATCCAGGTCTGGATGCCGAACCAGCCGCACGCCACCAGCGCCCGTACGACGGCGGGCAGGTTGGCCCCGCGGATGCCGAAGGAGGCCCGCGCGAAGACGGGGAAGGGTATGCCGTACTTGGGTCCCGCGTGCCCGGTGAGCAGCATGGGTATCAGCACGATCACGTTGGCGAGGGCGATGGTGAACACCGCCTGCTTCCAGTCCATGCCGACGGCGATGAGCCCGGAGGCCAGGGTCCAGGAGGCCGTGTTGTGGGCCATGCCGACCCACAGCGCGGAGAAGTTGTACGTGGTCCAGGTGCGCTGGGCGACGGGGACGGGCAGCAGGTCTGCGTTGGCGTAGGGGCCGCTGGGCGCGGGGGCGCCCGGGGCGATCTCCACCCGCCCGTCGGCGAGGGTGACTTGGGTGGTCGGTGGTGGGGCCGTGGGAGCGGTATCGGTCATGGGCCGGGCCAATCGGGGAGGTGGGACGGGAATGGCCGTGCGGGTGATGCCGATGGGGGGTGCGCTCGGGAGGCGTCCTGGGCCCCCTTCCCGGGGCGCCGGGAAGGGGGAGTCGGAAGGCGGTGCGGCGGCAGGGGGTCAGCCGTTGACGGCGGGGATCACCCGGGATCCGTAGGCGTCGATCACGGCCTCCTGCGCGTCGTGCATGTCGTAGACGGCGAACTGGTCCACGCCGAGCGCGCGCAGCGCGTTCAGCTTCTCGATGTGCCGCTCGACGGGGCCGATCAGGCAGAACCGGTCGACGATCTCGTCGGGCACGAACTGGGTGTCGGGGTTGCCGGCGCGGCCGTGGTGGGAGTAGTCGTAGCCCTCGCGCGCCTTGATGTAGTCGGTGAGTTCGTCGGGGACGGCGGCCGAGTGCTCGCCGTACCTGGACACCAGGTCGGCCACGTGGTTGCCGACCATGCCGCCGAACCAGCGGCACTGCTCGCGCGCGTGGGCCAGCGCCTCGGGCGAGTCGTCTTCGGTGACGTAGGCGGGGGCGGCCACGCAGACGGTCACCTCCACCGGGTCGCGCCCGGCGGCGACGGCGGCGTCCTTCACGGCCTTGACCATGTACTCGGTGAGGTAGAGGTCGGCCAGCTGGAGGATGAAGCCGTCCGCCTCCTCGCCGGTCATTTTCAGCGCCTTGGGGCCGTACGCGGCCATCCACACGGGCAGTCGGGCGTCCGGCTTGATCCACGGGAAGCGGACGACGGTGCCGCCGCCGAGGTCGGCCTCCCGGCCGCTGCCGAGGGCCCGGATGACCTTCATGGCCTCGCTGATGCGGGCCAGCGTGTTGGGCTTGCGTCCGGCGACCCGCATCGCCGAGTCGCCGCGGCCGATGCCGCAGACGGTGCGGTTGCCGAACATGTCGTTGAGGGTGGCGAAGGTGGAGGCGGTGACCTCCCAGGTGCGGGTGCCCGGGTTGGTCACCATCGTGCCGACCTTCAGGGTCGTGGTGTTGGCCAGGATCTGGCTGTAGATCACGAACGGCTCCTGCCACAGCACGGCGGAGTCGAAGGTCCAGCCGTGGGAGAAACCGTTGCGTTCCGCGCGCTTCATCAGGCTGATCACCCGCGAGGCCGGCGGGTCGGTCTGCAGGACGAGTCCGAAGTCCATCCGCACCACTCCTAGTTGAGGTACTGACAGGTGGAACGCGGGGTGAAGACGCCGTGCCCGGCGTGTCCGGTGTACTCCCGCTCGGTGACGACGGGCACGCCGCGCGAGAGCACCGTCTCGACCCGGCCGGTGACGCGCCGTCCCTCGTAGGCCGAGTAGTCGACGTTCATGTGGTGGGTCTCGGCCGAGAGGACCTGCTCGGCGTGCGGGTCGTAGATCACGACGTCGGCGTCCGCGCCGGGGGCGATCGTGCCCTTCTTCGGGTAGAGGCCGAACATCCGGGCCGGGGTGGCGCAGGCGATCTCGATCCAGCGGCGCCGGGAGATGTGCCCGTCGACGACGGCCTGGTGCAGCAGGTCCATGCGGTTCTCGACGCCCGGCAGGCCGTTGGGGATCTTGGAGAAGTCGCCGCGGCCGAGTTCCTTCTGGCCCGTGAAGCAGAAGGGGCAGTGGTCGGTGGAGACGACCTGGAGGTCGTTCGTGCGCAGCCCCTGCCACAGCTTCGCCTGGTGCTCGCGGGGCCGCAGGGGCGTGCTGCACACGTACTTCGCGCCCTCGAAGTCGGGCTCGGCGAGGTTGTCGGTGGACAGGAACAGGTACTGCGGGCAGGTCTCGCCGAAGACGGGCAGCCCTTCGTCCCGGGCCCGGGCCAGTTCGGCGACCGCCTCCATCGCCGAGACGTGCACGACGTACAGCGGCGCCCCGGCGACCTGGGCGAGCTTGATGGCGCGGTGGGTGGCCTCGGCCTCCAGCAGGGCCTTGCGGACCTCGCCGTGGTGGCGCGGGTCCCTCTCGCCGCGGGCCAGGGCCTGTTCGACCAGGACGTCGATCGCGATGCCGTTCTCGGCGTGCATCATGATCAGGCCGCCGTTGCCGGCGGAGCGCTGCATGGCGCGCAGGATCTGGCCGTCGTCGCTGTAGAAGACGCCCGGATAGGCCATGAACTGCTTGAAGGAGGTGATGCCCTCCTCCACCAGGTGGTCCATCTCCTTGAGCGTGTGCTCGTCGACGTCGGAGACGATCATGTGGAAGCCGTAGTCGATCGCGCAGTTGCCGTCGGCCTTGGCGTGCCAGGCGTCGAGGCCCTCGCGCAGGCTGTGCCCGACGCTCTGCACGGCGAAGTCGATGATCGTCGTCGTGCCGCCCCAGGCGGCGGCGCGGGTGCCGGTCTCGAAGGTGTCGGAGGCGAAGGTGCCGCCGAACGGCAGCTCCATGTGGGTGTGGGCGTCGACACCGCCGGGGATGACGTACTTTCCGGTGGCGTCGATGGTGCGGTCGGCGGTGAAGGCCGCCGCGGCCGGGGTGTGGGAGGTGGCGAGGGCGGCGATTCGGCCGTCCTCGATCAGGACGTCGGCGTGGATCTCGTCGGATGCGGTGATCACCAGGCCGCCGCGGATCACTGTACGGCTGCTCATGTCGTGGTCGCTCCCCTCGGTCGGTGCGTGCCGGTGGTGGGTGGTTGCCCGCGCAGGACCCGCGCCCCTAGAGGCCCGTGAGCGGCCCGTACGTCGCGGGCGCCCGGTCCCGGTAGAACTGCCAGCGGTCGCGGACCTCCCGGAGCCTGGCCATGTCCAGGTCGCGGACGATCAGTTCCGGCTGCTTGTCGCTCGCCACCTCGCCGACGAACCGGGCCTCGGGGTCCACGAAGTACGACGTGCCGTAGAAGTCGTTGTCGCCGTACTCCTCCACGCCGACCCGGTTGATCGCGCCGACGAAGTACTCGTTGGCCACGGCCGCCGCCGGCTGCTCCAGCTGCCAGAGGTAGCCGGACAGGCCCCGGGAGGTGGCCGAGGGGTTGAAGACCAGTTCGGCGCCCGCGAGGCCCAGGGCGCGCCAGCCCTCGGGGAAGTGCCGGTCGTAGCAGATGTAGACGCCGACCCTGCCGACCGCGGTGTCGAAGACGGGCCAGCCGGAGTTGCCGGGGCGGAAGTAGAACTTCTCCCAGAAGCCCCTCACCTGGGGGATGTGGGTCTTGCGGTACTTGCCGAGGTAGGAGCCGTCCGCGTCGATCACGGCGGCGGTGTTGTAGAGGACGCCGGGCTGCTCCTCCTCGTACATCGGCAGCACCAGCACCAGGCCGAGTTCCCTCGCGAGGGCCTGGAAGCGGCGGACGATCGGGCCCTCGGGGATCTGCTCGGCGTACGCGTAGAAGGCGGGGTCCTGCACCTGGCAGAAGTACGGGCCGTAGAACAGCTCCTGGAAGCAGAGGACCTGGGTGCCCTGCGCGGCGGCGTCGCGGGCCGCCTGCTCGTGGACCTGGATCATCGACTCCTTGTCGCCGGTCCAGGCGGTCTGGAAGACGGCGGCACGGATCACTCGGCTCATCGGGACCTCCGGTCGCTCGGTGTGCCGTGAGCCTAGGAAGCCGGGACGTCGTCGTTGAGTGGCACCGTGTCACGTCCCGGGGCGTGCGGCGTGCCACCGTGTCACTCTCGAACGGGCTCATGTTTCACCGCCGTTGTCCCAGGTGGTCGCGTGTTTCACTGCTGTTGCGCGTCGTGCGCGAGGAGGGCGATGTGCACCGAGGCGGCCTGCTCGAAGTCGTCGAGGTCCACCCCGAGCCGGACCTGTATGGCCTCCAGGCGGCGGTAGAGCGCCGGCCGGGAGACGTGGTGGAGCTGCGCGGTGCGGGACTTGTTGCGGCCGGTGGCGAGATAGGTGCGCAGCACGGACAGCAGGTCCTCGTCCGCCGCGCACAGCAGGCCGTCCAGCTCCCGTTCCGCGAAGGACTGCACGTGCGGGTCGTCGCGCAGCAGGCGGATCAGACCGCGCAGGTGGACGTCCCTCAGGCGGACGACCGGGGGCAGGTCGAGGGCGGCGGAGGAGTCGGCGACGGCGTCCGCGACGTGCTGGGCCTCGCGCAGACCGGTGGGCACCTCGTCCCAGGCGGCCCGGGGTTCGGCCGCCGCGACGACCGTGCGGTCCGTGCCCGACTCCGTGCGCAGCCGGGTCGCGAAGTGCGTGGCGAGAGCGCCCGCGTCCTGGTCACGGGCGAGGCTGAGCAGCACGGCCGTGACGCCGTCGGCCAGTTCGGCCACCAGCCCGGACAGTCCGAGCAGCCGCAGCAGCCGTTCCAGCCGTGCGGGGTCTTTGTCGCGGACGGCCAGCGGGACGAACGTCCGCCGGTTGACGGGCAGTCCGGCCGCCCGGGCCCGGGGCAGCAGCTGCCGCGCCGGTACGACGCCGCTGACCAGGTCGGTCAGCAGACTC
Organism: Streptomyces sp. NPDC006624; assembly: GCF_040611555.1. NCBI lineage: Bacteria > Bacillati > Actinomycetota > Actinomycetes > Kitasatosporales > Streptomycetaceae > Streptomyces > Streptomyces sp. NPDC006624. Next base: position 150,624 of record NZ_JBEXOM010000005.1, on the reverse strand, counting down.
TGCGCGGACTGCTCCTCCCAGGAGCACGCCGCGCCGCCGCCGAGCATGCGGTGCAGGACGAGGGCCTCGGCGGCGCGGTCGGCCAGCAGCCGCCCGGTGGCGGTGTCGCCGCGATAGCCGCACAGCACGATCCGGCCCCAGTGCTCCCCGCGCCCGCCCAGTTCGGCCCGGATCCAGCCGTCGCCCTCGGTGCCGCCCCCCGTGCCTGAGCGGCCTGGGCGGTGCCCCCAGGCCTGCCGGGCGATGCGCTCCCAGTCGCGCAGCACGTCGTCCACGGCCGGCCGCTCCCCCGCCGTGCCGAGGACGCGGTGGGCGAGGTTGGTGACGACGACCGGGCAGGCGCTGTGCCGGGCGATCTCGTCGAGCAGGCGCTGCAGCGGGGCGCCCGCGGTGATCAGGGCGGTCAGTTCGGTGCGTACGGCCTCGGAGAGGCTGACGGCGGCGAACTTCCGCCGCACCAGCCGCGACTGGACCTCCTCGGTCAGCTGCGCGAAGGGGAAGGGCCGGTGCAGGACGACCAGGGGCAGTCCGCACCGCTCGGCCGCCCGGCGCATCACGTCCGGCGCGGCGGGGAAGGCGCGGCCGAGTCCGAGGACGACGGCGGCGGCCTCCGCGCGGTGCAGCGACCGGACGTACTCGGCCTGCTTGCCCTCGTCTCCGGCGAGCAGCACGCCGGTGGTGAGGATCATCTCGCCGCCGCTGAGCATCACCCCGACGTCGGCGGCCTCGGCGACGTGCACCCAGCGCACCGGCCGGTCGAGGTGACCGGCCCCGGCCACCACCTCGGGCTCCCCGGCCAGCACCCGTTCCAGGCCGAGGACCTGACGGACCGACAGCGCGGGTCCCAGGGACTCCGAGGTGGTGGTCATGATGCCGTTCCCCTTGGTCGGGCCGCCGCTAGCGGACGCTGCGCAGGGCGTCCTCGAGGATCGCGGCGCCTTCCTCGGCCTCCGCGACGTTGAGGGACAGCGGCGGGGCGACGCGCAGCGAACTGGTGTTGTGCCCCCCGCCCTTGCCGATCAGCAGACCGCCCTCGCGGGCCGCCTCCAGCACGGCCGCCGCCGTCTTCGGATCGGCCTCGTCGGTGCCGGGCCTGGTGATCTCGATGCCGATCATCAGCCCGCGCCCGCGTACCTCCCGGACCGCCGGGCAGTGCGCCGCGGCGGACCGCAGCCGCTCGATGAGCAGGCCGCCGACGCGCCGGGCGTTGCCCTGCAGGTCGTGTTCCAGCAGGTAGTTCAGGTTGGCGAGACCGGCCGCCATGGTGATCTGGGTGCCGCCGAAGGTGGAGATGCTCTGGGAGTCAAGGCAGTTCATGATCTCGGAGCGGGCGACGACCCCTCCGATGGACATGCCGTTGCCGATGCCCTTGGCGAAGGTCATGATGTCCGGCGGCCCGTTCCGCCCGTGCGCCTGCCAGCCCCAGAAGTGCTCCCCGGTGCGGCCCCAGCCGGTCTGCACCTCGTCGGCGATCCACAGGATGCCGTGCTCCTGCAGCACGTCGCGGAAGGCGGCGTACAGCCCGTCGGGCGGGGAGGTGAAGCCGCCGACGCCCTGGATGGGCTCGGCGATCAGCGCGGCCGGCGGGCGGGTGTGGCCGAGCAGGTCCTTGAGGTCGTCGACGCAGGCCTCGATGAAGGCGGAGTCGTCGAGCGAGGCGTACGGTCCGCGGGTGCGCACACCGCCGTGGACGTACAGCGTCTGCAGCGGGGAAAGGGAGGTCGGGGACCAGCCCTTGTTGCCGGTGATGCCGACGGCGCTGAAGGAACGGCCGTGGTAGCTGTTGCGCATGGCCAGGATGGTGTTGCTGCGCCGGTAGGTGGTGGCGAGCAGCAGGGCGGTGTCGTTGGCCTCGGTGCCCGAGGTGGTGAAGAACACCCTGGCGTCCGGGATGCCGCTCAATCGGGCGACGCGCTCGGCCAGTTCCACCATGGGCCGGTTGAGGTAGAGGGTCGAGGAGTGCACGATCCGCGCCGCCTGCTCGCTGACCGCCTTGGTCACCTCGGGCAGCGCGTGCGCGGTCATGGTGGTGAGGATGCCGCCGAAGAAGTCGAGGTACCGGTTGCCCCGGGCGTCCCAGACGTGCCGGCCCTCGCCGTGGGTGATCTCGATCGGTTCCTCGTAGTAGAGGGCGAGCCAGTCGGGGAGCACGGCCCGGTGTCGGCCCAGCAGGTCGTTGGTCACGGCTGCACCAGTCCTTCGTAGGCGTCGGGTCGGCGGTCGCGGTAGAAGGCCCACTGCTGCCGCACCTCTTCGATGAGGTCGAAGTCGAGGTCGCGGACGAGCAGTTCCTCCTTGCTGTCGCTGGCGACGTCGCCGACGAACTGGCCGCGCGGGTCGACGAAGTACGACGTCCCGTAGAAGTCGTTGTCCCCGTACTCCTCCTGTCCCACGCGGTTGATCGCGGCGACGTAGTACTCGTTGGCGACGGCCGCGGCGGGCTGCTCCAGCCGCCACAGGTGGGAGGACAGCCCCCGGTGCGTGGCGGAGGGGTTGTAGACCAGCTGGGCGCCGGCCAGGCCGAGCTGCCGCCAGCCCTCCGGGAAGTGCCGGTCGTAGCAGATGTAGACGCCGACCCGGCCGACCGAGGTGTCGAAGACGGGCCAGCCGAGGTTGCCGGGTTTGAAGTAGTACTTCTCCCAGAAGCCCTTGACCTGCGGGATGTGGTGCTTGCGGTACTTGCCGAGGTAGCTGCCGTCGGAGTCGATGACGGCGGCGGTGTTGTAGTAGAAGCCGGACTGCTCGATCTCGAACACCGGCACGACGATCACCATGCCGGTCTCGCGGGCCAGGGCCCGCATCCGGCGCACGGTCGGGCCGTCGGGCACGGGCTCGGCCCAGCGGTAGTGCTCGGGCTCCTGGACCTGGCAGAAGTAGGGGCTGTTGAAGACTTCCTGGAAGCCGATGATCCTCGCGCCCCGGCGGGCCGCCTCGCGGGCGTACTCCTCGTGTTTCGCCACCATGGACTCGGTGTCGCCGGTCCAGGTGGCCTGGACCAGAGCGGCACGTACGACGTTGGCCATGAGCTGCTCCTTCGACGCGACGTCTGCGCCTCTACGCCCGTAGAAGCGGGCCGTAGAGCCACGAACGTAAGCCTCCGGCCCGGGCTTGCCAAGACCATCGTCGCCAACCCGCGGGGTCGCGCGCCATTGGCACTCCTGTGGGTGAGTCGCCGGGACCGCTGCGGGGCCGCTCAGGAGGCGAATCCGGCGACGCGCAGGGCGTGCACGAGATCCCAGCGGCGATCGTCCGACACGGCCCCGGCGACCTCCAGCAGCAGGGGGACGAGGCGCTGCGGGTCGGGTGCGACGCTGCGGGCCGCCTCCTCCGGGGTGCGGGCCCTGACGTAGGCGTCGAGCAGGACCCGCACCTCGCGGTCCCGCGCCTCGGCGGCCAGTTCGAGGACGGCCCGGCCGATCTCGCCCGGGGGCCGGGCGACGCCCTGCCGCAGCATCTGCCGTCCGTCGCCCGCGCGCCCGGCCGCGGTCAGCACGTCGGCGGCGGCGACCAGCCGGCCGGCGGGCAGCGAGGCGGCCTCCCACAGCAGCGTCTGCCAGTCCGCCTCCAGGCCGGCGCGCTGGAGTTCGCCCGCGAGCAGGGGAAAGCGGGCCGGGTCCCAGTGCGCGGCCTCGGCGAGCAGGGCGTGCGCCTCGCCGCTGCGTCCCTCGCCGCGCAGCCGCGCCAGCACCTCCACGGTCCGTACGATCTCGGCCCGCTCCGGGGCGCCGACGGCACCGGCCACCGGTGCCGCCTCCTCTCCCGCCGTCTCCTCGGCGGCCCCGGCGAAGCGGGCGCCGCGCGGGGTGCGGCCGGTGGCGGGAGCGGGTGCGGGAAGGGTGGGCACGGCGGCGGGCGCCACCTCCGCCGCCACGGCCTCCTCCTCGGCCATCCCGGCGAACCGCGCCCCTCCGCGACGGCGCTTGCGTTGCTTGGTGGTGGAGGGTTCGGGGGTGGGAGTGGGAGTGGGGCTGGCCTGAGATTCCTCGGGGCGGGGGGTGCGTGTGACGTGTCCGGGCCTGGGCGCGGACGCGGCCGCAGCGGGGAAGTCGGCGGCGGCAGGGTCAGGGGACGCGGGAGCCTCGGGGGCGGGCACGGCGCCGGGGGGTGTGGCCCAGGGCGCGGACGCGGCCACAGCCGGGAAGTCGGTGTCAGCGGAGCCCACAGACGCGGCACCCTCCGGGCCGGGCGCCATACCGGCGGCCGAGGCCGAAGCCGCCGGAGAGGGCTGGCGAGCGGCCGGGGTCGCCCCCGGGGCGGTCGGAGCCGGGCCCGGGGCCGTCGGAGTCCAGCCGGGAGCCGTCGGACCCTGGGCGGTCGGGGCCCAGTCCGGAGCCATCGGAGTCGAACCAGAAGCCGTCGACGCCTGCCCCTGTGCAGTCGGCGTCCAGCCCGAAGCCGTCGGAGCCGGACCCTGGGCGGTCGGGGCGTAGCCCGAAGCCGTCGAAGCAGGCCCCTGGGCAGTCGACGTCCAGCCCGGAGCCATCGGAGTCGAACCCGAAGCCGTCGGAGTCGGACCCTGGCCGGTGGCCGTCGCGCCGCCGCCCCTTCCTGCGGCCCCCGGCCCCGCATGCCCGCCCGGCGACGGCCCGCGCCTGTAGGCCACCGCACCGCCGGTCACCGGCGTCGGCGGCTGTACCGGCGTCGGCGGAGACACCGGCCCCTGGCCGGACCCGCCCCCGCCCACACTCACGCCCGCGCCCACACCCGCGCCCCCGCTCCCCGTCCCGTCACCGTCCCCCGCGCGCCGGGCGGCCCCGGGGCCGTTCGGGTCGGTCCATGGAGGAGGGCCGGGCGGGCGCCGGGTCCCGTCCGGGGACGCGGGCGGGATCCGGCCCGGCCGGTCCAGGCGGGCCATGCGCGCCCGCAGTTCCGCGCACCGCGCGCTCGCGCGTTCGTGGTCGTCGCGTGCCCAGGCCAGGTCGAGGCGGAAGGCGTCCGCCTGCTCGCGGGTGGGGGCGGCGGCCAGCCGGCGGGTCAGGTCGCCCTGGCGTTCCGCCGCGTACCTCTGCTCGCGGAGCATGACGTCCAGCTGGTCGGCGAGGGCGTCGCGGCCGCCGGGCCGGTCGTCGAACGCGTGGAGCGCGGCGGTGTGCAGCACACGGGCACGCTCCGTCTCCTGCCCGGCGGCCGCGGGGCCGTAGCGCCCGGAGTAGTCCCGGAGCACCGCCTCCACCACGTCCCAGGGCGGCACCTCACGGCCGTCGAGACAGGCCCGCATGCCCTCGGGGTCCCGCTGCCAGAACACCGCGCACCACCCGCCGGACGAGTCGAGACGCGCCAGCAGGCCGTCCAGGTAGCTTGCGAACTCCCGCAGTCCTGCCGGGAGTTGATCCGCCGTCATCGCTCCACTCCCGCCAGGCCGAAGCACTCCGCGCAGTAGGCAACACCAGTCGTGTTACGGCGGTGCTACAGGGAGTTTGCAGACGCGGAGCAGCGGCCCGTGCGACCGCGTCAGACCGGGACCGGCACGCACTGGCCGGCGATTTCGTCCATGGACAGGCCGAGCACCCCGGCCAGCGCCGCCACGGTGAAGAAGGCCGGGGTCGGAGCCCGTCCGGTCTCGATCTTCCGGAGGGTCTCGGCGGAGATGCCGGCGCCCGCCGCGATCTCCGCCATGCTCCGGTCGCCTCGCGCCTCACGCAGCAGCCTGCCGAGCCGCTCGCCGCGTTCGCGCTCTTCGGGGGTGAGAGGGGTGCGCACCATGGCACCATTCTAATACCGGTATAGTAATTGGCATGGTGGAGCTGAAAACCGACACATCTATCGATGCCATGTACGACGCCGGCCAGGTCGTGGCCCGCGCCCTGACAGCCGTCCGGCAGGCCGCCGGCGTGGGCGTCAGCCTGCGGGACCTGGACGAGGTGGCGCACGGCGTGCTGCGCGAGGCGGGCGCGACCTCGCCGTTCCTGGGGTACCGGCCCCATTTCGCCCCGACCCCCTTCCCCGCGACCCTCTGCGTCTCGGTCAACGACGCGATCGTGCACGGCGTCCCGGACCGCTACCGGCTGCGCGACGGCGACCTCGTGTCGATCGACTTCGGCGCCGAGCTGGACGGCTGGGTCGGCGACTCGGCCCTCAGCTTCGTCGTGGGCCGGCCGCGCCCGGCCGACCTGCGCCTGATCGAGACCGCCGAGCGGGCCCTGGCGGCCGGCATCGAGGCCGCGGTCGTCGGCAACCGCATCGGGGACATCGCGCACGCCATCGGGACGGTGTGCCGCGGCGCCGGCTACGGCATCCCGGAGGGCTTCGGCGGCCACGGCATCGGCCGCCGTATGCACGAGGACCCCTCGGTGCCGAACGAGGGGCGGCCGGGCCGGGGCATGCGGCTGCGGCACGGCATGGTGCTGGCGATCGAGCCCATGGTCATCGCCGGCGGCATCGACACCTTCTACGCGGCCCCCGACGGCTGGACCCTGAAGACGGACGACGGCTCCCGCGCGGCCCACGCGGAGCACACGGTGGCGGTCACGGACGCGGGGCCGAGGGTGCTCACCGCCCGCTGACCCGGGGCCGCGGGCTTGCTTTTGCCCGCATATGCCGTGAAGGTGCCCGTCCCCGGCGATCGTGCGAAGGTGTTCTACGAGCGCGCCCCAGGTGTAACGCGCTGCCACCCGGGTTACCCGACCCCGGCACGTCGACCAGCGAGGGCGTCCCCGGCGCCCGGGCGCCGGGGACGCCGGGAACGGAAGGCCCATGAGCAGCGGCTTCACCAGCCCGGAGGGCTACGGCTCGGACCCCTTCGGAGAATTCCTCGCACGCTTCTTCGGCGGACCCCGCCCGGGCCCCCGCCAGATCGACCTCGGCCGGCTGCTGAGCCAGCCGGCCCGGGAGCTCGTCCGGGGCGCCGCCCAGTACGCCGCCGAGCACGGCAGCCGGGACCTCGACACGGAGCACCTGCTGCGGGCGGCGCTGTCCACCGAACCCACCCGGACCCTGCTCAGCAAGGCGGGCGCGAACCCCGACTCGCTGGCCTCCCAGATCGACGAGCGGTCGGGCCCGGCCCAGCACACCCCGGACGACGCCCCGCCGCCGACCGCGCTCTCCCTCACCCCGGCCGCCAAGCGGGCGCTGCTCGACGCGCACGACATGGCCCGGGCCCGCGGCTACGGCTACATCGGCCCCGAGCACGTCCTCAGCGCCCTGGCCGCCAATCCGGACTCGGCCGCCGGGCACATCCTGAACGCGGCCAAGTTCGCGCCCTCCAACCCGCCCGAGGCACCGGAGGCCCCCCAGGCCGAGCGGCCGCGCGTGACGAACACCCCGACCCTGGACAAGTACGGCCGCGACCTCACCGAACTGGCCCGGCAGGGCCGGATCGACCCGGTGATCGGCCGGGAGCAGGAGATCGAGCAGACCGTCGAGGTCCTCTCCCGCCGCGGCAAGAACAACCCCGTGCTCATCGGTGACGCGGGCGTCGGCAAGACCGCCGTCGTGGAGGGCCTGGCCCAGCGCGTCTCCGAGGGGGACGTGCCCGAGCTGCTGGTCGGGCGCCGGGTGGTCGCCCTGGACCTGACGGGTGTGGTCGCGGGCACCCGCTACCGGGGCGACTTCGAGGAGCGGATGAACAACATCGTGGGCGAGATCCGCGCCCACTCCGACCAGTTGATCATCTTCATCGACGAACTGCACACCGTGGTCGGCGCCGGTGCCGGGGGCGGCGAGGGCGGCTCCATGGACGCGGGCAACATCCTCAAGCCCGCCCTGGCCCGCGGTGAGCTGCACATCGTCGGCGCGACGACCCTGGAGGAGTACCGCCGGATCGAGAAGGACGCGGCGCTGGCCCGCCGCTTCCAGCCGATCATGGTGCCCGAGCCGACGGCGGCGGACGCCATCGAGATCCTGCGCGGCCTGCAGGACCGCTACGAGGCCCACCACCAGGTCCGCTACACCGACGAGGCGCTCGTGGCCGCCGTCGAGCTGTCCGACCGCTACCTCACCGACCGCCGGCTGCCCGACAAGGCGATCGACCTGATCGACCAGGCCGGCGCCCGGGTGCGGCTGCGGGCCCGGACCAAGGGCACGGACGTGCGGACCATGGAGCGGGAGCTGGAGCAGCTCACCCGGGACAAGGACCAGGCCGTCGCGGACGAGCAGTACGAGCAGGCCACCCAGTTGCGCGACCGGATCGCGGAGCTGAAGCAGCGGATCACCGACGCCGGGGGCGAGGGCGAGGTCGACGAGGGCCAGGACCTGGTCGTCGGGGCGGAGGCGATCGCCGAGGTGGTGTCCCGGCAGACGGGCATCCCGGTCAGCAGCCTCACCCAGGAGGAGAAGGACCGCCTGCTGGGCCTGGAGGAGCACCTCCACCAGCGGGTCGTCGGCCAGGACGAGGCGGTCCGGGTGGTCTCGGACGCGGTCCTGCGCTCCCGTGCCGGGCTCGCGGCGCCCGACCGCCCGATCGGCAGCTTCCTCTTCCTCGGCCCGACCGGCGTCGGCAAGACCGAGCTGGCCCGGGCGCTCGCGGAGGCCCTGTTCGGCAGTGAGGACCGGATGGTCCGCCTGGACATGAGCGAGTACCAGGAGCGCCACACGGTCAGCCGCCTGGTCGGTGCCCCGCCCGGCTACGTCGGGCACGAGGAGGCGGGCCAGCTCACCGAGGTCGTCCGCCGCCACCCGTACTCGCTCCTGCTGCTGGACGAGGTCGAGAAGGCCCACCCGGACGTCTTCAACATCCTGCTCCAGGTGCTCGACGACGGGCGGCTGACCGACTCCCAGGGCCGCACGGTCGACTTCACCAACACGGTCATCGTGATGACCAGCAACCTCGGCTCCGAGGCGATCACCCGCCGCGGCGCCATGGTCGGGTTCGCCTCGGGCGGCGCGGACGCGGACGAGGAGGCGCGCCGCGAGCAGATCCTGCGCCCCCTGCGCGAGCACTTCCGGCCGGAGTTCCTCAACCGCATCGACGAGATCGTCGTCTTCCGCCAGCTCACCACGGAGCAGTTGCGCCGGATCACCGATCTCCTGCTGGACCGCACCCGCTCGCTCGTGCGGAGCAAGGGCGTCACCGTCGAGTTCACCGACCGGGCCGTGGAGTGGCTGGCCGACCACGGCTACCAGCCGGAGTACGGCGCCCGGCCGCTGCGCCGCACGATCCAGCGCGAGGTGGACAACGAACTGTCACGCCTGTTGCTGGACGGCAGTGTCGGCGAGGGCGGCCGGGTGACGGTGGACGTGGCGGACGGTCGGCTCGCGTTCAGTACGGAGCCCCGGTAGGGGCGCGGGGGCCGCACGGGCCCCCGCCCTCCCGCTGCCCGGCACTCAACGCGCCGGCCGCACCACCATCGCCGACCCGCCACCGCGCCGCACGGTCTCGGCGGCTGCCAGCCACTTCCCGCCCGGCAGCCGCTGCACCCCCGTGGCCGCCCCGATCTCCGGGTTGGCCTTGAAGGAGTGCCCGACCGCTTCGAGTTGCTTCCGCACGCCGGGGTCGAGCCCCGGCTCCAGGTCCGTCTGCGCGGCGTTGCGCTGGCTGGCCCGGGGCGCGGCGATCGCGTCGACGAGCGGCATGCCCCGGTCGAGGAACCCGGTGAGCGTCTGCAGCACGGTCGTGATGATCGTCGCCCCGCCCGGCGACCCCAGCGCCACCACGGGCTTGCCGTGCCGGTCGAGCACGATCGTCGGCGCCATGGAGGAGCGCGGCCGCTTGCCCGGGCCCGGCAGGTTCGGGTCGTGCACGGCCGGGTTCGCCGGGGTGAAGGAGAAGTCCGTCAGCTCGTTGTTGAGGATGAAGCCGCGGCCGGGCACGGTGATGCCGCTGCCGCCCGTCTGCTCGATGGTGAGCGTGTAGGAGACGACGTTGCCCCACTTGTCGGCCACGGTCAGATGGGTGGTGCTGTCGCCCTCGTACGTCGTGGGAGCGGCCGTGCCGCCGGCGTCGCACGCCTCGGGGTCGCGCGGGTCCCCGGGCGCCACGGGGCTCGTGAGCACCGCGTCGTCCTCGATGAGGCAGGCGCGTGCGTCGGCGTGGCGCTGCGACAGCAGTTCCTTCGCCGGTACGTCCTCGAAGGCGGGGTCGCCCACCCACCGGCCCCGGTCCGCGAAGGCGATCCGGCTGGCCTCGATGAACCGGTGCAGGTACCGGGCCCGGCTCGCCGTCGACAGGTCGGTCCGCTCCAGCATGTTGAGCGCCTGGCCCACCGTCGTGCCGCCGGAGGAGGACGGCGCCATGGAGTAGACGCCGAGGCCCCGGTAGGAGGTCCGGCTGGGTGCCTGGAGCTTGGTGCGGTACGCCGCGAGGTCCTTCGCGGTCAGGTCGCCCGGCCGCGCGTTCCACCCGGAACCGGGGTCCACCGGCGGCTTGTTGACGGTGTCGACGATGTCCCGGCCGATGCCGCCGCGGTAGAGGGCGCCGACTCCCTTGCGGGCGAGCTCGGCGTAGGTGCGCGCGAGGTCGGGGTTCTTGAAGGTCGAGCCCACGGCGGGCAGTTCGCCGCCCGGCAGGAACAGCTCGGCGGTGTCCGGGAAGTAGCGGAAGCGCGTCTCGTTGGCGGCCGTCTGCGCGCGGAAGGTCTCGTCGACCGTGAAGCCGTCGCGGGCGAGGCGCTCGGCCGGCTTCAGGACGCCCGCGAGCCGCTTGCTGCCCCACCGGTCGAGGGCGCTCTGCCAAGTGGCGGGCGTGCCGGGGGTGCCGACGCTCAGTCCGCTGCTGACGGCCTCGGCGAAGGGGACGGGCTTGCCGTCCTCGACGAACAGGTTCCGGTCGGCGCTCAGCGGGGCGGTCTCGCGGCCGTCGATGGTGCGTACCGTGCGGGAGGCGGCGTCGTAGTAGACGAAGTAGCCGCCGCCGCCGATGCCCGCGGAGTAGGGCTCGGTGACGCCGAGCGCGGCGGCGGTGGCGACGGCCGCGTCCACGGCGTTGCCGCCCTTCCTGAGAATCTCGATGCCGGCGGCGGAGGCGTCCGGGTCGACGCTGGAGACCGCGCCGCCGTAGCCGACGGCCAGGGGCGTCTTCTCCTCGCCGGCGCTCCGCGCGGTGGGCGGCGCCGCCGCTCCCACCGAGACCACCACGGCGGCCGAAACCGCCAGGACCATCAGATTCCGTGCGACAGGGCGACGCATCCGCACCTCCAGTCAAAGGCCGTCCGCGCAGCCTAATTCATCGACATGCCCTCGTCAGGTGTACGCCGAACGCGTGTCCGCCCGGCCCGCTACCATGCGCGCCCATGAACGACGACGTGCGCAACATCGTGCTGGGCGTGATAGCGGCGGGCATCAGCGCCGCACTCGGCTGGGTGGCCAGGACGTACCTGTACCGGCGCAGGCTGCGCAGGAAGCAGGCGTTCTTCGGGCTGCCCGACAACTCCGAGTCCCTGCTGGTGGTCAACCGGGGCGCGGCGGGACCGGAGTTCGCGGTGATGCGCTACGACGTGTTCGCGCTGCTCGAACTCGCGGCGCTGATCAAGGACTGCAACGCCCACGCCCAGATCCTGCCGCACGACACGGCGCGTCAGGGCTTCGGCGAGCGCACCGAGTTCTGCGTCGGCGGCCCGGCGTCCAACCGCCGGATGGCGGCCCATCTGTCGTCGCTGCTGCCGGGGGTGCGGGTGAACGTGGACTCCGAACCGAGCCCGGACCGCGGCTCGTTCCAGATCGGCACCGAGCGCTACCGCGTGGAGCACGGCAAGGAGGAGTACGCGCTGCTCGCCCGGCTCACCGCGGACCGCAGCCGGACCACCCGTCCCGTCTTCCTCTTCTGCGGCCAGACGTCGATCACCAACCAGGCCACCACCCGCTATCTCGCCCGCAATCACGAGCGGCTGAGCCGCAAGTACGGCGGCAGTCCCTTCGTGCTGCTGCTCAAGGTGATCAACTCGCAGGCCTACGGGCCGGACGTGGTGGAGCTGGTGGAGGACGTCACCCGGGCGGCGCAGACCCCGCTGCCCGCCGCGGCTCCACGCAACACCCACCGCGCGTCCTGAGTTCCTCCACTTCTCAACAATCGTTACTGGCACGTAACTTACCGACGGGTTACCCCTGGTAAGGGCCCGAGGTTACCGTCTGGTCACTTTGCACTGACACGAGTGAGGAGTGACCGTGGGACCCCACCGCAAGGCCCTGCGCACCACCGCCGTAGGCGCCGTCTCGGCGACCCTGGTCGCCGGCACCGCCCTCGGGATCGCCCCCACCGCCCAGGCCGCGCCGCACCCCGTCCGCTTCGTGGACATCGCCGGCGACGGCGGCACCGTCCTGAAGGCCAACGTCGTCACCCCGGCCGGGGCGCGCGGCACCGAGCGCTTCCCGCTGCTCGTGCTGCCCACGAGCTGGGGCTTGCCCCAAGTCGAGTACCTCGCCCAGGCGCAGCAACTCGCCGACTCCGGGTACGTCGTGGTCACCTACAACGTGCGCGGCTTCTGGCAGTCGGGCGGCGAGATCGAGGTGGCCGGCCCGCCCGACGTCGCGGACGCCTCGAAGGTCATCGACTGGGCGCTCGCCCACACCCCCTCCGACGCCTCGCACATCGGCATGGCGGGCGTCTCCTACGGCGCCGGCATCAGCCTGCTGACCGCCGCGCACGACAAGCGCGTCAGGGCGGTCGCCTCGCTGAGCGGCTGGGCCGACCTGATCGGCTCGATCTACGCCGGGCGCACCCAGCACGTCCAGGCGGCCGCCCTGCTGGACGGCGCGAGCATCGTCACGGGCCGTCAGGGCGCGGAGGTGCGGCAGGTCTTCGACGACTTCTACAGCTCGAACCTGGCGAAGGAACCGGAGCTCATCGCCTGGGGAAAGAAACGTTCCGCTGCGACCTACGTGGACCGGATCAACGACAACGGTACGGCGATCATGCTCGCCAACGCCTGGGGCGACTCGGTCTTCCCGCCCAACCAGTACGCCGACTTCTACGAGAAGCTCACCGGCCCCAAGCGGCTGGAGATGCGCCCCGGGGACCACGCCACCCCCGAGCTGACCGGACTGTTCGGACTGCCCAACGACGTGTGGAAGGACACCCGGCGCTGGTTCGACCACCACCTCAGAGGCGAGGACAACGGCATCGACCGCGAGCCGCCCGTCCGGCTCAAGTCCCGCTCCTCCGGCGGCTACGAGGGCTACCCGGACTGGAAGTCGGTCGGCGCCGACGAGCGGAAGATCGCCCTGGCGGACTCCCGGACCATCCGCGCGAACGTCAACTCCGGGGCGGACGGCGGAGTCGTCTTCCTCTCCAGCATCCTCGACCAGGTGGCCAAGCTGCCCCCGATGGCCTCGATCCCGCTGCTCCCCCGCCGCTGGGCGGCGGTGTGGCAGTCCGGGAAGTACGCCACGGCCCAGCAGGTCCGCGGAACGGCCAGGCTGCACACGACCCTCACACCGACCAAGGAGAGCGGCACCCTCGTCGCCTACCTGTACGACGTGGGGCCGCTCGGCCTCGGCAAGCTGGTCTCCCACGCGCCGTACACCTTCCACGGGCGCACCCCCGGAAAGCCGTTCGGCGTCGACGTGGAGCTGTACTCCACGGCCTACGACGTCCCGGCCGGGCATCGCCTCGCCCTGGTCGTCGACACGGTCGACCCGCTCTACATCGAGCACAACCCGTCCGGCGCGCAGCTGACCTTCTCCTCGCCGGCGAACGACCCGTCGTACGTGTCGGTTCCGCTGCGCGAGCAGTGATCTCCGGCTGCCGCCGGACGGGCCTGGCCGATGTGGACCGCCGCCCCCGCGGCCTTCGGGCCGTGGGGGCCACGCCCCGGTGGGGACGCCCCGCAGACCGGGCGGGCGGTCTGCTCACCCCCGGCGGGTTCGGCGGAATCTGGCGAAGTCCCCCTCTCCGACAGGGATGAAGGGCACATCGTAGTCGAGGTCCGGCACGAGGAGCCGTCCGGTACCTGCCCGTTCAGTGCTTGAGGATCTTGGAGAGGAAGTCCTTGGCGCGGTCGCTGCTGGGGTTGGTGAAGAACTCGTCGGGCGTGCGGTCCTCGACGATCCGGCCGTCCGCCATGAAGACGACCCGGTTGGCGGCCGAGCGGGCGAAGCCCATCTCGTGGGTGACGACGATCATGGTCATGCCCTCGCGGGCGAGCTGCCGCATGACCTCGAGGACCTCGTTGATCATCTCCGGGTCGAGGGCCGAGGTCGGCTCGTCGAAGAGCATCACCTTGGGCTCCATGGCCAGGGCGCGGGCGATCGCCACGCGCTGCTGCTGGCCGCCGGAGAGCTGTGCCGGGTACTTGTCCGCCTGGTCGGCGACGCCGACCCGCTCGAGGAGCCGGTGGGAGCGCCGGTCGGCCTCCTCCTTCCGGCGCCCGCGGACCTTGATCTGCCCCAGGGAGACGTTCTGCAGGACGGTCTTGTGGGCGAACAGGTTGAACGACTGGAAGACCATGCCGACGTCGGCGCGCAGCCGCGCCAGGGGCTTGCCCTCCTCCGGCAGCGGCTGCCCGTCGACGAGGATCTCCCCGGACCCGATGGTCTCCAGCCGGTTGATCGCCCGGCACAGGGTCGATTTCCCCGACCCCGACGGGCCGATGACCACGACCACCTCTCCCCGGTTCACGGTGAGGTCGATGCCCTGCAGGACATGGAGGTCACCGAAGTGCTTGTTGACGTCACGCAGCTCGATCAGCGGATCGACGGCCATACTCAGCCCTACTCACTCTCAGCTGTGTGGTGGTTGCCGCAACGTATCCAGGCGGGATCCGAGGCGCGGAGCGACACGCACTTTTCGATCATTAGCCGTATTTACGTCGGACTTTGGGCCAACGCTTCCGGCCAGGGGGTTCATGACTCCGCGACTTCGGCGTACAGCTGGGACAGCTCGGGCACCCCGTGTGCGGCCCACTCGTGCCCGGAGTCCACGACGTCGAACTCCCGTCCGGAGGCGAGCCGGACCACCGGCTGCCCGTCGGGGCGGATCTCCCAGGCGGCACCCGGGACGGTGCGCACGATGACGGTGCCCAGGTAGAGCCCGGCGTCGTTGCCAAGCCAGGCCAGGGTCTCCTCGTCGTCCCGCCAGCGCGGCACCAGCTGGTCCAGCTCCTCCAGGGAGGACGCCGAGTCGTCCAGCAGGACACCCTCCCGGGAGGCCTGGGAGCGGAGCAGCTCGCACTCGGCGAGGAGTTCCGCGATGCCGGTCGGATCGGGGAGCCCGAGCTTCTGGCGCCGGTTGCCCAGGAAAGGGATGTTCATACGTCCAGCGTGTCATTCGTAGCGCCGTATGCACCACAGGGCGCGCGGACCTCCGGTGACGGTCGAGTTCACGCCGACTTCACGCGGGGCGCGTTGACGGGTCCCGTCCGCCTCCCTAACTTCACCGTGCGCCGTGCGCAACGGCCGTCGTGGAGTCTTCTGTCCGGTCCCCGCGTCGCGTGGGCTCGCGTCGTGTCGCGAAGAGCGGGAGGAGTCGGCCGTGCGCCGATGTGTCCGGGGGATGCTCGTCGTCCTGGCCCTGTCCGGGTTCTTGATCCCGGCCGTCCCGGCCCCGGCCGCCGAGCCGGAACGGGCCGCGCCGGTCCCGCTTGAGCGGCTGTTCGACAACGTCGCCGTCAGCGACGACGACCGGCCCGGGCAGGCGGATTTCGACGGCGCCGGGGCCTCCCTGTCCGCGCGGGACCTGACGGCCGCGGGCTGGACGCCCGGCCGCGTCCTCACGGTCCAGGGGGCCCGGCTGACCTGGCCGAAGCGGCGGCCCGGCGAGCCGGACAACGTCCGCGCCGCCGGGCAGCACGTCCGCGTCACGGGCCGCGGCGACGCCCTGGCCTTCCTCGTGGCGGGCACCGCCGGCACCGAGGTGGGCGGCACCGGCACGGTCACCTACGCGGGCGGCGCCCGGTCCGGCTACCGGCTGACCGCGCCCGACTGGCGCACCGGCCCGCTCGCCACGAAGGCCGTGGCCCTGCCGCACGTCAACACCCCGGCCGGTCAACTCGCCGAGCGCGCCCGGCTGTACGTGGTGACCGTGCCGCTGGTCCCGGGACGTACCGTCGCCTCGGTCCGGTTGCCGGACGCGGCCGGGCTGCACGTCTTCGCCCTGTCGGTGCGCACCGCCACGCGGGGCTGGACCGGCAGCTGGGCGACGTCCACGGGCGGTTACAGCGCGGTGGGGCCCTGGACGGACCGCACCCTGCGGCTGGTCGTGCACACCTCGGCCGGCGGGCCCCGGGTGCGGGTGCGGTTCGACAACACCTTCGCGGCGGCGCCGGTGCGGATCGGCCGCGCGACGGTGGCGGTGCGGGACGCGGGCGCCGCCTCGCGGGGCACCCCGGTGCCGCTGTCGTTCGGCGGCGCCGAGGGCACGGTGATCCCGGCCGGGGCGCAGGCGTACAGCGACCCCCTCGGCTTCGCCGTGCCCGCCGGCGGCGACCTGCTGGTGAGCTTCCACCTGCCCGGCACGGTGACGGCGGCGCCCGTGCACCGGCTCGCACAGCAGCGGTCGTACGTCAGCGAGCCGGGTGATCACGCGGCGGACGGTTCCGCGGCGGCCTACACCTCGGTGATCACCGGCTGGCCGCTGCTCGCCGGGGTCGACGTGGGCGGCGGGCCCGGATCGGTGGTGCTGCTCGGGGACTCCGTCACCGACGGCGACAAGTCCACGGTGGACGCCAACCGCCGCTGGCCGGACGTCCTGGCCGGCCGGCTGCTCGGCCAGAGCGACGTGCCGCGCTATGGCGTGCTGAACCAGGGCATCTCGGGCAACCGCGTGGTCACCGACCGGTACCCCGGAGACGGGGTGTCCGCGGACACCGCCGGGGTGAGTGCCCTGCACCGCTTCGACCGGGACGTCCTCGCCCAGCCGTCGGCACGGACGGCGGTCGTCTTCGAGGGCGTCAACGACCTGCGCTGGGGCGCCTCGGCGCAGCAGGTGATCGCCGGGCTGCGGGAGATCGCCGCGCGCGGGCACGCCCGGGGGCTGCGGATGCTCGCCGCGACGATCCTGCCCTGCGAGGGCGAGACGCGGTGCACGGCCGCCGTCGACGCCGAGCGCGCCGCCGTGAACGCGTGGGTCAGGGACAGCGGGGTCTTCGACGGCGTCCTCGACTTCGACGCCGTCGTGCGCGACCCCGCCCGTCCGGCCCGGATGCTGCCCGCGTACGACAGCGGGGACCACCTGCACCCGGGCGACGCGGGGCTGGCCGCGCTGGCCGGATCGGTCGACCTGCGGCTGCTGCGGCCCTAGCGGGACCGCTCGGGCCGCCTCGCGGACCGGAAGGTCAGACGTCCAGATCCACCACGACCGGCGCGTGGTCCGACGCGCCCTTGCCCTTGCGCTCCTCGCGGTCCACATAGGCGTCGCTGACCGCCTTGGCGAACGGCGCGTTGGCGTACACCAGGTCGATGCGCATGCCGCGGTTCTTCGGGAAGCAGAGCTGGCGGTAGTCCCAGTACGTGAAGGGGTGGTCGTACTTCAGGGGCCGCGGGACCACGTCGGAAAGGCCCGCCTCGCGCAGGGAGGCCAGGGCCGCGCGCTCGGCGGCGGTGACGTGGGTGGAGCCCTCGAAGGCGGCGGGGTCGAAGACGTCGTCGTCCGTGGGTGCCACGTTGTAGTCGCCCATCACCGCGAACGGGCGGCTGCCGGCCGCGTCACCGGCGACGGCGGCCTTGAGCGCCTCGAACCACCGGAGCTTGTAGGCGTAGTGCGGGTGGTCCACCTCGCGGCCGTTGGGCACGTAGACCGACCAGACGCGCAGCGGGCCGCAGGTCGCCGAGATGGCGCGGGGCTCCACCGAGCCGTCGAAGCCGGGGTCGCCCGGCAGGCCCTTGACGACGTCCTCGATGCCGACGCGGGAGAGCACCGCCACGCCGTTCCACCGGCCGGTGGCGTGGACCGCCGACTCGTAGCCCAGCTCGCGCAGCTGCTCCGACGGGAACTGCTCCTCGGAGACCTTGGCCTCCTGGAGGCACAGCACGTCCGTGCCGCTGCTCTCCAGCCAGGCCAGGAGCCGGGGCAGGCGGGCGGTGATCGAGTTCACGTTCCAGGTCGCGATGCGCATGTCCCACAACCTACCCGGAGGGTCTGACAAGCCCGCCCGGCCCCGTCAGACCTCGGCCGAGTCCCCGGGCGCCAGCCGCAGGTGCGCGGAGCCGCCGAGCTGCCCGATCTGGCGGTCGTAGATCGGCCGGGCCAGGTCCGTGAGCAGGGCGTCGTGGATGTCGTAGGCCCGCTGCGGCCGCACCTCGCGGACGTAGTCGATCACCTCGCTGATCTTGCTCCAGGGCGCCATGACGGGGAGCATCAGCGTCTCGACCGGGTGGTCGGGGACGGTGAGGGCGTCGCCGGGGTGGAAGACCCGGCCGCCGTCGATCAGGTAGCCGACGTTGGTGATGCGCGGGATGTCCGGGTGGATCACCGCGTGCAGCTCGCCGTGCACCTGGACGTCGAAGCCGGCGGCGGTGAAGGCGTCGCCGTGGCCGACGGTGTGGACACGGCCCGGGAAGGCGGAGGAGATCTTCTCCGCGACCGCCTTCAGGGTCCAGATCTCAGCCGCCGGGTTGGCCTCCATCGCGGCGCGCAGCCGGAACTCGTCGAAGTGGTCGGGGTGCTCGTGGGTCACCAGGATCGCGTCCGCGCCGAGCGCGGCGTCCTCCTCGGTGAACCCGCCGGGGTCGAGGACGAGGGTCCGGCCGTCCTTCTCCAGACGGACGCAGGCGTGCGACTTCTTCGTGAGCTTCATGCCTCCATCCTGCCCCCGCGCTCCCGCGCCCGGGCTCACTCCTGGGGCGTGGTCTCCTCCAGGACGACCTGCTGCGCCACCTTGAACGCGCTGTTGGCCGCCGGTACGCCGCAGTAGACGGCCGCCTGCAGCAGCACTTCCCTGATCTCGTCCGGGGTGAGGCCGTTGCGCAGGGCGGCCCGGGTGTGGAAGGCCAGCTCGTCGAGGTGGCCGCCGGCGACGAGGGCGGTGAGGGTGATGCAGCTGCGGGTGCGGCGGTCCAGGCCGGGGCGGTCCCAGATCTCGCCCCAGGCGTAGCGGGTGACGAACTCCTGGAAGTCCCCGGAGAAGTCCCCGGCCTGCTCCAGTGCCCGGTCGACGTGCGCGTCGCCGAGCACCTCGCGGCGGACCTTGATGCCGGCGTCGTAGGGGTCGGGCCGTCCCTGGGGCTGCGGCGGAACGGCGGCGGGGGCGATCTCGGCGACCGGCCCGGTCTGCGGGGGCTGCGGCGGTGCCGGGGACGGGGCCTGCTTGAGGGCGGCGGCCGTGGGCAGGGCGATCTGCCCGGTGGAGGTCTCGAAGGCGGGCTGCCAGGCGGTGGAGAAGTGCCGTACGAGCAGGTCCGTGACCGCGGCGGGCTGCTCCACCGGCACCAGGTGGGAGGCGCCGGGCACGACGGCGAGGCGGGCGTCGGGGATGCCGGCGACCAGGGTGCGGGCCTCGGCGGGGCCGGTGACCTGGTCGTCCGAGCCGACGAGGACCAGGGTCGGCACGCCGATCCGGCCGAGTTCGGTCCGGATGTCGAAGGAGGCGAGCGCCTCGCAGGCGGCGATGTAGCAGCCGGGGTCGGTGGTGCGCACCATCTGCACGGCCCACTCGGTGATCGCGGGCTGCGCGGCGGCGAACCCGCCGGTGAACCAGCGCTCGGGGGCGGTGCGGGCGATGGGGTCGAGGCCGTTGGTGCGGACGATCACGCCGCGCTGCCGGAACTCGTCGGCCGTGCCGAAGCGCGGCGAGGCGGCGATCAGGGCGAGGGAGGCGAGGCGCTCGGGGTGGCGCAGGGCCAGCTCGATGCCGACCGCGCCGCCGAGCGCGCAGCCCGCGTAGCCGAAGCGCTGCACGCCGAGCCCTTCCAGGGTGACCAGCAGCCGGGTGGTGAGGTCGGAGACGGAGCCCGCCGGGTACGCCGGCGCGCCGCCGTGCCCCGGCAGGTCGAACCGGAAGACGCGCCACTGCTTGACCAGTTCGGGGATCTGACGGTCCCACATGTGCCAGGTGGTACCCAGTGAGGGACCGAGGATCAGGACCGGAGCGTCTTCGGGCCCGTCGAAGCGGTATTGCAGGGTGTTCGGTGGTGTCTCACTCACGCCCCAGACCCTCTCACGTCTCACGGGATGCCCCTATAACGGGGGTTTGGTGGATACCGTCCTGACCAGGTTGAAGACCTCTCGGGCGGCATATCGCTTGAGGCATCGAATGATCTCACGTCGGGTCTTGCCCTCCTGGGTGCGGCGTTCGTGGTACGCCTGGGTGCGGGGATCGCAGCGCAGCCGGGTGAACACGATGCGGTGCAGGGCGGCGTTCGCCTGCCGGTCGCCGCCCTGGTTGAGGCGACGCGAGATCCTGCGGCCCGAGGAGTACTCGATGGGACTGACCCCGCACAAAGCGGCGAAGGACGCCTCGGTGCTCAGCCGCTCGGGATTGTCTCCCATGGTGATCAGCAAAGTGACGGCACTGTCGGGGCCGATGCCCACGGGTACGAGCAGTTGCGGGGCATGGCGCTCGACGAGCCGGGTCAGGCGTCGGTTCAGCTCGTCGATCTGCCCGGTGAGCTGCTCGATGCGCTCGGCGAGCATGCTCAGGGTCATATGGGTGGCTTGGGCCACCGCGTCCTCGTCGCCCCCGCCGTCGTGCAGGTCGAGGCGCGCGCATGTGCGGAACAGCTCGCGGTTGCCCAGACCAGACAAGCGTTCCCGTAGAGCGGGGTCGGCTATGACCAGGACGGCCTTGAGCTGATTGATCGCCTGGGTCCGTGCCTTGACCGCGGAGTCCTTTGCGAGTTTGAACATCCGGGCGCTGTGCACCGGACCGTCGCCGGTTTTGGCCCCGGCCCGGGCGCGACCGCTGAGCACGGCCCGCGCAGCAGCCTGCGCATCGAGCGGGTCCGACTTCCCGAGCAGCCGGCGGGCCGTGCGGTCGGGCCGGTTCACTTCGTACACCTGGACGTGCTGAGCCATCAGGTGGCGGGACAGGCCCGCGCCGAAGGTGCCGGTGCCCTCCACACCGGCCCGGCGCACCGTCCCCAGCTTGCGGGCCCAGACGAGCAGCCGACGGTAGCCGGCCGCCGTGGCCGGAAAGGACTTGGTGCCCAGTACCTGACCCAGTGGGCAGAGAACGGCGGCGACATGGACCTCGCCGTGCGTGCCCACGCCCAGGACGACCTCGCCCGGAACGGGAGGATCCGCGCTCGAGGAGGTGCTGCGCTGTCTGGTCGTCATGGTGGTTCGCCTCCCGCGTGGTGACCTGCTGGGTGGCTGGCACCGGGTTGGTCGGGCGGTCTGAACCGTGATGGCGCCTGATGTGCGGCAAGGCCCCTATTGGGACACGCCCTGTGGCTCGGTGACTGACAGCAGACACCATCCCGCGACGACAGTCGACAAGCCCGTGACTGGACACTTCGGTCAAAGATCTCATGAGTCAGACCCCGCCCGGGACGGCGCTGCGCGACCTTCCCACCGACAGCGGCACAAAAGCATCGTCCGATCACTTTCGGAAGCCTTCGTCTCGACCGGTGGCCAACTGCTGCCGCATGACGAGAGGATGGCCTGCTTCCTCGTCCGCTCGCGACCGGCATTGCCAGACACCCGGTATGTCCCGCTCGGCAGACCTCCTCCGGTACAAGATCTCGCTGTGCCGACCTGCGCTCTCGCGGCGGGAACGATGCTCCTTTTCAACCTTCTCCAACCTTTGGTCACCCAGTACCGCACTAAACGCGCGATAGCCCGCGCGCGGCCAGCGCCCCTGTCGGGGGAGGTCAGCCAAAGACAGCGCTCCCACGTGATCTTGCCCCGACGCCTCCGGCAAGCCGCCCCGCGCGTGGACCGCGCTGACCCGGTACGAACAAGCCCGGGTCGCCAGGGGTCCGACGACAGCCACTGACCGCCGCAGCGGCTCGCCGACCGGGCCCGCCAGGGGCACGCTGGGAACCATGAGCAGCGCGCCGATCGTCGTACACCCGCCCTCCCGCACTGGCGGCCGCAGAGTCACCGTGCACTCCGGGGCCCGGGACGAGATCCTCGGCACCGCCTACAGCGATCACGATCTGGTGGTGTTCCTCGAAGGAGCGGGCGTCCAGGACGCCGACAGCATCCTGGACGACGACCGGTGGGTTGAATGGCGCGGCGGCCGCGCGCACCAGTGGACCACTGCCTGACTACCTGTGCTGAGCTGCCGTCGGCGCTCAGGGGCTGCGGCCCGTTCAGTCACGGAACCGATCCGTTCTGGCCGATCCGTCGCCACGGGAGGATGTGCGTTCTCATGCGAAGGGACCTTTGAGTGCCTGTTCGGACGTACCAGGGGGCAGCCAAGCGGGCAGCTGTCCCCGTCGGTGCCCAAGCCACTGGTGCAGGTGCCGGAGAAACTCGCCTGGTTCGATTTGCACCTCGTCGCTGCCCGCAGCCGGGACAGGTCGGCCGCGGGCCTCAACCGGGCGGTGCGGCAGCGACCTACGGGCGCCGGATCAGGAAGTAGCGGCGGAAAGCGATGCGTTGTCACTCCTCCTTGGGCTCAGAGATGGCGTCGAGCATCGCCTGCGCCTCTGGCGTGACCTCCAGGCTCGGATTGTTCTTGACCGCGCGCATCTCGGGCAGCCTCAGCGACCCCAACTGCTCGGCGGTGAGCGGCCCGCCGCTGCCTACGGTGTACGCCTCCAAGAGCATGGCGGAGTATCGGTCTCTCTCCATCGTGATGACACGCTTGCGATACATGACCATGGCCAGTTCCACGAGCTTCAGCGCATCTCGCTCGTCCACCTCCCGTGCCACAGAGAGCAAGGTCCGCAGGTGCTCGGGCACCGTGTCATCGGGCCGAACGTCACACCACTGCTCGGCGACCAGTTCGCGGACACGGCGTTCGGTGACCTCCAGAGCTTTGGCCAGGTACGGGAACAGGGCCGGCTCAGGAGGATTGTCGATCTCTGTCCAGTACATCTTGTTCCACCAGGTCACTGAGCGTTTGAATTCGCAGTCGGCCGCCATCTGCTGGTATGTCTTGCCGCGCCGGTTCAACTCGGCGACACGGTAGGTGAATACGTTTGCCGTGCGGAGAGCATCAGCAGAGGTTTACGTCCTGTCAACTCTCGTTGAGAGTGACGCTGCGTTCTGGTATTGCCCTTCGCACACGGCAGCGCGCCGGCGCTGCCCCAGTGAGCGAAATCGGCCCACGGCCCGCTCGGAGTATCCGAAAGCGGCGGCCAAAGCCGCAGTGCCTGTGGCAGCGTCTACCCAGAGGAAAATACAGGGGGGACATGCCTGACCAGCAGCAGCGGCGCGTGCGGCTTCGCCTTGCGCGGCAGACGCCGTCACCGGCCCGGGTCCGTGCGAGAGTCCGAGACTCTACACAGAATTCCGACACCGCGTCAGAGCGGAAGCGGATCCCGTGGATTCACGTCGGCACGGTGATCGGCGTCGTCGCAGGTGTCGGGAGCCTCGTGTTCACCGGTATCGCTACCTCGGAGCGGTCACCGCTCAAGAACAGCTCGCACAGGCCAGGGAAGACAGCGAACAACAGCAGCGCAATCAGGCAAGTCGTATGGCGTTCTGGGAGGAGGACGCCGGGCGCCTGGAAGATGAAGCGCTCCGTCTGGTCAACAGGTCCGCCGACCCTGTTACCAACATCGACGTCCGCCTTGCCGTCACTTATCTGGGCAAGGAGTACCAGATCTCAGCGCGGGACATCAACGTCCCGCC
Source organism: Streptomyces sp. NPDC006624 (assembly GCF_040611555.1). Lineage (NCBI taxonomy): Bacteria > Bacillati > Actinomycetota > Actinomycetes > Kitasatosporales > Streptomycetaceae > Streptomyces > Streptomyces sp. NPDC006624. Next base: position 127,076 of record NZ_JBEXOM010000005.1, on the reverse strand, counting down.
ATGCATGGAGGTCGTCTACCGGCCGGCGAAGATGACTGCTTGGCTGGACGACGGCCAGTTGGTGAACCTAAGCCGGATGACCGGCTGGAGCACACTGCTCGTCGCATTCACTGACAGCGCTGGAGTGGACTGGGCAAGAGGGACGACGTTCCTCCTCGGAGGGGTGGAGGGGAAGAACGTCTACGAGAAGGGCGGCAAGCCCACAGGGAGCCTCCTGCCTTCAGAGACGACAGCGACGAAGCCGGTGGAGCCCTGCGGGACGGGAAGCTGAACGACAGGGATCGACGAAGGGCGTCTACCCGAGGCGGTGAGGGTTTGAACGCCCTGTGGTGTTCCTAGCTTTCCAGGAAGGCCGGTGGCAGCCCTTGCCTGACCTGGTCACGTCTCATCTGCCGCCTCGAGCAACGCCTTCAGCCGCCGCTCGACGGCACTCTGGCGCAAGACCGCGGTCGCTTTCGGTTCCACGCCCAGGAGGGCGTCACGGAACGCGGGAAGCATGTCGGCAACCGCATTCCGCGTCCGGGTGCTCTACCTCAACCAGCCGGCTGGCCTGGACGCCGAGTGGCTGTTCGCCTCCGCGCACCTGCCGAAGGCGAAATTTGCTGCGCATGGAGGACGGCTCGGTCATGCTGACCGCGTCCACCGCGTCCACCGCGTCCACCGCGTCCACCGCGCCCGAGCGACCGCCTTCGGGGAGTCCGTGGCCCGCTCCCGCTACGACCTCCAGTTCATCACCGCCCCGAACGGCGCCGTGCAGCCGACGCGCTCCGTACGGTGTTCGCCGGGACTCGCGTGGTCACCGCGGCGGCCAGCGACGCCGACGACAAGGAGAGCGGCCTCGTGGTCCACTCGCAGAAGTCCGGCGAGTTCCTCCTGCGGATCACCCGAGCCCGGCTGCGCGGCGCGACACTCGTGAGCATGCTGGCGTTCAAGGACGCGAAGTCGTCCTCGACACGCTGGAGCGGAGCGCGGCGGCCGTCGCCCCGATTTGCCCGCCCCAGGCCAGCGCCCGGCCGCACCCCGTAGTCAGATGAACCGTCGTGCGACGGTAAGGGCCCGGCGTCCCGAAGCCGGGATGCCGGGCCGGCCCCCTTACCGGGGCGCGATCAGGCGGGGCGGATGTTCTCAGCCTGCGGGCCCTTCTGGCCCTGCGTAACGTCGAACTCGACCTTCTGGCCCTCCTGCAGCTCGCGGTAGCCCTGGCTGGCGATGTTGGAGTAGTGGGCGAAGACGTCGGGGCCGCCGCCCTCCTGCTCGATGAAGCCGAAGCCCTTCTCGCTGTTGAACCACTTCACTGTGCCCTTGGCCATGACTGTCTCCTTTGAGGGAAACCGGGCACGCACGCTGCGCGACCGGGAGGTGATCGCCCTGGTCCGGAGAGGCGCTGAACAGCAAGAACGCCCGTGATGGCGATCACGGGCGAACGGAACTTCGGAACCACGACTGCTGATCACAACGCTATAACGGCATGACGGAAGCCGCTAGCGAAAACGCGCCAGCATCAGGCCCGGAACGAAAGGCTGGATCGCCCGTGAGGCTCAGCCGATGGTGATCAAGCAGTTTCGCGCCCTTCTTCTGCACAAGGCGGTGGCGAGGCATGGCCTCCCCGCCGCCGAGTGTTTTCCGGGTGGGCCTCACCGATCATGCGTGACCGGCTCTTCCCGACACGAACGCGGATCAGGTCGCCTGGGCCATGCGCTGCCAGGCGGCGGCGAGCTTGGCCACGTCGACGCCTTCGCGCCTCAAGGGAGCGCCGAGGGCACCCGAGTCTCGACTACTGCGAGTGGGACCAGTGCCGAGGCCCGCCGGGAGGCAGCGAACGCCGGAAAACACGACAGGGTGCACGAGGTCTTCTCCAGCACCGGGCGAACGGCCACGGAAGGTGGTACCGCTTTCACCACTCCCTATCCCCGGTCGCCGGCGTGATCCGATCGTGCCGACGCACCCACTGCGGGTCCCCCGCTCCGTCGGGAAAAGGAGATCGCACAGGCAATGGATCACCCTGTCCCGCTCTCCGGGTACCGTCAGGGTATGAGTCATCCGCACCCCGAACTGAAAGCCGCCCCGCCCCTTCCCGAGGGAGGGCTTCGGGTCATCGCCCTGGGCGGTCTGGGGGAGATCGGCCGCAACATGACCGTCTTCGAGCACGCGGGCAAGCTGCTCGTCGTCGACTGCGGTGTGCTGTTCCCCGAGGAGACCCAGCCCGGTGTGGACGTGATCCTGCCGGACTTCACCTCGATCCGGGACCGGCTGGACGACGTCGTGGCCGTGGTGCTCACCCACGGCCACGAGGACCACATCGGCGGCGTGCCGTACCTGCTGCGCGAGCGGCGCGACATCCCCGTCGTCGGCTCGAAGCTGACGCTGGCGTTCCTGGAGGCCAAGCTCAAGGAACACGGCATCCGGCCGCGTACGGTGCGGGTGCGGGAGGGCGACCGGCGCGGTTTCGGGCCCTTCGACTGCGAGTTCGTGGCGGTCAACCACTCCATCCCCGACAGCCTCGCGGTCGCGATCCGCACCCGGGCCGGGATGGTGCTGCACACCGGCGACTTCAAGATGGACCAGTTCCCCCTCGACGACCGGATCACCGATCTGCGCGCCTTCGCCCGCCTCGGCGAGGAGGGCGTGGACCTGTTCCTCACCGACTCCACCAACGCCGAAGTACCCGGCTTCACCACCTCCGAGCGTGAGCTGAACCCGGCGATCGAGCAGGTGATGCGCACCGCGCCGCGCCGGGTCATCGTCTCCAGCTTCGCCAGCCATGTGCACCGCATCCAGCAGGTCCTGGACGCCGCCCACCAGCACGGCCGCAAGGTCGCCTTCGTCGGCCGGTCGATGGTCCGCAACATGGGCATCGCCCGTGACCTGGGCTATCTGAAGGTCCCCTCCGGTCTGGTCGTGAGCACGAAGGAGCTGGAGAAGCTCCCGGACCACAAGGTCACTCTGGTGTGCACTGGCTCCCAGGGCGAACCGATGGCCGCGCTGTCACGCATGGCCAACCGCGACCACATGATCCGCATCGGCAAGGGCGACACCGTCCTGCTCGCCAGCTCCCTCATCCCCGGCAACGAGAACGCCATCTACCGGGTGATCAACGGACTCACCCGGTGGGGCGCCCACGTGGTCCACAAGGGCAACGCCAAGGTGCACGTCTCCGGGCATGCCAGCGCCGGTGAACTCGTCTACTGCTACAACATCGTCAAACCCCGCAACGTCATGCCGGTACACGGTGAATGGCGCCACCTGCGGGCCAACGGCGACCTCGCCATCCGTACCGGCGTCGACCCCGACCGGGTCGTCATCGCCGAGGACGGCGTCGTCGTCGACCTCGTCGACGGGCGCGCGTCCATCACCGGCAAGGTCCCCGCCGGCAACGTCTACGTGGACGGCATGGAAGTCGGTGGCGCCACCGAAGCGTCCCTCAAGGACCGCCTCACCCTCGCGGAGGAGGGCGTCGTCACGGTGGTGGCGATCGTCGACGCAGACACCGGCGCCCTCGCCGAGGCCCCCGACTTCCTGGCCCGCGGCTTCGTCCACGACGACACCACCTTCGAACCGGTCATCCCCGTCATCGAGAAGACCCTGGCCACCGCGGCCGAGGAAGGCGTCGGGGACGCGCGCCAACTCGAACAACTTCTCGCCCGCGCCGTGGCGAACTGGGCGTTCCGCACCCACCGCCGCAAGCCCCTCATCATCCCCGTCATCATCGACGCCTGAGCCACAGCACGGCAGCACGGCAGCACGGCCCCCGGCCCCGGTCGCGGCCCCGCCGGCACCGAGGTCGGGCACGGGAGTCAGCAGCCACCCCCGGCTCCTGCCCGGCGGCCACCATGCAGGAGAAGACGGTGCCCTGCCCACCGGCACGTCATGGCTGCGATCGCAAATTCAGCGTCCCCAAGAACAGCGCTGGAAGACAAACTGCATGACGAGCCGAACGCGTCACGCGGGCACGCACAGTCAGCTTCACGGCGATGCTCCACCGGAGCGCTCCAGTGAGGCTTCGTCTCACGGCTCCGGGCAGAGGCTCGCCAAGGATGCTCCCCGGCGGGGCCTCGGTCTATCACCGGCGCTGTCACGCGTCTGTCACCAACTAGGCCGGCGCCACCGGACCGCAAAGCGCTGACCTGCTACAACGCACACACCACGGACTGGCGTGGACGCCCATAGACGGTCTCTACCACCTGTGCCAGGTGGTACCCAGTGAGGGACCGAGGATCAGGACCGGAGCGTCTTCGGGCCCGTCGAAGCGGTATTCCAGGGTGTTCGGTGGTGTCTCGCTCACGCGTCAGACCCTCTCACGTGTCACGAGATCTCACACGGCCGGGGGAACCCGGTCAGACCGACCGGGCCTCGGACCTCGTCGACCGCGACGTCGTCGCCGGCGCCCCGAACCGGCGCTGGGTCGCGGACCTCAACCACGTGAAGGAGATCTCTACCGAACCAGGAACGGTTCACGGCGTGCTCCGGAGGAAGACGGCGGGCTCAGCACAGGCCCCGTCTTGCGCGTGCACCACCAGATGATCGCGGTGATCACGATGACGGCGAGGGCCGGAATGAGCAGGGTGGGGGAACCGACTCCGGAGGACCGGTCGGAGAGTTGCCCGCCCAGGTCGACGCGCAGCAGCGACGCGCCGAGCAGGGCGCCCGTGTTGAGAATGGCGTGGAGGACGATCGCGATCTCCAGGCCGCCGGTGCGCCAGGTGATGATCGCCAGGCACGTCCACAGCACGAAGTACCAGATGTTGATGTAGAGGTCGGTGGAACCGTGCACAGCCGTGAACAGCACACTCGACACGAGTACACCGGCGACGACTCCCACTCGTGGGCTGCGGGTCCAGCTGCCGATGACGCGGAACATCAACCCGCGGACCCCGTATTCCTCTCCCGTGGTCTGCAGTGGTGTGAGGAGGAGGGTGGCGACGAAGATGCCGACGAGGTCGGAGTGCGACCAGGCCACCTCGGTACTCGGGGCCAGCAGACCGATCAGGTTGACGGCGGCCCAGACGGGGCCGAACACGAGAAGGGCCTTGCCGAACAGGTCGAACCGGAACCGGGAGGTCACCGAGTGCAGTGAGGCGCCGGGCACGCCGTAGAGCCAGCGCTGGATGAGCATGCTCCACGGGATGAGCAAGGCGAGTGAAATCATCGAGCCGGCATGGAAGAGCGGGGTGTAGTCGTCGCCGCCGATGATGGGCGGGGTGTCGCCCATCCGCTGGTCGATGGGGGCGAGCGCCCTGCCGATGGCGGTGGGGAATACGACGAGTCCGGCCAGCAGCAGGACGATCGCGAGAATGCCGCGTCCGATGCGGCGCTTCTCGCCGGCGAGAACGCGGTGGTAGGCCACTCCGCCGGGTACGGCGCGCACGAGGCGCGGCGGGGCGGGCATGAGGAGCCAGCTGGGTGTGGTCATTGTGTTCATGTGCCTTTCTCCTGGACGGATCAGCGGCCGGCGGCGTCGAGCAGGGAGGAGTACCACAGCCGGAGGGCGCGCTCCATGCTTGCCAGGAAGGCTCCGGCGCCCGGGGTGATGTTCAGTCACGGCGGCAGCTGGACGGGCGCTTCGAACGTCCCGCCCCTTTCCGCGGCCTGTGGGGTGTGTGAGAGGGGTTCGGCGGGCTGCGGCAGGTTCGGTCCCACGCCGATCAGAGGCAGCAGCACCGAGAAGGTGCTGATCCCTCTGCTCAGCGTCGGACGGTCGGCGCCGCAGCGGGCTCGCCGTCCCCCGGCCGAGGCGGGGCGGGAGCGAGCTGATGCGGTTGTCCGGCCGCAGGGCAGGAGTGGCAGCGCTTGATCCCGAAGTTGCTCGTCGCCACCTCGATGACGCTGCCTTCGACCGGGAAGACCGCAGGCAGCTTCGACTCGGCCACATGTCTTGCGTCCTGGACCAGGCGTGCGCGGAACTTGCTGTCGTCCAGCCGCGCCCAGTGCCGCACGTCGGCGGCGTACGTCCGGAACAGCGAGCGCAAGGGGAGTTGCCACCAGCGGAACGGCCGCAGTCCCCTTCCGTCTCCTGGCATCAGACATTTCGACGCCATCCGTCGCCTTGATGACAAATGCCCGCACCTCTCAGCCGTCGGCCGCGACGCCACTAGTACACCGTACTAGTAGAACGCTAGCACACTGTACTAGTCGCCTCGCAAGGGGCCGAGGAGCAGGACAAGAGCGGGGCAAGGCACGGCGGCAAAGCTGAGCGTTCGAGCGGTCGCGGCACGTGTGGAGTCCAGCGACGAAGCCCGGGAAGAACAGGCGGATCTTCCGCGAGCAGCAGGAGGAAGATCGCCCCCGGCTGCGCCCCCTGATCCGCGGCGCCTACGAGCGGGGTGCGACGACCGGCTGGAGCGGCCTGCCGCCGGAGTTCAAGGCTTGCTCGTCGCGTCCGTCGCTGCGGGCCTGCCGTGGCAGCGGGCCCACTTGCGTCCGCCTCCGCAGGGGCAGGGGGCGTTGTGCGGCCGGTGGGTGTCGGCTTCCGCGTACTGGCGCATGATCAGCGCTGGGGGTCGTCCCCGTCGCAGCAGTCCGGCCATGGCACGCATCGGGCCGTCGATGTGGTGGAAGAACGCCGTGTAGCCGGCGCACAGGTGGTTGAGGCCCGGCTCGCCGTCCGGTGTGGTGGTGAAACGGTCCTTGGGGCAGCCGCCGTGGCAGGCGAAACGGACGTCGCAGTCCAGGCAGTAGCGAGGCAGGGTGTCGTGTTTGTCCTGACCGAACTTTCGCTGGCGCGGTGAGTCGACCAGTTCCAGCAGGTGCCGGTCGCCGATGTTGCCGAGCAGGTGCTCGGGCTCGACGAAGTGGTCGCAGGAATAAAGGTCCCCGTTGTGTTCCAGGGCGAGAGCACTGCCACAGGACCTGGAGTGCACGCAGAGGGAGGGCTGTTCGCCGTACCAGTTGGCCAGCGCCGCGTCGAACATCTGGACGTAGATCCGGCCGACGTCGTGGCGTACCCAGTCCTCGAAGACGTCGATGAGGAACCGGCCGTACTGGTGCCCGGTCACCGACCGGCCGCTGACGCGGTCGCCCTCCTGCCGGTACAGGGGCCGCTCCTTGGCGCGGGTGCCCCAACCGGCCTCGGCCCGGGGCAGGTTGTCCGCGGTGACGCGTTCCACGATCGGGATGAACTGCATGTGCTCGGCGCCGCAGTCGTCGCGCAGGAAGGCATAGACCTCGCGGCCGTGCCCGGCGTTGGCGTCGTGCAGGGTGGTCAGCGCGTTCCATTGCACGCCGTGCCGGCGCAGGTGGCCGAGTCCGCGCAGCACACGGTCGAAGGTGGACTTGCCGCCCTTGTCGACCCGGTAGGCGTCGTGCATCTCGCGCGGGCCGTCGAGGGAGAGCCCGACCAGGAAGTCGTGGTCCCGGAAGAAGCGGGCCCACTCGGCGTCGATCAGCGTGCCGTTGGTCTGGATGGTGTTGACGATCCGCTGCCCGGGACGGGCGTAGCGCCGCTCGTATTCCACGGACCGGCGGAAGAAGTCGAGGCCCATCAGCGTGGGCTCACCTCCCTGCCAGGCCACCGTGACCTCGGGTGCCGGGCCGTGCGCCTCGATCAGCTGACGGATGTAGGCATCCAGCAGTTCGTCCGCCATACGGAACCTGCTGCCCTCGTAGAGCAGTTCCTTCGACAGGAAGAAGCAGTAGGTGCAGTCCAGGTTGCAGACCGCCCCGGTCGGCTTGGCCAGCAGGTGGAACGGGCGGCGGCGGACGGTCGGATCCGGCAGCTCTACGCTGTTCATCGGCCCAGGATCGACGGCACGCACCGCTTCCCGCGTCACCCGTGCGGGGTGACGCGGGAGAAGCCCCCGGATGACCCCATGACCCCCTTCTCGGATGCCGCGTGCGTGACCGGCCGCCACGGTCCGGGAAGGCGGGGAGGGAGGGGAAGCCGGTGCCGAAGCCGGTGCCGCCCTTCCGAGCATGTGGCGGGGCCCGCCCGGGGTGATCACCCCGGGCGGGTGAGGTGCGCCCGGACCGGTCGCTGGTGCCCTGGAAGCCTGCGGACGGAAGGGCGTGGCGGATGAACGGTGAGGCCTGGGCCATGGTCGCGGTGGCGGGCGTCACCGCCGGATACGCCCTGGTCTCCCGCCGACTGGCGTCGACACCGGTGTCGTCGGCGATGGTGTTCGTGGCCTCCGGGGTGCTGCTGGGACCCGCCGTGCTCGATGTCATCGATCCGGAGCGCGACGCCGGGCAGATCCTCACCCTGCTCGAAGCCGCTCTCGCACTGGTGCTCTTCAGCGACGCCATGACGGTGCGCGGCCGGGATCTGCGCTTCGGCGGCTTCCTGCCGGGTCGGCTGCTCGGCATCGGTCTGCCCCTGAGCATCGGGGCGGGCTGGCTGCTGGCCTGGCCCCTGCTGCCCGGCCTGACTCTCTGGGAGCTCGCCCTGGTCGGTGCCGTCCTCGCTCCGACGGATGCGGCGCTGGGCAAGAGCGCCATGACCAGCCCGCGGGTTCCCGCTCTCGTCCGGCACGGGCTGAACGTGGAGAGCGGTCTGAACGACGGGATGGTACTGCCGTTCTTCGTCCTCTTCCTGGCCGGTATCCCGGGCACGTCCGCCGCCGAGGAGGGGATCGCGGGCGTCTTCTGGCGGGCGCTGGTACTGAGCACGGTGCTGGGCCTGCTGGTCGGCGGGGCCGGCGGCCGGCTGTTGGAGGCGGCTCAGCGGAGGAGACGGGTCTCGCGGGAGTGGGCACAGCTCTTCGTCCCGGCCGTCGCCGCGGCGTCGTACGGACTGGGCGTCGTGGTGGACGGCAGCGGCTTCATCGCCGCCTGGGTCGCCGGATTCGCCTTCGGTCTCGCCCTGCGCCGCTCCCGGCCCGCCGGGCAGGCCGCCGGCCCGCACGAGGACGCCGGCCCCACTGCCGCCTTCAGCGAACGCCTCGGTGACCTCCTGGCCTCGGTCAGCCTGCTCGTCTTCGGCGCGGTGCTGCTCGGCCCGACGCTGGACGACCTGAGCTGGCGGATCGTCGGCTACGCGATGCTCAGCCTCACCGTCGTGCGGATGCTGCCGGTGGCCGTCGCGCTCGCCGGCAGCGGGCTGCGGCCGCCCACGGTGGCCTACATCGGCTGGTTCGGGCCACGAGGGCTCGTATCCGTGGTGCTGGGGTTGCTCGTTCTGGAAGAAGGCGTCCGCGGTGTGGATCTGCTGGGCAGGGTGGTCGCGGTCACCGTCGGCCTGAGCGTCCTCCTGCACGGCGTCTCGGCCGTCGTCCTCGCCGACCGGTACGGCCGATGGCGCGAGGAGGCCACGGCCGCGGGGCGCGAGCTGCGCGAGACGGTGCCCGTTCCCGGCAGTGGCCGGCGGCGTGTCCCGGGGTGGTGAGGGCGCACACCACCGGTGCGAGCGGGTGTCCCCTCCCGTGAAGCACGTTCACCCGCGACGGGTGAGGTAGGAGACGCCTCGAGTGGTCACGGTGGGAGGGAGCCGGTCCGGACCGGGGGTGACGAGGAGATCCGCCATGGCCAAGCCCTTCAGAGGGAAGATCGCCCTCGACATCCGTGACGCGCAGCCCGACTGGACGCCGTTCCTCGCGCCCAGGGCGCCCGAGAACAGTCCCAATGTGCTGCTGATCGCGTGGGACGACGTCGGCTACGGGACGATGGACTGTTTCGGTGGCCCGGTGAAGACGCCGGCGATGTCGCGGATCGCCGACATGGGGGTGCGCTACTCGAACTTCCACACCACGGCGCTGTGCTCCCCGACCAGGGCCTCACTGCTGACCGGGAGGAACGCGACGTCGAACGGGATGGCGACGATCGCCGAGTTCAGTGCCGGATTCCCGGGGATCTCCACCCGCATCCCGTTCGAGAACGGGTTCGTCTCGGAGGTCCTGGGCGAGCGCGGCTACAACACGTACTGCGTCGGCAAGTGGCACCTCACCCCCGGTGAGGAGATCAACATGGCCGCGTACAAGGGGCGCTGGCCCCTCGGGCGCGGCTTCGAGCGGTTCTACGGCTTCCTCGGCGGCGAGTCCAGCTGCTGGTACCCGGACCTGATCCACGACAACCACCCGGTCGACCCGCCGGCCACGCCCGAAGAGGGCTACCACATCGCCAAGGACTTCTCCGACAAGGCCATCGAGTTCATCCGGGACGCCAAGGTCGTCGACCCCGGCAAACCCTTCTTCCTGTACCTCTCCCTCGACGCGGCCCACGCGCCGCACCACGTGTTCAAGGAGTGGGCCGACCGTTACAGGGGCGTCTTCGACGAGGGCTACGAAGCGATCCGCCCGGGCATCCTGCGGCGTCAGAAGGAACTCGGCCTGCTGCCCCGGAACACCGAGCTCTCCCCGATCAATCCGCATGGCGAGCCCGCGGTGAGCGGGCCGGACGGCCAGCCGTGGCCGCTGCTGGACACCGTGCGGCCCTGGGACGAGCTCAGCGCCGATGAGCGGCGGCTGTTCGTCCGGATGGCCGAGATCTTCGCCGGATACGTCTCCTACAGCGACGACCAACTGGGCCGGGTGCTCGACTTCCTGGAGTCCTCGGGCGAACTCGACAACACGATCATCGTGGCCGTGTCCGACAACGGGGCCAGCGGTGAGGGCGGTCCGGACGGGACGTTCAACGAGTGGCGGTTCTTCAACGGGCTGCCCACACCGGCCGAGCTGTCCCTGGAACACATCGACGAGCTGGGCGGCCCGACGTCGTACAACCACTACAACACCGGGTGGGCCTGGGCGTTCGACACGCCGTTCCCGTACTGGAAGCGCTGGGCCGGCTACGAGGGCGGTGTGGCCGACATGTGCCTGGTCGCCTGGCCCGCGGGGATCGAGGTCCGGGGAGAGGTGCGCGACCAGTACGTCCACGCGGTGGACGTCGTGCCCACGCTCTACGACCTGCTCGGCATCGAGCCGCCCGAGACGCTCAAGGGCCATCCGCAGAACCCGATCGAGGGCGAGAGCTTCAAGGCGTCGCTCACCGACCACGAAGCGCCCGGACGGCGGACGCAGTTCTACGCGATGCTGGGTCAGCGGTCGATCTACCACGAAGGCTGGCTCGCCTGCACGGTGCACCCGCCGCTGAGCGGATGGGGCGGCTTCGCCCACGACGTGTGGGAGCTCTACGACCTCACCACCGACCGCGCGCAGTCGACCGACCTGGCCGCACGGGAACCGGCCCGGCTGGAGACCCTCAAGAGCCTCTGGTACTACTACGCCGGCGTCTACAACGGGCTGCCCCTGGACGACCGCACCGCGCTCGAACAGTCTCTGGCCGAGCGCCCGCACGGAAGCCCCGAGCGCGGCCGCTACGTGTACTACCCCGGCACCGCGGCGGTGCCCGAGCAGTCCGGCGTCGTGATCAGCGGCCGGTCGTACACCATCGCCGCCGGGGTCGACGTCGACTCGTCCGACGCCGAGGGCGTGCTGTACGCCCACGGCGGTGTGGCGGGGGGCCACAGCCTCTACGTCAAGGACCATCGCCTGCACTACGCGTTCAACTGGGTCGGCAGCAACCTCCAGGTCGTGGACGCCGGCCAGGAGATCCCGGCGGGCCGGCATGTGCTCGCGGCCGAGTTCGCGGCGCACGGCCGCAGCACGGACCCCGCCATGCCCGGTGCCGTGGGCACCCTCACCCTCTACGTGGACGAGCAGGAGGTGGGCCGCGACGACATCGTCACGCAGCCCGGCGACTTCTGTGTCGTCGGCGACGGGATCTGTGTGGGCCGCGACGACGCCTCACCGGTCACGCCGGACTACGACGGGCCGTTCCCGTTCACCGGAGGCACGATCGACAAGGTGGTCGTCGACGTCTCGGGCGAGCGCTACGTCGACCACGAGGCTCAGGTACGGGGCTGGTTCATGACCGACTGAACAGCGGACCACCGACGGACATCGAGCCGGGGAAAGGAGCCTGCGGATGACCGGGGAAGCGACGAGGGCGGAGGGCGCCGCCGCCCCGGCATGCCGAACGCGCCCCTTTCGCTGTTCTCGTCCGGATGACGCTGCACGCGTTCGAACGAGCCGGTCCGGCCCCTGAGACGTACCTGCCGACCCGCGTCGCGGCGCTGGTGGCCATGAGCGCGTCCTCAAGCCTCGTACCTGCTCGGCAGACGCGCCCGCGTGGTGACCGCCGCCCGCGGCATCGGTCAAGCCCTCGGGCTGCCCCCGCTGCCCGACTCGGTGCCCCGGGGGCGAGGAAGAAGGAGCGGAGACATGAATCTGGCCTATGACTACCCGGTCCTGGGGGCGTTCTGGACGATCATGTGGATCTTCCTCTGGGTCCTGTGGATCGTTCTGCTCTTCCGGATCATCGGAGACATCTTCCGGGACGACACACTCGGCGGAGGGGCCAAGACAGGATGGCTCCTCTTCGTGGTCCTCCTGCCCTTCCTCGGCGTGTTCGTCTACGTCCTGGCCCGCGGCAAAGGCATGGGCGACCGCGAAGTGCGGCATGCCCAGGCCCGGCAGGAGGCGTTCGACGACTACATCCGCCAGACGGCCGGCCGCGGCGCGGCGCCGGGAAACGAGGCGGACCAACTCGCCAAACTCTCCGAGGTCCGCGCCAGGGGTGACATCACGGACGCCGAGTTCCAGCGGGCCAAGGAGAAGATCCTCCATTGAGCCCGGGATCGGGGCCGCGGCCCCGATCCCGTGTCCGGCCCGTCGAGACCGTGCTGGCAGTGGTCACTTGGAGGAGTGATCGGCGGTACGCGCCCGTTCTCACGGATGCCACGGCGGCTGTGAGCGGAGCCGTGAGCGGAGCCGTGATCACCGCGCCGCAGGGGACATCGCCGCGCCCGTCGCCGAGGACGCCCGCCTGCTCGGCCTGCGCCGTCGTGGGCGGGGCGCGCGCCCCGCCCACGGCGCCTCCGCCTCGGCTGGTCACGCATGCCGCACGGCTCAGCCAGGACGTCCTGTACTTCGTCCGGCGGGCGTGGGCGCGGCCCGGGCCCCGTGCGCCGTGCCGACCCCAACACGACCGCCCACAGGGCCGGTTGGGTCGCTTCGCACGGCATCGTGGCCGGTCGGCGACGGTGTACCGGCCCGGTGGGAGACCCCTGGGTATAGTGCAGGCGTTTTGGAGAACCGGCGGCGGCCCGGAGCCGGCCGGCCTCGCGCGCGGCCTCGCGCTCAGCGGCGTCGGCGACCCTGAGGACCCCCGGGTGACCGCATCACTGAGGAGGCCGGCATGGAACCCGTCACGCTGATCACCGGTGGCTCGACCGGAATCGGCGCCGCCACCGCCCGCGCCCTGCTCAAACAGGGCCACCGCGTGGCCGTCACCGGACGTGACGCGGACAAGCTGGCCGCCTTCGCCGCCTCGGCCGGAGCGGACGGGCGACTGGTGACCGTCACCGGCGACGCCGGTGACGAGCACGACGTCGCGTCCGCCGTGCGCCGTGTCGTGGACGCGTGGGGCAGGCTGGACAACGTCATCGCCAACGCCGGTTTCTCGCTGCCCGGCAACCTGGAGAGCCACGCTCCCGCGGACATGCGCGCCATGGTCCTCACCAACGTGCTGGGCCCGGCCCTGCTCGTGCGGGAGACCCTGCCGCACCTCAGGGAGTCCAAGGGCCGGATCCTGATCATCGGTTCGGTCGCCGGGGTGCGCAACACGCCCGGCAACCTGTACTCGGTCACCAAGTGGGCCGCGCACGCGCTGGCCGAGAACACCCGGCTGCTGGTCGGCAAGGACGGGGTCGGCGTGACCGTCATCGCCCCCGGGGTGGTGGACACCCCGTTCTGGGACAAGCGCGGCGGCACCCCCGAGGCGGCGCCGTCGATGACCGCCGAGCAGGTCGCCGACACGATCGTCTTCGCCGTCAACCAGCCCGCGGGCGTGGACATCAACCACATCACCCTGCGGCCGGCCGGGCAGGCCGGCTGACGCCGCGCTCCCGGCAACCGTACGAGAAGGGTCCCCCGGCCCGCGCCGCGTGGCTACGCGGTGCGGGCCGGGGGACCCTTCCGTCGTCCGCGTGGCCGCGCGGCGTCAGGCGGAGAGGTGGGCACACCCGGGAAGGACCACCCCGGACCGCTCGAAGCCGGCCACGGTGGGTGCCCCCATCAGGGCCATGACCTCCTCGAACTCCCCCGTCAGCAGCCGCAGGACGTCCGCGGCGCCCTCCGCGCCGGAGTGGGCTAGCCCCCACAGGACCGGGCGTCCGACCATCACCGCGTCCGCGCCCAGGCACAGGGCCTTGGCGATGTCGGCGCCGTGCCGGACGCCGCCGTCCAGGACCACCGCGCACCGCCCCGCGACGGCGTCCACGATCTCGGCGAGGGCGTCGGGGGCGCTGCGGGAGAAGTCCAGCTGGCGGCCGCCGTGGTTGGAGACGACCAGCCCCGAGACGCCGTGCTTGACGGCCAGTTCGGCGTCCTCACCGGTGAGCACGCCCTTCAGCACCACGGGCAGGGAGGTCACTTCGCGCAGCCAGGCGAGGTCCTCCCAGGTGATCGAGGCGTCGAACTGCTCCCTGGAGTGCCGGGCGATGGCCGACTCCCCGTCCCGGCCGCCGTGCGAGGCGGCCATCACGTCGTGCGCCACGTTGACCGCCCGGATGCCCGGGGGCACCGCGAACCCGTTGGCGGCGTCACGGGGGCGATACGCCACCCTGGGCGCGTCGACGGTGAGGACCAGCGCGCGGAAACCGGCGGTCTCGGCCCTGCGGATCAGGTCCACCAGGAGGTCGCGGCGCTTGAGCCAGTACAGCTGCAGCCACAGCGGACCGGTGGCCGCGGCGGCGATGTCCTCCAGTGTCCGGCTCGCGAACATGCTGACCGTGAACAGGGCGCCGGTCCCACCCGCGGCCCGCGCCGTCGCCACCTCGCCCTCCTCGTGGGCGAGTCGGTGGTACGCCATGGGGGCGATGCCCAGGGGGGCCGCGAGGTCCGCCCCGAGCAGCTCGGTGCGGGGGTCGCAGTGGGAGACGTCGACGAGACAGCGCGGCCGCAGCCGGATCCGGTCGAGGGCCTCCCGTCCGGCCGTGAGCATCGACTCGGTGCCGCTGCCGCCCTCGAAGAAGTCCCACACCGGTCTCGGCAGCCGCTCCTTGGCCGCTGCCTCGTACTCGCGCAGCGCCAGCACCACATCTTCTCCGTTCGCCGTACTGGTCAAGGGGGTTGGGGACACCGGACGTCAGACGGCGGTGCCGGTGCTCAGCGCGGTGATGAAGGCGGCCAGTCTGGCCATGCCCTCGATGATGGACTCCGGGCTCTGCGCGCTGCACGACAGGCGCAGCTGGTGGGTGCCGCCGCCGTCCAGGTGGAAGTCGCTCATCGGAGTCCACAGCACGCCGTAGCTGCGCGCGGACAGCTCCAGGGCCTTGTGGTCGGCGGCGAAGGGCACGGTGACGACGGTGAAGAAGCCGCCGTCCGGGCGGTTCCAGGAGATGCCGAGCTCGGCCCGGCGCTCCGCGGGGAAGTGCCGCTCCAGCTCGTCGAGGAGCGTGTCCATGTTCGTGCGGTAGTACGCGATGGCCCCGGCGTTCGCCTCGCGCAGGCGGCAGCCGTTCTCGACGAGCAGTCCGCCGATGACGGCCTGGCTGACGGCCGAGGTGTTGACGGTGGTCATGCTCTTGATCTTGGACAGCTCGTCGGCGAGCAGTGAGCGCCGGCCGCCCGGGCCGATGACCTCCTGGTCGGCGATGACGTAGCCCACCCGGGCTCCGGGCAGCGCCGTCTTGGCGAAGGAGCCCAGGTGCACCACGCGGCGGCCCGTGTCGAGGGCCTTGAGCGTGGGGCGGGCCGAGCCGGTCCGTACGAAGAAGCCGTAGGGGTCGTCCTCCAGGACGAGCAGGTCCTCCTCCTGGGCCGTCCGCAGCAGGCGCTCGCGGTCCGGGAGGCTCATGCTGGTGCCGGACGGGTTGGCGAAGTCCGGGACGACGTAGAAGGCCCGAGGGCGTTCGCCGGCTTCCCTGGCGGCGCGCACGGCAGCCGACACGGCCTCCGGGTCAGGACCGGCGGGGCCCTCGGGCACGGGCCGCACGCGGATGCCCAGGAGCCGGGCCACGCCGGTGATGCCCACGTAGCACGGCGAGCTGACCAGCAGCGTGTCCTCGGGAGCGGCGAAGAGCGCCCGCAGGACGAGGAGCATGGCCTCCTGACAGCCGGTCGTCACGACGACGGCCTCCGCGGGGACCTCGATCCCCTCGTCGTGGGCGACCGTCCGGGCGATCAGCTCGTGGATGATCCCGTTGGTGCGGCCGTACTGGAACAGCTGGGTGCGCACCCGGTCGCGCGACCAGCCCAGGGTCTGTTCCAGGTGGCTGGTGTACGTGTGCAGGTGGCGCGCGAGGTCCTCGGGCTCGAAGTCGCCCTCGGTGGGCCGGCCGGGCGCGAAGGAGATGGCCTGGGGGAAGCGGCCGACGACCTCGTTGAGGAAGTTCATGGCGTCGAGGACCGGGTCGCTCAGCGATCCGTGCAGCTCGTCGAGCGACAGGGCCCGCGGGGACGGCAGGGCGGCTTGGGTCACCGCTCAGACTCCTCTCGGCGCGGCCGCGTAGGCCGTACTCAGGGTGGGGGCCGTGGTGCGTGCGGGAATCCGGGCCCGGCCCTGTATCCCGCGGACCAGGGCCGTGGTGAGCCGGTCCGTGTGGACGCGCTGCTGCTCCGGCTCCTGGGCGGTGCCCAGGCCGTGCAGGGCGTCGACCACCTGGTGCAGGTCCCGGGCGAAACCGGCGAGGACGTCGGCGACGGCCACGGCGTTGGAGCCGAGGATGTCGGTCCACAGGTCGGCGTTGCCCGCGGCGAGGCGGGTGATGTCCTGCAGTCCCTGCCCGGCGAGCCCCAGCTGGGACGCGTCGCCGTCCAGTAACTGCCCCGCGATCAGACTCGACACCAGGTGCGGGGCGTGCGAGGTGAGTGCCACCGCGCGGTCGTGCTCGGCGTGGGCCATCACCACCGGCCGGCCGCCGCACAACTCGGCGAGGTGCCGGGCGCGTTCGACGGTCTGCGCCCGGGTGTGCGCGGAGGGGGTGAGCACCCAGGGCCGTCCGTGGAACAGGTCGGCCCGGGCGGCGAGCGGGCCGGACTGCTCCCGGCCGCCCATGGGATGCCCGCCCACGAAACGGGTCAGGTCGCAGCCGGCCTGGTCCGCTTCCCGCTGGGGCAGTTCCTTGATGCTGGCGGCGTCGGTGAAGTCATGGGCGAGCTGCCGCAGTTGGTGTTCCTTCAGTGCCGTCGCGACGTGCCGCGGAGGTACCGCGATGACGGCCATGTCGACCGGGCCACGAGGTGTTCCCGCGATGCCGGCCCCGAGGTCCTCGGCGGTGCGCGCCGTTTCCGGGTTCGCGTCGATCAGGTACGTGGTCACGCCCCGGCCCCGAAGGGCCAGGGCGATCGAGGTACCGATCAGGCCGGTTCCGACCACTGCGGCACTGCGCATCAGTGGTGGCTCCACAGGAGGGGCAGGTACTCGGGGTCGCTGTAGTCGGGGGTGCCCTCGGCGGTGCGCCGCACGAGCACGTCGTGGTTGTAGTGGACCTGGGTACCGTCCGAGCGGAAGAAGTCGCGGTAGCGGTTCTCGCCGTCCTGCAGGTGGAAGGAGATGGCGCGGCGCGGGCGGTCGCTGACGTTCGCACCGCTGCCGTGGTAGGTGCGGCAGTGGTGGAAGTTGACGTGGCCCTTGGGGATGAAGACCGGGATCTTCTTGACCTCGACCCCGTTGTAGGCCGCGTTGTCCTCCAGCATCTGCTCCAGCTCGGAGCGGTCCCGCTCGGCGAAGTGCAGGGAGGTGGCGTCGTTGTCGGCCGTCTCCTTCCACAGGTGGCTGCCGTCGACCATCGTGATGGTGCCCATCTCCTCACCGCAGTCGTGGAAGGGGATGAACGCGGTCAGCATCCGCTCGGAGGTCGACGTGGACCAGTAGTGGCGGTCGAAGTGCCAGGGCACGATGTTCGACTGCTCCTGCGCCACCGGGGGCTTGTAGATGAGCGTCGACTGGAACACCCGGATCTGCTCGGCCTCGGCCAGGCGCGCGGCGACGGCGCCCAGCAGCGGCTTGCGCAGGATGCGGCCTATGGTGTCGTCCTCGTAGTGGATGTAGTCGTTGTGCCGCTGGATGTCGCCCTTCTCCGGCTCCCAGTAGGCCAGCTTGGGCGGGCGCACCGGCAGGGTGCGGTCGCGGTGGCCGGCGTAGAAGCGCTCGCTGGCGGCCTCCAGCTGCTCGATCTCCTCGTCGGTGAACAGCTTCTTCGACAGGTACCAGCCGTGCTCGGCGTAGAAGACGACGTCCTCGTCGGTCGGGAGCAGCGCGCGCTCCTCGTCGGTGAGGGTGAACTTCTGGGTGTCCTCGATGGTCATGCTCTTCCTTACAGGTGCGTGGTTCGGTGCGGGGACGGCGCGCTGAGCCGGGTCAGGAGACGACCTTCTCGCGGGCGACCGCCTCGTAGAGCGCCTTGATGTTGCCGCTGCCGAAGGTGCGGGCGCCGTGCCGGTCGATGACCTCCCAGAAGTACGTCTTCCGTACGTGCTGGGACTGGGTGAAGATCTGGAACACCTGGCCCCAGTGGTCCTCGTCGATCAGGACGTTGGTCCGGCGCAGGTCCTCGACCTGGAGGTTCGGGCGCTCGAAGCGCTCCTGGAGCTGTTCGTAGTACGAGCCCGGGGTCTGCAGGAAGGTGACGCCCCGCTTCTCCAGGGTCTGCACGGTGCCCACGATGTCGTCGCAGAGCAGCGCCAGGTGCTGCACGCCGGCGCCGCCGTGGCGGGCGAGGAAGGTGTCGATCTGGCCGGGCTCGCGGTCGGTGACCGGCTCGATCAGGGTGAAGGTCACCTTGCCGGACGGGCTCTGGACGACCTTGGAGTCCATGGCCTGGGTGCCGACCTCGATGAACTCCTCGAAGATCTGCGAGAAGCCGAAGACCTTCTCGTAGAACTCGACCGTGGGGCCCAGCAGGCCGGCGGGCAGGCAGATCGCCGCGTGGTCCACGGTGCTGAGCAGCTCCTCGCCCGCCTCGGGGTCGGCGGCGATGATGTCCATCACGCCCGGCAGGAACTGCTCGCGGTCGCCGGTGCGCTGGACGAACCGATGGGCCACGTCGCCGAAGCCCAGCACCGCGGCGGTGACCACCTCGGTGCCGTCCTTGCTGTGGACGGTGGGCTGTTCGACGGCGGTGGCGCCCCGCTCGACGGCCATCTCGAAGGCCTTGGCGGCGTCGCTGACCTCGAAGGCGATGTTGGCGACACCGTCACCGTGCTGCATCACGTAGGACGCGGCCGGGTGAGAGGGGTTGAGGGCGGAGGTGAGGACCACCTCGATGCCGCCCTGGCGCAGCAGCAGCGAGCGGTGGTCGGCCTGGCCGGTCTCGGGACCGGCCTGGCCGCAGAGACGGAAACCGAAAGCGGTGCAGAGGTAGAACGCGGACTGCTGGGCATCTCCGACGTAGAACTCGACGTGGTCTACGGCCCCGATATCCATGTAAAACCCTTCCGTTTTCATGTTCGAGCAGGAGAAAGTCGAGATGTTTCCGCGAGTGACGGGCGGGTGAATCGAGAGATTCGGCCGCGTGTGTCCCGCTAGAGAGTGGAGAACTCGTTCAGCGGCGACCAGACACCGTAGTCGCCCCGACGGTAGAGAAGCGGCTCACGGGGGAAGATTTCAGCACCTTCCACCCGGCCTATGACAAGCCAATGGTCGCTCACTTCGATCGCATTTTCAACCCTGCATTCCGCAAAGCCGAGAGAAACTTCGAAAAGCAGCGGCGCGCCTTCGGCAATAGCCGAGGGGCGCCATTCGACATGTGCGAACTTGTCCGTGGCCTTGCTCGCGAAGACCTGGGAGGCGTCGCGCCCGGACGAGGAGAGGAAGTTCACCGCGAACGCCTGCGACGAGAGGATCGCCGGCAGTGTGCGGGACTCCTTGCCGACAGACACCAGCAGCGTCGACGCCGCCGCCGACACGGCACAGACGGCGTTGCTGGTGAAGCCGTACGGCTCGCCCTGTCCATCCGTTGCCGTCACGATGGCGATCGGGGTCGGGAACGAGCCGAATAGTTCGCTGAAGCGTACAGAACCGACGTCCATCAAGTCCCTCCGCGGAACAGCTCGTGAATCGTTTTCGGGCAGGCCGAAGAAACCAACGGCCCGTGTTGGTATTTCTGGAACCGCCGTCGCCTCTTTGCGGTGGCGGTTATTCCACGGTCGCCGGCACGAGATCCGCCTCACGTGCGGCGATCGCGCGGCCGAAAGCCCGGATCGTCAGCGGCAGCATGAGCGCACCGAACGCGGTGAGCGCCACGGCCAGTATCAGGACGAGTTGCTGCGGTCCCAGATTGGAACCGGAGCCGGCCACCAGAATTCCCGCGATGGGCATGGCCAGCATATTGAGCAGATAGAACGGCCCCATCACCTTGCCGAGGTGTTCCTGGGGAAGGACCTTGATGCGCTGCGTCCGGTTGAAGACGTTGAAGTACGTCACTCCGACCATGGCCGCCACGAACGCCGGGGCGTACAGCACCATGGAGGAGGCGAAGCCGATGAGCAGCAGACAGGAGCAGAGCAGGGCGAGGCCGAAGATCCCGAGCGTCCGCACGTCGACGTACCGGAGCAGGAACGGGATGACCAGGAGGTTGACGATCCCCAGCACGCCGATGCAGATGTTCAGCAGGGCGAACGACGACTCCGGGGCGCCGAACACACCCGTGACGAGTGCGGCGTTGGCGGCGAGCACCACGGCGAAGACCAGGTTGATCGAGAAGTTGAGCGAGGCCAGCAGGACCAGCGGCCGGCTGCGGACCAGCAGGGACCAGCCCAGCCGGAGTTCGGCGACGATCTCCGCGGCTCCTCCGCTGCTCGGGGTGCGCAGCCCGCGCGGCAGCGGCAGCCAGCAGACGGCGGCGATGGCGAAGACCGCCGCTGCGGCGCCGAGCAGCCAGACCTTGTCGATGAAGGCCACGCCCAGCATCGCCAGGGCGGGGCCGACGGCCATCGCCGAGACCTCCATGCTCTGCACCAGGCCCTGGATCTTGGCCACCTCGGTGCCCTTGGCCAGCTGGGGCACGACCTTCTCCACGGACATGCGCACCGGCGCCATCAGCAGCGAGAGCAGTGGCGCGGCCGTCATCAGGATGGGCGTCAGCAGTGAGGGCGCGGCCAGACAGCCGATGAGGGCGCCGCCGAGGACGACGGCCCGGCCCGCGGTGACGATGGAGAACAGCCGCGCCCCGCCGTCACGGTCGGCGAGGAGACCGGCGAAGGGGTACGCGAGGAGGGCCGGGAGCCACTCGATCGCGTAGGCGAGGCCGAGGGCGGACACGTCCTTGGTGTCCTGGAAGATGAGCAGCGGGACGGCGAACATCACCATCTGCTCGGCGACGACGCCGAGCAGGACACCGCAGGCGAAGAGACGCTGGTGCAGCGCGGATCGTGTGGTCATAAGGTCGTTCGCTCCCTTGTGCTCGGCCGGTTCCGGCCCGGCCCGAGGCTCCTCACTGCGTCACCGGAACGGTCTCGATGCGGAATCCGTCGATGATCTTCCGGATGTCCTCCTCGACGGCCGGCTCGTCGCCGGTGAAGATGAACCGCCCGCTGTGCACCGCGTCATAGCTGCCGCCGGGCTCCATCACCTCGCCGGGTGCGGGCACCAGCTCCCGCCAGATCGTGGCGAAGCGGTCCCGCATGGAGGTCACCGAGACGACCTCGGCCGGCAGTCCGGCGGGCTTCGGGATGATCAGCCAGCCGCCGGACGGGTCGCCCGTCTGCGGCGGGACCGTCGCCCGTCCCTCGCACAGGGCGTCCAGCCAGAGCTCGAAGAGGTTGACCCCGAAGAGCTTGTCCATGAGGTACGGCACCTCGGCCCCGCCGATGCGGCCCGCGATCTCCAGGAACACCAGGTCCCCGTCGGGCGTGACGAAGAGTTCCAGGTGGAACGGCATGGAGGTCATGCCCAGACCCGACACGCAGCGCCGGGCGAAGTCGTGCACGCGGGTGCGCAGCGGGGAGTCCTGGACGACGACCGAGCCGAGCGGCTGCCCGCCGGCCTCGAAGGCCAGACAGTCGTTGATGTAGCGGGACACCGCCATGAACGGGATGCCGGCGTTCTCGTCCGCGAATCCGTCGACGTGGTAGATCGCGCCTTCGACGAACTCCTCGAGCTCGTGGTCGCCGAGGTCGACCTCCGCCAGCAGCGCGGTGAGCGCGGCCTCGTCCTCGACCCGGTGCACGCCCATGCTCGCGGCCCCCGACACCGGCTTGAGGATCAGCGGGAACCCGGTGGCGCGGGCGAACTCCAGCGCGGACTCGGCGCTGGTGCAGGCGTCGAAGCGGGGCACGCGGACGCCCGCCTTGGCGACGAGCTCCTTCATCCGCAGCTTGTTGCGGTAGACCGCGACGTCCTCCGGTCGGGGCCCGGGGATGCCGAGTGCCGCGCGGACCTCGGCCGCGACGCCGAGGGTGAACTCGGAGACGGCGATCAGCCGGTCGACCGGGCCGACCTCGTCGGCGACCCTGCGGACCGCGTCGCGCAGCGCCTCGAAGTCGTTGACGTCCTCGATCTGGACGGTGCTCGCGATCCGCTCGGGAGCGGCGAGGATCCCGGTGGCGCCGACCGCGTCGACGACGTAGCTGACGCGGTGCCGCTCATGGTCGATGAGTTCCTCGAAGCGGCCCATCGAGAAGTCCCAGCGCGGCCCTTCCGTGAACCGGGGCCAGCGGTTGACGACGACGATGTGCATGGCTCACTCCTCCGTCGCCACGGGAACCGTCTTGATCGACAGGGTTCGCCGGACGAACTCGATGGCTTCTTCCAGTTCCTCGCGCGAGTCCGCGGCGAGCACCGCGTACCCGGTGCGCTGCAGGGAGGAGGAGGTCCGCTGGACGGTGTCGCCGGCCTTCACCTTGGCGGTGGCGTCCACGACGGCGGGGTGCGCGCGGACCTCGTCGAGACCGTCGACGGCGATCACCTCGCCGGGGTCGGAGATCACGAAGAGGCTGGCGGAGAACTTCACCGGGCCCTCGGGCGGCGGCGGCAGCTCGTCACCGACGACGAGCCGCAGCACCAGCTCGAACCAGTCCATCCCGTACGCCAGGGAGCACAGCTCCATGATGTAGTCGCCGGGCGTGCGGACCGCGACCTCCATCACCGAGGGGCCGGAACTCGTCATCCGGAATTCCAGGTGCACGATGCCGGTGCGCATCCCGATGGCGGCGATGACGGACCGGCCCAGTTCGGCGACCTGCTCGGCCTCGGCGGGCGGCAGGGAGACCGCCGCCCGGTGCTCCAGTTCGACGAAGTGGGGCGCGCCCGTGGTGGTCTTGGCGGTCAGGTTCGCGAACCAGACCTCGCCGTCGCGGACCAGGGCCTCCCAGCTGTACTCGGGGCCCTCGACCGCGGTCTCCACCAGCAGGGGCCGCTCCGAGGCGCGTCGCGATGCCGCGGCGTCGAAGGCGGCGGCGTCGGCGACGAGTTCGACGCCGTCGCTGCCGGCCGACGACAGCGGCTTGATCACCACGGGGAGGCGGGCCTTGGCCCACTCGGCCGCCCCGGCCAACTCGTTGGTGAGGAGGTAGTCGGGCTGGCCGATGCCGTGGGCGCGGAAGCGCCCGCGCTGCAGTGCCTTGTTCCGCGAGACCACGGCCGCCCCCAGGGACGGTCCGGGCAGGCCGTGGGTCTCCTGGGCGAGGGCTGCGCCCAGGACGTGGCACTCGGTGAACCCGAAGATCCCGGCGGGGCGGCTGCGCAGGGCGGCGGCGTGGGCGGTCTCCGCCCACAGCTCGTCCAGCGAGCCGTACTGGCCCTGGCTCGGCTCCACGGCGTCGACCAGGCCCTCGATGCCCGCGGCCCAGTCCTGCGACTCGATACCGCGGACCCGCAGACCGAGCCGGCGGGCGGCCGCCACGTACGGGCGGCCCATGATCCCGACGCCGACGAGCAGCAGTTCGCGCTCCTCCCGCCCGCTCATGATCCCTGCTCCTCGAGGCGGCGGATCAGGGGAGCGACGTGGGTGAAGAAGTTCCGCATCTCGTCGCGGGTCGGCCAGCCGGAGAAGATGAACTCGCTGATGCCCGCGGCCTTGTAGCTGTGGATGTAGCGGGCGACCTCCTCGTGGCTGCCGACGATGCACAGCGCCGGACCGCCGCGGTAGGCCACCGCGCCGGTCCAGATGTAGGGCGAGAGCCACTCGTCCGTGGCGCTTTCCGCCAGCTGGTACGAGGACTTGACCGCCTCGGAGTCGGTGGTGTTCACCCACTGGCGGATCCACGCCGTGTGGTCCTCGTCCGGGTTGCGCATGAGGTTGGCGAGCTCCGCCACGGCCTCCTCCCGCGTGTCGCGGGACAGCACGTGCATGCGGGTGCCCACGCGGCGGCCGGCGTCGAGGAGCGGCTTGCTCGCCTTGGCCATGCCCTCGGGGGTGTCGCCGTAGCGCAGCCAGCAGTCGCCGGAGGCGATCGCCGTCTGCTGGGCGACGGCGGAGGCGCCGCTGATGTAGATCTCCGGGCGGCCGCCGTCCTTGTGACCGAGGCCGAGCGAGGCGTCCTTGAGGGTGTAGTGCTGCCCGTCGTAGCTCATGGGCGACTCGCCCTCCCAGAGGCCGCGGATGACCTCGAGGAACTCGTTGCACCGGGCGTAGCGCTCGTCGTGGCTGAGGAAGTCGCCGTAACCGGCCTGCTCCGCCGGGGAGATGCCGGAGACGATGTTGAGGGACATGCGCCCGTCCGTCATCCAGGACAGGGTGTTGACGACCTGTGCGAACAAGGTCGGCGACATCAGGCCCGGGCGGTAGGCCAGCATGAACTTGATCCGGTCCGTCACCTGCGAGAGGGCGCCGAGCACCGGCAGCGGGTCGGGCAGGTAGTTGGAGATGCCGAACAGCAGGCTGTCGACGCCGAGTTCTTCGGCTTCCTGGACGAAGTCCCTGACCTCGCCCATGTCCAGCTTGCCGATCTTGTACGTGTCCGTGGGCGTCGCCTGTCCCGTGTCGGGCGGCGAGCACCAGTGGAGGCGGAGGGGTTCCATCGTGTTGTGTCCTTCCGTTGCGGGCACCGGGCACGCGTCCGCATGTCAGGTGCCCGTCACACGTTGAGGTTTCAGACGCCGAGCACGCGGACGCGGTCGCCGATCTCCGACCAGCGCTCGTGGGCCTCTTCGGGTGAGTCGGCGGTGAAGACGACGGCGGCGATCCGGCAGCTGTAGTCCGCCTCGTCCGTCTTGATCCCGGCGCCGGGCTCGACGAGGACGTGGCTCGCCACCACCCAGGGTTCCGCGGCGAGTTCGTCCCAGCCGTCGAGCCGCGCGTACGAACCCGCCCCGCCGGCCGTCAGGAAGCGGATGCCGGCCGCCTTGGCGACGGGCTCGCGGTACGCCCCCGAGTCCTCCGGGTCGGCGCCGGTGATGTCCGCGAGGACCTTGCCCGGCAGTTTGAGGCCGGTGGCCATTTCCATCAGCTCGGTGATCTTGTCACCGGGCAGCCGCGCGGCCACCTCCATGAGGACCGGGCGGCCGTCGCTGAGGCGCAGTTCGCAGTGGAACGGGCCGGTCGTGATGCCCACGGCCTCGACGACACGGGTGGCGTACGACGCCAGCTCGTGGCGCGTGGCCTCGCCCAGCGGGGCGGGCGTGAGGTGTCCGAGTTCCAGGAACCGGGGCTCGGGGCCGAGCAGCTTCCGGGTCACCGCGACGACGACCACTTCGCCGTCGCGCACATATCCGTCGGCGCTGTACTCCGTACCGGGAACGTATTGCTCGAGGATCGCGTCGCGGGTGAGCGCCCGGTCGAATTCGAGCCCTTCCTCGGCGTGCATCGCGGCGAGCGCCGCGCGCGCCTCCTCGACGCTGTCGACACGCGACACGTGCACACTGCCGCCGGAATCGACGGGCTTGATGACCGCGGGGAATCCGACGTGCGCACAGGCCTCTTCGAGCTCTGCGGGTGCGCTCACGACCACGAACTTCGGAACTTCCAGGCCGGCATCGGCCACTGCTTGGCGCATTTTCCCCTTGTGCCGGACCTGGTCGACGGCTGTGGGGCTCAGAGCGGGCAGTCCGAGACGTGCCGACAATCGCGCGGCACCGGGTACGTAGTATTCACCGCCGGCCACCACGGCATGAATCGCGTTTCGCTCATGGGATTCCACGACTGCTGCCTCTAGGGCAGTGTTGTCATTGGTGTCCACCGTGATTATCTCGGTGGCGAGCGAGCGTACCGCGTCGGCGATTAAGCGGCCCCCTTTCTCACAGGAGGCGATGACGACATCCCAGCCGACGGAACGGGCATGTGTGACGTAGGCGTTCGCTGAGAACGCCGGCTGCACCACTAAGACACGACAAGACACAGAAGTTCCTCGAAATCTCACTCTGAGGTCGGCGATGGTTCATCTGGAGAGCGCTCGGACCGCGTCACGGCATGGCGAATTCAGCGACCGGACCAGGGCATGAGTAATGCCAGAAGGCGCGACAGGTCGTGGCCGCCGCAGTGGTCACTGAAAGTTGACGGGCGAACTTCCGCACGGGATCCGTGGGTCAGTCAGCCGTGGAATCACCTCGGGCAGGGCCCCTCAGGCACAGCAAATCCCAAGATAGAGAGAAGAACACAAGCAGCCGCCCCCCGCGTCGCTACCAGTCAAAAATTTCCCCGCAATGATCAAGATCCTAGGCGACAGCACGGTTCCAGTCAACCATTCCAGAATAGTTTGCTCATCTGCGGCGACTGGCACCCCTATGTCCGTTTTGGCAAAACATGATCGTGATTTACCGCCCGGCGCCGTCCGCGCCATTCCTGCCTTTGCCTGGAGTGGAAAGGCGCACCGTATGCGCGGTCCTTACGGCGCGTGCGCCAGGTGGCGCCCGGGGAGGAGCCAAGATCGGATTTCCGCGCCCCGCCGCACACACCGCCTCCCGGTGGTCCGCCTCCGGTGCGGGCGGCGGCGGGATGACCGCCACCCGGATTCGGCACTCGTACTAGGATCGGGCTGCCTTGCAGGCAGGGCCGTTGGGGCATTCTCGGGAAGGTGCCTACGGCATCTTTTCCGGAGGGAGCGGTGATGGCGGAGAGTCCGGCCGACGAGCGCAGGAGCGGCGGTCCAGGGGCCCCTCAGTTGCGGCTCGACGAGTTGCTGGAGGGCCTGCAGGCGCAGGTGGCCCAGGTGCGCGCGACGCGGGACCGGGTGCACACGCTGCTGGACGCGGTCCTGGCGATCGGCTCCGACCTGGATCTCGACGTGGTGCTGCGGCGCATCACGGAGTCCGCGGTGGCCCTGGTCGACGCCGAGTACGGGGCGCTGGGCGTCCTGGGCGGGGAGGGGCGGATCAAGCAGTTCATCACGGTCGGTATGGACGAGCGGACCATCAAGGAGATCGGGCACTATCCCGAGGGTCACGGCATCCTGGGGCTGCTGATCAGGGAGCCGGAGGCGCTCCGGCTGGCCGACCTCGGCGCGCACCCCGACTCGGTGGGCTTCCCCGAGGGGCACCCCCCGATGACGACGTTCCTGGGCGCTCCGGTGCGGGTGCGCGACCGGGTCTTCGGCAACCTGTACCTGACCGACAAGCGGGGCGGCGCACAGTTCGACGACGAGGACCAGGCCGTGCTCTGCACGCTGGCCGCCGCGGCCGGTGTGGCCATCGACAACGCGCGGCTGTACGAGGACACGCGCCGCAGGGAGCAGTGGCTGGCGGCGAGCAGCGACCTGACCCGGAGCCTGCTGTCGGGCACGGACCCGGACCAGGTGCTGCACCGGGTCGCCGCCACCGTCCGGTCGCTGGCGGAGGCGGATCTCGTGACGCTCGCCGTGCCTTTCGACGGCGGTGACGAGCTGGTGGTGGAGGCCGCCGACGGGGAAGGCGCCGAGCATGTGCGCGGGCTGGTGCTGCCGGCCACCACGCTGGCGGCGAAGGTCTACCACTCCGACGAGCCGGTCACCAGCGCCGCGCTGTCCCGGGAGCCGCAGGAGGGCGGCGGCTCCGCGGCCCGGGTGGAGCTGGGGCCGGGGTTCCTGCTCCCGCTGGGCGGCCGTGAGCGCCCGCGCGGGGTGCTGCAGGTCGCCAACCTGCCCGGCCGCGAGGCGTTCAGCGACGCGACCATGGCCATGATCAGCGGGTTCGCCGACCAGGCCGCGCTCGCCCTGGAGATCGCCGAGCACCGGCGCGAGGCGGAGCATCTGATGGTGCTGACCGACCGCGACCGCATCGCCCGCGATCTGCACGACCTGGCCATCCAGCGGCTGTTCGCCTCGGGCCTGACGCTGAACTCGGTGCTGGGCCGGCTGGCCGACAAACCGGAGGTGACCGAGCGGGTCCGGCGGGTGATCGACGACCTCGACGACACCATCAAGACGGTGCGCAGCACGATCTACGCGCTGGGCGAGCGCGACCGCTCCGACGGGCGCTCCGGACTGCGCGCCAGGCTGCTGTCCGAGACCGACCAGGCCGCCGAGACGCTCGGCTTCAGCCCCGCCCTGCGCATGACGGGCCTGCTGGACACGGACGTGCCCGCCGGTCACGCCGAGCACCTGCTGGCGGTGCTGCGCGAGGCGCTGTCGAACGCCGCCCGGCACGCGCACGCCACCGCCGTGGAGGTCACCGCGGAGACGGACGGCGCCCGGCTGCGCCTGCGCGTGTCCGACAACGGCCGGGGCATCGACCCCGACGTCACCCGCCGCAGCGGCCTGGACAACCTGCGCCGGCGCGCCACCGACCTGGACGGCACCCTCACGCTCACGGCGAACGACCCCGGGGGCACGGTCGTGGAGTGGACGGTCCCGCTGCCCCCGGCGGCGGACCGGACGGCGTAGCCGGGACTAGCGGTTGCGTTCCCAGCCGCGGCGCGGTGCGCGGACGCCGAGCCGCGCGTCGCGGCTGCGGTAGACGATGTAGGGCCGGGTGAGGTAGCCGACGGGCGCGGTCAGCATGTGCACCAGGCGGGTGAACGGCCAGGCGGCGAAGAGCAGCAGGGCGCTGACGGCGTGCAGCTGGAACAGCACCGGGGCGCCGGTCATCAGGTCCGGGTCGGGCTGGAGGTAGAAGATCGAGCGGAACCAGGGCGAGATCGTCTCCCGGTAGTCGTAGCCCCCGCCGACCAGGTTGGCGGCGACCGTGGCGGCCAGACCGAGGCAGATGGTCACGGTCAGCGAGAGGTACATCGCCTTGTCGTTGCGGGTGGTGGCCGAGAAGACCGGGCCGACCGTGCGGCGGCGGTAGATCAGGACGGCCAGCCCGCCGAGCGTGGCGACGCCGGCGATCGTGCCCAGGACGACCGCGCCCACGTGGTAGGTGTGCTCGCTGATCCCGGCCGCCTCGGTCCAGCTCTTGGGGACGAGCAGGCCGCCGACGTGCCCGATCAGGACGACGAGGATGCCGAAGTGGAACAGCGGGCTGCCGATGCGCAGCAACCGCCTCTCGTACAGCTGGGAGGAGCGGGTGGTCCAGCCGAACTTGTCGTAGCGGTAGCGCCAGAGGTGGCCGAGCGCGAACAGCGCGAGCGCCACGTACGGCAGGGCGACCCACAGCAGGATGCCGCCGGTGCCGGCCTCGACCGCCAGGGGCGCGGACTGCGCGGGTGCGGTCATCGGGGGCCTCCCACGACGGGGTCGGGCAGGAACTGCGGGGCCGCGTACGGATCGAGGCCGACCTGTTCCCCGGGCGGCCCCTCGGCGGCCATGCGCGCGACGGCGTCGTGTTCGTCGCCGCGCAGGGGCGGCAGGGTGGCGGACACGGAGTCCAGGACGTGCGTCCAGGGGGAGGCGGCGTCGCGCAGGGCCAGCCGCAGCAGCTCCAGGCCCGCGCGGTGCTCGGTGAGCAGCCGGGCTCCGGTGGCGGGCTCGGTGGCGGCGAACTCCAGGACGACGGCCAGGTGGTCGGGCAGTTCGTCGTCGGTGAGCCGCCAGCCGGCGTCGGCGTAGGTCTGTTTCAGGCGCAGCAGGGCGAGGCCGCGTTTCCGGGTGTCGCCGTGCGCGTAGTACGTCAGGAAGGGGCAGCAGCGTTTGCGGAGGTCGAAGGTGGCGACGTAGTCGGCGGTCAGCTCCGCGAGCCCGGTGCGGCCGGCGTGCTCGGCGAAGCGCACCAGGGGGTCGCCGACCGCCCTCGGCTGGGTGGCGGCTACCCGCAGGGCGAGGGTGACGCGGCCGGGGAGCTGCTCGTCGGGGCAGTCGAGCAGCAGGGACTGGGCCTGCCAGGCCGGGGCGTGGCGGGCGTCGGTGGTGCGGGGCTTCATGACCGGGAGTCCTTCCGGTCGTCCGCGGCGGGCGGGAAGAGGCCGGGCGGGGTGCCCTTGCCGTCCCAGTTGAGGAGGTTGACGCGGGTCTCCTTGCCGGTGGGGGCGGCAGGGGTGTCGGAGGTCTGGCGGTCGCGCAGGGCGTGGAAAGTCTCCACGGCGACGGGTGCGGCTCCGCCGGAGGCCTCGCCGAAGGGGCCGGAGCCTCCCATGCCCGGGCCGCCCTCGTAGTCCAGGCTGCACTCGGTGGCCAGTTCCTCCAGGCGGTGGGCCTGTTCGGCGTGGGCGGGCGGGATGACGTAGCGCTCGTCGTACTTGGCGAGCGCCAGCAGCCGGTACATGTCGTACATCTGCTCCTCCTGCATCCCGACCGCCCGGGGGATGGCGGCGTCGGGTTCCCGGCCGAGGTTGATGTCGCGCATGTAGGCGCGCATGGCGGCCAGCCGGCGCAGGACGGCGTCGACGGGCGCGGGATCGCCGGCGGTGAACAGCCGGGCCAGGTAGTCGACGGGGATGCGCAGGGCGTCGACGGCGGCGAAGAGGTTGCGGTGGTCCTCGGCGTCGCTGCCGGTGTCGCGGACCGCGTCGACGACCGGGGACAGCGGCGGGATGTACCAGACCATCGGCAGGGTGCGGTATTCCGGGTGCAGCGGCAGGGCCACCTCGTAGTCGCTGATCAGGGCGTGCACCGGGGAGCGCTGGGCGGCCTCGATCCAGTCGCGGGGAATGCCCGCCCGCTCGGCCTCGGCGACGACCCGCGGGTCGTTCGGGTCGAGGAAGACCTGCCGCTGGGCCTGGTAGAGGTCCTTCTCGTCGGGGGTGGAGGCGGCGTCGAGGACGCGGTCGGCGTCGTAGAGGACCAGGCCGATGTAGCGCAGCCGGCCGACGCAGGTCTCGGAGCAGACGGTGGGCAGGCCGACCTCGACGCGCGGGAAGCAGAAGGTGCACTTCTCGGCCTTGCCGGTGCGGTGGTTGAAGTAGACCTTCTTGTACGGGCATCCGGTCACGCACATCCGCCAGCCCCGGCAGCGGTCCTGGTCGACGAGGACGATGCCGTCCTCCTCGCGCTTGTAGATCGCGCCGGAGGGGCAGGAGGCCGCGCAGGACGGGTTGAGGCAGTGCTCGCAGATGCGCGGCAGGTAGAACATGAAGGTCTGCTCGAACTCCAGCTTGATCTTCTGCGAGACCTCGTTCAGCAGGACGTCCTTCTCGCCGGTGGCGGCCGATCCGCCGAGGTCGTCGTCCCAGTTCGCCGACCAGGAGATCCTGGTGTCCTTGCCGGTGATCAGGGACTTGGGGCGGGCGACCGGGGTGTGCTCCTGCAGCGGGGCGTTGGTCAGGGTCTCGTAGTCGTACGTCCACGGCTCGTAGTAGTCGTCGAGGGACGGCAGCACCGGGTTGGAGAAGATCTGGACGAGCTTCTTGAAACGGCCGCCCGCCTTGAGCGCCAGGCGGCCCCGCTTGTTGAGCTCCCAGCCGCCCTTCCAGGTGTCCTGGTCCTCGTAGCGGCGCGGGTAGCCCTGGCCGGGGCGGGTCTCGACGTTGTTGAACCAGACGTACTCGACGCCGGTGCGGTTGGTCCACGCCTGCTTGCAGGTGACCGAGCAGGTGTGGCAGCCGATGCACTTGTCGAGGTTCATCACCATCGCCATCTGGGCCATGACGCGCATGTCAGTACTCGACCTCCTGGTCGGCACGCCGGCGGATGACGGTGATCTCGTCGCGCTGATTGCCGGTCGGGCCCAGGTAGTTGAAGGCGTAGGACAGTTGGGCGTAGCCGCCGATGAGATGGGTCGGTTTGATCAGCAGGCGCGTCAGGGAGTTGTGGATGCCGCCGCGCCGGCCGGTGGTCTCGGTGCGGGGCACGTCGATCAGGCGGTCCTGGGCGTGGTGCATGTAGACGGTGCCCTCGGGCATGCGGTGCGAGACGACCGCGCGGGCGGCGACGACACCGTTGCGGTTGACCGCCTCGACCCAGTCGTTGTCGTGGACGCCGACCTTGGCCGCGTCCTGTGTGCTCATCCAGATCGTCGGCCCGCCGCGGGACAGCGACAGCATGAACAGGTTGTCCTGGTACTCGGAGTGGATCGACCACTTGTTGTGGGGGGTGAGGTAGCGGACCGTCACCCCGAGCTCTCCGACGTCCCCGAGCCCTGGTTCGTCGAACAGGGCGGCCATGTTCAACGGTGGCCGGTACACCGGTAGTTGCTCGCCGAGGGCGGCGATCCAGTCGTGGTCGAGGTAGAAGTGCTGGCGGCCGGTGAGGGTGTGCCAGGGCTTGAGGCGCTCGACGTTGACGGTGAACGGGGAGTAGCGGCGCCCGCCGGTCTCCGAGCCGGACCACTCCGGCGAGGTGATGACCGGCACGGGTGCCGCCTGGGTGTCGGCGAAGGTGATCCGCTTGCCCTCGTGCTCGGCGGCCAGGTCCGCGAGGGGGGTGCCGGTGCGCGCCTCGAGGGTGCGGAAGCCCTGGGTGGCGAGGTGCCCGTTGGTGGTGCCGGACAGGGCCAGGATCGCCTCGCAGGCGTGGACGTCGCGGGCGATCGAGGGCCGTCCGTCGGCGGCTCCGCCGCGCACGGTGCCGTTCTTGTGCCGCAGGTACTCCAGCTCGCGGTCCACGGTGAGGGTGACGCCCTTGGTGGTGGCGCCGAGGGTGTCCAGCAGGGGGCCGAGGGCTGCCATCTTGTCGGCGACCGCGCCGTAGTCCCGCTCGACCGTCACGAGTTTCGGCATCGTGCGGCCGGGGACCGGCTCGCACTCCCCCGCCTTCCAGTCGCGCACCCGGCCGTGCGGGTTGGCCAGTTCGTCGGGGGTGTCGTGCAGCAGCGGGGCGGCGACCACGTCCTTGCGCACGCCGAGGTGGCCGGCGGCCTGGCGGCTGAACTCGGCGGCGAGGGTGTGGAAGGCGTCCCAGTCGGTGCGGGTCTGCCAGGGCGGGGCGATGGCCGGGTTGAAGGCGTGCACGAAGGGGTGCATGTCCGTGCTGGACAGGTCGTGCTTCTCGTACCAGGTCGCGGCGGGCAGCACGACGTCGGAGAAGACGGTGGTGCTGGTCATGCGGAAGTCCAGCGTCAGCAGCAGGTCGAGCTTGCCGGCCGGGGCCTCCTCGCGCCACACGACGTCCTTCGGGCGGGCGTGCGGCGGCGCCTCGGCGGCCCGCACGGAGGCGTCGGTGCCGAGCAGGTGCTTGAGGAAGTACTCGTTGCCCTTCGCCGACGAGCCCAGGAGGTTGGCCCGCCACACCGTGAGCACCCTCGGGAAGTTCTCCGGCGCGTCCGGGTCCTCCGCCGCGAACCGCAGCCGTCCCGCGCCGAGTTCGTCGACGACGTGCTCGGCGACCGGGCGGCCCGCGGCCTCCGCCTCGTCGGCGAGGTCGAGCGGGTTGCGGTCGAAGGTGGGGTAGGACGGCATCCAGCCCATGCGCGCCGACTGCGCGATCACGTCCGCCGTGGACTTCCCGGCGAACGGGCCGCCCGCGCCGGCCGCCGCGAGGGTGTCGGCGGAGAACGGGTCGTAGCGGAACTGGTCGCTGTGCAGGTACCAGTACGCGGTCTGGATCATCAGCCGGGCCGGGCGGTTCCAGTCGGCGGCGGTCGCGATCGCCGAGTAGCCGGTGATCGGGCGCACCTTCTCCTGCCCGACGTAGTGCGCCCAGCCGCCGCCGTTCACGCCCTGGCAGCCGGTCAGCGTGGTCAGCGTCAGGAAGGCGCGGTAGATGGTGTCGGAGTGGAACCAGTGGTTCGTCCCGGCCCCCATGATGATCATCGAACGGCCGCCGGACTCCTCGGCGTTGGCCGCGAACTCCCGGGCGATACGGGCCGCGCGGGCGGCGTCCACCCCGGTGATCGCCTCCTGCCAGGCCGGGGTGCAGGGCTCCTCGGCGTCCTCGTAGCCCGCCGGCCAGATGCCGGGCAGTCCGTCGCGGCGCACGCCGTACTGGGCGAGCAGCAGGTCGTACACCGTGGTGACCAGGCGCCCGGCGATGCGGTGCACGGGGACGCCGCGGCGCAGCCGGCCCGCGCTGCCGTCGGGGGCGTCGAAGCGGGGCAGTTCGACCGTGACCGGGGCCTCGCCGCCGCCCTCGGCGGACAGCGCGGGCCGGATGCCGCCGAGGTCCAGGTTCCAGCGGCCGGCGCCGGCCTCGCCGTAGCGGTCGCCGAGCGTGCCGTTGGGCACCGCCGGCCGTCCCGTGGCCGCGTCGAGCAGCACGGTCCGGAAGGGGGCGTGCTCGGCCTCGCCGTGCGCCCCGCCGAGGTCGGCGGCGGTCAGGAACTTGCCGGGCCGGTAGGTGCCCGGTTCGCCGTCGGTCTCGTCGAGGGCGACCAGGAAGGGCAGGTCGGTGTACTTCTTGACGTAGTCGGTGAAGTACGGGGTGGCCCGGTCGACGAAGAACTCCTTGAGGATCACGTGTCCCATGGCCATCGCCAGTGCGCCGTCGGTGCCGGGCCGGGCGGCGAGCCACTCGTCGGCGAACTTCACGTTGTCCGCGTAGTCGGGCGACACGGCGACGACCTTCTGGCCGCGGTAGCGGGCCTCCGCCATCCAGTGGGCGTCCGGGGTGCGGGTCACCGGGAGGTTCGAGCCCCACATGATCAGATAGCCGGCGTCCCACCAGTCCCCCGACTCCGGCACGTCCGTCTGGTCGCCGAACATCTGCGGGGAGGCCACCGGCAGGTCGGCGTACCAGTCGTAGAAGGACAGCATGGCCCCGCCGAGGAGCGAGTAGAAGCGGGCGCCGGCGGCGTGCGAGACCATCGACATGGCCGGGATCGGCGAGAAGCCGGCGAGCCGGTCCGGCCCGTACTCCTTGATCGTGTGGACGTGCGCGGCGGCGACCATCTCCACCGCCTCGTCCCAGCTCGCCCGCACCAGGCCGCCCTTGCCGCGGGCCCGCTTGTAGCGGCGGGCGCGTTCCGGGTCGGAGACCACGTCCGCCCAGGCCGCCACCGGATCGCCGAGCCGCTGCCTGGCCTCCCGGTACATCTGCAGCAGCACCCCGCGCACGTACGGGTAGCGGACCCGGGTCGGCGAGTACGTGTACCAGGAGAACGCCGCGCCGCGCGGGCAGCCGCGCGGCTCGTACTCCGGGCGGTCCGGGCCCACCGAGGGGTAGTCGGTCTGCTGCGCCTCCCAGGTGATGATGCCGTCCTTGACGTACACCTTCCAGGAGCACGAGCCGGTGCAGTTCACCCCGTGCGTGGAGCGCACGACCTTGTCGTGCGACCAGCGGTCCCGGTAGAACGCGTCCGCCTCCCGGCCGCCCTTCCTGTGCAGGCTGCGCAGGTCCTCGGAGACCTCCGCCCGGGTGAAGAACCGGCGGCTGCGCAGCAGCGCCTCCGCCAGCTCGCCGTCCATGCCCGCTCGCGTGCGCTGCCCGCTGGTCCGCCTGCTCACCGTGCCGCTCCGCCCCGGGCACCGCAGCCCGTTCGCATCGAGATCGGTTCCGCTGCCGACGACTCTAGGACCACGGCCCCGGAAAAGGTCAACAGTCACACCACGCGCGCCGCGACGCGGCGCGGGTGAAGGAGGCGGTGCGGGGTGGAGGCGGTGGTGCGGGGGGGGGGGGGAGGCGGTGGTGCGGGGTGGAGGAGGCGGCGCGGGGTGGTGCGGGGTGAAGGAGGCCGCTGCCTCGTTCACCCCGCTCGCCGTCAGGCGGTGGTCCCCGCCGTGCGGTGGCGGCTGCCGCCGCCTGAGCGCCGCCGGGTGCCCTTGCCGCCTTCGGCGGCGGCGCGGACGCCGGTGAGGGTGTAGGCCAGGGCGGCGGCGGCCACGATCGCGAGCAGGGCGAGACCGGCCGCGTAGGTTTCGTACGCGCCGTACAGCGAGCCCATCACGAGCGGCGGCAGGAAGCCGCCCAGGCCGCCCGCGGCGCCGACGACGCCGGTGACCGAGCCGACCTGGCCGGCCGGGGTCAGCAGGGCCACCAGGGCGAAGGTCGCCCCGCTGCCCGCGCCGAGCGCGGCGGCCATGGACAGGAAGGCGATGGTGCCCAGCGGCGCCAGAGGCGGCGTGAACGACTGCACCACGGCCCCCGCGACCACCACGGCCAGCGAGCCGGCAAGCACCCGCACCGGGCCCAGCCGGTCCGACAGCCATCCGCCGAACGGCCGCATCGCCACGGCGAGGAGCACGAAGCCCGCCATCCGGTTGGCCGCGTCGGCCTGGGTGAGGCCGTAGCCGGTCTTGAGGTACGTGGGCAGGTAGACGGAGAAGGCGACGTAGCCGCCGAACGCGACCGCGTACAGCGCGGACGCCTGCCAGGTGATGCCGAGGCGGGCGGTGGCGGCCAGACGGCGGGTCAGGGGCTCGGTGGGCACGGTGCGGCCGGGCGCGTCACGCAGCAGCAGCGCGGCCACCGCGGCGTACACGGCCAGCATCACGGCGGTGATCAGGAACGGGGTGGACATGCTGCCGGCGTCGACCAGCTTCACGGTGGTCAGGGCACTGATCGCGGTGCCGCCCATGCCGGCGCCGAAGACGCCGATGGCCAGGCCGCGCCGCTCGGGCGGGAACCAGGCGTTGA
The DNA here is from genome assembly GCF_040611555.1 of Streptomyces sp. NPDC006624. Taxonomy (NCBI): domain Bacteria; kingdom Bacillati; phylum Actinomycetota; class Actinomycetes; order Kitasatosporales; family Streptomycetaceae; genus Streptomyces; species Streptomyces sp. NPDC006624. Next base: position 90,471 of record NZ_JBEXOM010000005.1, on the reverse strand, counting down.
CCAGCGGCACTCCCACCGCGAAGGCGGTGCCGCCGATGCCGAGGAAGAAGCCGCCGATCAGCAGCGCGGCGAGGGAGGAGTGTCCGGCCAGGCCGAGGTAGAGCACCGGCACGATGGCGGCCGCCGACACGCACGGGAACATCACCCGTCCGCCGAACCGGTCGGTCAGCGCGCCGACCGGGATCCTGCCGAGCGAGCCGACCACGACCGGCACCGCCACCAGCAGCGACTGCTCGAACGACGACAGGCCGAGGTCGTCCTTGAACCGCGGGGCCAGGGGGCTCAGCAGCGCCCACGCCCAGAAGTTCACGGCGAACCCGACCGTGGCCAGGGCCAGCATCAGCCACGCCCGGCCGGACACCGGGGGGCCCGACGGCGAGCCGCCGCTCTTCGACTTCCTCGGCTGGACCATGTGTCCGTCCCTTTCGTCATCCCGGTGGTAACGCGCCACCGGGGCCGTACGCACGCCGCGGGCCTCCTGCCCTGCGGAACGGCGTCCCGTCACCACTGTCCGCATCCCGGCTCGGGGAGGGCATGGGCCTTAAGTCCCCGGTGGGGGGAGAGTGGTCCCGGGGCGCCGAGCCGTCCCTCCCGGTCCGGACCGGGGTAGGGCCGGTCGGCCCTTCCCCTGCGCCGCGCCCGCGGAGACGATGGGTCGATGTTCACGAACGACGCCTTTCGCGCTCTTGAGCGACAGGAGTGCCTCCGCCTGCTCGCCAAGGTGCCGGTCGGCCGGGTGGTCTACACCAGGCAGGCCCTGCCTGCGGTCCTGCCCGTCAACTTCGCCCTCGACGCGGACGCCTCCGTCGTGCTGCGCACCTCGCCGGACTCGGACCTCGTGGCCGCCGTCGACGGTGTCGTGGTCGCCTTCGAGGCGGACGAGTTCGACACGGCGGCCCGGTCCGGCTGGAGCGTGGTCGTCACCGGACGGGCCACCGTGGTGACCGACCCCGCCGAGCACGAGCGTCTGTCGCAGGCCGGCCCGGTGTCGTGGATGCCCCTGCGGGAGTCGGTGTTCGTGCGCATCGAGTCGACGATGATCACCGGACGGGAGCTCAGGGCACCGCTCGGGACGCAGTGAGGCGATGCGGTGGCGCGACGTGGAGGCGTCACACCGCGCAGGCGTCACACGGTGACCGGGCCGTGCCCGTCCCGGGCGGCGGGCTCGGGATGCGCGGCGGCGCGGGGGGTGCGGCCGCCGTCCGGGCCGTATCCGAAACGGATCAGCAGCTGCGGGAAGCAGCGGCGCCTCGATCCGGCCATCGCCGCCCGCAGGTCCGGCCACTCCATCGCCTGGTGCAGCATCGAGGTGCGCACTTTGTTCCGCGTCGCCGTGAGCAGCACGCTCTGCAGGGCCTGGCCCGCCCTCAGCCAGTCCTCCCGCCGGTTGCCGGACGTCCACAGCAGGGCCACCTGGGCGTGGCGTTCGAACCGGAGCGCGGGCAGCAGCGGCACGGGCAGGGCTCCGGTGAAGTCCCGCACCGGCATCCGCCCGGCGGCGTCCCGCGGCCCCAGGGCCGTGACGGGGATGCCGTAGGAGGCGTCCGTACCCGGAGCGGTGATCCAGGCGCGCGTCTCGGCCGTACGGGCGGGGTGGGCGGCGTTGCGCGCCTCGGCCTCCTGGGTCAGGCCCAGCAGGCGCCGGGTCCCCGGGATGCCGGGCACCTCCAGGTGGGCGCCCTCGGCCCGGGCCGCGTCGGTCATCCGGGCCACGACCGGATCCGGGACCGGACGGCCGGTGAACGGCATCCGGCTCGTGTGGCGCCGCTCGATCGCCTCGTACAGATCACGCGGGTACGGCTGCTGCGCGGCGGTCCCGGTCAGTTGCACGGTGGCCAGCAGATCCGGATCGTCGGCGGACGGCAGCAACCGCACGAGCGGGTCCCAGCCCAGGTGCGCCGCGGCCACCCGCAGGTTGAAGACGGCCGCTCCCACCGACAGGTGCTGTGAGCGCAGTTCGGGATCGGCCAGCGGAAGCCGTCGCCCCCGGTCGATCCGGACCTGGATCGACCGGCTGTCCGGGTCCAGGCCGAAGCGCCAGGGCTGCGTGTTGTGGATCGACGGAGCAGCCACGGCTGCGGCCAACAGCGCCTGTACCGCTGCGGCGTCGACTTCCCGGGTGTGCATTCACGGCTCCTTCGCAGGCTCGTTCCGTACGTCAACCCTGCGCCGTCGTCGCGGTCCGGAGGAGGGTTGCCCGGTCCAGACCGGTGGGCCGAAGGGCCCCAAGACCGAGCCGGGCGGTACGAGGGCGGCCGTTTGGCGAAGGGGTGTGGCGGAGGGCTGTGTGGGAGGGGGCTGTGTGGCAGGGGGTGTCTAGCGGAGGGCTGTGTGGCAGGGGGTGTGGCGAAGGATTGTGTGGTGGGGGGGCTGTGTGGCAGCCGGCCGTGTGTCACGGGGCTATGTGGCACGGGGCCATGGCAGGTGGCTATGTGGCACGGGGACCGACCCGCGTGCGGGCGCCTCCCAACGGTGAGCCGGAGAGTCTCACGAGCCGCCGGGCCGTTTAGACCGGCCCGGCGGTGACGAGCCGTCCTCAGCGCGTCGCGCGCCACCCCGCTGCCGGGCCCGGCGCGGGCGGGGCGGGGACGACGGGGTCACGGCCATGACGCGTGCGACCCGGTCCTGGTCCGCACGCGTCCGGGCGGGTCGCCGATGGCGAGCCCAAGGGCTCCATGACCGCTAGCGCCGCACCCTTCCTGGGCCCTGCGGCCGGGCCCGGACGGTGCCGGCCAGCAAGCCGTGCGTTGCATGACGCGCACCACCCGCCGGGGCCGGTCCGGCGACGCCACGGCCGTGGCGCACGGCCCCGTGCGAGCCGGCCCTCGTCCGGGTGCGCGTCCGACGGTCCAGCGACCACGTCCCGCTCCCGCTGCCGCTCCAGGAGCGGGCGACGCGCGGCGTCCGGCCGGCCCGTCGGTGTCAGTGGCCTTCCTGCCTGAGCCTGTCCTTGGCCTGGGTGGCGATGACGGCGGCCTGGATGCGCCGCTCGACGCCGAGCTTGGCGAGGAGGCGGGAGATGTGGTTCTTCACCGTCTTCTCGGCGAGGTAGAGCCGCTGGCCGATCTGGCGGTTGGTCAGGCCCTCACCGATGAGGGCCAGGATCTCGCGCTCGCGGTCGGTCAGGCCCGGCAGGGCGTCGGGCTCGGGCTCCGGCTCCTGGCCCTGGCGCAGGCGGGCCATCAGCCGGGCGGTGGCGCTGGGGTCGAGCAGGGACTGGCCGGCGGCCACCGTGCGCACGGCGGAGACGAGGTCGGAGCCCTGGATCTGCTTCAGCACGTATCCGGACGCCCCGGCCATGATCGAGTCGAGCAGCGCCTCCTCGTCGTCGAACGAGGTGAGCATCAGGCAGGCCAGGTCCGGCATGCGCGAGCGCAGCTCCCGGCAGACGGTCACGCCGTCGCCGTCGGGCAGGCGCACGTCGAGCACCGCCACCTGCGGGCGCAGGGCGGGCACCCGGATCAGGGCCTGCTCGGCGTTGGCGGCCTCACCGACGACGGTGATGTCCGGTTCGTCGTTCAGCAGGTCGTGCACTCCGCGTCGTACCACCTCGTGGTCGTCCAGAAGGAAGACCCGGATCGGGTTGTCGGGGCCGGGCTGCTCGCCGTCCGCCATCGCATGCTCCTCGTTCCGCACTGTCCGAAATACGCACCGGTGCCCAGTGGGCGTGACCGGTCCTGTCCACCGCAGATCATCAGCGATCGCGGGCGGAAGGGCCAGGGCCGGTCGGCCCTAGTGGCTCCAGATCGTCGTCTTCCCATGGACGCGAGGGCCTACCACCCGGATCCCCGGGCCGCTGCTCACAGGGCCCGCAGGCCGTGCTCGCGGAACTGCTCACGCACCCGCTCCGTCAGCCCGGGGCCCGGCGCGGGCGTGTCGCGGAGCGGGAAGGGGATGCCCAGCGCCTCGTACTTGGGCAGGCCGAGCCGGTGGAACGGCAGGACGTCCACGCGGTCGACGTTGCCCAGGCCGGCCAGGAACGCGCCGAGGCCGTCGACGGCCTCCGGGTCGTCGGTCCAGCCGGGCACCAGGACGTAGCGGATCCACACCGGCACGCCGAGCCGGTCGAGGCGGGTGGCGAAGGTCAGGGTGGGGGCGAGGTCTCCTCCGGTCAGTTTGCGGTAGGTCCGGATGTCGAAGGACTTGATGTCCAGCAGCACCAGATCGGTGTCGGCGAGCAGCGCGTCGCTCGCGCGGGCGCCGAGGAAGCCGGAGGTGTCCAGGGCGGTGTGCAGACCGGATTCCTTGCAGCGGCGGAGGATCTCGCCCGTGAATTGCGGTTGCAGCAGGGCCTCTCCGCCGGTGAGCGTCACGCCGCCCCCGGCTGCGGTGATGAAGGGCCGGTACTTCTCGATCTCGGCCATCACCTCGTCGACGGTGGCCGGTCTGCCGTCCCGCATGTGCCAGGTGTCCGGGTTGGAGCAGTACAGGCAGCGCAGGGGGCAGCCGCTGAGGAACAGCACGAACCGGGTCCCGGGGCCGTCCACTCCCGTGGACAGGTCCCAGGAGTGGATCCGGCCCGTCAGCGGCGCGGTGGTGGTGCTGGTGCTCGTGCTCACAGCGATCCGTGGAAGGTGCGGCTGATCACGTCGAGCTGCTGCTCGCGGGTCAGGCGGACGAAGTTGACGGCGTAGCCCGAGACCCGCACGGTCAACTCGGGGTACTTCTCAGGGTGTTCCATGGCGTCCTCGAGCGTCGCGCGGTCCAGCACGTTGACGTTCATGTGGAATCCGCCGGAGGCCGTGTACGCGTCCAGGATGCCCACCAGGTGCCCCGCGCGTTCGGCCGGGTCGTGTCCCAGGCCCTCGGGGGTGATCGTCGTGGTGAGCGAGACGCCGTCCCGGGCCTGCTCGTAGGGGATCTTGGCCACCGAGAGGGCGGAGGCGGCCACGCCGTGCCGGTCGCGGCCGTTCATCGGATTGGCCCCGGGTGCGAAGGGCTGTCCGGCGCGGCGCCCGTCGGGGGTGTTGCCGGTGTGCTTGCCGTACACCACGTTGGAGGTGATGGTCAGCACGGACTGGGTGTGCTCGGCGTCCCGGTAGGTGGGGTGCTCGCGCACCTTGGCCATGAACGACTCCACCAGGTCGACGGCGAGGGTGTCGGCGCGGTCGTCGTTGTTGCCGTACGCCGGGTACTCCCCCTCGATCCGGAAGTCGACGGCGAGTCCGGTGGCGTCCCGCAGGACCTTGACCCGGGCGTGCCGGACGGCGGACAGGCTGTCGACGGCGACCGACAGGCCGGCGATCCCGCACGCCATGAACCGGTGCACGGGGTGGTCGTGCAGGGCCATCTCGATGCGCTCGTAGGCGTACTTGTCGTGCATGTAGTGGATGACATTGAGCGCGTCCACATAGGTCGCCGCCAGCCAGTCCAGCATCCGGTCGTACGCCGCGGACAGCTCGTCGTAGTCCAGGTACTCGGCGGTGAGCGGGGGCGTCGCCGGGGCGACCTGCTCGCCGGTCATCTCGTCACGTCCACCGTTGATCGCGTACAGCAGTGCCTTGGCGAGGTTGACCCGGGCGCCGAAGAACTGCATCTGCCTGCCGACGGCCATCGCGGAGACGCAGCAGGCGATGGCCGTGTCGTCGCCGGTGCGCGGGCGCATCAGCTCGTCCGACTCGTACTGGATGGCGCTGGTGTCGATGGAGACCTGGGCGCAGAACCGCTTGAAGCCCTCGGGCAGCCGCGGGGACCACAGCACGGTCAGGTTCGGCTCGGGGGCCGGGCCGAGGTTGTACAGGGTCTGCAGGAAGCGGAAGGAGGTGCGGGTGACCAGGGGGCGTCCGTCGGCGCCGATGCCGCCGATGGACTCCGTCACCCAGGTCGGGTCGCCGGAGAAGAGGGCGTCGTACTCCGGGGTGCGCAGGAAGCGCACGATCCGCAGCTTGATCACGAAGTCGTCGATCAGCTCCTGGGCGCGCACCTCGTCGATCGTGCCCTCGTCCAGGTCCCGCTGGAGGTAGACGTCGAGGAAGGTGGAGGTGCGGCCGAGGGACATCGCGGCGCCGTTCTGCTCCTTCACCGCGGCCAGGAAGCCGAGGTAGAGCCACTGCACGGCCTCGTGCGCGGTGGCGGCGGGCCGGGTGACGTCGCAGCCGTAGGAGGCGGCCATGCCGGCCAACTCGCCCAGTGCCCGGATCTGTTCGGCCAGTTCCTCGCGGTCGCGGATGACGTCGGGGCTGGAGGGCCGGGCGTCGAGCAGGGCCCGCTCGGCGCGCTTGGCCTCGATCAGCCGGTCCGTGCCGTACAGCGCGACCCGCCGGTAGTCGCCGATGATGCGGCCGCGGCCGTAGGAGTCCGGCAGCCCGGTGATGATCCCGGCCTTGCGGGCCGCGCGCATCTCGGGGGTGTAGGCGTCGAAGACACCGTCGTTGTGGGTCTTGCGGTACGTCCCGAAGACCTTCGACACGAAGGGGTCGGCCTCGTAGCCGTACGCCGCCAGGCCGTTCTCCACCATGCGCAGCCCGCCGTTGGGCATGATCGCCCGCCGCAGCGGGGCGTCGGTCTGCAGGCCGACGATCAGCTCACGGTCCCGGTCGATGTAGCCCGGCCGGTGCGAGGTGATGGTGGACGGGGTGGCGGTGTCGACGTCGAGGATGCCCTTGCGGCGCTCCTCGGGGAACAGCCGGGCGACCTTGTCCCAGACGGCGAGCGTGCGCTCGGTCGGCCCGGCCAGGAAGCCCGCGTCGCCGTCGTAGGGCGTGTAGGCGGCCTGGATGAAGTCACGCACGTCGATGTGGTCACGCCAGCGTGTGCCCGCGAAACCCCGCCATGCCCCGGTCGTCTCGGTCGTCTCGGTCGTCGTCGTCCGGGGTCCGCCGGCCACTGTCGCCGTCATCGCGGGTCCTCTCCCTCGTGGTCGTGGTGGTGCGTGTGAGTCACCTGTCGGCACCTCGATGCTGGTCGCTCGCGGCGCCGGCCAGGAGGGTCCGCCGGTGCCTTCGGGGCTCGCCGTCGGTCCCTCCCCCGCCGGGACGTTCGGCCCGGCCGGCCCGGTCCGTACGGTGAGGGCGGACTTGCGGCACGGGCGGCGGGCACCCTTCGTGGGCCCACTTTCCTCATGCGCCCGCCCTCACCCCGTGGGCACCCTCAGCGCGTGGGCACCCTCACCGCGTGGGCACCAGCAGCACCGGGCAGTGGGAGTGGTGCAGCAGGACGTGCGCGACCGGGCCGACCGGGGCGCCGAGCCGGCCCGCGCGCCGGTGCGCGCCGATGACCACGACCCCGGCCTCGCGGGTACCGGCGAGCAGGGCGTGCGCCGGGCCGGTGCGGACCGTACGGACGTCGACCTCGACCCCGGGGTACTCCTCGCGCAGGCGGGCGACGCCGAACCGCGGCACGGCCTCCTCCGCCCGCTCCCTCAGCGCCCGGCGCTCCTGGCCGGGGCTCGTCGCGGTGATCAGCGGCGGCAGTTCGGGAGTGGTGTGCCGGTGCGACGCGGCGTGCACGACGCGCAGCCGGGCCCCGCGCAGCACCGCCTCCCGGAAGGCGTGGGCGGCCGCGTCGGCGTCGGCGTCGCCCTCCAGGCCCAGCAGCACCTCGCGCCCCTCGTCGTCGGCGCGGTCCCCGCGTGCGACCAGCAGCGGACTGTGCACCTGGGCGGCCAGCCGCCAGCTCACCGAGCCGGCCAGCAGACCCGAGACACCGCCGAACCCCCGGGTGCCCACGACCGTGAGGAGCGCGCTCTCGCTCTCCCGCGCCAGCGCCCGCACGGCGCCGCCCTCCACGGCCCTGGTCTCCACCGGCAGACCGGGGTGGCGCTCGCGGACGCGCGCGGCGGCCGACGCCAGGATCGGTGCAGCCTCGTCGCGGTCGGCCACCGCGAAGACGACGCGCAGCCCGGCGCCGCGGCGCAGCGCGTCCTCCGCGGCCAGGTCCAGCGCGCGCACGGCGACCAGCGAACCGTCCACGCCCACGACCACCTGCCCACCGGCGCCGGGGCCGGGGCCGGGGCCGTCAGCCCTCGACGCGTCGGGCATCGACTCCTCGAACACCGACTCCTCACGCATCGGTCCGTCAGTCGTCGATACGTCAGCCGTCGATACGTCAGCCGTGGGCTCGCCAGCCGTCGGTCCGTCGGTCATCGGTCCATCAGCCATCGGTCCGTCAGCCGTGGATCGGCCGGTCATGGGTCCGTCAGCCGTCGATCGGCCGGTCATCGGTCCGTCGGTCATCGGTCCGTCAGTCATGGTTCCTTCCCCTTCTGTTCCGTGCGCGGACGGCCCGCGCGGCGGCTCCGCGGAGGATGCTCGTCGTCCGCGGGGGCCGCGGGCAGGGGCCGAAGGAACCCACCGGCTCGCCGTACGGCCCCGGCGGGCTCAGGCCTCCTGTGCGGGATGGGGTACGACGGCCACCGGGCACGCGGAGTGGTGCAGCGCGGCGTGCGCGACCCGTCCGAGCCGGGGACCGAAGCGGCCCTCGCTCTGCCGGGTGCCGACCACCAGCAGGTCGCCCTCGTGCGAGGCGTCCATCAGCACGCGGCGGATGTCGCCCTCGACGGTGCGCCGCCGCACCGTGACGTCCGCCGGCACGTCGAGCAGGGCCGTGTCCAGTTCCCCGGCCGCCCGCTCCTCGTGCAGGCGGGCGGGCTCCCCGGCCGCCGTCGCCAGGTCGGTGCTCTCACGGGCGGGGCACTGCCAGGCCCGTACGGCTTCCAGGGGCACACCGCGCCGCCGCGCCTCCTCGACGGCGAACCGCACGACCGCGGAGCCCTTGGGCTCGCCGCCGACGCCCACCACGACACGGCCGCGCACCGGGGGCGTGGCCTGGTTGTCGTGACTGCCGCGCAGCACGATGACCGGGCAGTCGGCGTGGGCGGCGACGGACCGGCTGACGGAGCCGCGCAGCAGCTCCGCGACACCGCCGCGGCCGCGGGTGCCCGTCACCAGCGCGGAGGCGTGCCGCCCCTCGCGCACCAGGGCGTGCTCCGGATCGCCGAACACCAGGTCGGCGGTCACCCGCAGTCCGGGGTGCCGGTCGCGGGCGCGTTCGGCGGCGGCGCGGACGACGTCCTGGGCCGGCGGCAGCGCGGTCGGCCGCCCGATGTCCCCGGCCAGGGCGGCGCTCTCGTACCGCTTCCACGTGCAGGCGTACACCACCCGCAGCGGCACCTCGCGCAGCGCGGCCTCGTCGGCCGCCCAGTCGACGGCGCGCAGGCTCGGTTCAAAGCCGTCGACGCCCACGACCAGGGGGGCGAAGGGGTCTCGTTCGGCCGGTGCGTTCATGGTCCCAACTCCTTCGGACAGTGCGGTCAGTCGTGCGCGACCACGGCGACGGGGGCGGTGGCGTGGTGCAGCACCGCATGGGTGACGGAGCCGATGTGGCCACCGATCGGGCTGCGGCGGACCCGGCGGCCGACGACGACCAGGGACGCCTCGCGGGAGGCGTCGACCAGGTGGTGGGCGGGGCTGCCGGAGCGGGACTCCTCGACGACCTCGACGTCCGGGTACTTCTCCCGCCAGGGCCGCAGCACCCCGGCCAGGGCGGCGGCCTCCTGCCGGGCCAGGTCCGCGTCGAGCCGGGGGTCGGCGGGCAGGCCGTAGGCGAAGTACGGGGGCAGGGGCCAGCCGTGCAGGGCCGTCAGCCCGGTGCCGCGACGCGCGGCCTCCTCGAACGCGAAGGCGATCACCGCGTCCGCCGGGTGGCCCGCGTCGAGGCCGAGCACCACCGGCCGGTACGCGGTGGCCGCGGAGGGGACGCCCGCGGGGCCGGGCTCGTGCTCGTCGGCGGCCTGCTCCCCGGCGCGCACGAGGACCACGGGCGTCCCGGTGCGGGCGATCACCGCCGCGCCCACGGACCCGACGAGGAAGCCCCCGATGCCGCTCAGCCCGCGGGAGCCGAGGACCAGCAGTTCGGCGTCCCTCGCCGCGCCGGCCAGTTCGTCCCTCGGGCTGCCGGTGACCTGCTCGATCGTCACGTCCGCACCCGGATGGTTCCGGCGGAGTTCCGCGACCGCCTCGTGCGGGATCCGCTCGTTCCAGTGCTGCCGTGCCGGGACGCCGGGGAGCGTGGTGCGGGTCAGGTCGTCCAGGACGGGCTGCCAGACGTGCACCAGTCTCAGCCGCAGCCTTCGCAGCTCCGCCTCGCGGGCGGCCCACTCGGCGGCGGCACGGCTCTCGAGTGAGCCGTCGAAGCCCACGATGACGGTTCTGGACATCATGTCCACCTCCTGCGTCGGGTCCCGCTGTGACGGGTTCGGTTCACAGCGTGGTGGCGGGCCGCGGGCGGGGGCAGGGACCGCGAGTCCCCCGCCGGGGACCGACGGGCCCGCCGGCGGGGGGCGTTCCGGGGCCGTGCGGCCTCACGGCGGAGCCGGCCGGGGGGACCGATGTTCCCCAACCCATGGGGCCGTTCGGCCCCTCTTCGTCCAGCGGGGCCGAACTCCGCCGGAACGGGCCCGGGTGACTGCTACACAGGTGATGCCGCCCGACGCGAAGCGGCGTCCTTCCCCCTCCGTCCCCTGCCCGGGAGGCCTCATGCTGTCCGCAGAATCCGCCGCCGTGATCCGTGCCACCCTGCCCGCCGTGGCCGGCGCGCTCGACGAGATCACGACGCGCTTCTACGGTGCGATGTTCCGCGACCGCCCGGAACTGCTCGACGGGATGTTCAACCGCGGCAACCAGGCCAGCGGAGCCCAGCGGCGGGCGCTGGCCGGCTCGATCGCCGGGTTCGCGACCGCGCTGCTCGCCGATCCGGACACCCGGCCCGACACGCTGCTGGACCGGATCGCGCACAAACACGCGGCGGTCGGCGTCACCGACGACCAGTACACGATCGTGCACAAGTACCTGTTCGGTGCGATAGCCGAGGTGCTGGGCGACGCCGTCACCCCGGAGGTGGCGGCCGCCTGGGACGAGGTGTACTGGCTGATGGCCGGCGCCCTGATCGGCCGTGAGGCCCGCCTGTACCAGGACGCCGGTGTGGAGCCCGGTCAGGTGTGGCGGCAGTGGACGGTCGTCGAGCGCCGTACCGAGACCCCGGACGTGGTGTCCTTCCTGCTCCGCCCGGCCGACGGGCTCCCGGCGCCCCGGGCGCGGGCGGGCCAGTACGTGAGCGTGCGGGTCCGGATGGCCGACGGGGTGCGCCAGGTACGCCAGTACAGCCTGTCCTCGGACCCGGGCGGGGAGGTGCGGCGGATCACCGTGAAGCGGGTCGCCGGGCTGCCCGGCACGCCGGAGGGCGAGGTGTCGTCCCTGCTGCACGACCGGATCGGCGAGGGCGACGAACTGACGCTGTCCGCGCCCTTCGGCGACGTCTTCCTGGACGACCCGGCCGATGCCGCCGACCCCGTCGTCCTGGTCTCCGCGGGCATCGGCGGGACGCCCATGACCGGGATCCTGGCCCACCTCGCCGCCGTCGGCTCGACCCGCCCGGTGCTGGTCCTGCACGCCGACCGCTCCCCCGCCGCCCACGCGCTGCGCACCGAGACGGTCCGGCTGGCCGGGCTCCTGCCGGGCGCCCGCACCGTCTTCTGGTACGAGCGTCCCGGCCCGGAGGAGCCCGACGCCCGTGAGGGCCTGATGAACCTCGACGGCGTCGAACTGCCCGAGGGCGCCACCGTGTTCCTCTGCGGGCCGCTGCCCTTCATGCGCGACGTCCGCGCGGGGCTGCTGCGCGCCGGGGTCCCGGCCCGGCGCGTCCGTTACGAGGTGTTCGGGCCCGACCTGTGGCTGCCCGGCACGGCGGCCTGAACGACACCCCGACGCCCCGACCCTGCTTGTGGAAAGGAGCCGGCATGACCGGCAAGGACACCCCGGCCACCGTCCCCGACGTGGTGCTGCGTGCGGACGGCGAGGTGGACGAGGAGACGATGGAGTACGCCCGCGTGAAGATCGACGCGGTCGTGGGCCGTCCGGGGCTGCCCCCTGTCAGCGGGGAGGTACGCATCACGCGGGCGTCCGCGCACCACGGGGACCGTCCCTGGTCGGCGACCGCCACCCTCCGCGTCGGGCGGCGTGACGTGGTCGTGCTCGCCGAGGAGACCACCGGACGTGAGCTGATCGACCACCTGCAGGACCGGCTGCGCCGGCAGACCGACAAGGCCGCGGACGCCGCACACGGCGGACCCGACGGACACGGCGGTCGTCGCGCGGCGGCTCCGCCCTGGCGCGGCGGCTCGGCCTCCCCGCGTCCCGCCGGGGACGGAGGCGTCACCGCGGACCCTCGCCCGGCGTGAGTCCGCGGTGAGCACGGGCCCGGTCGGTGACGGTCCACCGGCCGGGCCTCCGGCAACTCTCCAGACGCCGCGCCTCCCGGGACGGTCCAGCGGCACAAGCCTGCGGCAAGGGTCCAGACGCCGGGCCTCCGGCAACGGTCCAGCGGCACAAGCCTCCGGCAGCGGTCCAGCCGCCGCGTCTTCGCCCTCCGCGCCGAGCGCGCAGGGCCGCCGCCGTTCCGTCAGGTCCGTCCCGCTCGCCTAGGGTTCGCCGGGCACACCGAGGCCCGTGAGCGCGCCGACCGGATCCAGGTCGGGGGTTCCCCGCGGCCACCAGTCGTCACGGCCCGGCTCGGACTCGTAGGCGTACCACAGGCCGTCCCGGCCGAGGCGGAGCTGGAGGTGGCCCCGGGGGTGGGTGAGGTGGTTGCGCCAGGGCCGGAAGGCGGGCAGGTCGGCCGCGAGGAGCAACGGCCGGGCCCGGTCGAACCGGCCGGCCGGCGGATCCCACGGCTCCTCCAGTACGGCGAGTCCTTCCAGTCCTCCCTGCCGCCAGGCGGCGACCGCCCGGGCCAGCTCGGACGGTGTGCGGCCCGCCGCTGCGGCCAGGGACGCGTAGAGCGCCCGGGTGCCCGCGGTGAGTCCCGAACCGGGGCGGGCCGCCGCCAGCCGGACCGCGTCCTGCCAGAGGCTGAGCTGCCCGACCGGGTCACGGCCCGTGGTGAGCAGGGCGTGAGCCCGGGCCGCGGCGTCGGTGGCCAGTTGGTCCAGGGCGAAGGGGTCCGGGCCGCCGGGGGACGCCGGGTAGGCCGGCGGCTGCTCGGGATGCGGGGGCGCGGGCAGCGGGGCGGGGAGAGGCGGCAGGGTGCGTGGCGCGAGGGCCTCGGAGGCCCTGACTCCGGGCAGCGGCGCCGGTTCCCTGTCCTGGGCGGCCCTGGCGGCGCGGGTCGCGCTCAGCCGGGACAGCGCGTCCAGCAGCTCGCGTTCGCCCCGCCCGCGCAGCAGCAGCAGGACGAAGGGGTCGGCGTCGAGCAGCCGGGCGGTCTGGTAGCAGAGGGCGGCGGCGTGTTTGCAGGGGTGTCCGCGGTCGGGGCAGCTGCACCTCGGCTCCAGGTCACCGGGACCGGGCAGCAACGGCACACCGCAGTCGGCGAGCGACTGGGGCATCTCCTTGTCGAGCAGCGCCGCGATGTGACCGGGCCGGTCGGCGGCGGCGTCCAGGAACCGGTCCCAGTCGGTGTCGTCCAGGGTGCGCAGCCGCACCTGGACGCGGTACGGGCGCGGACGGCTGCCCTGCACGTACGCCAGGACCAGACCGGGCGTCACCGTGATGGCGTCGACGTTCCCCTGCCCGGCGTACCCGCGCCCGCGCTCCAGCCGCTTGACGTCCAGCGCGCCCTGCTCCAGCGCGGTGACCCAGGCGTTGCCCCACCAGCTCTCGGCGAACGTCTCGCCCTTCCTGGGCGGGAAGCGCGGGAACGTGCGGCGCAGGTCGCTGTCGCGGCCGGGGGCGGCCATGGAGCGCGGAGACCGGGCAGGCCCGGGGGTCTCGGGGCTTCGGGGGGCGTGCTGGGTGGTGGGTGCGGCGGCGGCCGGGGACGGGGGCGTGGGGCGGTCGCCCCCGGGGTCCCGGACTGTGGCGTTCCAGGTCGCCGTCAAGTCGTCCGCCCCTGCGGTGGCATGACGGAACGTCACGTCACCAGCCCCGGGGGCGACGGCATGACGGGGCGTCACCTCAGGACCCCCGGGCGCGACTTCTCGCGGCAGGAGGCCTCGGGGCGTCGGGGCGGTGTCCTCGGCGGCGGGGGGCGAGGGGTCCGGGGCTCGCGCTGCCTCCGTGTCCGTGTCCTCCTCCTCCGACAGGCTCGGCATCCGGAAGGCGTCGGACAGCAACTGGCTCACCTCGCGCCCTCGTTCGCCTCCGGCACCGTCGCGCGCCCGTCGAGCGGCCGCGGCCCGCTCGTCGACCACGCCCGGCCTGGCCCGGCGCCGTCGCCGGGCGCCTTCCCTCTCGGCCTCCTCCCGGGCCCGCCGCGCGTCCTTCCGCGCCGCGCGCAGCGCCTCGCGCGCGACATCCGCCGCGCGCGGCCCGGACGCGGCGGGTTCGGGGGCAAGGGCCGGCGCGGGCGTCTCCTCGGCCGAGGAGTCCCGTTCCTGCCCCGTCCGGATGTCGTCGGCCGGGGCGTCCGGATCGGGCGTTCCGGCACCTGGCGCGTGACCGGACGGATCCGCCCCCGACGCCCCGGCGCCGGCCACGGCCGTCGAAGCATCACCGGACACACCGGTGCCCTCCCCCTCACTCCGGTCGGCCACCGTGTCCTCACCACCCCGGCCGCTCCCCCGCTGCTCGGACACCGCTCTGCGCAGCGCCTCACGCGCCACGTCCGCCGGTCTGGTGGGTGCCTGACCGGCAGCCGGAGCCGGCCCGGGTCGGGCAGCCGGAGCGGGGGACTGTTCGGGGCGGGCCGCCGCAGTCGCGTCGGGATCCCGGGCCGCCCGCTCCCTGGCCTCGCGCAGGGCCCGGCGGACCTCGTCGGCCGGGTTGCCGGTCATGGCGTCCTCCCCGGGAGCGGGAGGCCGGGCAGCTCGCGGCACCGGCAGGGCGCCGGGGCGCTGCCCGCAAGCGACGCACCGGACGGGCCCGCGCCCTGACACGGCGTCACGACGGCCTCCGCAGGGACACCAGGTCCGTCAGCTCCCGGTCGGTCAGTTCCGTCAGGGCCGACTCGCCCGTGCCGAGGATCGCCTCGGCCAGGGCCCGCTTGGCCTGGAGCATCTCGGCGATCCGGTCCTCGACCGTGCCCTCGGTGATGAGGCGGTGGACCTGAACGGGCTGGGTCTGGCCGATGCGGTAGGCGCGGTCGGTGGCCTGTTCCTCGACGGCCGGGTTCCACCAGCGGTCGAAGTGGACGACGTGACCCGCGCGCGTGAGGTTGAGGCCGGTGCCGGCGGCCTTGAGGGAGAGGACCAGGACCGGGGTCGAGCCGGCCTGGAAGCGGTCCACCATGCGCTCGCGCTCCGGGACCGGTGTGCCGCCGTGGAGGAGGTCGACCGGGACCGCGCGGGTCTCCAGATGGGAGGTGATCAGGCGGGCCATCCCCACGTACTGGGTGAAGACCAGGGCCGAGCCGTCCTCGGCCAGCAGCGTGTCCAGCAGCTCGTCCAGCAGGGCGAGTTTGCCGGAACGGGTGGCGAGCCGGTCGCCAGTAGGGGCGTGCTGCTCCTTCAGGAACAGCGCCGGGTGGTTGCAGATCTGCTTCAGCGAGGTCAGCAGCTTGAGGACCAGGCCGCGGCGCGCCATGCCGTCGGCCGTCTCGATGGCGAGCATCGACTCGCGGACCACCGCCTCGTAGAGCGCGGCCTGTTCGCGGGTGAGGGGGACGGGGTGGTCGGTCTCGGTCTTGGGCGGCAGCTCGGGCACGATGCCCGGGTCGGACTTCTTCCGGCGCAGCAGGAACGGCCGGACCAGGCGGGCGAGGCGCTGCACGGCCTCCTCGTCCTCGCCGGTCTCCACCGCCCGGGCGTGGCGCGCGCGGAAGGACTTCAGCGGGCCGAGCAGGCCCGGGGTCGTCCAGTCCAGCAGGGCCCACAGCTCCGACAGGTTGTTCTCGACGGGCGTGCCCGTGAGGGCGACGCGCGCGGGGGACGGGATGGTGCGCAGCGCCTTGGCGGTGGCCGAGTAGGGGTTCTTCACGTGCTGCGCCTCGTCGGCGACGACCATGCCCCAGGGCTGTTCGGCCAGGGTGGGGGCCGCCGAGCGCATCGTGCCGTAGGTGGTCAGGACGAAGCCGCCGTCCAGGCCGTCGAGACTGCGGTCGGCGCCGTGGAAGCGGCGCACGGGGACGCCGGGGGCGAAGCGGTGGATCTCCCGCTGCCAGTTGCCGAGCAGCGAGGCCGGGCAGACCACCAGGGTCGGTTCGCGGCGGGCGCGCTTGAGGTGCAGGGCGATGAGGGTGACCGTCTTGCCGAGGCCCATGTCGTCGGCGAGGCAGCCGCCGAGGCCGAGGGAGGTCATGAGGTCGAGCCAGGCCAGGCCCCGCAGCTGGTAGTCGCGGAGGGTGGCGTGCAGGCCGGGCGGCGGGTCGGCGGGGCGCACGCCCGCGGTCAGGCGGTCGCGCAGGGCGGCGAGCGCTCCGGCGGGGACGGCCTCGACGGTCTCGCCGTCCACCTCGGCGGTGCCGGTGAGGGCGACGGACAGGGCGTCGACGGGGTCGAGCAGGCCCAGGTCCCGTTTGCGGGCCTTGCGGACCAGGGCCGGGTCGACCAGCACCCACTGGTCGCGCAGCCGGACCACGGGGCGGTGGGCCTCGGCGAGGGCGTCCATCTCGGCGTCGGTGAGCGGGTCGCCGGCGAGGGCGAGCTGCCAGCGGAACGCGAGCAGGTCCTCGCTCTCGAAGAAGCCGGTGCCGTCGGTGGCCGAGCCGGGGGCGGGGCGGATCACCGCGGCGGCGGACAGGTCCTGTGCCAGGTCGCGCGGCCAGTGCACGGCGACCCCGGCCGCGGCGAGGCGGGTGGCGGCCACGCCGAGCAGGTCGTTCAGCTCGTCCTCGGTCAGCGCCAGGACGTCCGGCACGTCCTGGTCGCCCAGGCGGTCCAGGGGTGGCCAGACGCGGGCCGCGCGGCGGACGGCGAGGGCCGCGTCGACCCGCGCGCGGGGGCCGAAGGCGTCGTCGGCCTCGCCCGCCCACAGGGCGGCCGCGTCGGTCACGAGGGTGGGGTCGGCGAGGCTGTGCACCTGGACGATCGCGGCGCCGGCGCCGCGCGCGCCGCCGTCGGAGGCGCCGTCGAACAGGTCGTACGCCGACAGGTCCAGGCGGAGCGAGATGCGCACGCCCGCGTCCATGCCGGCGGCGACCTCGGCGGCCCAGTCGTGGGCGTCGGGCAGCCGCTGGGGTTCACGGGCGGCGAAGGGCCTGCCGGTGGCGTGGAGGGCGGCCGGGGTGCGGGGCAGGGTGTCGGCGACCGCGTCGAGGAAGGCGCGGACCAGCGCTTCCGGCTCGGGCAGGCGGATCGGGCCCGGGCCGGGCAGCGGGACGGCGTGCCCCTCGTGGGGCAGGGCGGCGGCCACCGCGCGCAGGTGGGCGATGTCGCCGGGGTCGAGCGGGCCCGCGCGCCAGGCGTCGTGGCCGGTGGCCGTGAGACCGGGGAGCAGGCGGCCGCGTGCGGTGATCCGCAGGGCGTGCAGGGCGGCCGCGCCCCAGCAGGCGGTGGCGGGGTGGGCCGCCGGGTCGTGCCGGGCGCGCACCAGGAGCGGCAGGGCGGTCTCCAGCGGCAGGGACAGCGCCGGGGTGGTGCGCCGCCGGACGCCCGCGCCGTGCCGTCGTACGACGGTCAGCTCGGTGTCCCCGGCGGGCAAGGGCTCGCCCTCGGGGTCCCAGAAGGCGATGCGCCCGTCGCGCGGGAGGGGGGCGGGCAGGAAGACGGCCGGGAGCCGGACCGGGGCCGCCGGGTCCTCCGCCCGCCCGGCCGGCGCAGCCGTGTCGGCCATACGTCTTGTCACCTCCCGCCGCCGAGTCGGATCAGTTGTCTCCGACTCTACGGGCGGGGTCTGACAATCGGCCCCGAGGCGGGTCAGGGCACGGTCCGGGCGACGACGTACACCCAGGGGTAGGCGGGGTTGGTGAGGTCCACGACCACGTCGTGCGTGGGGGCGGGGTTCTGCTGCCGGTGGACGAAGCCGTACCAGGAGCCGCCGCCCGGGAACCTCCAGCCGGTGATCTTCCGATCGCGGGCGCCGATGGTGACCGCGCCCTTCCTCAGGTCCTTCCGGGTCACCCCGAGGCCCGTGAGATAGGCGTCCAGTCCGGCCGAGTTGGTCTCGAACTGGGTGTACAGGCGGCTGGTCTTCCAGTTGTTGGTCTCGTAGTACGCCACGTGCCAGGCCGGGTGCGGGACGGGCACCTGGTAGATGCGGCGCTGCAGCTTGGAGGGCCAGCCCTCGGTGAGGCCGGTCGCCGAGTACTTCGCCTCCTTGTCCTTGCCGCTGTCGCGGCTCTGGTTCGCGGAGATCACCAGGTAGCCGGCCGGGATGCCGATGAGCAGGACGATGATCAGCAGGGTGAGCGCCCTGCGGCGGATCATGTGGCGGCGGTCCTCGGCGGGACGGTCCGGTCCGCCGGGCCAGGCGCCCTGGTGGGGCAGGGAGGCGGTCACAGCGTCTCCTGGGTGCTGCGGAGCGACTGCGTGTACCGCTCGTAGCGCTCGTGGCGCTCCACGCGGCGGCGCTTGGCGCGGCGGAAGCGGCGGGCGACGAGCCGGGCGAGGTCGGCGGCGCCGACCATGCCGGCCTCGGGGCCGAGCTGGGCACGGACGATGCGCGCCTCGGGGCGGTAGCCGCGGCCGGTGAGGTGCCGCTTGAAGGCGTCCCGGGCGGGGCCGATGAGCAGGTCGTCGGCGGCCGAGACGCCGCCGCCGATCACGAAGCAGGACGGGTCGAGGGCGGCGGCGAGGTTGGCGATGCCGACGCCGAGCCACTGGCCGATGTCCTGGAGCAGCTCGATGCACATGGCGTCGCCCTCGCGGGCCAGCTCGGTGATCATCGGGCCGGTGATGTCGCCGATGTTGCCCTTGACGTGCTCGATGATCCCGTAGGCCACCGGCGAGTCGGCGGCGGCCAGCTCGCGGGCCTCGCGGACCAGGGCGTTGCCGGAGCTGTACTGCTCCCAGCAGCCGCGGTTGCCGCACGGGCAGCGGTGGCCGCCGGGCACGACCTGCATGTGGCCGAACTCCCCGGCGACGCCGTACTTGCCGCGCTTGACCTGGCCGTCCTCCAGGATCGCGCCGCCGATGCCGGTGCCCAGGGTGATCATGACGAGGTGGTCCTCGCCGCGGCCGGCGCCGAAGCGCCACTCGGCCCAGGCGGCGGTGTTGGCGTCGTTGTCCACCAGGACGGGCACGGAGAGCCGCCCCGAGAGGCGGTCGCGGAGCGGTTCGTTGCGCCAGGACAGGTGGGGGGCGAACAGCACGCGGTTGCGGTCGGCGTCGACCCAGCCGGCCGCGCCGATGCCCACGGCGTGCACGTCGTGGCGGTCGGAGAGGTCCAGGACCAGCTCGGCGATGGTGTCCTCGACGACCTTGGGGCTCTTGGACTTGTCCGGGGTCTCGGTGCGGACCTTCTCCAGGATGTTGCCGTCGGCGTCCACGACGCCCGCCATGACCTTCGTACCGCCGATGTCGATGCCGACCGTCGGGACGCGGGGCGCCGTCAGGTGCGAGCGGCGCTCCCGGGTGCCGACCGTGCGCAGCACGGTGGCACGGCGGGAGCCGATGGGGGCGGTGAAGTCGCGGTAGGTGCTCATCGCGCCCGATTCTGCCTCACAGGGCGTCGGGGTGCGGAGCACAGGGGTGGTGCCGGGCACTGCCGGGTGCGGGCCTGCGGCGGCTCGTCGCGCCGGGGCGGGGCGGCCGCGCGCCGGCGCTGCCCCGCGCCCTTCAGCTGCGGACGAGCAGCTGGAACTCGAAGGAGTAGCGCGACGGCCGGTAGGTGTGGGTGCCGTACTCCACGGCGCGGCCCGTGTCGTCGAACGTGACGCGTTGCATGGTGAGCAGCGGTGCGCCCGGCTCCTCGGCCAGCCGGTCGGCTTCCTCCTGGGTGGCCGCCCGCGCGCCGATCGTCTGGCGGGCGCTGTGCAGGGTGATGCCGGCCGCGCGCATCAGGCGGTACAGGCCGGTGGTCTCCAGCTGGCGGGTGTCGAGGTCGATCAGGCCGGGGGGCAGGAAGTTGCACAGGTGGGCCATGGGTTCGCCGTGGGCGAGGCGGAGGCGTTCCACGCGGTGGACGTCGCTGTCCTCGGCGACCCCGAGGGCGGCGGCGACCTCGGCGGAGGCGGGGACGACCGTGTTGACGAGGACGGTGGTGGCGGGGCGCTGTCCCGCGGCCTCCAGGTCGTCGTAGAGGCTGCTGAGCTCCAGGGGGCGTTTGACCTGGCTGTGCACGACCTGGGTGCCCACTCCGCGGCGGCGGACGAGGAGGCCCTTGTCGACGAGCGACTGGATGGCCTGGCGGACGGTCGGCCGGGACAGGCCGAGCCGGGCGGCGAGCTCGATCTCGTTGCCCAGCAGGCTGCCGGGGGTCAGCGTGCCGTGCTCGATCGCGGCCTCCAGCTGCTGGGACAGCTGGAAGTACAAGGGCACGGGAGAGCTGCGGTCCACGCTGAGCTCGAGCTGCACGGTCGGGTCCACTTCTGGTTTCGGCACGGGCCGAGCGTAGCCCCGTGCGTTGTTGACGGGAAGTCGTGTAGTCACATTGTCAGGACATACAGATTGACAGCGGCGGGCTGGGCACGCACTTTGTTTCCATGCGCATCGGCGTCATCGGTACGGGCCGCATCGGCACGATCCACGCGAACACCCTCAGCCGGCATCGCGACGTGGGCTCGCTGATCCTCACGGACGCGGATCCGTCACGGGCCCAGGACCTGGCACACCGGCTGGGCGAGACGGCCGCGCCCGGGGTCGAGGAGATCTTCCGCTGGGGCGTCGACGCGGTGGTGATCACGACGGCGACCTCGGCCCACGCCGAACTGATCGGCCGGGCGGCCCGCTCGGGCCTGCCGGTGTTCTGCGAGAAGCCCATCGCGCTGGACCTGCCCGGTAGCCTCGCCGCGATCGCCGAGGTGGAGTCGGCCGGGACGGTGCTGCAGATGGGCTTCCAGCGGCGCTTCGACGCGGGCTACGCGGGTGCGCGCGAGGCCGTGCGGTCGGGCCGGCTGGGGCGGCTGCACACCGTGCGGGCGCTGACCAGCGACCAGAGCCCGCCGCCCGCCGCGTGGCTGCCGCTGTCGGGCGGCCTGTACCGGGACACGCTGATCCACGACTTCGACGTGCTGCGCTGGGTGACGGGCCGGGAGGTGACGGACGTGTACGCGGCCGGGTCCGACGCCGGGCCGGCGATGTTCCGCGAGGCGGGCGACGTCGACACCGGCGCCGCGCTCCTCACCCTCGACGACGGCACGCTCGCCACGGTCACCGGCGCCCGCATGAACGGGGCGGGCTACGACGTGCGCATGGAGCTCGCCGGGGAGCGCGACCAGATCGCGGTCGGCCTGGACGACCGGACGCCGATCGCGTCCACCGAGCCGACCGGGCCGCCGGCCGCGGACAAGCCCTGGACGGGCTTCCTGGAGCGCTTCGGACCGGCCTACGAGGCGGAGCTGAACGCGTTCGTCGAGGTCGTCCGGGGTGAGCGGGCCAACCCCTGTGACGGGCGGGAGGCCCTGCAGGCGCTGCGGATCGCGGAGGCGTGCGAGCTGTCGCGCCGGGAGCGCAGGCCGGTGCGGCTCGCGGAGATCGCCGGCGGGGCAGCGGCCGCCTTCGCGTGATGCTGCCGCTTTCCCGTGACGCTGCCGCTTTCCCGTGATGCGGCCGCCTTCGCGTGATGCCGCCGCCTTCGCCTGATCCGGCCTCCTTCGCTTGATCCGGCCTCCTTCGCTTGATCCGGCCCTTCGCGTGAGGCTGCCGCCTTCGCCTGATCCGCCCGTACGGCGCTCACCGCCCTTCCTGTTCCTCCTCCAGCAGGCCCGCGTCGTGGGCGAGCAGCGCGATCTGCACCCGGTTGTTGAGGCCCAGCTTGGCCAGGACGCGCGAGACGTGGGTCTTGACGGTGGCGACGCTCATGAACAGGCCGGTGGCGATCTCGGCGTTGGACAGGCCCCGGCCGACCGCGACGGCGACCTCGCGCTCGCGGTCGTTGAGGGCGGCCAGGCGCGCACGCGCGCGCGTGCGGCGGGCGTCGGCGGCGCCGTCGGCCGCGTGCCGCATCAGCTGCCGGGTGACCGCGGGCGACAGCACGGGGTCGCCGGCCGCGACCCTGCGCACCGCCGTGAGGATCTCGGCCGGCGGGGTGTCCTTGAGGACGAAACCGGCGGCGCCCGCGCACAGTGCCCGCAGCACCTGCTCGTCGGCGTGGAAGGTGGTGAGGACCACCACCTGCGGTGCCTGCCCGCGGCCGCGCAGCCGCTCGGTGGCCGTGAGGCCGTCCACCCCCGGCATCCGGATGTCCATCAGCACGACGTCCGGGTGGGTGCGGTCGACCAGGGCCTCCACCTCGGCGCCGTCGGCGGCCTCGCCGACGATGTCGATGTCGTCGGCGCCGCCCAGCATGAGCGACAGCCCGGCCCGCACCAGCGGATCGTCGTCGACGAGGAGCACTCTGATCGCAGTCATGGGCCCCAACCAATCACGGCCGGGGCGGGCGGCGGGCGCGGACGGCCGGCGGTCCGCGGCGGCGCCCGCACCGGAAGCGGACGTTCAGGCCTGCCTCAGGCCCGCAGGGTCACCCCGTGGCGGGAGCGCAGGCGGCTGATCTCCCACCAGGCCACCGCCGTCACCGATGCGGGCCCGC
Organism: Streptomyces sp. NPDC006624; assembly: GCF_040611555.1. Taxonomy (NCBI): domain Bacteria; kingdom Bacillati; phylum Actinomycetota; class Actinomycetes; order Kitasatosporales; family Streptomycetaceae; genus Streptomyces; species Streptomyces sp. NPDC006624. The sequence goes on along the minus strand of NZ_JBEXOM010000005.1, from coordinate 67,975 downwards.
CGAGGACCGCGAGCACCTGGATCACCGGCGGGCCCGGCGGCAGCCCGCCCGCGAGCAGGCTGATCACCGTGAACTCCCACACCAGCGTGCCGGTCAGCAGGGCGGGCAGCGCGGCGTGCACGGCCGCGGTGTTGAAGCCGGTGCGCACGGCCGGGCCGGTCGCGAACACCAGGAAGAACAGCAGCCACACCAGCGGCAGGGCCAGCGCGATGATCAGCCAGGACGCGACGCCCCCCGGCCCCTCGGCAGCCGGCCGGCTCCGGTCGACGAGGTGGATCGCCCCGCCGACCAGGGGCAGCGCCGTCACGGCAGCGACGTACCACCCGGCCGACCGCAGCGCGGCCCGCACCCGCGTCCGCATGGCCGATCGGGTCGGTGCCGACGCCCAGCGGAACAGCACCGCGATCACCACGGGCGCGCTCAGCAGCAACAGGGGCGGGGTGACCGCGAGCCGCAGCACGTACAGCTCCCGCGCCTCGGCGACGTCCTCGGGACGGCCGTACACGCCGAGCAGCAGCAGGGACATGACGGCGGCGGTCCAGGCCCGGACCTTCTGCACCCGCGTCACCTGCCGGTCGTCGATCGTGCGGTGCGCGTGCGGCGGGAACAGGCGGTGGGCGCGGATGCGGGCCGAGCGCGCGACCGAGTAGCCCAGCACGAGCGGCACGATCGTGAACCAGGTGCAGGGGGTGAGCAGCACCAGCCACGCGCATCCGGAGATCCTGCCCCGTCCCCGCCGCAACAGCTCCCGCACCGACGGCCATTCGGCTCCGCGCAGACCGCCCCGGACCGGCCCCCGGGCTCCCGGCCAGGGGACGTAGGGGTGGGGCTGGGGGTACGGGGGGCCGTACGGTGCCGGGCCGGGTTGCGGCGGGCCGTACGGTGCCGGGCCGGGCTGCGGCGGCACGTAGGGGCCGGTGGCCGGGGGCGGCGGATGGGGTCCGCCGTTCGGCGGCCAGGGCTGGTACGGGTCGGTGGGTCCCCCGAAACTCACGTGGACGTTCCTTCCGTTGCTCGCGGTGCTGAAGGCCGCACAAACATCGGCCGTCGTCGCGGTCAAGTCAACTGCCGTGCGGACGTGAGGTCATGGGGTCGCGCGCGGGCGCCCGGCATGCGCCCCGGAAACGCCCTGCCCGCGCCCCGGCCCGCCTGGAAGGATCACCGCATGCGCACCGTGCACGCCCTGTTCGTGGGCATCGACGACTATCCCGGCCGGCCGCTGCGCGGCTGCGTCAACGACGTGCGGGCGGCGGAGAGCTGGCTGCGGAGCAGGAGCGGAACACGGTCGCGGATCGAGACGCTCCACGACGCGCAGGCCACCCGGTCCGCCCTGCTCGGAGGAATCCGGGAGCACCTCGGGCGCAGCGGCCCCGAGGACACCGCGCTGCTGTGGTTCAGCGGACACGGCAGCCAGGCCCCGACCGCCGACCCGGGTGAGCCGACCGGCTGGTCCCAGGCGCTGGTGTGCCACGACAGCCTCGTCCCGGGCGGGCAGCCCGTGCTGCGGGACACCGAACTCGGCGCGCTCCTGGACCGCGTCGCCGCCCGCGGCACGCATGTCGTGGCGGTGCTGGACTGCTGCCACGCGGGCGGTGCGACGCGGGAGCACGCGGGCTGCCACGCGGGCGGCGCGACGCGGGAGCACGCCGCGCGGGGCGTGCCCTGGATGCCGTGGTGGCACACGGGGACCCGCGCGGGCGGCGGGCAGGGTCCCGGGCGGGGAGCGCACGTCCTGCTCGCCGCGTGCCGTCCGCAGGAACTGGCGCACGAGAAGGTCATCGACGGGCGGCCCAGGGGCCTCTTCAGTCACGCGCTGCTGAGCACGCTCGGCCGGGTCGGCCCCACGGCCACCTACGGTGAGGTGCACGCGCTCACCCACGCGCGTGTGCGGGCCCTGAGCGGTGTCCAGCACCCGGAGCTGCGCGGACCGGAGAACGGCGTCCTGCTGTCCGGCGAGGCGGCGGCGGCCTCGCCGTTCCTGCTGCGGCACACGGCGTGGGGCTGGGAGGTCGACTGCGGCGCGGCGCACGGACTGCGGTCCGCGGGCGCCGAGTTCACCCTGCTCGGGGACCCCGCCGCCCGGGCGGTTGTGGTACGCGAGGTGCGGCCCGAGTCGGCACTGGTGGACCCGGCCGGCTGGCAGCCGACCGCCGGGGACGAGCAGCGGGCGCACGCCGTGACCCCGTCGGCGCTGGCCTTCCCGCCGGCCGTCGTGGCGCTCTCGGGCGGGGCGGAGGACGTCCGTCTGCTCACGAGGGCGGTGGCCGGGGAGCCCGCGCTGACGTCGGAGTCGGACGGAGTGTCCGCTCTGCGGCTGCGCGTGGATGCCGGGGGCGGCTGGGCGCGGGTGTCGGGCGGCGCCGGGCATCCCGTGCCCGACCTGCCCCTGCGGTCCCCCGCGGACGCGGCCCGTGTCGCCGGCTGCCTGGCCCACATCGCCCGCTGGCACCGCGTCCGGGACCTGGCGAACCCCGACCCGCTGCTGTCGTCACTGGTGCGGATCACCGTCGAGGAGACGCCCGTGGGGACCCTGCGGCACGCGGCGGACGGCGAGATCGTCTGCGCGTACACACCCGACGGCCGGGAGCCGCAGGTGCGGGTGGGCATCCACAACCACTCCGGGCGGGAACTGTGGGCGGTGCTGCTGAATCTGACGGACGGTTACGCCTCGTCCCCGCATCTGTTCGACGGCGACTTCATCGCAGACGGCAGGGTCGGCTGGGCCCGGCGCGGGCAGAGTGTGTGGCTGCGGCTGCCGCCGGGGCGTGCGCTGGTGCGGGGCGCGTTCACGCGGGACTGGCTGAAGGTGATCGTCGCGGAGGACGAGCTGAACCTCGCTCCCTTCCGGCTGCCCGCCTGGTCCGCCGCTCCCGCGGCCGGTGACCGCCTCGGCCCGGCACCGGCCGCGGGCGGCGCTGTGGTGCGGCTGGCCGCAGCCCGGGCCGACGGCGGCCGGGACGCCGGCGGCCCGGTGCACGGGCCGGGCCGGTGGGGGACGGCGCAGGTCGTCGTCCGCACCGAGGTGTGAGTCACCAGCCGAGGTGGGTGAAGCCCGCCCACGCCGTCAGGTCGTCGCCGCGGATGTCCCGGACCCGTGCGCCGAGCCGGGCAGGCATGCCCGGCGGTGCCTCGCGGCGGTCGTTCAGCATCCACGACTGGGCGCTGCGCAGCGCCGCTCCGGGCGGCAGGCCGTCGCGGCTCATGAAGTGGTGGGTCATGTACATCAGCAGCGACGTCGCCTCGTCGGGCACCGGCCACAGCGAGCCGATGACCGAGCGGGCGCCCGCGACGAGGAACGCGGTGGACAGGCTGTAGGCCTCGTCGTAGCCGTGCCCGGAGACGTTGGTGCGGCAGGCGGCCAGCACCACCAGGTCCGGGCCGGGGTAGCGGGCCGCCCCCTCGGTCAGCTCCTCGGCCGCCAACCGCCCGTCGGACAGGACGAGATGGGCGCTGTGCCGTGCGCCCTGACGGACGACTCCGTGGCAGGCCAGGTGCAGCACCCCGCCCCGCTCCCGGCGCAGCCAGCCGGTGACGGCGGCCGGGGTGGCGGTGCCGGGGCCGAGCAGGACGCCGTCCGGGTGGAAGACGCGGTGGACGGCTTCGGCCTCCTCGCCGGCGTGGTGCAGATCGCGGGTCGGGTTGCCGACGACCAGGGCCTGCCGCGCGGGGGCGGCGGGCCGGGCCGCCACCTCGCACAGGAGCCGGGCGGAGGGCGCGTAGGAGATGTCCGCCGACTCGCAGGCGTGTCCGCGGGTGCGGCGGCCGGTCAGCCGCGCCGCGTGCCAGGGCACGGCGCCCAGTTCCCCCATGGGGACGAGGACGACCGAGGGCGCCCGGCCGAAGCCGCGCGGAAGGTCCTTCAGCAGCGGTTCCATCACCGCCGTGCCGGCCCAGGCGCACAGCTGTTCCAGGGCGGCGCGGCCGGTGCCGGGGCCCGGGGCGGGTTCCGGGGCGGCCGTGGGGTCGGTGGGCGGGCCGCCGGCGTCGCGGCCGGGGCTGCCGGAGGCGCGGTAGGCGGCGAGCGCGGGCGCGCCGACGGTGAGATGGGGCAGGTCGAGGGCGCGGGCGGTGCCGTCGGCGGAGACGACGACGGCCGCGCCGGAGCCGTGCCGCGAACCGAGCGGTCCGGGCGCGTCGACGTCACCGGGGACCAGGTAGACCAGGGCCGTCGCTCCCATGGTGCGCAGCGCGCGGCCGATGTCGCCGGGGGTGGGCACGTCCAGCAGTCCGGCGTGCCGCGGGGAGCCGGTCAGGGCCTCGAGGACCCGTCGGCGCAGCCGGCTGGAGGGGCCGGCGACCGCGGCCTGCGCGGTGAAGAGCATCTCCTCGCCCACCTCGGGGACGCTGCCCGCGGCCCGCCATTCCCGGGCGAGTTCGGGCCGGCCGAGTTCCCGCAGCATCTCGGGCACGGTGGTGGCCACGGTCGCCGCGTGCAGGACGAGACCGCGCCCGGCGTCCAGGGCGCGTACGGCGTCGGCGTGGGCGCCGTCGGCCAGGCACCAGCGGGCCACGTCCAGGGCCTGGGCGCCCGCCGTACGGGCGGTCTCGGCGGCGTGGGCCGTGCCCGACTGCAGCAGGGAGCTCCAGGCGGCGGCGCGCAGGCATTCCAGGCCTGCGCGGCGGGCGGCGTCGTGGTTGAGGCGGCGCGCACGGGCGTCGCGCGCGTGGTCGCCGCGCAGGCGGTAGGCCCTGGCGAGGGTCATGCCGGTGCCGCCCCACAGCGGGTGGTGGGGGCCGCCGGTGAGCCTCAGGGTGTGCCGCAGCCAGGCGATGCCCTGGTCGAGGTGGAGTCCGTGCTCGGCGGGCGGCGCGAACCCGAGGTCGGCCATGACGCAGTGGGTGACGCCCAGCCCGCCCGTGACGCGGATCCACCGGTCGTCGTCGGGTTCGAGCAGTTCGAGTGCGGCCTCCCGCAGTTCCAGGGACTCCCGCATGCCCTGGTGGTCCATGGTCAGCAGGGCCCGCTGCCCCACCGCGAATCCGGCCTCGACGAGCTTGTCGGCCTGGGCGTCGGGCGGCAGCGCGGCGATCCGGCGGCGGATCTCGTGCGGGGGCGTCGCGGCGGCCGCCCCTTCCGCCGCGGGTTCGAACCTGCCCGTGCGCTGGGCCCGCAGGAGCGTCAGGGAGCCCCGGGCGGCTTCCAGGTGCGACTCGAACGCGAAGCGGTCCATGTGGTCGGCGGGCAGCCGCGTCAGGGTGCCCTCGAGCACCCGGATCTGCTCGGCGAGGGCCGGTTCGTCCGCGCGCCGGGAGGCCTGGTGGATGCGGAACAGGGCGACCTGCGCGTCCATCACCAGGCGCTGTTCCGGCCGCAGGTCCGGGGACTCGGCGAGCCGGGCCATGTCGTCGACGGCGGCGTCGAAGTCGTCCTCGCCGCCGCCGAGTTGGCCCAGGTAGGTGCGCAGCCCGGCGTGGACCATGTCGAGGTTCTCGCGGATCCGGGTGCCGGGCGGGTGGGCGGCGCGGGCCTCCTCGGTCCGGGCCAGCGCCGCCTCCAGCCGCGCGGGGTCGGTGAGGTGCCTGAGGCCCCACGCGCCGTGCTTGATCACGACGTTCGCGCGCCAGGTCTCGTCCGCCGGCCCGTGGTCCCTCATCGCCTGCCACAGTTCCTCCTCGCGCCGCGCGTCGAGGAGCGGGCCCTCCAGCCGCAGCAGCGGCAGCACACTGAGCACCTGTCCGGCCCGCAGCCCGGACGCGACACCGCCCCGGGGCAGCAGCGCCCAGTCCGCGTACAGGCGGTCGTAGGCCTGCCGGGCCGTCGTGCAGCCCAGCCGGTCCAGCACCAGCTCGCTCATCCCGGCGAGGTCCGCGCCGGTGACGGCGCCCTGGGCCCGCTGCTCGATCTCCCACAGCAGCGCCTGGAGGTCGTAGGGGGTCGTCATCTCATCTCCCCCGCGGTGAGGTCCGCGTGCGGTCTCGAACTGCGGTGCACCAGACGCCATATGCCCATGATCCGCCGGTCGCGGCGGCGGTTACAAGGGCTTTGGGAACACACCGGCGCGCCCCGGGCCCGCGCGCCGGGCGGGTCACCCCCAGGGCAGCCAGGCCCGCACCTCGAACCCGCCCTCGGGCGTGGGGCCGTGTTCCAGGCGGCCGCCCGCGAGGACGGCCCGTTCCGTCAGGCCGATCAGGCCCTGTCCGGAACCGGGCACGTGCGGCACCTCGCCCTCGGGGGCCGGGTTGCGCACGGCGACGGTCAGGCCCGTGCCGGGTGCGCCGGTGACGGACACCGTGACGTCGGTGCCGGGCGCGTGCTTGCGGGCGTTGGTCAGCCCTTCCTGGACGATGCGGTAGGCGGTGCGGCCGACGGAGGAGGGCACGGCGGCCGGGTCGTCGACGCGGTGGTCGAGGGAGACCTTCATACCCGCCTGCCGGCACTCCGCGACCAGTGTCTCCAGCCCTCCGAGCGTCGGCTGCGGCCGGCCTGCGTCATCCGGCTCGCCCGCCCGCAGCACGCCGATGATCTCCCGCAGGTCCTGCAGCGCCTCGTGCGCGCTCTCCCGGATCACGCCCGCCGCCCGTGCCGTCTCCGCCGGGGGCGCGTCGGGCCGGAACTCCAGGGCGCCCGCGTGCACGCTCAGCAGCGTGAGCCGGTGGGCGAGCACGTCGTGCATCTCCCGCGCGATGGCCTCGCGGGCGAGCCGCTGCGCCTGCTCGGCCCGCAGCCGCGCCTCCGTCTCGGCCCGCCGGGCCCGGTCCCTGATGCTCAGCATCAGCTGCCGCTTGGACCGTACGAACATGCCCCAGCCGACGGTCGCCACGGTGAGCAGCACGGCGAACAGCACACTCGCCGGATAGGGGAGGTCGGGCTCGGGGCGCAGCCAGTAGTAGAAGGGCGTCAGCGCGGCGTTGACGCCGCCCACCCAGGCCACGTACCGGAAGGGGCGGTGCACGGCGAGGCTGAACAGGGCGATCAGGCCTGCCCCGCCCGCGGTCTCGGAGACGAAACCGGCGACCGTCATCGCCACGGCCAGCCCCAGCGGCCGGCGGCGCCGCAGCCAGACCGCCGCGCAGGCCAGTGCGCCGATCACCTGGTCGGCGACGACCAGTCCGGGCGGGAGACCGGGTTTGCCGGCGAGCGAGTCGACGGCGATCAGGCCCACCGCCACGGCCAGCAGGAAGCAGGAGACGTCGACGACCCAGTCGCGGGCGGTGCGCCGGGGGCGGCGGCCGGGGCGGGTGGCGTCGGGGTCGAGTTCGTGGAGCAGGGCGGACGGGATGAACCAGCGGGGACCCGTGAAGAGCGCGGGTGTCTCCTGCGCCGGCATCGCGGGGGCCGGCCGCGTCCTCTCACCACTCACGGTCGGCAAATCTACGCAGCGGCGGGCTATCCCACGTCCGGGTGAGCGGAATCGTCGACGAAAGTCGCGGGATCGGAGACTTTCGGTGCGGAGGTGCGGAGGCGCGGAGGCGCGGAGGCGGAGAGGCGCAGATGGGCGGGGGGGGCAGATGGGCCGGGGGGACGGAGAGGCGGAGAGACGGAGAGACGGCGGGGCTGGTGCCGGTGCGAGCGTCGCCTTCTCTCCGCGATGGCCGGAGGCCGGAGGTGAGGGGGCCCGAGATGGGGGGCCGGAGGTGAGGGGGCCGGAGGGCCGCCCGAGCGTCCGGGCGGACCTCCGGCCGGCGTGCGCCGAGGGGCCGCCCGGCTCAGCAGCCGTAGTCGACCAGGTCGAACGACTCGTAGTGGTCGGCCGTGTAGTAGTCCTCCTGGCTCCGCTCACCCGTGACGATGCGGCGGGCACCGCGGGTGGAGGAGCCGGGGGTGATGACCGTGTACTCGTGGTAGTAACCGGTCGACTGGCTGGGCAGGATGCCTTCCCGGTTCTGGAAGACCGTGCCGTCCTGCTCGAACGGGTAGGGGCCGCCCTGCTCGATCAGGTCCAGGGTGTCGTGGGCCTGGGACGGCAGGGCGCTGTAGCAGATGTCACCGACGGCGGTGGGGGCGGCGTCGGCCGTGGTGGCGGAGACGGTACCGCCGACGAGGAGCGCGGACAGAAGGGCGGCTGCTGCGCCGAGCCGCGAGGCGCGTGGGGGGAAATTCATGCCGCTCATGATGACGCGCGTAGAAGGTGGCATGTCAATGACAAGCCCGGAGAATTTCCCGTGAGGACCCCGCTGTTAACGCGGAATCAACCTGACCCCGCGTCCTCCGGCAGCCCGTACTCGCCGTACTCGGGGCGGCCCTTGGGGTGGTAGGTCCCGATCGAGACGCCCGCGCCGGTGACGCTCCCTCCGGTGTGCTCGAACGCCGTCGGTACGGCGCCCTCCGGGAACAGCCGGAAGCCGGAGCCGAGCACGACCGGGAAGGTCAGCAGGTGGAGGGTGTCGACGAGGTCGAGCGCCAGCAGGGACCGGACGAGGGCGCCGCTGCCGTGCACCTGCACCTCGCCGTCTGTGCCCTCCTTCAGGGCGGTGACCTCCTCGGCGAGGTCGCCGGACAGCACGGTCGTGCCCGCCCATCCGGGGTCCTTCAGCGTCGAGGACGGCACGTACTTGGGCAGGGAGTTGAGCCGGGAGGCGACCGGGTCGCCGGGGTCGGTCACCTTCGGCCAGAACGCGGCGAAGATGTCGTACGTCCGGCGGCCGAGCAGGAAGGCGCCGGAGCGGGTGAAGACCTCGCCGACGAACCGGCCGAAGTCGTCGTCGGCGTACGGGAAGCTCCAGCCGCCGTGGGTGAAGCCCCCGCGCGGATCCTCCTTCGGCCCGCCGGGGGCCTGGTAGACGCCGTCGAGGGTGACGAAGAGGGTGGAGACGAGCTTGCCCATGGCGGGTGCCTTCCTTCCGGTCTCGGGGGATCGCGGGGATCGCTGCAGTCGTCTTTCATCAGGTACGACCCCTCGGGCACCCGCAACTCATCGCTCGCCCGGTCGCCTGCTCGGTCGCTCGCTCGGTCGTGAAGTCGACGTCCGTTCGCCGCCAGCGCCGGGAGCGGGCAGCGGCTGGGATGGACGCATGACCACTCAGGGAAATCTGCACGGCAAGGTGGCTCTCGTGACCGGCGGGAGCCGTGGCATCGGCGCGGCGACGGCGCTGCGTCTGGCCCGGGAGGGCGCGGACGTGGCGGTCGGCTATGTGAACGGCAAGGAGGCGGCGGAGGACGTCGTACGGACGGTGGAGGCGCTGGGGCGCCGGGCGGTGGCGCTGCGCGCGGACGCGGCGGACCCGGCGGAGACGGCCGGGCTGGTGGACGCGGCGGCCGGGGAACTGGGCGGGCTCGACGTCCTGGTGAACAACGCGGGCGTGGGCCTGCTCGGGCCGCTCGACACGCTGTCGCTCGCGGACGTGGACCGCGTCCTGCAGGTCAACGTACGGGGGGTGTTCCTGGCCTCCCAGGCCGCCGCCGCGCGCATGGTGGAGGGCGGGCGGATCATCACGGTCGGCAGTTGCCTGACGCAGCGGGTGCCGGGGCCCGGCGGGACGCTCTACGCGATGAGCAAGGCGGCGCTGATCGGCCTGACGAAGGCGCTGGCCAGGGAACTGGGCGGGCGCGGCATCACCGCGAACCTCGTGCATCCCGGCCCGATCGACACCGACATGAACCCCGCGAACGGCCCGCACGCACCCGGCCAGGCGGCCATGACCGCCCTGGGCCGCTTCGGCACGGCGGACGAGGTGGCGTCGACGGTGGCGTACCTGGCGGCGGCGACGTACGTGACGGGGGCGGAGTTCGCCGTGGACGGGGGGTACGCGGCGTGACGCGCGGGGCGCACCGGCGCGGTCGGGCCGGTGCGCCCCGGGGCGCGGGCGGGGTGGGTGACTCAGCCCGGGGGCACCCCTACTGCTGTCGGCCGGTGGGCCCCCACGACGGGCAACCCGCCCTCCGCGGCACGCCGGTGCCACAACCGGTGCGTCCCGCGGGCCCGGCGCGGTGGGCGGCCCGGCCCGGGGTACACCGGCACCGATCCCGTCGGGTCGCTGTGCCCCGCGGGTCCTTTCCATCCCCGGGACGCACCCCCGCCGCCGGCCGAGGCGCCCCGAAGCCGACGGGGGCCTCAGCCGCCCAGTTCCTGGTGCCGTGCCGTCAGGTGGGCCGTGGCCTCATCGGTCAGGGAGCCGTACAGGCGCAGGCGGGAGATGCCGCCGTCGGGGAAGATGTCCACGCGCGCGTGCGTGCCGACCGCCGGGGACGGCAGGACGAAACGGTGGTTGGTGTCGGGCTGGAGGCGGGTGCGGGGCAGGATCTCCCGCCAGTCGCCGTCCTCGCCGTCCTGGACGGAGACGGACGCCCACCCGGCGCTGTTGCCCTTGAGGTACGCGGTGTCGATCTCCAGGGCGCGGATCTGCGCCTGCCCCGCCAGCCGGTAGCGGATCCAGTCATGGCCCTGGTCGCGGCGGCGGCGCGTCTCCCAGCCGTCGTCCATCTTGCGGGAGCGGCCCGGCTGGATGGTGTTGCCGGCGGGCGAGTAGAAGAGGTCTGAGGCGTCCTCGACCCGGCCGCCGTTCTCCAGCGCGACCACGTCGAAGGTGCCGAGCGCGGCCAGCCACCCGGGGTCCGGCACGACCTCGCCGTGCACCCGGAGCCGGGCGATGCCGCCGTCGGGGTGCTGGTTGACCCTGAGGTGGGTGAAGCGCTGCTCGGCCGCCACCTCGAAGCCGTTCGCCGCGTGGCCGCCGACCGCGGTGCGCGGGACGAGGGTGGTCCACTTGACGTCGTCCCCGAGGAGTTCCTCCGGCGAGGGCGAGCCCTCGACGCAGGTGCCCTCGACGGAGACGGCCTGCGGGTAGTTGCCGCGGAAGTGCGCGGTGTCGACGACGATCCCGCGGACGACGCCCGGGGCGCCGAGGCGGACCAGCGCCCAGTCGTGGTCCTCGGCGGCCGGCCAGGGGTGATCGGCACCGGCGCCCCGGCGGCGGCGCGTCTCCCAGCCGTCCATGATCTTGCCCTTGTGCCCGAAGTGCTCCGGGTCGAACGCGGCGCGCTCGGGCACCAGCAGGTTCTCGCGCTGGGCGAAGAACTCGTCGTTGGCGGCGATGACACCGGCACCCAGGCGCCGGTCGGCGAGGTTGGCGTACCGGGTGAAGGGGAAGTCGGCGGTGCGGTAGTCCGCGTAGGGGTCGCCGCCTCCGTAGGGGTGCGCGTCGCCGGTGAAGCGGGGAATCGCCGTCACGGTGATCAGATCTGCCTTTCGGGGTCTGGGATGGGACTCAGTGGCTTCGGGTGAGGAGCTGCCCCTTCGGTGCGGTGAACTCGCCGTCCGCGACGATCCGCTGCCCGCGCAGCCAGGTGGACTTCACCACGCCGTACAGGGTCCGGCCCGCGTACGCCGTGACGTGGTTGCGGTGCTGGAGGGCGGCCGGGTCGACGGTGAAGGTCTCGTCGGGGGCGAGGACGGCGAAGTCGGCGTCGCGGCCGGGCGCGATGGCGCCCTTGCGGTCGTCGAGGCCGACCAGTTCGCTGGTCTTCGCGGACATCCAGCGCACCACGTCCTCCAGTCCGTGCCCGCGCCTGCGGGCCTCGGTCCACACGGCCGGGAGGCTCAGCTGGAGGCCGGAGATGCCGCCCCAGGCCGTGGCGAAGTCGTCGGTCTTGAGGTCGGCGGTGGACGGGGAGTGGTCGGTGACGACGCAGTCGACGGTGCCGTCGGCGAGCGCCTGCCAGAGCAGGTCCTGGTTGGCGGCCTCGCGGATCGGCGGGCAGCACTTGAACTCGCTGGCGCCGTCGGGGACTTCCTCGGCGGTGAGGGTCAGGTAGTGGGGGCAGGTCTCGACGGTGAGACGGACGCCCTCGGCCCTCGCCTCGGCGATCATCGGCAGGGCGTCGCTGGAGGACAGGTGCAGTACGTGCACGCGCGCGTCGAGGGCCTTCGCCTCCCGGACGAGCCGGGCGATGGCGGTGTCCTCGGCGTCCCGGGGGCGGGAGGCGAGGAAGTCGGCGTACTTCGGGCCGGGTCGCTGCGGGGCGGAGGCCAGCAGGTGCGGGTCCTCTGCGTGCACGATGAGCAGGCCGTCGAAGGCGGCGATCTCCGCCATGGCGCGGGTGAGCGCGTCCCGTTCGAGGTGCGGGAACTCGTCGACGCCGGACGGCGACAGGAACGCCTTGAAGCCGAAGACGCCGGCCTCGTGCAGCGGGCGCAGGTCCTTGACGTTGTCCGGCAGGGCGCCGCCCCAGAAGCCGACGTCGATGTGCGCCTTGTCGGCGGCGACCCGCTGCTTGGTGCGCAGGTGCGCGACGGTCGTGGTCGGCGGCAGGGAGTTCAGGGGCATGTCGACGAGGGTCGTGATGCCCCCGGCCGCCGCGGCGCGGGTGGCGGTCCAGAAGCCCTCCCACTCGGTGCGGCCGGGATCGTTGACGTGGACGTGGGTGTCGACCAGGCCGGGCAGGAGCACGTGGTCGCCCAGGTCCTCAAGGCGGGCGCCCCCGGGGACGGGGGCGTCGTACGGCAGGACGGCCGTGATCGTGCCGCCGGCGACGGCGACCGACGCGGCGCGCGTCCCCTCGGGAGTGATGACACGCGTCGAGCGGAGCACCAGTTCAGCGTCGGACACCCGAACCCCTTCCTTCAACATTCTGTTGAAAAATTCTTCACTCCCGCTCCGCCCCCGTCAAGGGCACACTGCTACAGGACGCACCCGCACTCCCACCGGCTGGACTTTTCCACGAAGCGGAATTAGTATCCCGGGAAGCGAAATGCTACCCGAAAGGAATCGCCGTGCCGACGTCCAGCGCCAGCACCACCGGCTCCGCCCGGTCCTCCGCCAACGGCGGCGTCCAGTCCCTGGAGCGCGCCTTCGACCTGCTCGAACGGATGGCGGACGCGGGCGGCGAGGTCGGCCTGAGCGAGCTGTCCGCGAGCAGCGGTCTCCCCCTGCCGACCATCCACCGGCTGATGCGGACGCTGGTGGCCTGCGGATACGTACGCCAGCAGCCGAACCGGCGGTACGCGCTCGGCCCGCGTCTGATCCGCCTCGGGGAGTCGGCCGCCCGGCTGCTCGGCACCTGGGCGCGGCCGTACCTCGCGCGGCTGGTCGAGGAGACCGGCGAGACGGCGAACATGGCGCTGCTGGACGGGGACGAGATCGTCTACGTGGCACAGGTGCCGTCGAAGCACTCGATGCGGATGTTCACGGAGGTCGGCCGGCGCGTGCTGCCGCACTCCACGGGCGTGGGCAAGGCGCTGCTCGCCGGATTCCCGCCGGAGGAGGTGCGGGCGCTGCTGGCCCGGACGGGCATGCCCGCCGCCACGGAGAAGACGATCACGACGGCCGACGGCTTCCTCGCGGCCCTGGAGGACGTACGCCGCCAGGGCTACGCGATCGACGACAACGAGCAGGAGATCGGCGTCCGCTGCCTCGCGGTCCCGGTGCCCGACTCCCCCACCGCCGCGGCCATCTCCATCTCGGGTCCCGCGGGGCGGGTCACGGAGGCGGCCACGGAGAGGATCGTGCCGGTCCTCCAGCAGATCGCCGGCGAACTCTCCGAGGCACTGGCGAGCCAGAATCCGGCCTGAGGCCCCCTCCGCCCCGCCGCCCGCGGGGCATCGCGGCGAAGCCCGCCACCGGCGTGACGAGGACTCAGGCGCGGGCGACCGGCCCCCGGAGCCGCCCGCACCCGCCGAGAGACCGGGCGCTCCCCTCAGCCCTGACCGCGCACCGGCCCCCCGAACAGATCCACGGCCCGGCGCACCTCCGCCAGCCCGGGCGACAGTGCGCTCACCGAGCCGATCGCGCCGGCGATCAGCAGTAACGAGCGGCGCAGCCGCGGGACTTCGGGGAGGCCGCCGGCGACGGCGGCGTCCAGGGCGGCGAGTTCCTCCTCGGCGATGCTCCGGTCGGCGAACTCGACCGGATGGGCGGCGAGTCGGCGGCGCAGCCGGGCCACGGCGGAGCGCAGCTCCGTCACCCGCCGGTCCTCGTCGCCGCCGGCCACCGGCCCCTGCCGCTTCTGCTCCACGCTCCGCAACACAGTCCTCCCCCTCGCACCCGCGTGCGCGTGCCGTTCCTCCGCGAAGTCCCCCACACCGGACCCCGACCGGACGCCCGGCCGATCGGTGCGGGCGACAGTAAACGACGCGGGCCACCGGGCGCCAGTCCATTGCGTCATCATCCTGTTTCGCTGCGTTACATCGTGGCCTGAACCGATCGGGGCGCCGGGGCACCGCGGCGGGGCGGCTCCGCTGCGGTATGCAGGGTCCATGACGACACCGGAGACGACAGGCGAACACCCCGAGATCGCGGGGCTGCTGCTCGCCGCGGGGGGCGGGCGGCGGCTCGGCGGGCGCCCCAAGGCGCTGCTCACACACCGGGGGCGGCCGCTGGTGGAGCACGCGGTGCGGGTGCTGCGCGAGGGCGGCTGCGCGCGGATCCACGTGGTGCTGGGGGCACGGTCCGCACACGTGCGGGCGCAGGCCTCGCTGCCGGACTGCGTCCTCGTGGACAACCCCGACTGGGAACAGGGCATGGGCACGTCCCTGCGGGCCGGGCTTGATTCACTCGCCGGCACGGGGGCCCGGGCCGCCCTGGTCTCGCTCGTCGACCAGCCCGGCATCGGCCCCGAGGCGGTGGCCCGGGTCCTCGGCGCCTGCCGGGACGAGGGGTCCCTGGTGGCGGCCGCGTACGACGGGGCGCGCGGCCACCCGGTGCTGTTCGGAGCGGCCCACTGGGCGGGGGTCGCCGCGACTGCCACCGGGGACCGGGGGGCACGCGCCTATCTGAGGGAGCACGCCCCGGCGATCACGCTCGTCGAGTGCGGCGACGTGGCCCGGCCCTTCGACATCGACACCGAGGCCGACCTGGCGCACCTTGAGTGAACGAGGTGGCACGCAGCGCCACCTTGCCTCGATCCGGAGAATCTCGACATCAACAAACGATTGAACTTCCACCATGAGGAAACTAGTATCCACTGTTCAGAAGCGCCCGAGGGCTTGCAGGGCGCCGAACGCCGTATCCGGGAAGACTGGCACCCGGTGCCACACACGCCGGCTCGTCTTCACAGCTCGCTGAAGGAAGTGACCGTCCATGTCCGCTCCAGCGCCGTCCCCGCTGGCCATCGTCGACGCCGAGCCCCTGCCCCGGCAGGAGGAGGTCCTCACCGAAGCGGCACTCGCCTTCGTGGCCGAGCTGCACCGGCGGTTCACGCCCCGGCGTGACGAACTCCTCGCCCGCCGCGCCGAGCGCCGCGCCGAGATCGCCCGCACCTCCACCCTGGACTTCCTCCCGGAGACCGCCGCGATCCGCGCCGACGACTCCTGGAAGGTCGCCCCGGCCCCGGACGCCCTGAACGACCGCCGCGTCGAGATCACCGGCCCGACCGACCGCAAGATGACCATCAACGCGCTCAACTCCGGCGCCCGGGTGTGGCTCGCGGACTTCGAGGACGCCTCCGCGCCCACCTGGGAGAACGTGGTCCTCGGCCAGCTCAACCTGATCGACGCCTACACCCGGAGCATCGACTTCACGGACCCGGCCTCCGGCAAGTCCTACGCCCTGAAGGCGGAGGAGGAGCTCGCCACGGTCGTCATGCGCCCGCGCGGCTGGCACCTGAACGAGCGTCACCTTCTCGACGCGGACGGCACCCAGGTGCCCGGCGCGCTCGTCGACTTCGGCCTGTACTTCTTCCACAACGCCCAGCGCCTGCTGGACCTGGGCAAGGGCCCGTACTTCTACCTGCCCAAGACGGAGTCGCACCTGGAGGCCCGCCTCTGGAACGAGGTGTTCGTCTTCGCCCAGGAGTACTGCGGCATCCCGCAGGGCACCGTCCGCGCCACGGTCCTCATCGAGACGATCACGGCCGCGTACGAGATGGAGGAGATCCTCTACGAGCTGCGCGACCACGCCTCCGGGCTGAACGCGGGGCGCTGGGACTACCTGTTCTCCATCGTGAAGAACTTCCGTGACGGCGGCGCGAAGTTCGTGCTGCCGGACCGCAACGCGGTCACGATGACGGCGCCGTTCATGCGCGCCTACACCGAACTTCTCGTCCGCACCTGCCACAGGCGCGGCGCGCACGCGATCGGCGGCATGGCCGCCTTCATCCCCTCCCGCCGGGACGCCGAGGTCAACAAGGTCGCCTTCGAGAAGGTCCGCGCCGACAAGGACCGCGAGGCGAACGACGGTTTCGACGGCTCCTGGGTCGCCCACCCCGACCTGGTGCCGATCGCCATGGAGTGCTTCGACAAGGTCCTCGGCGACAAGCCGCACCAGAAGGACCGGCTGCGCGAGGACGTCGACGTCAAGGCCGCCGACCTCATCGCCGTCGACTCGCTGGACGCCAGGCCCACCTACGCCGGGCTGGTCAACGCCGTGCAGGTCGGCATCCGTTACATCGAGGCGTGGCTGCGCGGACTCGGCGCGGTCGCCATCTTCAACCTGATGGAGGACGCCGCCACCGCCGAGATCTCCCGCTCCCAGATCTGGCAGTGGATCAACGCCGGTGTCGTCCTCGACGACGGCAAGCGCGTCACCGCCGAGCTGGCCCGCGAGGTCGCCGCCGAGGAACTCGCGAACATCCGCGCGGAGCTCGGCGAGGAGGCCTTCGCGGCGGGCAACTGGCAGCAGGCGCACGACCTGCTGCTGAAGGTCGCCCTCGACGAGGACTACGCCGACTTCCTCACGCTCCCGGCGTACGAGCAGCTCACGGGCTGAACGGCCGTCACCGCTCCGAGTGGCCCAGGGTCTTGCCCGGGGCCACTCGGTCGCGTACGGCCTTCTTCACGGCGGTCGGCTCGGGGAAGCCCTGCTCGCGCCGGTCCCAGACGACCTCGTCCCCGACACGGACGACGAACACCCCGCCGGTGCCCGGCTTCAGGGCCAGTTCCGTCAGCTCGGCCTCGAAGGTCGTGAGCAGTTCCTGCGCCAGCCAGGCCGCGCGCGGCAGCCAGCGGCACTGGGTGCAGTACTCGATCTCGACACGGCCACTCATCCGAGGTGCACCGACCAATCCTGCTCGGCCGCGGGCTTGCCGTGCAGGTCGGGGACCTGCCGGAGCCACGCGGGACGTCCTTGCTGGTTCCTCGCCGTGCGCAGGGCCTCCTCGGCGGCGAGTTCCTCCCTGCTGGGGAAGCCGGTGGGCAGCCAGGCCCCGGAGGCCCGCACGCGCGCGTGGAGGTGCGCCACGTACGCCTCGCGCGCCTGCTCCGGGCCGGCGAAGGCCGGGTCGTCCGCCAGCCAGGCGTCCGGGACCTCGGCGAGGATCGCGCGCAGCAGCTCCTCGGTCACCCGGGGCGCGAACTTTGCGTCGGCGGCCCGCACGTCGGGCGCGTAGTGGCCGAGGGCGTGGTGCCGCAGGTCGTAGGCCTTGGCGGGGTCGGTGCCGTCCCAGCGGTGGTGGAAGACGAGGGCGGCGCCGTGGTCGATCAGCCACAGGCGCGGGCGGGCGACGCCCAGCGTGGGCCAGACCATCAGGTTGGAGCTGTGGACCGTGCGGTCGACGTTGGCCGTGAGGGCGTCGAGCCAGACGATCCGGCCCGCCTCCAGGGGGTCCACGGAGAAGACCCGGGCGATCTCCGGGGTGAAGTCCCGGGCGCCCGGCAGGAAGTCCATGCCGAGGTTGACCCCCGCGCTGGCCGCGTGCAGGCCCCGCACCTCCTGGTGCGGCTCGTGCTCCGCGATCGCCGGGTCGAAGTGCACCAGGACCAGTTCGGGGAAGCGCAGCCCGAGGGCGCGGGCCAGCTCCCCCACGATCACCTCGGCGACGAGCGCCTTGCGGCCCTGCGCGGAGCCGGTGAACTTCACGACGTAGGTGCCGAGGTCGTCGGCCTCGACGACGCCGGGCACGGAGCCGCCGGAGCGCAGCGGCTCGACGTACCGGGTCGCGGTGACCTCTCTCAGCATGTTCCCGGCCCCCACAGACCACTCACCTGGTGTTGCACGGCCGACTCCAGCGCATGGATCCCGAGCATACAAAGCCGGGCGGCCCGGCGCGGCGGTGATTTCGGTCGGAGGCCCCTCGGTAAGGGCAGCCTTCCCTTACTGGGCTAGGCTGCGGCGGACCACCGGAAACGCACACACCCCGGGAGCCGGCCTTGCCGCACACCGTCGACACCGTCTCCGCACGGGAGCAGGGCTGGACCGAACTGGCGTCGCCCGCCGAGCTGCGCGACCTGCTGGGCGAGCCATGGCCGGTGGTGATCGAGAAGGTCCACGACCGGCTCACCGGACAGGACCGGGACATCCTGGCCCGCTCCCCGCTGTGCCTGCTGGCCACCTCCGACGCGCGGGGCAACTGCGACGTCTCCCCGCGCGGGGACGCACCCGGCTTCACGCACGTCCTCGACGCCGGCACGCTCGCCCTGCCCGACCGGCCGGGCAACCGGCGCGGCGACAGCTTCCACAACATCCTCGACAACCCGCACGCGGGGCTGCTGTACCTGATCCCCGGCAGCAAGGAGGTGCTGCGGGTCAACGGGCGGGCGCGCGTCCTGACCGACGCGCCGTTCTTCGACGCCATGGCCCAGGACGGCCGGCGCCCCGCGCTGGCGCTCGTCCTCGAGATCGACGAGATCTACGCGCACTGCCCGATGTCGCTGCGCCGCTCGGGGGTGTGGGATCCGGCCTCCTGGCCGGCCGGCTGAGTCCGCCATCCGACCCCCTGATCCCTTGCGGGTTAGGTTAGGCTAACCTCTCCTCGTGAGATCCGGTGAACCCCCCGCGGACGGGCAGCGCCTGCGCGGACATGAGCTTTCGGCCACGGGCGTGACCGTGTCCTACGACGGCACCGACGTCGTGCACGACGCGGCGATCGTGCTGCGGCCCGGCGAGGTGACCGCCCTGGTCGGCCCCAACGGCAGCGGGAAGTCGACGCTGCTGCGGACGGTCGCCCGGTTGCAGCGCGCCCGCCGCGCCCGGCTGCGGATCGACACCGAGACCGACGGACTCGCCCTGTCCGCCCGGGAGTTCGCGCGGCACGTGGCCCTGCTGACGCAGGGACGGCCCACGCCCAGCGGGCTGACCGTGCGGGACCTGGTCGAGTTCGGGCGCTACCCCCACCGGGGCCGCTTCGGCCGCCCGGACCCGGACACCTCGGACGCGGTCGGGCGGGCGCTGGCCCTGACCGGGGTCACCGACCTCGCCGAGCGCGGCGCCGACCACCTCTCGGGCGGGCAGCTGCAGCGGGTCTGGCTCGCGAGCTGCCTCGCGCAGGAGACCGGCGTACTGCTGCTGGACGAGCCGACGACCTACCTCGACCTGCGCTACCAGGTCGAACTCCTCGACCTCGTGCGCGACCTGGCCGACGACCACGGGATCGCCGTGGGCGTCGTGCTGCACGACCTCGACCAGGCAGCGGCCGTCGCCGACCGGATCACGCTGCTCGAAGCGGGCCGGATCGTCGCCGAAGGCCCGCCCGAGGACGTCCTGACGCCGGAACGCCTGACCGCCGTCTACGGCATCCGCATCGACGTCGACACCGACCCCCTGACCGGCCGGATCCGGACCCGTCCGGTCGGCCGCCACCACACCCGCACCACTCCAAGCGAAAGGCTCGGCACCACCTCATGAGACGTCCCCTGCTCACCGCGGCCACCACCACCGCCGCGGCGCTCGTCCTCGCCGCCTGCGGCACCACCGAGCCGGCCGCCGACAGCGCGAGGAAGCCGTCCGAGGCGATCAGCCTCACCGACGCCACCGGCAGGAAGGTCGAACTCGACGGCCCCGCCGAGAAGGTCGTCGCCACCGAGTGGAACGAGGTCGAGAGCCTCATCACCCTCGGCGTCGACCCGGTCGGCGTCGCCGACGTCAAGGGCTACAAGACCTGGGACACCGCCGTCCCGCTGAAGAACGAGCCCGAGGACATCGGCACGCGCGGCGAGCCCAGCACGGACACCATCGCCTCGCTCTCCCCCGACCTCATCGTGGCGAGCTCCGACCTGCCGGACGCCGCCGTGAAGCAGCTGCGGAGGATCGCCCCCGTGCTGGAGATCAAGTCGGCCGACGCCTCCGACCAGATCGGGCAGATGTTCGAGAACCTCGACCTGATCGCGAAGGCCACCGGCACCACCGACCGGGCCGAGGCCGCCCGCAAGAGCTTCGAGGCCAAGGTCGCCGAGGGCAGGAAGGCCCTCGCCGACGCGCGGCTCGACGGCAGCTCCGTCGCCTTCGCCGACGGGTACGTGACGTCCAACCAGGTCTCCCTGCGGCCGTACACCAGCGGCTCCCTCATCGGCTCCGTCCACGAGGAACTCGGCCTGGAGAACGCCTGGAAGGTCAAGGGCGACCCGGCCTACGGCCTCGGCACCACCGACGTGGAGGGCCTCACCGGCCTGCCGGAGGACACCGCGTTCGCCTACATCGGCAACGACGGCGACAAGGCCAGCAACCCGTTCGCCGGGCAGCTGAGGAAGAACGCCGTGTGGACCTCCCTGCCGTTCGTGAAGGCGGGCGACGTGCACCGGCTGCCCGACGGCATCTGGATGTTCGGCGGTCCCGGCTCGATGGAGGCGTACATCGACGCCCTCGTCGGCGCGCTGACGAAGTAGCGCCCGTCATGGCCGTCACCGAAGCGCCCCCCGCCGTCCGTCCCCCGGCGGCCGCGTCCCGGACCGGTGCCGCCGCGGTGACGGCCGGGCTCGTCCTCCTCGTCGGCGCCCTCGCGGTCGTCGACCTCACCCAGGGCACCGCCGCCGTCGGACCGGCGCAGGTGGTCAAGGCCCTGACCGGGCAGGCCGATCCGGCCGACACGTCCGTGGTGGTCGCCTCCCGGCTGCCGCGGACGACCGCCGGCGTCCTGGTCGGCGTCGTCCTCGGCGTCGCGGGCGCCGTCCTGCAGGCCGTCAGCCGCAACGTGCTCGCCTCCCCCGACACCCTCGCGGTCAACGCCGGTTCCTACCTGGCGCTCGGGCTGACCGGCGCGACCGGTGTCTCCCTGCCGCTGCTCGCCTCCTCCGGCGTCGCCTTCGCGGGCGGGCTTGCGGCCGCCGCCGTGGTGCTCGCCCTGTCCGGCCTCGGAACCGGCACCGTACGGCTGGTCCTCGCCGGTACCGCGCTCGCCCTGGGCCTGAACTCCGTCACCGAGGGGCTCCTGCTGCTGTTCCCACAGCAGACCGAGGGCCTCTACCAGTGGAACCAGGGCAGCATCGGCCAGAACGGCTTCGACGGCGTCCTGCAGATGCTGCCCGTCGCCCTCGTGGGGCTCGCCGGGCTGCTGCCGATCGCCCGCCGCGTCGACGCGCTGGCCCTCGGCGACGACGCCGCCCGCGGCCTGGGCGTCCCGGTGCACGCCACCCGCGTCACGGTGGTGGTGCTGGCGGCGCTGCTGTCCGCGGCGGCCGTCACCCTCGCCGGGCCCCTCGGCTACGTCGGGCTGTGCGCGCCCGCCCTGGTGCGCCCGCTGGCCCGCCGGGTCCGGGGCCTCGTGCGCGCCCGGGCGGCCCTGCCCGTGGCCGGACTCGCCGGGGCGGCGCTGGTGCTCGGCTCGGACGTGCTGCTGCGGGCCCTGATCCCGGCGGACACCGCCGTCGCCGTCCCCACCGGCATCGTCACCAGCCTGGTCGGCGCCGTGTTCCTGGTGGTGACGGCCCTGCGGCTGCCCGGCACGGGCGGGGCCGACGCCCCCGACCGGCTGCGCGCCCCCGGCCGGACGGCCTTCCTGGTCACGGTGACCGCCCTGGCCGCCCTGGTCGCCGGCGTCGTACTGGCCGGTGTCCTGCTGGGCGACAGCAAGCTCCTGCTCGGCGACGTCGCCAACTGGGCGCAGGGGCGGGCCGGCCGGACCGTCTCCTTCGTCCTGGACACCCGGGTGCCGCGCGTGCTCGCGGCGCTGTGCGCGGGCGCCGCGCTCGCCCTGGCCGGCACGCTGGTGCAGGCCGTCACCCGCAACCCGCTGGCGGAACCCGGCGTGCTGGGCGTCTCGGGCGGGGCCGCGCTGGGTGCCGTGCTGCTCGTGACCACCGCGCCCGCCGCCGGTTCCTGGGGGGTCGCCGGTGCCGCGTTCGCGGGCGCGGGACTGGCCTCCGCCCTCGTCTTCGGGCTCGCCGCCCGGGGCGGCTACCGGCAGAACCGGCTCGTGCTCGTCGGCATCGGCGTGGCCGCCGGGTCCACGGCCCTGATCAGCCTGCTCATCGTCCTCACCGACCCGTTCAACGCCACGAAGGCGCTGACCTGGCTGTCCGGTTCGACGTACGGGCGCACCGGGGCGGACGTGCTGCCCGTCGCGCTCGTGCTGGCGGCGGGTCTGGCCGTCGCCGTCGCCCGGCGCACCGAGCTGGACCTCGTCTCCCTGGACGAGCACACCCCGCGGCTGCTCGGTCTGGGACTGCCCCGGGCCCGGCTCGGGTTCCTGGTGGTGAGCGTCCTGCTCACGGCGACCGCCGTCGCCTGCGCCGGCACCATCGGCTTCGTCGGTCTCGTCGCGCCGCACGCGGCACGGGCCCTGGTGGGCCGGCGGCACGTACGGGTCGTACCGGTCGCCGTCCTGCTGGGCGCCGCGCTCGTCTGCACGGCCGATCTGCTCGGCCGTACGGTCATCGCCCCCGCCCAGCTCGGGGCTGGGCTGATGACCGCGGTGATCGGCACCCCGTACTTCCTGTGGCTGCTGGTGCGGAGCCGGAAGGCGACATAACACCGCGAAGTCCGGCCAATGGCGCACATGCCTCACCTCGCCCTGTTGGATGGTTCCCCACACGACGGGAGCGAGGGAGCATGGCGGAGGACGTCACGGACGCGGGCCCGCCGCCGTCCGCGAGCCTGAAGCCCGACGCGATCGGGTTCCTGGACGCGCTGGTCATCGGACTCAACGCGACCTCCCCGGCGTACTCGATGGCGGCGGCCATCGGCCCGGTCGTGGCCCTGGTCGGCGTCTACGCCCCCGGGGTCATGCTCGCGTCGTTCGTGCCGATGCTGCTGATCGCCTCGGCGTTCTACCACCTCAACAGGGCCGACCAGGACTGCGGTACGACCTTCTCGTGGGTCACCCGGGCCATGGGGCCGTGGGCGGGCTGGCTCGGCGGCTGGGCCATCACGATGACCGGGGTCCTGGTGGTCGGGTCGCTGGCGGACGTCGCGGTGACCTTCTTCCTGCTCTCCGCCGGACTGGACGGGTGGGCCGCGAACGACGCGGTGCGCCAGGTGCTGACGGTGCTGCTCATCCTGGTGATGACGGCCGTCTGCGTGATCGGCACCGAGGTGTCGGCCCGGGTGCAGGACGTCCTCATCCTGGCGCAGGTCGCCTGCCTGCTGGCCTTCGCCGTGGTGGCCCTGTACCGCGTCTACGCCGGCACCGGCACGCTCGGCCCGACCGAGCCGAGGCTCGCGTGGCTGGACCCGTTCGGTGCCGGCGGGGCGCCCCTGACCTCGTCCCTGCTGCTGGGCGTGTTCATCTACTGGGGCTGGGAGTCGGCGGTCAACCTCACCGAGGAGACCGAGGACTCCGCCACCGCGCCCGGCATGGCGGCCGTGTGGTCGACGGTGCTGCTGCTGGTGACCTACGTGGCGGTCGCCTACGCGGTCGTGGCCTACGCCGGGACGGACTACCTGGCGGAGAACGCGGCGGAGGAGGAGTTCCTCTTCGCGCAGCTCGCGAAGGAGGCGATGGGCGACTGGGACTGGGTCGTGCTGCTGGCGGTCTCGACCTCCGCGCTGGCCTCCACCCAGACGACGATCATCCCCGCGTCGCGCACGGCGCTGTCCATGGCGCGCCGGCACGCGCTGCCCGGCCGCTTCGGCCACATCCACCCGCGCTTCCGCACCCCCGACGTGAGCACCTGGTGGGTCGCCGGCATCGCCGTCGCCTGGTACCTCACGCTGTACAACCTCAGCGAGAACGCCCTCTTCGACTCCCTCACCGCGCTGTCCCTGCTGATCGCGTTCTACTACGCGCTCACGGGGATCGCCTGCGCGGTGTACTACCGCCGCGAACTGACCAGCGGCGTCCGGAACTTCCTGCTGATCGGCCTCGGCCCGCTGGCCGGTGCCGGGCTGCTGGCATGGCTGCTGGCGGAGTCCGTGGCGGACATGGCCGACCCGGACAACTCCTACAGCGGAGTCTCCTGGCTGGGGGTCGGTCCACCGCTCGTCATGGGCCTCGCCGTCTTCCTCACGGGCGTGGTGCTGATGGTGGTGCGGCGCCTGCGGGCCCCCGCGTTCTGGTCGGAACGGCCCGGAGTGGTCGACCCCCGCCTCGTTCCCCGCAAGGAGTGATGAAGATGTCGGTCGTCCTCGGCTACGACGAGTCCCCCGGCGCCCGGCGCGCCCTGCGCGTCGCCATCGAGGTGGCGGCCGCGTACGGCGAACCGCTGGTGATCGTCCACGGCGGCGCCGCCCCCGGTGTGCCGGGAGAGGAGCACGGCGCCCGGCACGAGGCCGTGCGCGAGGCCGGGAACGCCGCGCTCGCCCACGCGGTCCGGGTCGCCGGCGAGGCCGGTGTGCCCACCGTCGCCGAACTCGTCGACGAGCCGCCCGCCCGGGCCCTGACCGACGCGGCGGCACGCCACGGGGGCAGGGTCATCGTCGTGGGCACATGGGGCGAGAGCCCGGTGCGCCCGGCGCCGCCCGGCTCGACGCCGCACGAGCTGCTGCGCCTGTCGAGGGTGCCGGTGCTGTGCGTGCCGGCGGCCGGGTCATGAGCCGTCGGTGCCGCGCCTCGCGAGAGGGGTGAAGACGTAGAGGCCCAGAATCTCCGGCAGGGGCGCCACGCCGGGGCCTCCGGCCCGGACCCAGGAGACGACGTCCTCCGTCGCCTCCCGGTCGTTGACCTGCCCCAGCCACACCGGCCGGCCACCGGCGGCCCGGCCCGCGGCGGACGGCTGGACGACGACGACGTTGGCCTGGTCGCAGACGTCGAGGCAGTCGGTGACCCGCACCGGCGCCGCCGCGCGCAGGCGTTCGGTCTGGGCGGCGTGGTCGACGCCGGTGACCTTGGGGCTGCCGCAGCAGCAGTCCCGGCAGACGACGACGCGGCACGGAAGCGCTCCGGACGGTGTCGCGGACATGGCCGCACCTTCCCTCTCCCCGGGGAGATCCGCCCCGGTGGTTCGTCGAGGAGGCGACCGCGTGAGTCTCCTGGCTCTCGGGTCGACGCCGCTCCCGGCCTTCCCACCCCTGTGCGGGCAGTGGCCTGTTCGGGACCGGCTCGCCGATCACAGTGGCGGGACCGCGCCGGATTCACACCGGCTTCCTCGTTCCGCCGTCGCCCTGTTCGGCGGCCATCATTCCATGAGCGGGTTGGGCAGCGGCAGGTAGCGGGCGTCGGCGCCGTCCGCGCCCGTCCAGCGCAGCAGCAGGTTCGTCTTGGCGGGGAGAGTGGGCGAGGTGAGCAGGGCGCCGGTCTCCGGCAGGTCGTGGCGGGCGAGGGCGCGGCGGGCGGCGGGCCAGGGGTCGAACCCGCCGTGGCGTTCGGCGAGGGCGCCGGCGATCTCGGTGAGGTGGTTGACGACCAGGCAGTACACGAGCCGCTCCCAGCCGGCCGCGCGTCCCACGTCCCGCAGCAGCTTCACGCCCTCGGCGTCCCGGTACAGCACCTGTACCGGCATGCCGTCGGCGTCCACGGCGACCAGGGTGTTCTGCAGGTGCGCCTCGACGACGACGCCGTGCGCGAAGGCCGCCAGGGCCGGGGGCACCGCCCGGGCGAGGTAGGCCTGCCACCAGGCGTCCGGGTCGGTGACGCGGTCGAGCGGGTTGCCGTCGAAGCCCTCGACGAGACCGGCGGCCAGCAGCGGGGTCGCGCCGGGCAGCAGACGGCCGCCGAAGCCGTCGCGGACGAGGACGGCCAGGGCCTCGAAGGCGAAGCCGGCGG
This sequence comes from Streptomyces sp. NPDC006624, assembly GCF_040611555.1. NCBI lineage: Bacteria > Bacillati > Actinomycetota > Actinomycetes > Kitasatosporales > Streptomycetaceae > Streptomyces > Streptomyces sp. NPDC006624. Next base: position 42,312 of record NZ_JBEXOM010000005.1, on the reverse strand, counting down.
TGCGGTAGCCGCGGTCGCTGAGCCAGGCCGGGGGTCCGTCGAACCCTTCGAGGGCGGCGCACACGGCGGCGTCCGTGCGGCGCAGGGCCAGCAGGTCGTGACGCCAGAGCCGGCGGATGTCGTTGGTGATGCGCACGTCCAGGCTGAACTTCAGAAAGAGGTCGTGTCCGGGCGTGCGGACGGTGCGGATCGCCGCCGTCGGCCAGGTGCCGGGGGCGGTCGTGCCGAGCCGGATCAGCCGGCCGTCCGCGAAGGCGGCGCCGAGCTCCCCGGCGGCCAGTTCCAATTGCCAGGGGTGGGCCGGGAGCAGCCGGTAGCCGGGCGGGGCGGTGCCGAGGGCGTCGAGCGGGGAGGTGTCGCCCTCCTCGACGACGGTGTCCTCGCGCAGCCCGAGCAGGGTGAGCGGGAAGCGGGCGTGGGCCTCGGGCGCGTACGGCAGCCAGTCCGCCGCGGGGCCGCCGCCGCGGGCCTTGGGGGCCGGGTGGTGGGTGTGGCCGGTGAGCAGGCACTGCTCGGAGCGCGCGTAGAGGCCGTCGGGCGGGGTGGCGCCGGCGCGGGCGTCGAGCAGCGCGGCGACGGCGTCCCGGCTGTCGGTCATCTCGGCGGGCAGTTCGTGGTTGGACAGCCCGGTGTGCCGGCGCAGTTCCTCGGCGACGAGCTCGACCAGCGCGGTGTGGTCGAGCCGCTGCCAGCCGCCGGGCAGCCGGACCTCCGGATCAGCGGGCCGTCGCGTCCCGCGGACCCGGAGCAGGCGGCCGGTGCCGGGCAGGTGGTGGATGCGGTGGCCGCCCGTCTCCCGCACCGGCCGGGCGACCTCCCGCAGCAGGCAGTTCAGCAGCGGCACGGCGGCGTACGCGTCCGCGGGAGCGACGGCGGCCGGGGGTTCGCCTGGGCCGGGTTCGCCGCGTCCGGAGCCGGCGGGCGGGGGCATGAGGTCCACGCGATCCACTTTTCCCTGCGTTCCTGTGTTCCTGTGGTCCCGGATTCCCGGACTGCCGGGCGGAGATGATCAGTATGTCGGTCGTCGTCGTCCCGCAGTGACGCCCTATTCGTACCCGAGGAGCCCGCCCGTGCACCGTCCCCCCAGCGCCGAGGCCGAGGTCGCCGACGAGCTGGCCGTCGTACGGCCCGCCCTGCTGCCGCGGTACGAGGCCGCACTGCCCGGCGCCCGGGCGGCCGTGCTGTCGCGGCTGTGGCGCGGTCTCGCCCACGATCCGCTGCCCTGGGTGACCCGCCGCGAGCAGGGCGGGGACGGCCTGACCCTGCACCTGCGGGACGGCCGGCGGCTGCACGGCCCGCGGCCGGATCCGTACGCGACCGGCGCCTACGTCACCGTCGTACGGCTCGATGAGACGGACTACGACGATCCGGCCCGGCTCGTGACCGGTCTCGCCGTACCCCACTCCGCGTCCTTCGCCGGTGAACTCGGGCACAGCGTCGCCTCGCTGGCCCTGTCGCGGGCGGGACAGGAGGGCGTGCGGGACACCTGGCCGGACCGCGACTGGGAGTGGGAGCAGCGGGTCGTCGACGGGCATCCGTTCCACCCGACGTGCCGGTCACGGCCCGGTTTCTCGGTGGCCGAGCAGCTCGCCTACGGGCCCGAGCACCGGCCGCTCGTGGAGCTGGGGCTGGTGCCGGTGCGGGCGCGGGAGTGCCTGGTGACGGGCGAGTGGCCCGCTGCCCTTCGGGACGGGCGGCACCTGGTGCTGCCGGTGCATCCGTGGCAGGCGGCGCACGTGCTGAAGCGCTCGTGCGAGGAGCGGCGCGTCGCCCATCCGCTGATGTCGCTGCGGACCCTCGCCCTGCCCGGCGGACCGCATGTGAAGACCTCGCTCAGCGCCCGGCTGACGTCCTCGGTGCGGGACATCTCGCTGCCGTCGGTCGCCGCGTCCGCGCTGCTGTCGGACTTCGCCGCGGTGCCCGCGGCGCGCGCGGACGGTCTGCTGCACGTCACCCGCACCCTGGGCGCGGCGGCGGCCGGTTCCCCCGACTTCGCGGCCGTGCTGCGGCAGTCGCCCCAGGAGTACGCGGGCGGCGGCGAGCGGGTGCTGCCGGTGGCGGCGCTGGCGACCACCGGGCTGCCGGGCTCCCCCGGGTGGCTGGCCGGCTTCGCGCGTCTCACCCTGGCCGTGGGCCTGCGGCTGCTGGAGCTGGGGGTGGCGCTGGAGGCGCACGGCCAGAACCTCCTGGTGGTGCTGTCGGCGGCGGGCGAGCCGGTGCGGCTGGTCTACCGCGATCTGGCCGACATCCGGGTCAGCCCGGCCCGCCTGGCCCGCCACGGCATCGCGGTGCCCGAGCTGCCCGCCCGCATGGTGACGGACGACGAGGACGCCCTGCGCCGCAAGCTGTTCGGCTCGCTCGTGGCCGGGGCCCTGGCCGGGGCGGCCGGATCGGGCGGGGCACTCGCGGCGGCGCTGCAGACGGCCGTACGGGACCTGCCGCCCTCCCCCGACCTCACCGCGCTGCGCACCGAGCCGCTGCCCGCGAAGGCGCTGACGCTGATGCGGCTCTCGCCGCACACGCCCGGGGACCAGTGGGCGCGGCTGCCCAACCCCCTGTGCTGAAGCGACGGTTCGCGCGCCGGGCGCCCGGCGCCTTGCCCCCGGTCACGTTTTGGAGCCGGGTGCCGGCACTCCATAGGATCCGGCGATGATCACAAGAACACGGCTGGCGGCAGGGGTCTGTGCCCTGCTCGCCGCGTTGACGGCCGGGATCGCCTTCCCGGCCGGAGCGGCCGCCGGCGAACCCACGGGCCAGGACGCCCCCAAGGTCGATCTCGTCCTCGACGTGAGCGGCTCGATGCGGGCGCGGGACATCGACGGCCGCTCGCGGATGGCCGCGGCGAAGCAGGCGTTCAACGAGGTGCTCGACGCGACGCCCGAGGAGGTCGAGCTCGGCATCCGCACCCTCGGCGCCGACTACGCCGGGGACGACCGGAAGACGGGCTGCAAGGACACCGCCCAGCTCTACCCGGTCGGCCCGCTGGACCGCACCGAGGCCAAGACGGCCGTCGCCACGCTCACCCCGACCGGCTGGACGCCGATCGGCCCGGCCCTGCTGAAGGCGGCCGGCGACCTGGAGGGCGGCGACGGCTCCAAGCGCATCGTGCTGATCAGCGACGGCGAGGACACCTGCGCCCCGCTCGACCCGTGCGAGGTCGCCCGCGAGATCGCCGCCAAGGGCATCGGCCTGACCATCGACACGCTGGGGCTGGTGCCCACCGCGAAGCTGAGCCGGCAGCTGAGCTGCATCGCCGAGGCCACCGGCGGCACCTACGCCTCGGTCGAGCACCAGGACGAACTCACCGACCGGGTCAACGAGTTGGTGGACCGGGCGGCCGATCCGGTGGTGACGCCGGTGGCGGCCGAGGGGGCCGCCGCGTGCGCGCAGGCGCCGGTGCTGAAGTCCGGGCTGTACAGCGACCGGGAGGAGTTCGGGCAGCAGCGCTGGTACCGGGTGGACGTGCGGCCGGGCCAGGAGCTGCGCGCCTCGGTGAGCGTGGCGGCGGACCGGGCGGTGAACCCGGCCTACGGGGTGCTGCTGCGGGCCGTGACGCTCAAGGGCCGGGAGATCGTGCGCGGCGAGGCGGCGGGCACCGGCCGTACCGACGTGATCTCGGCGGGCCTGCGCTATCCGAAGGCCGCGAGCGACGAGGAGGACGCGCCCGCCGAGGCCGTCTGCCTGGGCGTGACGCACTCCTTCTCGGCGGCGTCCGGCGTCAAGAGCACGCCGGGTCTGCCGCTGGAGCTGACGGTCGACGTCGTGGACGGCCCCGACGAGGCGGGCGACGTGGCCGCCTTCGGTCTCGGCCGCGGCTGGTGGCTGCTCGGCGTGCTGATCCTCACCGGCTTCCTCGCCGGTCTCGTCTGGGGCTGGCTGTCGCGCTGGCGGGTCGCGGTCTGGAGGACCAACTGATGCGAGTGACACGTGTGCTGGGCGCCGCGCTGCTGACCCTGGGGCTGTCGGCCGGCCCGGCCGCCGCGGACGCCTCGCCGAGCCCGTCGGAGGACGGCGCCGCGGCCCCCACCCGGGCGGGTACGTCGTTCCGGACGGCGACGGAGTTCGAGCAGGGGCAGCGGGCGACGGCGCGCGGCTCCACCGGCGACTACCTGTACTGGTCGTTCCCGGCCGACACCGGTCAGCGCCCCACAGTCCGGGCGACGGTGCGGCTGCCGGACACGCACGCCTCCCAGACCTGGCAGGTCGACGTCTACGACGGCCTGCGCCGCCGCCAGGCCTGCCGGTACGGGGCGCAGACGCGCACGGCCGCGCCGGACGCCTCCTCGGTGGAGCTGGCCTGCGTGCTGCGAACGGTGCGCGCCTGGTCGGAGCCCTGGGCGAACGACCCGCTGCCGGGCACGTACTACGTGCGGCTCACGGCGGTCGGCGTGCCCACCTCCGACCTCGGTCTGCCGGTGTCCACCGAGATACGGGTGGAGTCCGAGGACGTCGGCGGCCCGGCGGCGGTGGACGGTTCGCTCGCGCGGCCGCTCGTGCCCGGGATCGCGACCGGGTCCGGGTCCGGCGAGGGCCGGGACGAGGAGCGCGAGGACGCGGCGGTGCTGGCCGGTCTGGAGCCGGAGGACGGCTGGACGTCCGGCTGGTGGTCGGACCGCTGGGTGTGGACCGTGATCGGCGGCGTGCTGGCCGCGCTGGCCGGGGTCGGCGGCCACGCCCTGACCCGCGGGTCGGGACGCCCGTCCCGGGTGCCGCCGCAGGCCTGACGCCCCTTGGGGAAGGCCCGCTTCGGCGGGCCTTCCCTCATGCCTCGCGCAGCGCCTTCGCCAGGGCGCCCTCGCCGGACACCTCGACCCTGCCGTCCCGCACGGCCTGCGCGAGGCTCAGCTCGCCCCGGCCCAGGGCCGTGCAGGTGCCGGTGTCCAGGACCAGCCGGGCGTCCGGCTCCGCCGGGGCGGGGCCGTCGCCGTAGACGGGTCCCTCCTCGGCGCCGGCGTGCAGGTGGAACAGCCCTTCCTCCAGGCGGACTTCGACGAGCCCCTCGCCGTCCAGCAGGCGCAGCAGCGGCAGCGCGAACCAGTGCGCGCGGACCGCGTCCGTGGGCCGCCGCTCGCCGAGCTCGGCCTGCCCCCACTCCCCCAGCGCCTGCAGCACGGGCAGCAACTCCCGTCCGCGTGGGGTGACTTCGTAGACGAAGGCCGCGCCGGGCGGCGGCAGCCGGCGCCGGGTCGCGAGGCCGTCCCGCTCCATGTCCTTCAGCCGCGAGGCGAGTACGTCGGTGCTCACGCCGGGCAGGTCCGCGTGCAGGTCGGTGTAGCGGCGGGGACCGGCCAGCAACTCCCGGACGATCAGCAGGGTCCAGCGGTCGCCGACGACGTCGAGCGCGCGGGCGGCGGAGCAGTACTGGTCGTAGCTTCGGCGAGGTGGCATGCGACGCAGTCTAGACAAGTTGTTGGACTTTCCAAGCGCGGACTTGGTAAAACCAAGCAACACCGGTCGGCAGAGAGAAGCGGCGCATGGAGTTCCGGCAGTCGAGCAAGCTGAGCGAGGTCTGTTACGAGATCCGCGGCCCGGTCATAGAGCAGGCCGACGCGCTGGAGGAGGCAGGCCACAGCGTGCTGCGCCTGAACACCGGCAACCCCGCGCTGTTCGGATTCGAGGCGCCGGAGGAGATCCTCCAGGACATGATCCGCATGCTGCCGCAGGCGCACGGCTACACGGACTCGCGCGGCGTCCTCTCCGCGCGCCGGGCGGTGGCCCAGCGCTACCAGACGCTGGGCCTGGAGGTCGGCGTCGACGACGTCTTCCTCGGCAACGGCGTGTCCGAGCTGGTCTCCATGGCCGTGCAGGCGCTGGTCGAGGACGGCGACGAGGTCCTGATCCCCGCCCCGGACTTCCCCCTGTGGACGGCGGTGACGACCCTCGCGGGCGGCAAGGCCGTCCACTACCTGTGCGACGAGCAGGCCGACTGGTACCCGGACCTGGACGACATGGCCTCGAAGATCACCGACCGGACCAAGGCGGTCGTGATCATCAACCCGAACAACCCGACCGGCGCGGTCTACCCGAAGGAGATCCTCGAGGGCATCCTCGACCTGGCCCGCCGGCACGGCCTGATGGTCTTCGCCGACGAGATCTACGACCGGATCCTCTACGACGGCGCCGTCCACCACCCGGCGGCCGCCCTCGCCCCCGACCTGGTGGTCCTCACCTTCTGCGGCCTGTCGAAGACGTACCGGGTGGCGGGGTTCCGCTCCGGCTGGCTGGTGGTCACCGGCCCCAGGCAGCACGCCCGGGACTACCTGGAGGGCCTCACCATGCTGGCCTCCATGCGGCTGTGCGCCAACGCGCCCGCCCAGTACGCCATCCAGGCCGCGCTCGGCGGCCGGCAGTCCATCAGCGAGCTGACCGCGCCGGGCGGGCGGCTGCTGGAGCAGCGGGACGTGGCCTGGCGCAAGCTCAACGAGATCCCCGGCGTGACCTGCGTGAAACCTAAGGGCGCCCTGTACGCCTTCCCGCGCCTCGACCCGAAGGTGCACAGGATCCACGACGACGAACGGTTCGTCCTCGACCTGCTGCTGCGCGAGAAGATCCAGGTGGTCCAGGGCACGGGCTTCAACTGGCCGGCCCCGGACCACTTCCGGATCCTGACCCTGCCCCACGCCGAGGACCTGGAGGCGGCGATCGGGCGGATCGGGCGGTTCCTCGGCGGCTACCGGCAGTAGCGGGCGGTTGTCAGTGGCGGGTCGTAGCCTTCGGGCAGACGGGGCGGACGCCCCCGGCCGGGAAGGAGGGCACGATGACCCGACCGCCGACCGCCGCGCAGCGGCGCGTCATCGACGCCGCCGACCCGGTGACCGGGCGGCTGCGGGGCACGGAGGCACAGCTCGCGGCGCTGGTCGGGCGCGGCCTGGCCTTCCGGCACCCGCGCCCGCCGCACGACCACTTCCTGACGCCGGAGGGACACCGGGTGCGGCAGGGCGTGCCCGGCACGCCCGCTCCCGCCCGGGAGGCGCCCGCCTCGGCGGGGGTCTTCGCGGCACGCACCGGGGACGAGCCGGACGCCCCGCCGGCCGGGCCCGCCCGGCGCCGTGAGGTGCACAGCGCCTGGCAGGGCCTGCTGGAGCTGCGCCGGATGACCAACCCGGACGGCGCCGTGGACCGCCCCTGCGGCTGGGAGCGCACGCATCTGGTGCCGGCCGCCGCGCTGGCGCTGGAGGCGGCCGGACACCGGCCCGCTGGTCCGCAGGGCGAGGGCTACCGGGTGCGGCAGACCCCGCAGCCGGAGGCCGTCGCCGTGCGCGAGCCGGACGGCGGGGCGCTGCGGGCCTGCGCGGCCACCCTGGAGGGCGCGGGCTGGCAGGTGAGCGAGCACCGTGAGCCGCGCACCGGCACCCGGTATCTCCTGGCCTCCCCGCGCCGGGCGTGAGGGACGTGCCAGGATCGGTGGGTCGTTGCGCAGTGCACGAGACTGTGAAGGGGAAACCGTGAGCGAGCCGTTCTCCGTCCCTGTGACCGTCCGCGGTTACGAGACGGACGTGCAGGGCCACCTCAACCAGGCGGTCTATCTGAACTACGCGGAGCACGCCCGCTGGGCACTGCTCCAGGCGGCCGGGATCACCCAGTCCCGGCTCATATCGACCGGCGTCGGCCCCGTGGCGCTGGAGACCACGGTCCGCTACCGGCGGGAGCTGCTCGCGGGCGACGAGGTCGAGGTGACGTGCGCCTTCGCCTGGGGCGGCGGCAAGACGTTCCGCATGGAGCAGACCGTCCGCAAGACCGACGGCACGGTCGCCGCCGAGATCACGGGCGTCGGCGGGATCCTGGACCTCAAGGAGCGCAGGCTGGTCGCCGATCCGGCGCGGGTCTTCAAGGAACTGGCCACGGACCCGGGTCTGTTCGGGCTCTAGGCGGCGCCCCGCCGGCCGGCACCGACGATGCCCTTCCCCCTGGTCGGCACCCGGCCGACCAGGCAGAAGGGAGTTCGCCGGCCTCAGGGTGCGGCCGGGGCCCTGCTCGCCCCGGTGATCTCCTCGCCCGCCTCCATCGGGTGCGTCACGTCCTGGGCCTCGGGGTCCTTGCCCAGGTGGTTGAAGACCAGGTTCAGCAGCACCGCCGCCACACAGCCCGTGGAGATGCCGGAGTCCAGGACGATCCGGGCCGTCTCGGGGAAGGCGTGGTAGAAATCCGGCGCCGTGATGGGGATGATCCCGACGGCCAGGGAGACGGCCACGATCAGGACGTTGTTGTCCTTCTCCAGCCCGGCCCGGACCAGGGTCTGGATGCCGCTGGCGGCGACCGAGCCGAACAGGACCACGCCCGCCCCGCCGAGCACCGGGCGCGGGACGACGGCGATCAGGGAGGCGGCCATCGGGCACAGGCCCATCAGCACCAGGAACCCGCCGCCCACGGCGACGACGTACCGGCTGCGGATCCTCGTCATCGCGACCAGGCCGATGTTCTGCGCGAAGGCGCTGCACAGGAAGCCGTTGAAGAGAGGGCTGATCGCGGAGCCGAGGGTGTCGGCGCGCAGGCCGGCCGCGATGGTCCTCTCGTCGGCCGGGCGGTCGACGATCTCGCCCAGGGCCAGCATGTCGGCGGTCGACTCGGTCATCGACACGACCATCACCACACACATCGAGATGATCGCGGCGAGCTGGAACTGCGGGGCGCCGAAGTGGAACGGGGTCGGGAAGCCGACGACGTCCGCGTCCGCGACCGGGCCGAAGTCCGTGACGCCCAGCGGGATCGCGATCAGGGTGCCGGCGACCAGGCCGAGCAGCACGGCGATCTGCTTGACGAAGCCCCGGGTGAAGCGGCGCAGCAGCAGCACGATCAGCAGGGTGACGGCCGCGAGGCCGAGGTTGGTCGCCGAGCCGTAGCCGTCGGCGGACGGGTCCGGGCCCTGCGCCCAGCCGAAGGCGACGGGCAGCAGCGAGACGCCGATGAGGGTGATCACGGTGCCGGTGACGACCGGTGGGAAGAAGCGGATGGCCTTGCAGAAGACGGGGGCCGCCAGGAAGCCGAGGAGCCCGGCGACGATGACCGCGCCGAAGATGATCGGCAGCGCGTCGGACTTGTCGCCGGTGGAGGCGACGATCGCGGTCATCGGGGCGACACCGGCGAAGGTGACGCCGTTGACGAACGGCAGCCGGGCGCCGATCTTCCAGATGCCGAGGGTCTGCAGGATGGTGGCGAGGCCCGCGGTGAACAGGCAGGCGCCGGTGAGGAAGGTCAGGTCGGTGGCGGTCAGGCCGATGGCCGCGCCGACGATCAGGGGCGGGGCGACGACTCCGGCGTACATGGCGGCCACGTGCTGCAGGCCGGTCGTCGCCATCTTGAGCGCGGGGAGTTTTTCGTCAACGGGGTGGTCGGCCACGGCGGCGTCCCTCCGGTCGGTTACACGGCGGCGTCGGTGCCGGCGTGGGTGTCAAGGAGGTGGTGCGGGTGGTCGTGCGGGACCGGGGTGTGACGGGGTGACCGTTCCGGGGCGCGGGCGATCGACGCGCACGCCCCGGAGACGGTCGCCGTGGACCCCGCTCGGGTCCGCGGCCACCGGCCGGGAGCCGTCCCTCCCGGCCGGAGTATCCGGGTGGTCAGGCCTCGGCGGCGATCCTCGCCAGGCGCCGGGCCTCGTCCCGCGTGGAGCGGGCGATGGCGTCCTCGTCGGCGGTGAGCAGGCGGCCGTCCTCGACGATCTGGCGGCCGCCCACGAAGGAGGCGGTGACCGGGGCCGCCGCGCCGAGGACCAGGGCGGTCACCGGGTCGGCGATGGAGGCGTGGGCGAGCGTGTCCATCCGCCACAGCACCAGGTCGGCGAGCTTGCCCGGCTCCAGGGAGCCGATCTCCGCCGCCCGGCCCAGGACCTGGGCGCCGCCGTACGTGCCCAGGCGCAGCGCCTGGCGGGCGTTGAGCGCCGCCTCCCTGTGGCCGCCGAGGCGGTTGATGAGGAGGGCGTTGCGCAGCTCGGTGTGGAGTTCGCCGGACTCGTTGGAGGCGGTGCCGTCGACGCCGAGGCCGACCGGGACGCCGGCCGCGAGCATGTCGGGGACGCGGGCGATGCCGGCGGCGAGGCGGGCGTTGGAGGAGGGGCAGTGGGCGACGCCGGTCCTCGTGCGGGCGAAGGCGGCGATGTCGGAGTCGTTCATGTGGACGCAGTGCGCCATCCACACGTCCTCGCCGAGCCAGCCGGTGGACTCGAAGTAGTCGGTCGGGCCCATGCCGAACAGCTCGTGGCAGAACTTCTCCTCCTCCACGGTCTCCGAGCCGTGGGTGTGCAGCCGGACGCCGAGCCTGCGCGCCAACCGGGCGCCCTCGCGCAGCAGTTCGGTGGAGACGGAGAAGGGCGAGCAGGGCGCGACGGCGACCTGGGTCATGGCGTCGAAGGAGGAGTCGTGGTGCTGCCGCACGGTCTCCTCGGTGGCGGCCAGCGCGCCGTCCAGGGTCTCGACGGCGAAGTCCGGGGGCAGGCCGCCGTCCTTCTCGCTGCGGTCCATGGAGCCGCGGGCGAGGGTGAAGCGGACGCCCATGTCGCGGGCGGCGCCGATGATCGCGCCGGAGAGGTCGCCGGAGCCCCGCGGGAAGACGTAGTGGTGGTCCATGGCCGTGGTGACGCCGCCGCGGGCCATCATCGCCAGCGAGCCCTGGGCCGCCGCGCGGACCATCGGCTCGTCGATGCGCGCCCAGGTGGGGTAGAGCGCGACGAGCCAGTCGAAGAGGTTGTGGTCCGTGGCCAGGCCGCGGGTGATCCACTGGTAGAAGTGGTGGTGGGTGTTGACCAGGCCGGGGGTCACCAGGTGTCCGGAGGCGTCGATGCGGCGGGCCACGTTCTGAAGGCCCTCGGGGGCGGGGCCCGCGCCGAGGGACTCGATGCGGTTGCCGGCGACGACGACGTGCCCGGAGGCGTACTCGGTGTCGTGTCCGTCGACGGTCGCGATCGCACCGTTCTCGATGACGATGCGCCGGTCTGCTGCCATGGTTCGTCCTTTGCGCTGATGTGGAGGGGGCACGGCAGGACCCTGGGAGTTTGAGTGCCGTGGCCGGGAGAGGGGTTCCCCCGGCCACGGGTGCCGAAAGGGGGAACGTCAGAGGTTGGTGAGATCCTCGGGGATGCGCGCCTCGCAGCCGTCCCTGAGGATCGTCGCCTCGATCAGTCCGTAGGGGCGGTCGGCGGCGTAGTAGACGGCACCGTCGGCGGTGTCGTTCTTCAAACCGAACGGCTCCAGGTCGACCAGGAAGTGGTGCTTGTTCGGGAGGGAGAAGCGGACCTCGTCGATCTCGCTGCGGTGGTTGATGATCCGCGCGCCCATCTGGTACAGCGTCTGCTGCAGGGAGAGCGAGTACGTCTCCGCGAAGGCCTGGAGCATGTGCGTGCGCACCTGCGCGTAGGACTTCTCCCAGTTCGGCATGCGCTCGTCGTCGTCGGTCCAGTTGAAGCGCCAGCGGCCGGAGACCTCGGTGGCCAGGATGCGGTCGTAGGCCTCCTTGAGGGTCGTGTACTTGTCCTTGACGTAGCCCCAGAACTCGGAGTTGGTCGAGTTCATCACGACCAGGTCCTTCAGGCCCGAGATCACCTCCCACTTCTCGCCGTCGTAGGTGATCTGGGTCAGGCGGGTCTCCTGGCCCTTGCGGACGAAGGAGTGCTTGACCTCGTCGGCGCCGATGAACCGCGAGGTGGCGTCGGAGGCCTCGATCCGCTCCCAGGCGTACTCCTCGATGCGGATGCGGGCCCGGTGGATCGGCTGCTGGCTGGTGACGAAGTGCCGGGCGAGGTGGATGCCGAACTGCTCGGCGGAGTCGATGCCGTGCTCCTTGGCGAACGCGTAGACCGTGTTCTTGGTGGTGTCGGTCGGCAGCACGTTGGCGTTCGAGCCGGAGTAGTGCACCTCGTCCATGTCGCCGCTCAGCGCCACGGAGACGTTGAGGTCCTTGATGTGGTGGGTGGCGCCGTCCCGCGTGATCCTCACGACTCTGTTCTCGGCCTTGCCGTACTGGTTCTGTCCCAGGACCACGGCCCGGGCAGGGCGGGAATTGACGGTCATGTAGCTAGCTCCCTCGGTAAACGGAGTAGCCGAACGGGTTGAGCAGCAGCGGTACGTGGTAGTGCTCGCCCGGGACGACGGCGAAGGTGATCGCCACCTCCGGGAAGAACACACCGGCGCCGCTGTCCCGATTCGCGGGGGCGTCCTGCTGCGCATCGGCTTGCTTCTTCGCGGATTCTTCGAAGTACGGCTCCACCGCGAAGTCGAGCCGTACGTGGGTGGTCCCCCCGGGCAGGGCCGGGAGGTCCTTGCACCGCCCGTCCGCGTCGGTCACCGAGCCGCCGAGCGGGCGCCAGTCCGCCTCGCGGCCCGAGCGGGCGGAGAGGTGGACGGCGACGCCCTCGGCGGGGCGGCCGGCACTGGTGTCCAGGATGTGCGTGGACACGGACGCGGTGGCGGAGGTGCTCATGCTGCGGTCAGTCCTCTTCGACGAGTCGGGCCAGACGGATGCGGTTGATCTTCCCCAGTTCGGTGCGGACGATCTCCCGCTCCCGTTCCGGCGTGTTGCCGATGCGGTCCCGGACCGCGTCGCGCATCTGCTCGCCGGTCCGGCCGGTGGCGCAGATCAGGAAGACATGGCCGAACTTCTCCTGGTAGGCGAGGTTCAGTTCCAGCATCTCCGCCTTGAGTGCGTCGGAGGCGCCGGCCATGCCGCGCTGTTCCCGGGCCGAGGTGGGGTCGCCGGGTCTGGGGCGGCCGATGGGCGGGTGACCGGCCATGGCCTCGTCGAGGTCCGCGGCCGTGAGCTGCGCCGTGGCGGCGTCGCTCGCGGCGTACAGGTCCTCGCGGCCGGCGTAGGGGCGGGCGGCCGTCAGGCGCTTCGCCCACGCCGTGGAGGCGCACACCTCGTGCAGTGCGGCGCGGGCCGCCTGCTCCTCGAGGGCGTTGAACCGGGCCAGGCCCGGCGGCGTGGAAGGGGAAGTCACGGGAGCCTCCGTGGCCGGTTGCGGCCTTCGTGCTGAACGGGCGTGCCGATAGCTAACGCCCTCCCCCGACAACACGTCAACACTTTGTTGAAAATTCGGAGAGCGGAAACCGGAGCGCAACACGGCACCTCCGTGGAGGCGGCACGAACCCGGTCAGGACCCCTTTTCGCGGTTGAGGTAGTTGTAGACGGTGAAGCGGCTGACGCCCAGGGCGCTCGCCACGGTCTCCACCCCGTGCCGTACGGAGAAGGCGCCGCGCGCCTCCAGCACCCGCACGACCTCCTGCTTGGCCTTGCGGTCCAGATCGGCCAGCGGCATGCCCTTGCGGCGCTCCATGGCGGCCAGGATGTGATCGAGGGAGTCGGCGAGCTGCGGCAGCCGTACGGCGACGGTGTCGCGGCCCTCCCAGGACAGCACGACGTCGTCGGGGCCGGCCTCGTCCGGGGGCACCATCTCGCCGCCCATGGCGTCGACCAGGGGCTTGACGGCGGCGATGAACGACGCGTCGCCCGCTTCGCTCACGACCCGTCCTCCTCGACCACGTTGATCTGCAGCGAGATCCGGGTGGCACCGGCCTGCAGGGTCTTGCGGAGCAGGGCGTCCACGGCGGTGAGCACGGCGTCGGCACCGCCCTGCGCGGTGTTGCCGAACGGGCCGACGTCGACGGCGTCCAGCTCGGCGGCCTCGACGACCTCGCGGGCGACCAGCGCGTGCGCGGGCGCCTCGTCCAGGTCGAAGGGTTCGGTCGTGAACTCCACCCTCAGTCGCATCGTGCCCCCAAACCGTCGTGCCCCGCACTGTCACCGGCCCGCCCGTGACGGGGCGCACCGGGGCGGCGCACGGCGGGCGCGCCGAGTCCGCCACGAGCCCGACCCTAGCCGACGCGCGGACGGGCCGGGCGGCCCGAGCGACCCCGCCCGCACGGACCCACCCCCTTGACAAGCGGTGAGATCCGACGGCAGTCTTCCGTTACGCAGAAAGCAAGTTCCACGATACGAAATACAGCGGAAGGGAGCGCGGCCCCGATGGGATTCGCAGACCAGCGCTTCAACGTCAACCTGTCGATCCTCTTCACGGAACTCCCGCTCCTGGAGCGCCCCGCGGCCGCCGCCGCGGCCGGCTTCACCGCGGTCGAGCTGTGGTGGCCCTGGACCGGGACGCCCACCCCCGAGCAGTGCGAACTCGACGCCCTGAAGCGGGCGATCGAGGACGCGGGCGTCCGGCTCACCGGGCTCAACTTCTACGCCGGGCAGCTCCCCGGCCCCGACCGCGGCGCCCTGTCGGTCCCGGGCGAGGAGTCGGAGCGGTTCCGGGCCAACATCGACGTGGCCGCCGGCTTCGCCGCCTCGCTCGGCTGCACGGCGCTCAACGCCCTGTACGGCAACCGCGTCGACGGCGTGGACCCGGCCGAGCAGGACGCGCTGGCGCTGGAGAACCTGGTCCTCGCGGCCCGGGCCGCCGACCGGATCGGGGCCGTCCTGCTGATCGAGGCGCTGAACGAGCCGGAGTCACCGCGCTACCCGCTGGTGTCCGCGCCGGCCGCCGTGGCGGTCGTGGACAAGGTCAACGAGGCGACGGGGCTGGGCAACGCCCGGTTCCTGATGGACCTCTACCACCTGTCCATGAACGGCGAGGACCTGTCCGCGGTGATCGCCGAGTACGCGGCGATCACCGGCCACGTCCAGATCGCCGACAACCCGGGCCGCGGCGCCCCCGGCACCGGCTCGCTCCCTCTCGAAGACCTCCTCGACGAGCTGCGGAAGGCGGGCTACGACGGCTGGGTCGGCCTGGAGTACAAGCCGGGCGACCGCCCGAGCGCCGAGGCCTTCGACTGGCTGCCCCGCTGACCCCCTGTACCGAAAGGCACCCTCACCATGACCACACTCCCCAAGATCGCCTGGATCGGCCTCGGCATCATGGGCTCCCCCATGTCCGAGAACCTGATCAAGGCGGGCTACCGGGTCACCGGCTACACGCTGGAGCAGGACAAGCTGGACCGGCTCGCCGCGGCCGGCGGCACGGCCGCCTCCTCGATCGCCGAGGCCGTGCGGGACGCCGACGTCGTCATCACGATGGTCCCCGCCTCCCCGCAGGTCGAGGCCATCGCCTACGGCCCCGACGGCATCCTGGAGAACGCCCGGTTTGGCGCCCTGCTGATCGACATGTCCTCGATCACGCCGCAGACCTCGGTCGACCTGGCGAAGGCCGCCGCCGAGAAGGGCATCCGGGTGCTGGACGCCCCGGTGTCCGGCGGTGAGGCCGGTGCGGTCGAGGCCGTGCTGTCCATCATGGCCGGCGGCGAGCAGGCCGACTTCGACCAGGCGAAGCCGGTCTTCGAGGCGCTCGGCAGGACCATCGTGCTGTGCGGGCCGCACGGCTCGGGACAGACCGTGAAGGCGGCCAACCAGCTGATCGTCGCCGTGAACATCCAGGCGTGCGCGGAGGCCGTGGTCTTCCTGGAGAAGTCCGGCGTGGACCTGAAGGCCGCGCTGGACGTCCTGAACGGCGGCCTGGCCGGCTCGACCGTGCTGACGCGCAAGAAGGACAACTTCCTCGCCCGGGACTTCACGCCGGGCTTCCGGATCGACCTGCACCACAAGGACATGGGCATCGTCACGGACGCCGCCCGCAACGTCGGCGCGGCCCTGCCCGTCGGTGCCGTGGTCGCCCAGCTGGTCGCGAGCCTGCGTGCGCAGGGCGACGGCGGCCTGGACCACTCGGCGCTGCTGCGGGCCGTGGAGCGCCTGTCCGGCGCGCAGGTCTGACCCCTGCCCCCCCGAGGGTCCCTCTGCTCCGGGCGGCGCCGCCGCTGACACCTGTCCTGTCGCGCCCAAAGGGGCGGCGCCGCCCGGCCCAGCCATGCCCACCGCTTCAACAAACTGTTGACGCTCCGCTCACCCCGACCCTAGGCTCCACAAAGCGGAAATACTTTTCCGCTGCCCTCTCGTACGGAAGGTCACGATGTCGCAGCGCGTGCTCACCACCGAGTCCGGCGCCCCCGTCGCCGACAACCAGAACTCCGCCACCGCCGGCGCCGGCGGCCCGCTCCTGCTCCAGGACCAGCACCTGCTGGAGAAGCTCGCGCTTCAACCGCGAGCGCATCCCGGTGGGGGCACCGCCCACGCCGTTAAGGCAGGGGGGAGCGTGGTGCACGCCCGCGGCTCCGGCGCCTACGGCCACTTCGAAGTGACCGACGACGTCACGGACTTCACCCACGCCGGCTTCCTCGGCGAGGTGGGCCGGCGCACCGAGGTGTTCCTGCGCTTCTCGACCGTGGCCGACAGCCTCGGCGGCGCGGACGCCGTGCGCGACCCGCCCGGTTTCCCGGTCAAGTTCTACACGGCCGAGGGCAATTACGACCTCGTCGGGAACAACACCCCGGTCTTCTTCATCAAGGACCCGGTCAAGTTCCCGGACTTCATCCACTCGCAGAAGCGCGACCCTCCCCCACTGCCCGAAAGGCGTGGGAGGTGCCCCCATCGGGCCGTCAGGAGCCGGACGACGTCTGGGACTTCTGGGCGCACTCCCCCGGAGGCCACGCACCAGGTGACCCGGCTGATGGGCGACCGCGGCATCCCGGCCTCGTACCGGCACATGAACGGGTACGGCTCGCACACCTACCAGTGGACGAACGCCCGGGGTGAGGCCTTCTTCGTCAAGTACCACTTCAAGACGAACCAGGGCATCCGCTGCCTGAGCAGCGACCAGGCGGCCGAGCTCGCGGGCAGGGACCCCGACTCGCACCAGACGGACCTGCTCCAGGCCATCGAGCGGGGCGTGCACCCGTCCTGGACGCTGTACGTCCAGGTCATGCCGGCGGCCGAGGCGGCGGAGTACCGCTTCAACACTACGGCCGGGACGGCCTGATGGCGTCCAACCCGCAGGGCCGCTACGCGAAGAACTACGAGCCGAACTCCTACGACGGCCCGGTCGAGACCGGCCGCCCGCTGTCGGCGCCGCTCGCGGTCAACGGCCACACGGGCACCCACCCGGCGCCCCGGCACACCAAGGACGACGACTTCTTCCAGGCGGGCGAGCTGTACCGGCCGATGTCCGCGCAGGAGAAGTCCCGTCTGGTCGCGAACATCGCCGGTGGCCTGTCCCAGGTCTCCCGCGACGACGTGATCGAGAAGAACCTCGCGCACTTCCACGCCGCCGACCCCGAGTACGGGCGGCGCGTGGCGGAGGCGGTCCGCGCCCTGCGCGAGGACTGAGCTCCCTGACCGCGTCCGACCGCCCGGGGCGACCCGGATGAGGGGTGACCGCCCCGGGCACGGACGCGGGCAGGGCGAGGACCGCGGCGGTGTGTGAGCCAGTGCGGTGGTGAAGGGGCCGGGACCGGCTTCTCGACCTGAGGGAGGTCCGCTCCCGACCCCGTCACACCCGCCGCGGTCCCAGTACATCCCCCCCGACCCCGTCCGGCGGCGCGAACGTCCTGTCGCGCCCAGCCTCGCGCCGCCGGACGGCCACCAGCACGCCCCGGGGTGCGGAACGAGCCGTGCGGCAGCAGCCTGAAGACATGGCACGCACCGCGCATCCGCACGTCGTGGTCCACGCTCCCGCCCTGGACGGATCGCGGCGGGTCACCCTGGGCGAGGAGCCCCTGGGGATCGCCACGCACGTCGACGACGTCGCGGAGATCCTGCGGCTGGCCGACCTGTACGTGACCGACGTCGAGGAGAGCGACCTCGTCGAGTGGCAGGGCGGCGGCCCGGACGACTGGCCGGGACTGTCGGAGCACCACGGCGCATGAGCGCGTACGGCACCGGCCGTACGCCGCGTACGGAACCCTCAAATGAACCTCTGAACCCGGCCCCGGGGGCGTCAACCGCCCCCGGGGCCGGGCACATTCACGGCACAGGGGCCCGCCGGCACGGGGGCGGCGGGCCCCGCCACGGGGGCACGGGGTACGGGGGTACGGCCATGGAGGACGGGACGGCGGTCCGGCTGGAGCCGCACGAGATCGCACTGCTGGGGGACGGCCCGCGGGCCGCCGTCACCGTCGCCGTGCTGGACCTGCACCTGCGCGGCCTGGTGGAGGCCGATCTGCCCGGGACGATGCGCCGGGGCATCGGGGACGCCGTGCACGGCGAACGGCCGCCGTCCGCGCTGGCGGAGGCGGTGCACGCGTCCCTGCGCGAGCCCGCCGGACTGAAGACCCTGGTGAAGGACCCCGGCGTCCGGCTGGCGGTCGCGCTCCTGCGCGTCCCGCTCGCGGAGGCGGGCCTGCTGCGCTATCCGCTGCTCGGCCCGACGCGCGCCGCCCGGCGCCACGTCCGCGACCTGCGGCAGGCCCACCCCCTGCCGGAGACCAGGCGCGGTCTGGGCCACCACGACCGGCTGCGGGCCGTCGCCCTGCACGGCGAGCCCGCCCTGCGGCTCCTGGTGCCCCGCTTCGCCCTGCGGGCGGGCCTGGTCCGCCGGGCCGACGTGGGCGGCGGGCCGCTCCTGAAGCACTCGCCCCGGGGCACGGGCGGCGGCCACGGGGGCTGGGCCTCCTGCGGAGGCGGGGGCGGCGGGGGCGGGGACTGACCCCGGGCCCGGACGGAGCAGCGGCCATGCGGAAGGGGCGGCCCGTCCGGGAGGACGGGCCGCCCCTCGGTCGGGCGCGTGTCAGACCTTCAGCGTCCTGATGGACGTCGGCGCGTGGCCCGGCTCGGTCGCCAGCTCCTCGAACTCCACGACGTTGCCGATGTCGTTGGTCGTCGACATGGAGATGTTGGTGACGCGCTCCAGGATCGCCTCGACGACCACCGGCACCCGGTACTCCGCGGCGAGTTTCTTGGCCTGCTCGAACGCGGCGCCCAGCTCGGCGGGGTCGGTGACGCGGATCGCCTTGCAGCCGAGGCCCTCGGCGACCTTGACGTGGTCGACGCCGTAGACGCCGAGTTCGGGCGCGTTGACGTTCTCGAACTCCAGCTTCACCTGGAAGTCGATGTCGAAGGCACGCTGCGCCTGGCGGATCAGGCCCAGGTAGGCGTTGTTGACCAGGACGTGGACGTAGGGGATCCGGTGCTGGGCGCCGACGGCCAGTTCCTCGATCATGAACTGGAAGTCGTAGTCGCCGGAGAGCGCGACGACCGGCGCCTCCGGGTCGGCCTTGGCGACGCCGAGCGCGGCCGGGATCGTCCAGCCCAGCGGGCCGGCCTGGCCGCAGTTGATCCAGTGCCGGGGGCGGTAGACGTGCAGCATCTGGGCGCCGGCGATCTGCGAGAGGCCGATGGTGGAGACGTACCGGGTCTCCGGGCCGAAGGCCTTGTTCATCTCCTCGTAGACGCGCTGCGGCTTGATGGGGATGTCGTCGAAGTGCGTACGGCGCTGGAGGGTCGCCCTGCGCTCCTGCGCGGACGCGGCCCACGCGGAGCGGTCGGGCAGCCGGCCGGCGGCCTTCAGCTCCCCGGCGACCTCGACGAACAGCTCCAGGGCCGCCTTGGCGTCGGAGGCGATGCCGTAGTCGGGGGCGAAGATCCTGCCGATCTGGGTGGGTTCGACGTCGACGTGCACGAAGGTGCGCCCGGCCGTGTAGACGTCGAGCTTGCCGGTGTGGCGGTTGGCCCAGCGGTTGCCGATGCCGAGGACGAAGTCGGATTCGAGGAACGTGGCGTTGCCGTAGCGGTGGGAGGTCTGCAGGCCGACCATCCCGGCGTTCAGCTCGTGGTCGTCGGGGAGCAGGCCCCAGCCCATCAGGGTCGGGACGACGGGGGTGCCGGTCAGCTCGGCGAACTCGACCAGCAGGTCGGCGGCGTCGGCGTTGACGACGCCGCCGCCCGCGACGATCAGCGGCCGCTCGGCGGCGTTCAGCATCCCGAGCGCCTTCTCGATCTGGGCGCGGGTCGCGGCGGGCTTGTAGACGGGCAGCGGCGCGTACGTCTCCGGGTCGAACTCGATCTCCGTCAGCTGCACGTCGATCGGCAGGTCGATGAGGACCGGCCCGGGCCGGCCGGAGCGCATCAGGTGGAACGCCTGCTGGAAGACGCCCGGGACCTGCGCGGCCTCCAGCACGGTCACGGCCATCTTGGTGACCGGCCTGGCGATCGAGGCGATGTCGACGGCCTGGAAGTCCTCCTTGTGGATCACGGCGGTGGGGGCCTGGCCCGTGATGCACAGGATCGGGATGGAGTCGCCGGTCGCGGAGTACAGGCCCGTGATCATGTCGGTGCCGGCCGGGCCGGAGGTGCCGATGCACACGCCGATGTTGCCCGGGCGGGTCCGGGTGTAGCCCTCGGCCATGTGCGAGGCGCCCTCGACGTGGCGGGCGAGGGTGTGGGCGATGCCGCCGGAGGCTTTGAGCGCCGCGTAGAACGGGTTGATCGCCGCGCCCGGGACACCGAACGCGTCGGTGACGCCCTCGCGCTTGAGGATCTCAACTGCCGCGCGGGCAGCGGTCATTCGAGCCATGGAACTACTCCTGGTTCGGCCGTCGGATACGCACTCCCGTCGCGCCCCGCCGTGAGCACCTTCCGCATTGCGGAAACTAAATTCTACTATCTGGAAGCAATGTAAGGGGGTGCGGGAAAGCCGTCAAGAGACTTCCGAAGCGAGGGACAAGCGCGGTCCCGCGAGAGGACGATGGGGGGCATGTCCGAGAGCGTGTCGGTGCGCTGCCCGGCCTGCGGGCGCGCCCATCTGTTCGCCGTGCCGCCCTACCCCTGCGCCTGCGGAGCGCCCGTCGCGCCGCCGCTCGACCCGCACGGGGTCCCGGCCGCCGTCACGCACCGCTCCTGGGACGAGGAGTGGGTGACCGTGCGCTGCGCCGCCTGCGACCGTCCGTCCTCCTGGCCGCGCCCCGAACTGGGCTGTTCCTGCGGCACGGTGCTGAGGATCCCGGTGGCGGGCGCGCGGGCCGCCGCGCGGGACACCCGCCCGGCGCCCGCGCGCCCCGCCTTCCGGCCGGTGACCATCCGCACCGCCCGGGACGCGGTCGTCGCCGCCGCCGTCTATCTGCACTGGCTCGGCCACCGGGACGTACGGCGAGCGGACCGGCGTCCGCCCTCCGGCATAGGCCTCGCCGCCCCGGGGGTGCTGGCCCGGGTGGACCCCACCGTGCGCCCGGCCGACGCGCGCGACGTGGAGTGCCTGTGGCTGACCGCGATGACGGAGTCCGCGGCCTGCGTCTACTTCTCCCTCGCCGGGTACGGCGACGAGGCACGCGCCCGCGCCGACGCGCTGCGGGTCCCGCTGTTCGTGCTCGACCTGACGGGCACCCCGCAGCCGGTGAACGGTCCGGCCGAGGCGTTCGCCGCCTGACCCGCCGGCACGGCGGGGCGCCGGCCCCCGCGGGTGCGGGAACCGGCGCCGGTGTGCCGGGCGGTTACGGGTTGACGCAGGTGATCGAGCCGACCGGCAGGTTGTTCCCGGTCGAGGTGGCGGTGAAGCCGAACGTCACGGTGCCGTCCGGCGGGATGGTGCGGTTGTGGTCGGCGTGCCTGACCGTGACCGTGCCGTCGGAGCCGGAGCTCAGAGTCCCGTTCCAGACCTGGCTGATCCGGGTCCCGGCGCCCGGTTGCCAGCGCACGGCCCAGCCGTCACGCGCGGTGGTGTTGTGGTTCATCACCTCGACGGCACCCTGGAAGCCGCCGCCCCAGGAGCTCGTCACCTTGTACAGGGCCATGCACCCGGTGTGCGGGTCGGTGGGCGTCGGGGTCGGCGTGGGTGTCGGGTCCGGGGTGCCGCCCGAGCCGCGGATGCCGGTCACCTCGCCGTTGCCGCCGTCGAAGACGATGTCGGAGCAGGAGAAGAAGTTCTCCTGGCTGTCCGAGCGCACCCACTGGATGAACATCATCGCGTCGCCCGAGCGGCCGGACGGCAGCTTCAGGTCCCAGTAGTAGTGGCCGGACTCGCTGCCCACCGAGCCGGACTGCGGCGGGTTGGTGACGGTCTGGATCAGCTCCAGGTCGCCCCAGCCCAGCGCCTTGGTGGGCGAGTAGCCGGGCTTGGAGACGTACACCCGGAAGTCACCCGGGTGCGCAGCCCAGTTGCTGTGCTTGACGCGGATCGTCGCCCCGGAGGTGAGGTGCGTGCGGGGCCAGTCGGCGCGGGCGGCGTTGTAGCCGGTGAAGTTGTACGGGGAGCGGTCGCCGGCGCTGCACAGCTTGCCGTCCGGGACGTAACCCGGGCCGCGTCCGCCCGCGTTGGAGTCGAGCACGGCGAACCAGTTGTACAGCGCGTTCGCGCCGCTCTCGGCGAGCGCGGCCTTGCACGCGGGGTTGGTCGGGTCGAGCGCGCCGGTGCCGGTCTTGGCGTCCAGGTAGCAGAGGTAGGTCCGTGATCCGGGCATCATCGTCACACCGTGCGCCTGCGCGCTGTTCTGGCCGATCAGGGCCAGCCCGAGCCCGCTGAGCAGAGTGGCCAGCACCGCCAGTAAGGACAGGGGTCGTCGCTTGCTACGAGCCATCGTGTCTCCAGTTCCGGGTGGGGTTGTGCGGGTCTCCTCGGTGGTCGTCGGGGAGCCTGTGCGAAGTGCGAAGTGCGAAGTGCGGAGTGCGAGGTGCGAGGTGCACGAGGTGCACGAGGTGCACGGGGCGTACCGGGGAGGGCCCGTTCCGGTGGGGGCCGGACGGGCGGGGGTGGAACGCTCCGGGGTCCGCCCGTTCGGCGCAGGACGGAGCCCGGAGCGGGTCGGGTGCGCCGCCGGTCAGGCGACGGAGCAGGCGGTGCCGTCGAGGGTGAAGCCGGCCGGCTCGGCGAAGGCGCCGCTGTGGGTGCCCTGGAAGCCGAAGGTCTGGGTGCCGCCGGCCGCGATCCGCGCGTTGTGCGCCGCGGGGCTCGCCGTGACGGCGCCGGAGGTGCCGGACAGGGTGGCGTTCCAGGCGTTGGTGATCCGCTGCCCGGACGGCAGCGTGAAGCCGAGCTTCCAGCCGTCGACGGCGGCCGATCCGGTGTTCTTCACCGTCACGTCGGCGGTGAAACCGTCCGCCCAGACGTTGGCGTCGTACGTCACCTGGCAGGCCGCCGCCGGGCTGCCGGGGCCGCCCGGGCTGCCGCCTCCGGTGTTCACCGCGGAGGAGAAGGAGTGCACCGCGAGCCCGGCGCCGTTCTGCCACGGCTCGAAGCCGGCCTGGATGCTGGTCAGGTACCAGTTGTTCTGCGCCATGCCGCGTGCGACGGTCTGGTCGACGAAGTCCATGACGTCGAAGCTCCAGCTCGAGATCGCCGAGGGGGCCACGAAGGAGATGACGTCGTTGGACCCGTTGCTGCCGGTCCACACCTCCCAGCTGCGCCCGCCGACGGAGGCGGTGCCGACCTGCGAGCCGATCGGCTGGACCGGGCCGACCCGGTTGAACCAGATCATGATCTCGGTGCGGTTGACGCCGTCGGTGCGGGGCGTCGGGTCCAGCCAGATGTCGTACGAGGCGTTGTACACGGCACCGGAGACGTAGCCGTAGGAGATGCTGCTGGGCGCGCTGGAGATGGTGCTGAGCTGCGCCGGCAGCTTGGTCCCGGGCGAACAGTTGGTGTAGTGGCAGCCGTTGAAGACCGACGGGTACGACTTCGGTGCGCCGTTCGTGGGCACCGAGCCGTCGGCCTGGGTGACCCGGAAGCCGGTGTCGGTGGCGGTGACGCACTGGGTCGCACTGGTGCCCCAGCGGTTGTTCTGCACGACGTAGCGGCCCTGGATGACGGTCGACCCGAACTGTTCGCAGACGACGGTGTCCGCCTGCGCGGGCGAGGTGGCGACGAGCAGCGCCGCCACGGTGGCGAGCGCCGTGAGCAGCGCGCCGGACAGGGCGCGGAGGGTGCGGAGGGTGCGGAGGCGGTGCGGAGACGATCGCATGTGGGGGGCCTCTCTCCGAGGGAACCGGACTCGACAGGAGGTGCTGCGGCTCAGGAGTCGGAAGCGCTCCCGTCTCCCCAAGACTGGGAGCGCTCCCACCTCACCGGTTTCGGTCGCGACTGTAGGAGCCGTCCATGTCCCTGACAACCCGTTGAACGGTAATCCGTCGAAGATGTCTTCGAAATGCCAGGTCAGCCGGTGGCGCGTCCGGCGCTCCCCACAACCGGCGTGTGCCAGCGGCAAGTTGGGAGCGCTCCCGAAAGGCCGTCGCACGGCGGGCTCGGGGTGGGCGGAGTCGGCGGGCTCCCGCACGACCGGCCGTGTCCGCGGGAAGCGGGAAGCAGGCAGCAGGCAGCAGGCCACGGGCAGCGCCCTCGTCCGGCCGCGGTCTGCTCCGGCGGCCGGACGAGGGTCAGCGGCGGTTCGGCGCGCCCGGCGGAGGCGTCACCGCGCGGCCGGGCACACGGTCAGGATCCGGTGTACCGCTCCCGCAGTTCCACCTTCCGCACCTTTCCGGACACCGTCATCGGGAAGGCGTCCAGGATCCGGAGCCGGCTGGGGACCTTGTAGTGCGCCAGGCGCCCCTCGCAGAAGGCGCGCAGCTGCTCGAGGGTCGGCGGGTCGGCGGGGTCGCGGGGGATGACGCAGGCCAGGACCTCCTCGCCGTAGTGCTCGTGCGGGACGCCGACGACCTGGACGTCCTGGATCTGCGGGTGGGCGTAGAGGAACTCCTCGATCTCGCGGGGGTAGATGTTCTCGCCGCCCCGGATGATCATGTCCTTGATGCGGCCGACGATCTCGACGTAGCCGTCCTCACGCATCACCGCGAGGTCGCCGGTGTGCATCCAGCGTCCGGCGTCGATCGCCTCGGCGGTCTTCTCCGGCTCGTCCCAGTACCCGAGCATCACGCTGTAGCCGCGTGTGCACAGCTCGCCCGCCTCGCCCCGGGGCAGCGTCACGCCGGTCGCGGGGTCGACGACCTTGACCTCGATGTGCGGCAGGACGCGGCCGACCGTGCCCGTGCGGTGCTCCAGGTCGTCGTCCGTCCGCGTCTGCAGGGAGACGGGGGACGTCTCGGTCATGCCGTAGCAGATGGCGACCTGGGCCATGTGCATCTCGGCGACGACCCGCTTCATCACCTCCACGGGGCAGGGCGAGCCCGCCATGATGCCGGTGCGCAGGGAGGACAGGTCGTAGGAGGCGAAGCCGGGCAGGTTCAGCTCCGCGATGAACATCGTCGGCACGCCGTAGAGCGAGGTGCAGCGCTCCCGCTGGACCGCGTGGAGCGTGGCCGCGGGGTCGAAGGACGGGGCGGGGATGACGACGCAGGCGCCGTGGGAGGTGGCTGCGAGGTTGCACATGACCATGCCGAAGCAGTGGTAGAACGGCACCGGGACGCAGATCCGGTCCTGTTCCGAGTAGGCGATCAACTCCCCGACGAAATAACCGTTGTTGAGGATGTTGTGGTGCGAGAGGGTGGCGCCCTTGGGGAAGCCCGTCGTGCCCGACGTGTACTGGATGTTGATCGGGTCGTCGCAGGACAGGTCGGGGAAGCGGGGCCCGGGCGTCGCCCGGTCGAGCAGCGTCCGCCAGCCCGGGTCGCCGAAGTACACGACCTCGCACAGGGCGGCGCACCTGCCGCGGACCTCCTCGACCATCGCCCGGTAGTCGCTCGTCTTGTGGGCGAGGGAGGCGAACAGCAGGGACACACCCGCCTGGTTGAGGACGTACTCCACTTCGTGGGTGCGGTAGGCCGGGTTGATGTTGACCAGGATCGCGCCGATCCGCGCGGTGGCGTACTGGACGAGCACCCACTCGGGGCAGTTGACCGCCCAGACGCCCACCCGGTCGCCCCTGGCGACACCCGACGCCAGCAGGGCCGAGGCCAGCCGGTCCACGTCCGCGCCGAACTCCGCGTACGTCCAGCGGCGCCCGGACGGCACGTCCACCAGCGCCTCGCGGTCCGGCCAGGCGGCCACCGCCCGGTCCAGGTTCGCCCCGATCGTGTCGCCGAGCAGCGCGGTCGGGCCGGTGCCGTGGCTGTAGGAGTTCACCGGAAGTCCTCCTCGCGGTACTCGGCGTCCGAGCCGGACGCCGTGGCCTCGCGCAGCTCGATGCGGCGGATCTTGCCGGAGACGGTCTTGGGCAGGGGGCCGAACTCCAGGCGGCGGACGCGCTTGTACGGGGCCAGGGCCTCGCGGGAGTGCTCGAACAGCACCTTCGCCGTGTCGGGCCCGGGCTCCCAGCCGTCGGCGAGGACGACGTAGGCCTTCGGCACCGCGAGCCGCACCTCGTCAGGGGCGGGCACCACCGCCGCCTCCGCCACCGCCTCGTGCTCCAGCAGCGCGCTCTCCAGCTCGAAGGGGCTGATCTTGTAGTCGGAGGCCTTGAAGACGTCGTCGCTGCGCCCGATGTACGTCAGATAGCCCTCGTCGTCGCGGGAGGCGATGTCCCCGGTCCGGTAGTAGCCCCCGGCCATGGCCTCCGCCGTGCGGTCCGGGTCGCCGTGGTAGCCGGCCATCAGGCCGACGGGGCGGTGCGAGAGGTCGAGCGCGATCTCGCCCTCCGCGGCCCCCGGGGCGCCGGACACCGGGTCGAGGAGCTCGACGCGGTAGCCGGGGCTGGGCCGGCCCATCGAACCGGTCTTGAGCGGCTGGCCGGGGCTGTTGGCGACCTGCACGGCCGTCTCGGTCTGGCCGAAGCCGTCCCGGACGGTGAGGCCCCAGTGCTGGCGGACCTGCTCGATGACCTCCGGGTTGAGCGGCTCACCGGCGGCGACGACCTCGCGGGGCGGGGTGCGCAGCTGGGTGAGGTCGGCCTGGATGAGCATGCGCCACACGGTCGGCGGGGCGCAGAAGGAGGTGACACCGGCCCGGTCCATCTCGGTCATGAGCCGGGCGGCGTCGAAGCGCGTGTAGTTGTGCAGGAAGACGGTCGCCTCCGCGTTCCAGGGGGCGAAGAGGTTGGACCAGGCGTGCTTGGCCCAGCCGGGTGAGGAGATGTTCAGATGCACGTCGCCGGGCTTGAGCCCGATCCAGTACATGGTCGACAGGTGCCCGATCGGGTACGAGGTGTGGGTGTGCTCGACCAGCTTGGGCCGGGCGGTGGTGCCCGAGGTGAAGTAGAGCATCAGCGGGTCGTCGGCCCGGGTGGGGCCGTCGGGCGTGAAGGACGCGGAGGCGCCGTGGGCGTCGTCCAGCGGCAGCCAGCCCGCGGGCACGGCGCCGGCGGCTCCGGCGGCGATGCGCGTGTAGGCGCCGGGGACCTCGTCGAACTTCGCGGTGTCCTCCGGGCGGACGATCACGTGCCGGACCCGGCCCCGCTCCACGCGGTCGCGCAGGTCGGCGGGGCCGAGCAGCGGGGTGGCCGGGATGACGACCGCGCGCAGCTTCATCGCGGCGAGGGCGGTGATCCACAGCTCGGCCTGGTTGCCGAGCATGACCAGGACGCGGTCCTCGGCGCGCACGCCCCGGGCGCGCAGCCAGGAGGCGAACCGGGAGGACTGCCCGGACAGCTCCGCGAAGGACAACCGGGTCTCGCGGCCGTCCTCCTCGACGATGTGCAGGGCCGTGCGCGCGTTGCCGTCGGCGATCTCGTCGAACCAGTCGAGGGCCCAGTTGAAGTACTCCGGTCGGGGCCAGCGGAAGCCCTCGTAGGCCCTCGCGTAGTCCTCGCGGTGTTCCAGCAGGAAATCCCGCGCGCTGCGGAACAGCTCCGTCGCCGATGTCATCTGTCCTCCTGGGTGCCGGGCCATTGCCGGGCGGCTCTGAGCCATCGTGTAATCCGTGATGCAGGTCTCACTACCCCCGAACGGGGGGAGCGCCGGCACAGGACCCGGAGTGAAGGGGCGAGCAGGTGACAGCGGACGCGTCCGACGCGGTCGAGATACGGAACGCGCTGCTGCGTCTGCGGCGCGCCACGGGCCTCCCGGTGGCGTTCGGCGGGCTGCTGGAAGCCGGGCGGCAGATGCGGATCAGCGAGCTGAGCGGCACGGCGACGGACGCGCTGCGCTCGCTGGTGGTGACGTCCGGGCAGGGGCTGGGCGGGAAGACGGTGGCGCTGTCGCGGCCGTGCGTGGTGACGGACTACTCGGCGTCGCGGCGGATCACCCACGAGTACGACGCCCCGGTGGCCCTGGAGGGGCTGCGCTCGGTGCTGGCCGTCCCGGTGGTGGTGCGGCACCGGGTGCGCGGGGTGCTGTACGGGGCGCTGCGCGCGGCCCGGCCGCTGGGCGGGCGGACGCTGGACGCGGCCGTGGAGGCGGCGCGGGACGTGGAGCGGGCCCTGGTCGTACGGGACGAGGCCCGGACGCTGGCGGGCGGGGCCGGTCCGGGCGCGGGCTGGGAGCAGGTCCGCGAGGCGCACGCGGCCCTGCGGGCGCTGGCCCCGCGGATCGCGGACCCGGAGCTGCGTGCCGAGCTGCTCGGGGCGTGCGCGCTGCTGACGGCCGACACCGGTGAGCCCGGGCGCCCGGTCCGGGTCCGGCTCGCGCCGCGCGAGGTGGACGTGCTGGCGTGTGTGGCCGACGGGGCAACGAACGCGGTGGCCGCGGAACGGCTGGGGGTGACGCCCGAGACCGTCAAGGGCTATCTGCGGTCGGCGATGCGCAAGCTGCGGGCCCGCACCCGCGGGGAGGCCGTGGTCGCCGCACGCCGGGCGGGATGGTTGCCGTAGGTTTGTACTGCTTTCCGGTGTGCCGGTTCGTTCGGTATGCCGACGGGTTGCCGAGGGGGCGCCCAGGTCGTCTTCCACCGCTTTCGGGGGCCGGTGAATTTCGTCCTCCGGGAGCAGGTTGTTATTTCCCTCACGACACCGTCCGTCCGAAATTCAAAGAGCCGTTGCCTAATATTGGCCAGGACACGACACAGGGAGGGGAGAGGTGACCGTGCGACGGGACTTCCAGGAGCCTCCCAGAAGCCGCCCCGACCTGGTCATCGGCCGGGAGGATTTGTTCACGTCGGCACGTGACCAGCTCGGCCGAGGGGGCAGTGTGCTGCTGCACGGCCCGGCCGGAATAGGAAAGTCGACAGTCCTGCGGGCGCTGGCGGCGGATTACGGCGGCGCGGCGCGGACCGTGTTGCGCTGCTCGGCGACGGAGTCCGAATCCCACCTGCCCTTCCTGGCCCTGGCCGATCTGTTCGGGCTGGTCCTCGACGAGGTCTCCGGCCGGATGCCCGCCGCCCAGCGCACGGCCCTGGAGTCGGCGCTCACCGGCCGCGGCGAGTCGACGCTCCAGCGGGACGGGCTCGCGCTGCGCCTCGCCGTGCTCTCGGCCCTGCGGGCGCTGGCCGAGAAGGGGCCGGTCCTCGTCGTCGCCGACGACCTCCAGTGGCTGGACGCCGCCAGTGCCGAACTGCTCGGCTTCGCCGCCCGCCGGCTGGGCGGCACGCCCGTGCAGATGCTCTCGGCGGTGCGCACCGAGGGCCAGGAGTACGACCGTCACCTGCGCGCCAGCCCGCCCGACACCCTCGCCGTCCGGCTGGGCCCGCTCACCCGTGCCCAGGTCTCCGCACTGCTGGACCACCGCGGCTACACGCCCCTGTCGCGCTCCACCGTCCGTGACATCCACCGCACCAGCGGCGGCAACCCCCTCTTCGCGCTGGAGCTGGGCCGCGCCCTGGCCGAGAGCCCGGCCCGGCCCCGCCCGGGCGAGCCGCTGCCCGTGCCCACCTCGCTGCGGGCCCTGGTGCTGAGCCGGCTGGAGATGCTGTCGGACGAGGCGCGCCGCACGCTCCTCGTGGCCAGCGCCGGTGCCCGCCCCACCCTGGCCCTGCTGCACGCGGCCGGGCGGGAGCACGCCGAGGCCGAGACGGCCCACGCGGCGGCGCTCGGACTGCTGGCGACCGAGACGGAGGGCCCGGCCGTACGGTTCGCCCACCCGCTGATCTCGGCCGCGCTGTACGCGGAGGCGCCGGCGCAGGAGCGGCGGGCCGTGCACGCCGCGCTGTCCACGGCCGCCTCCGACCCGATCGAGCGGGCCCGGCACCTGGCCCTGGCGACCACGGGCACCGACCCGGAGGTGGCGGCCCGGCTCGCCGAGGCCGCTGCGCTGGCCCGGGACCGCGGGGCGCCGTCCGTGGCCGCCTCGCTCGGGCTGCTCGCGGCCCGGCACACCCCGGCGGACAGCACGCCCGGCCCGGACGAGCGGCGGCTGCAGGCCGCGGAGGACGCGATCACGGCGGGCGAGGCGGATCTCGCCCGGGACATCGCCCGGGACGTGCTGACGCGCGCCACGGTCCCCGCCGAGCGCGTACGGGCCTGGATGGTGGTCATCGAGGCCGCCGGACAGGCCCTCGGCGAGGTCGACGCCGTCTTCCCGCAGGTCCTGGCCGACGCGGGCGACGACCCGGGGCTGCTCGCCCTGGTCCACTACCAGCTGGCCTGGCGCGGCCTGGTCGTCGAGGGCGACTTCGCCGAGGCCCGGCAGGAGGCCGCGCACGCGGCGGAGCTGGCCGCCCGGGGCGCGGACCGGCGCACCGAGCTGATGGCGCTGTCGTTCCAGGCCTCCACCGAGACGCTGATGGGGCACCCGGACGCCCCCACGACCGTCAAGCGGGCCCTGAGGGAACCCCAGGACCCCTATGTGGCCTGCCACCACAACGGCGCCGGTTCGGCCCGGTTCCGGTGGCTGATCATGAGCGACCAGCTGCCCGAGGCCCGTGCCACCATCACCCCGCTGCTGCGCGAGGTGCGGCGGCGCGGCATGGTCGAGAGCGAGGTGCACTTCCTGCGCTTCCTCGCCGACACCGAGCTGCGTTCGGGGCACTGCGGCCGGGCCCTGGACCTCGCCCGGGAGAGCCTGCGCCTCGCCCGCGACTCCGGGATCGGCGAGGGCGCCTCCGCCATGCTCACCTCCCTCGCGGAGGCGTCGGCCGGGGACGTCGACCGGGCGCTGGCCCTCGCCCGCGAGGCGGCCGACCACGCCGAGGTCGACGGCGACCAGATGTACCTGTCGCGGGCCCTGGCGGCCCTGGGTTACGCCCAGTTGGTGGCCGGCGATCCGACGGGCGCGGTGCGTTCGCTGCGCCGTGTGCGGGAGCTGGAGCAGGGCCTCGGCATCAACGACCCGGCCCGCGGCCGCTGGCACGGCGACCTCGCCGAGGCCCTGGTGCGCGTCGGCGAGCCGGGCGAGGCCCAGGACGTCATCGACACGGCCCGGGTGCACGCGCTGCGGCTGGGCCGGCAGAGCGTGCTGGCGGTGCTCGACCGGGCCGAGGCGCTGGTCCGGGCGGCACGCGGCGAACACGAGGCGGCCCTGGTGCGGCTGGCGTCCGTGCAGGACCGGCTGGGCCGGCTCGGATACGGCCTGGAGGAGGCCCGGGCCGCCTTCGCGCTGGCGCGGCTGCGCGCCCGGGCCGCCGCCTCGCCCCGCTCCGGCACCGCCGCCCTGCCGGGCGTGGCGTCGTACGACGAGGCCGCCCGGCTGTTCCGGCGCTGCCGGGCGCTGCCCTGGCTGCGGCAGGTCGACGCGGCCGTCGCGGCCGGTCCGGCCGCGGCGGAGCCGACCGCGGCGGCGCCGCCCGTCGCGCTCGACGCGCTGGAGGGGCTCGCGTCGATGGAGCGTCAGGTCGCCTCGCTGGTGATGGAGGGCGCGACCAACCGGGAGATCGCGGCCCGGTTGTTCATCAGCGTCAAGACCGTCGAGGCGACTCTCACCCGGGTCTACCGGAAGCTGGGGATCCGGTCGCGGGTGGACATCGTCCGGCTGGCCGCGGGCCGCCGCACGACCTGACCCCGCCAGGGTTTCACGGAGCCGGACCGAGGGTTTTCCCTGCCCAACTCCCTTAGGGGGTTCCCTCATTGGGCAGCCCTGCCGCGCGGCTCTAGCTTGAGGGCGTGCCGCTCGCCGGGCACGCGGGGATCCGAACGACGACGTGAGGGTCACCGCGCACCACCACCCGCGCGAATCCCCCACCGGCAACTCCCCGAGGAGACCCATGTTCGGGCTCAACGCTGCCAGAAAGGCCGCCGCCGTCGCCGCGGCGACCGCTGCCGCCGCCACCGCCGCGCTGCTCGCCGCCCCCACGGCCGCCGCCGCGCCCCAGCCGATCGTCGGCGGCACCACGACCACCGCGTCCGCGTACCCGTTCGTCATGCAGATCACCGACGCCTCGCAGAACCAGTTCTGCGGCGGCACGCTGGTCTCGCCCACCAAGGTCGTCACCGCCGCGCACTGCATGGTCGGCGAGACCACCGGCAGCGTCCGGGTGGTCGGTGGCCGCACCTACCGCAACGGCTCCGACGGCACCGTCAGCAGGGTCAGCAGGATCTGGATCCACCCGAGCTACACCGACGCCACGAACGGCGACGACGTGGCCGTGCTGACGCTGTCGACGTCGATGCCGTACACGGCGGCGAAGTACGTCTCCGCCTCCCAGACCTCGGTGTACGCGGCCGGCACCACCGCCCGCATCCTCGGCTGGGGCACCACCTCCTCGGGCGGCAGCTCCTCCAACCAGCTGCGCACCGCGACGGTACCGACCGTGTCCGACTCCGGTTGCGCGAGCGCCTACGGCTCCGACTTCGTGCAGAGCGACATGGTGTGCGCCGGGAAGACCTCCGGCGGCGTGGACACCTGCCAGGGCGACAGCGGCGGCCCCCTGCTCATCGGGGGCGTCCTGGCAGGCATCACCTCCTGGGGCGAGGGCTGCGCCCAGGCCGCCCACCCGGGTGTCTACACCCGCCTGACCACCTTCTCCAGCCTGGTCACGGCACAGGTCAACTCGTGACCTGCGAATAGCTCCTGAGTATCCCTCAGGTGATGTACCAGGGGGCGTTGCGGGCCTCCACGAGCGGCCCGCAACGCCCCCTCTCCATGCCCGGCCCCGGATGCAGGCGCTTCCACGGGCGGCGGAGGGAAGGCGGACCGAGGCACCCCGGCGCTCATCTCCGCACGGTGCCGAAGCGGATGTCGTACGCCGCCTCCGGGTGCATCACCCGCAGCATCCGCTCCCCCTCGGCGAGGACCTCGTCGCGCCGCGCGCCGCCGAGCCGGGCGAAGGGCTCGATCACGAGCGCGTCCTTCTCCAGCCGCCACAGACCCGCGAGGAAGCCGTCGACGAGGAACGTGCAGTGGGCGATGTTGCCCTGCCAGTGGCGGCCGCGGTGCTCGGGCGGGACGACGCGGGTGCGGTCGGCGTGGGAGAGCAGCAGGTTGTCGAACTCGGGCAGGAAGCGCGGCGGGGCCGGGGTGTCCGGGTCGGGGCGGGGCGCGTCCGGGAGGTCGAAGAGCTCGACGCCCCTGTCGTCCTGGAAGGTCACCAGCCGCGGGCGCAGGCGTTCGAAGACCTCGCGCAGCCGGGTCAGCCCGGCCCAGGTCTGCATGTCCCGCACGCAGGCCGGGCCGAAGGCGGCGAGGTAGCGCGGGACGAGGGACTCGAGTGTGGCGGCGGGACCGGCGGAACGGCCCAGCCAGTGCTCGGCGGTGGTCAGACGGACCTGCCCGCTGCGCCCCCACAGCCCGCGCGGCGTCACCTGCACCAGCGGCAGCCGGCAGCGCGCCGCGACGGACAGCGACAGCGGATCGGCGTCGGGCCACTCCCGGGCCAGCTCCTCGCGCAACTGCTTCATGGTGCGCGGCTCGGCCTCGACGAGGCCGCGGGCCAGCTCGGCCAGCCGGTCCAGGTCGACACCGGCGAGCCCTTTGCCGAAGTTCGCCAGCTCCCGCTCCATCGCGGGCTGGGTCAGCGGCCGCAGGGCGAGGCAGTCGTCCGCGGTGTGGGTGTGGATCGTGGAACGCAGGGTGACGATGCGGACGGCCTCGCGGGCGGCCATCGGCCCGGACAGCGCCTCGGGGGTGAACCCGTCGAGCCGGGCGGCGAGCGCGTAGTACGGCGGCTTCACGTTCTGCGCCTGCAGCCCGAGCAGGTGCTCGACGGCACCGGGCACCGGCATCCGCGACGGACGCAGCAGGAGCTGCCGTTCGAGGGTGGCGCGGTTGAGGGCACGGACCCCGAGGTGAGGGGC
Organism: Streptomyces sp. NPDC006624; assembly: GCF_040611555.1. Classification (NCBI taxonomy): domain Bacteria; kingdom Bacillati; phylum Actinomycetota; class Actinomycetes; order Kitasatosporales; family Streptomycetaceae; genus Streptomyces; species Streptomyces sp. NPDC006624. The sequence continues at coordinate 8,647 of NZ_JBEXOM010000005.1, read as the reverse complement.
CGTGCGGGCGACGCTCCGCGGGGTCTTCGTCATGGGGGCACGGTAGCGGGGCTTGCGGACAGCTTCTGGCCGCGACGACGTAGCGGCCTGCGCCGGCGGCGTGGAGGCGGCACCCCCGGGCACTCCGGGCGCCCCGCGCACCCCCGAGGGCGCCCGGGCTTCCCGCCGAGCTGGCCATGTCAGAGGTCATCCCCGATAATCGCCGTCGTCCCGAAACGGGACGTACAGTACCCCTAGGGGTATTTTTACGAGGAGTGATCGTGGAGCTGGAGCTCGAGGGCGCGGACCTCAAGGCCGTGCTGAACCGGCTGCGCCGCGCGCAGGGTCAGATCTCCGGTGTGATCCGGATGATCGAGGAGGGACGCGACTGCGAGGACGTCGTCACGCAGCTCGCCGCCGCCTCACGCGCACTGGACCGTGCCGGTTTCGCGATCATCGCCACCGGTCTGCAGCAGTGCGTCACCGACATCGACGCCGGCCGCAGGAACGGCGAGGACGCGGACGCCATCCGCGCCCGGCTGGAGAGGCTGTTCCTGTCGCTGGCCTGAGCCGCCCGGGGGCCGCCGCCGTCACAGCGCCGCGTCGACCAGCATGAAGACCGCCACCGCCAGCAGCACCACGGCGAAGGTCCGTTGCAGGGTGTGCCCGGAGACCTTCGCCGACAGCCGCTTGCCGTCCCAGGCGCCGAGGATCGCGGCGCCGACGAAGGGGCCGACGACCGTCCAATCCAGCCGCTCCACCGTGCCGGCGCGCGTCGCCAGCGCCGCCAGCGAGTTGACGGTGATGACGAGCAGACTGGTGCCCACCGCCTCGCGCATGCGCAGCCCGAGCACGCTCACCAGCGCCGGTACGGCGAGGAAGCCCCCACCGACGCCGAGGACCCCGGTGACCGCGCCGAGCCCGGCCCCGGCGGCCGCCGCCCGGCCGGGCCGGACCGTCACGGCGGCGTCCGCCGGCGGGCGGGTGCGCAGCATGCGGACCGCCGCCGCTCCGGCCACCACCGCGAACGCCGCCGTGAGGACGACCGCCGGGACGCGGGCGGCCAGCGCCCCGCCCAGCATCGCCGGGACGATCCCGGCCGCCGCGAACAGCAGCCCCGCTCGCCACCGCACATGACCGTCGCGCGCATGGGCGACGAGCGCGGTGACCGAGGTGAGCGTGACGATGACCAGGCTCGCGGTCGTGGCGCCGACCGGGCTGAAACCGAGCAGATAGATCAGCGCGGGCACGGCCAGCACGCTGCCGCCGCCCCCGAGGGCGCCGAGGGCCAGGCCGATGACCGCTCCCGCGGTCAGGGCGAGGACGAGAGCGGTCACGCGACGGTGCCGTTCCCTCCGCGGGCGTCCACGACCGGCAGGCCCGCCCCGGCCCAGTCCCGCATGCCCCCGATCACGTCCACGGCCTGCGCGCCGCGCGCCACGAGCAGTTCGGCGGCCTGCCGGGAGCGGTTGCCGGAGCGGCAGATCACGACCAGGGGCCGCGCCTGCGCCTGTGCGGGCAGCCCGGCCCCGGCGGCCAGCGCCGACAGCGGCAGGTGCACGGCGCGCGGGGCGTGCCCGGCCTGCCACTCATAGGGCTCGCGCACGTCCAGCAGCACGGCGTCGCCGCCCTGGCCGGCGCCGTCGGCGTGGCCGGTGCGCAGGGCCGCCTCCCGGACGCTCACGCGTCCCGGAGCGCTGCTGCGGTGGAAGATGCTCATCTCGGTGTTCGTGCTCCTGTTCTGCGCGCCGGCGCGCGGGACACCGGCGGCTTCGGCGCGGTCAGGGGGTGCGGACGGTGAGTCCGGCCTGCTCGGCCGCGTCGAAGGAGTCGTCCACGGCGACGACCGCGCGGCCGGCGGCGTCCAGCAGGGAAGCGGCGATCGCGGCGCGCATGCCGCTCGCGCAGTGCACCCACACCTCACCGCCGGGCACCTCGTGCAGACGGTGGCGCAGGGTGTGGATCGGGATGTGGACCGAGCCCTCGATCCGGCCCTCCGACCGCTCGGAGCCGCGCCGGACGTCGAGGACGGTGACGCCGCCGGCCGGGCGCCGGTCCGCGAGGTCGGCGAAGGTCGCCCGGGGGAAGGACGCCGGCTCCTCGCCCTCGCGCACCCAGTCGGCGGGGTCGCCGGTGGCGGCGGCGGCCGGGCGGTCGATGCCGACCCGGACCAGCTCGCGCTGCGCCGCGGCGAGCTGCTCGGGCGACTCGGCGAGCAGGGTGACCGGCTTGCCCCAGGGGATCAGCCAGGCCAGGTAGGTGGCGAGTTTCCCGTCCGCCTCGAAGTTGAACGAGCCGGCCACATGCCCCGCGGCGAACGCCACCCGGTTGCGCAGGTCCACCACCCACTCCCCCGCCGCCAGCCGGTCCGCGATCTCCTCGGCGTCGGCCGGCGCGGGCGGGGTGAGGTCGGCGGGCGCGGGTCCGGCGGCGTTCACCGGGCCCATGTGCGCGTAGTACGCAGGGATGTCGTCCAGTCCGGCCAGCAGGTCGGCGACGAAGGTGTCCACGTCCCGGGTGAAGGCCTCGTTGGACGCCTTCTCCTTGCCGATGGTCGTGTCGCTGCCCTCCGCCTGCGAGGACGAGCAGAAGCTGCCGAACCCGTGCGTCGGCAGGACGGACGTGTCGTCGGGCAGCTCGGCCGCGAGCCGGTGCGCGGAGGCGTGCTGCTCGCGGGCCAGCCGTTCGGTCAGCCGCGGCTCGACCAGGTCGGGGCGCCCGACCGCGCCGATCAGCAGCGAGCCGCCGGTGAAGACCGCGACCGCCGTGCCGTTGTCCTCCAGGACGTAGGAGGTGTGGTGCGGGGTGTGCCCTGGAGTCGACAGGGCGCGCACGGCCAGGCCGGCCGCGGTGTCGACCTCCGTGCGGTCGCCGTCGCGCACGGGGACGCGCGGGAAGGAGACGCGGGCTCCGGCGGGCACCCGGTAGGCCGCGCCGGTGAGCCGGGCCAGCTCCAGGCCGCCGGTGACGTAGTCGTTGTGCACGTGTGTCTCCAGCACGTGCACGATCCGCACCCCGCGCCGGGCCGCCGCCGCGATCACCCGGTCGACGTCACGCGGCGGGTCGATCGCCACAGCCGTGCGCTCGCCGCCCGCCAGATAGCTCCGGTTGCCGAGTCCCGGCACCTCGATCGTGTCGACGAAGAACACAAGGCACTCCCTTCCCGTGAAAATTACCCCGGGGGGTATGCTATCGACCGTAACACAAGTACCCCAGGGGGTATAACCGGGGGCGGAGGCCGCCTCAGGCACCACCGCACGAGTACCTCGGGCGGGACCGGACACCCGTCCGCCCGACCCATGACGAAGAAGGGCCACCCCATGCGCTACGACCGCACCGTGCATCTCGACACCGACTTCGCCACCGCCGTCGCCCGCACCCGGGACGCCCTGGCCGCCCAGGGCTTCGGCGTCCTCACCGAGATCGACGTCACCGCCACCCTCAAGGCCAAGCTGGACCACGACATGGAGGACTACGTCATCCTCGGCGCCTGCAACCCGCCCCTGGCCCACCGCGCCCTGGACACCGACCGCTCGATCGGCCTGCTGCTGCCGTGCAACGTGGTGGTCCGCAGGGACGGCGACCGCACCGCGGTCCAGGCCCTGGACCCGAACACGATGGTCGCCCTCACCGAGCTGGACGCCCTGCGCCCGGTCGCCGAGGAGGCCACCCGCCGCCTCGACGCCGCCCTCGCCTCCCTCACGGAGCGCTGACGGCGCACCGGGGTCACCGGCGCGCGAGCGTCCCCGCGACGGACTCGGCCCACGCCTCGATCTCCGGCCAGTCGCGGTGGTCGCCGTACCGGCAGCCCATCAGCCGGAACCGCAGCCGGCTGCGGGGGGTCAGGTGCCCGGGCTCGAGCACCCCGGAGAACAGCCGGTGCTCGCGGGCGGTGAACGGCGTCGCGAGGTCCTTCTCGATGGCGGGCACCTCGTAGCGGATCAGCCGCTTCCACGGGCCTCGCAGTGCTCCCGGCATGCCCACGCTGAACAGCCAGACCGGCCGGGAGCCGAGCGCGGCCGGGGCACGGCGGACGAAGTCCCGGGCCGGGCCCAGCCACTTCTGGTCGTACACGGCGCTGCCCAGGACGAACGCGTCGTACCCGCCGGTGTCGCCGACCGACTCGAACGGCCGCACGTCGGTCTCGACGCCGGCCGCCCGCAGCCTCGCGCCGATCCGCTGCGCGATCTCCCGGGTGGAGCCGTGGACGGTCGCGTATCCCACCAGAACGGTCATCGTGTCCGCCCTTCGAAGTCGTCGCCGTGCTGTATGACCTGCTCCGTCCAGATGATCTTGCCGTTGGTGGTGAAGCGCGTGCCCCACCGCTGGGCCAGCTGGGCCACGATCAGCAGGCCCCGTCCGCCCTCGTCGGTGGTCCGGGCGTGGCGCAGGCGCGGTGCGGTGCTGCCGCCGTCGGAGACCTCGCAGATGAGCCCGCGGTCGCGGATCAGCCGCAGGCAGACCGGGCCGGAGGCGTGGCGGATGGCGTTGGTGACCAGCTCGCTGACGATCAGCTCCGTGGTGAAGGTCAGGTCCGGCATGCCCCACTGCTCCAGCTGCCGCACGGCGAGGCCGCGGGCGTGGGCGACGGCGGCCGGGTCGCTGGGCAGGTCCCAGGAGACGACCTGCTCCGCGGCCAGGACGTGCGTCCGGGCGAGCAGCAGGGCGACGTCGTCGGACGGCGGGCCCGTCAGCAGGGCGTCCACGACGCCCTGGCCGATCTCCTCCAGCCGCGTCCCGCGCGCCGCGAGGGCGTCGCCCAGCCGGTCGAGCCCCACGTCGATGTCCCGGTCGTAGGTCTCGATGAGCCCGTCCGTGTAGAGGGCGATGAGGCTGCCCTCGGCCAGTTCCACCTCGACGGACTCGAAGGGCAGGTATCCGAGGCCGAGGGGCGGGCCGGCGGGCAGGTCGAGGAGGGCGGCGGTGCCCTCGGGGCCGACGATCACGGGCGGCAGATGGCCCGCGCGGGCCAGCGTGCACCGTCTGCTGACCGGGTCGTACACGGCGTACAGGCACGTGGCGCCCAGGAACGCGGCGCCCGCCGTCTCGTCGTCGGCCGCCGTGGACTCCTTGTCGCCGTAGTCCCCCAGGTGGCCGATGACCAGGTCGTCCAGATGCGCCAGCAGCTCGTCCGGGGGCAGGTCCAGGTCGGCGAGCGTGCGGACCGCCGTGCGCAGGCGCCCCATGGTGGCCGCCGCGTTCATGCCGTGCCCGACGACGTCCCCGACGACCAGGGCGACCCGGGCCCCGGACAGCGGGATCACGTCGAACCAGTCGCCGCCCACCCCGCTGGGGGCGTCCGCGGGCAGGTACCAGGACGCCACGTCCAGCGCGGAGCCCCCGGCCAGCTCGTGCGGCAGCAGGTAGCGCTGCATGGAGCGGGCCGCGGTGCGTTCGCGGGTGAAGCGGCGCGCGTTGTCGACGGAGACGGCCGCCCGGGAGACGAGTTCCTCGGCGAGACGCACGTCGTCGTCCTCGAACGGGCCCGTGCGGTCGGTCCGGGCGAACGTCGCCACGCCGAGGGTGACGCCGCGCGCCCGCACCGGTACGACCATCAGCGAGCGGAAGTCGAAGTCGCGCAGCGTCGAGCCCAGCGACTCGTCCTCCGTCACCCAGGCGCTGTGCGAGAGGTCCAGGACCCGCTCCACCAGCGTCCGGCTCTCCATCAGGCACTGGGTGACGGGCGAGAGGCGGGCGCGCCGGACCGTTCCGCCCACGGGCAGGCTCGCCTCCGGGCAGCCCTCGCGCACCGACTGCTGGGCCGCGCGGCGGATGACGGGCGTCATGTCCACCGGTCCGGGCGCCGGCTCCTCGCCCCGCATGACCGAGTCCAGCAGGTCGACGGCGACGAACTCGGCGACCGAGGGCACCGCCTCCTCGGCCAGTTCCTGCGCGGTCCGCGTGATCTCCAGCGTGCTGCCGATCCGCGCGCCGGCGTCGTTCAGCAGGGCCAGGCGCTCCTGGGCCCGCCAGCGCTCGGTGACGTCGACGACCATGTAGGAGACGCCGACGATGCGGCCCTTGCGGTCCTTCATGCCGAAGAAGGAGGCGGAGCAGGCGCGGATCCGGTCGGGGTCGAGATAGCCGGGGCCGCGGTACTCGTGGTCCAGCACCGGTTCCCCGGTCTCCAGGACCTTGCTCATCTGCTTCTCGAAGGCCTCCGCCTCCTCCTCCGGGAGCACGTCCCTGGGCCGCTGCCCGAGCCGCCGTTCGAGCGGGATGAGACGCTCCAGCGGCTCGTTCACCCAGACGTAGCGCAGGTCCGCGTCCAGGACGGCCATGCCGACGGGCGCGTTGTTGAGGAAGGGCGTCACCAGCATCTGGCTCACGCCTCCGCCCGGCATCCGCCAGAAGGCGCGTTTGGGCGGCTGGCCGACGAACCGGCCGAAGAGCAGTGCGGCGGCCGTGGCGACGAGGACGCCCGGGACCATCTCGTAGATGCCCGACTCCAGGGGCCCGAGCAGGGGGTTGAGGTGGTCCCAGGCCAGGACCGTGGCCGCGCCCGAGACGATCCCGGCCATGGCCCCGGCCCAGGTCATGCGCGGCCAGTACAGCGAGAGCAGGACCACCGGCCCGAAGGCGGCCCCGAAACCGGCCCAGGCCTGGCCGACGATGTCCAGCAGCCCGCCACGTCGGAGCGCGATCACATAGGCCACCACGATCACCACCACGACGGCGGCGCGGCCGACCCGCACCAGGGTCCGGTCCGTGGCCCGCCGGTGCAGGAAGGCGCGGTAGAAGTCCTCGGTGAGGGCGGTGGACGACACCAGGAGCTGGCTGTCGGCGGTCGACATGATCGCGGCCAGGACCGCGATCAGCATCACGCCGGCGACCCAGGGGGTGAGCAGGGTCCGGGCCAGGGCGATGTACACCGTGTCGGGCTGGGTGAGCGGGGTGTCCAGCTGCGCGATGCCGACCAGCCCGACGAGGGTGGCGCCGGCGAGCACGACGGCGACCCAGGCCGTGCCGATCCGGCGGGCCGCGGGGACGGCCTGGGTGCTGCGGATGCCCATGAAACGGGCCAGGATGTGCGGCTGCCCGAAGTAGCCCAGGCCCCAGGCGAGCAGCGAGATCGTGGCCACGACGCCGAGCGAGCCGCCCGCCGACCACTGGCCGTCCGCGTAGCCGACTCTGGCCCCCATGTCGAGCAGCTTCGGGCTCTTGTCGTCGACGGCCCCGCCCATGGCGCCGAAGCCGCCGAGCACCGCGACGCCGGTCAGGGGGAGCACGACCAGCGCGAGGAGCATCAGGGTCCCCTGCAGTACGTGCGTCATGCTCACGGCGAGGAAGCCGCCCAGGCCCGCGTAGACGACGATCACCAGGGCGGTCAGGGTCACCCCGAGCCCGAAGCGGACGTCGAAGACCTGCTCGAACAGCAGTCCGCCGGCCACCAGGCCGCTGGCCACGTAGACGGTGAAGAACACCAGGGTGACGGCGGCCGACACCAGCCGGAGCATCCGGGTGCGGTCCTCGAACCGCTCCTCGAGATACGCCGACAGGCTCACGGCGTTCTCGGCGCGCTCGGTGTAGGTCCGCAGCCGGGGCGCGACGAAGAGCCAGTTGAGGTAGGTGCCGACGACCAGGCCGACGGCGATCCAGCTGGCGCCGAGCCCGGCCGCGTACACCGCTCCGGGCAGCGCGAGGAACAGCCAGCCGGACATGTCGCTGGCCCCTGCGGACAGGGCCGCGACGAAGGAGCTGAGCCTGCGGCCGCCGAGGGCGAAGTCGGCGAACGTGTGAGTGCGGCGGTACGCCCAGACACCCGTTCCGATCATGGCTGCCACGTACACGAGGAACGTGATCAGGATCGGAGCACTCACATCGAACATGTGGCCCTCGCCTGCGCGGGTCATGGGACGGGCACGGCCGTCTGCACGCCTGGCATTTTGTCTGCCCTTCCGCACAAATGTACAGATCCCGGTGCTGGGAGACCGATCGGTGCGTCCGCCGCACGGGGCAGTGCCCGGGCCGGACGGGGTGACCGGTCAGGGGCAGTCGTACGTGAAACGGGTGCTCACGGCCCGGGGGCTCGCGGTGAGGACGCGCAGTTCGGCCCGGGCGGTGTAGTGCCCCGTGCCCTGGAAGGTCCACCGCAGGTGCAGTCGTGCCTGCCGCTGGCCCCGGACCAGGACCTCCTCCAGGACGCCGGAGGAGGTGCCGTCGCTGCGGACCCAGCGGTAGGACAGCGTGCCGGGGCGGCCGTTCGTGGTGACGACGCCGACGATGTGCGCGGTGCCGCCGCAGCCGAGCGCCTCCGGCCGGGCCGTGACCTCGGCCGTGCGGACCGCGAGGGGCGGCCCGAGGCGCTGCCAGGCGAGGAACGCGAGCACGCAGAGCAGGACCAGCGCGGGCAGCGCGTGCCTGCGCCATCGCCGGCGCGGGGGCGCGGGAGGCGGTGCCGCGACCGCGGTGGGGAACGTCCGGTGGGTGCGGTGGGCGACGGCGGCGGTCACGCCCGGACCGAAACGCAGCACGGACCCGTCGGTACGGTCGGGCGCCGTCACCGGCCGGCGCTCCCCCGCGGACTCCTCCACACGGGTGTCGTCCTCACCGGGTCGCACGATCCAGTGACTGCCGAGCACGGTGGCGCTGTACTCGACGCCGTCCGCGTCCGAGGTGGGCCCGAGGTGGGCCCGGGCGGCACCCTTCCCGGCCGACTCGGCCGGGT